>JAWLGU010000035.1:0-21791 GCA_041690675.1 Pseudomonadales bacterium | reverse complement strand
AGGCTGTGGGTGAACTGTACCGCGGCCTTCTCGATATGGGGGCCACCTTCCAGCACCCGCGGGCGGGAGAGGGCGCCACCGGGGCCGGAAATTTCCTCGCGGCGAAACGTCGCCTCGCCGTCGAGCGCTTCGAGGGCGGCGACGATGCCGTCCTGGAGGGTGATGAAGTAATCACGCGGGGCGTCGACGTTCGGCTGGATACGGCTCATGGGTTCGTGCCTGGGGTCCGGTCTGCTGGCTGCGCATTATGCCCGACCCCGGCCAAGGGAGGTGCGTCGGCACGATTTACAGGTTGCGTCAGGGCGGGGCGGGCGCGAGATCAGTAGCGGTGAACGGGCAGCCGGGGCTCGCAGCCGTAGGTCGCCGTGACGCTCTCCGTTACCGTCCCGAAGCGGAAGTCCCGAAGCAGCCGCTCCAGCCGCCCACGGCACTTGCTCAGATTGTTGTAGTGCCGGAAACGGGTGAGGGGACCCACCTCGACCCGGGGCTGATCCGGATCCACTTCCCACGGGTGCAGATAAAAGACGAATGGGCGGCCCTCCGCGTTCACCTGGCGGGCCAGGCACCGGCTCAGGGCGTAAGGGTACAGCCGGAAGTACCCGCCGCCGGAGACCGGCAGGTTCAGTCCCGCGCGCTGCAGGGTGGAGATGGGATACTCGAGGATCCGGCCACCCCCCGGCAGATCGATGTAGTAGGGCTGCAGCGGTCCGCCAATCAGCCCGTAGCGGTCATGACGGATGGGGAAGATGCTCGAGTCGGTGGTGAAACCTTCCTCATGGAGCACGTCCAGCGCCCAGAGCGACTCGCGCCGGATGGAGTAGCTGGCGGCCCGGTAGGACGTCACCCGAACCTGGGCCAGGTCCTCCAGGATCGCCTTGGAGCGCCGGGTCTCCTCCGCGAACTCGTCGCGTGACTGGGAATAGATCAGCTTGTGACTGTAACCGTGGGAGGCAATCTCGTGACCGGCGCGGGCGATGCCCTTCACCAGGTTCGGGTCCCGCTCCGCCACCCAACCGAGCACATAGAACGTGGCTTTCACACCGGAAGTGGCGAGCAGATCCAGAAGCACCCGGGTGTTGTCGCCCACCCGGCGCGGCTGGGTCTCCCAGCTGCTGCGGTCGATGACGTGGTTGAACGCCGAAACCTGGAAGAAATCTTCCACGTCGAACGACAGGGCATTGAGAACGCTGCTCATATCGGCGCCAGGAATGGATCGGTAGGTGGCCGAGTCAATGGAAAGTGTAGCGTCGGTGGTTCGGTTCGTCCCGCGATGCGTGTGGACTCGGGCGGACGAGTGCCCGTGCCGGAGGGCACGGGCACTGCCTGGGGCAGTGTCAGGCGGCCCGTGCCTGCCGCCGGCGCCGAGCGGCGAAGCCCAGCCCGAGGAGACCGGAGCCCAGAAGAGCCACCGTGCCCGGTTCCGGCACGCGGATGTGATAGTCGAAGCTCGACGTGAGGCCGGGGCCGGCATGGTGAATCGTCGCCAGCAGGCTCAGGGAGTAAGGCTCCGATTCGTCGATCTGGCCGCTGGCGGTCTTCGCGAAAGCCCAGTCCGAGGTGGAATAGCTCGACAGAACCGTGTCGTTCAGCATGGCCGCGAAATCGATGGTTCCCGTGGTCGTACCGCCCACTGCCGCGCTCCAGTTTGCGGGGCTGCGCTCGAGCCCGGTGCGGGTGAGCTTGATGGTCAACGTACCCTCGCCGCCGCTGATGTTGACGCTGTTGAGATCGATCTCGTCGTACCTGTCCGAGCCCACGGCGGGATTGGTGACGCCCGTGGTGACATTGATGGTCCACGTGCCAACCGCGCCGACGAATGTGACCCAGCCGTCGCCATTGTCGTCGGTCACAGTCGCGCTCGCCCCGGTGCTGTCCTCCAGCGTGAGAATGAGCCCAGCTTGCGCGTTCCAGGAAAGCAGGCCGAGTCCCGCCACGAGCATCACGTGGTGCCAGAGCCTAAGTCGTTTCATCGAACTTCCTCGTTGGTTTCACACTTCTGACGCCACGAGCGTCAACTGACGCGGCTTAAAGCAAACGTTGGGCCAAAAGAAAAAGTCACATGTATTCAACGGCTTGGGTCGTCCCGATTGTAAGGGTAATGTGGCTGTGTAAAGGGATCCGACACCATCGGCGATTGGTTCCTTCGACCTGTAAAGCAGGGCGCCCCAGCAGCCCTGCCGCCAGGCCTCGCCAACTTACATCCCTGCACCATGCGCCCCCCGGCTCTTCTCTATAATGGCCCGGCATTCGTCCGAGCAGACCCAAGCGAGTGAAAATCCTCAACGTAGCCGGGGCACGCCCCAACTTCATGAAGATCGCGCCCCTCATGGCGGCGTTCGAGGCCCGGGACGACATGGAGGGGCTGATCGTCCACACCGGTCAGCATTACGACGACCGGATGTCACAGGTCTTCTTCGACGAGCTGGGTATTCCCACCCCGAAGATCAACCTGAACGTCGGCTCCGGCGAGCGCCTCGAGCAGATCGAGCGCATCGCAGAGCGATTCGATCCCATCGTCCAGGATGAGCGTCCGGACGCGGTGCTGGTGGTCGGGGACGTAAACTCCACCGTCGCGTGTGCCCGCGTCGCCAGGCGTCACGGCGTTCCGGTGGTTCACGTCGAGGCAGGGCTTCGCAGCTTCGACATGGACATGCCGGAGGAGATCAACCGGATCGAGACGGATCAGCTTTCCGACCTGCTGTTCGTCACCGAACCCTCGGGGATGGAGAACCTGGCGCGAGAGGGCGTGCCCGGCCGGGCGTTCCACGTCGGCAACGTGATGATCGATACCCTCGTAAAAAATCTCGACAAGGCGCGGGCGCGGGGCGTGCATCGGAGTCTTGGCCTCTCGCCGAACCAATACTTCGTGGGCACGTTCCACCGGCCGAGCAACGTGGACAGCCGGGAACGGCTCGCCAACGTGATCTCCATCATCGAGCACGCCGCCGGGCACCATCCGGTGGTGCTGCCACTGCACCCGCGCACCCGGGCATCGGCGGAGCGCCATGGACTGTACGCTCGGCTCGCGGAGAACCCGCGCGTGCGCATCGTCGAGCCCCTGGGCTATCTCGATTTCATATCCCTGGTGGATGAGGCCCGGGCCGTGATCACCGATTCCGGGGGCATTCAGGAGGAGAGCACCTACCTGCAGATTCCCTGTATCACCATGCGCGACAACACGGAGCGGCCGATCACGGTCGATGTAGGCAGCAACGTGCTGGCGGGTACGGATCCCGACGTGGTGCGCCGGGCCGTAGACCAGATCGTTTCGGAGCGCGAGGTGCGGGGCAAGGTGCCGGAACTGTGGGATGGCCATGCGGCTATCCGGATCGTGGAGATCATGGAATCCGAGTTGGCGGGGGGGCCGGCGTCCGTATCAGCGGAGCGGGGCGCGACGGGCGCTGCGGGATAACGCGCTGCAGCGGGTATACAAAACCGGCATAACCATTCACACGTCGGCGGGATCGACGCAAGTAGAATCCGACACACCACCTGGGTGCCGGGCGGCTCGAGTCGAATTGTCAGAATCTGGAGGGACGAGGGACTGTGACTAGAAAGAGATCAAGGCTGCCGTTGATGCTGGCGATGACGCTGACGATCACGGCGTGCGCGAGTACCCAGCCGCCTCCGCCCGAGGCGTTGGAAGACGTTCCGGTATTCGCTGACGAGTATCGCATCGGCGTGGGCGACGATCTGCGCATCGACGTCTGGCGTAATCCGGATCTGTCGGTGGCGGTTCCAGTGCGGCCGGACGGGAAAGTCACGGTTCCGGTGGCCGGGGACATCGAGGTCGGCAACCTGACCCCCGAGCAGGTGAGCGACCGGATCGAAACCATTTTGAGTGAGTACATCCGGGAGCCGATCGTCACCGTCACGGTTACGGGCATGGGCAGCAACGAGTACTTGAGCCGGGTGCGGATCACGGGTGCGGTGGGATCGCCCAGTTCGATGCCGTATCGCCCCGGGATGACCGTGCTGGATGCGATCCTGGATTCCGGCGGAGTCACCGAGTTCGGCAACCCGCGACGGGCCGTTCTTTACCGAGCCACCGGTGATCGGCTGGACGTTCGACTCGATCGCATTCTCGAGAACGGCGACATGAGCACGAACTTCACCCTGCGGCCAGGTGACATACTGACCGTGCCCCAGCGGGCGTTTTGAGGAGGCCTCGTGGCACGATTCCCCAATCATGCGTTGACCCTCGCCGCCTTCTCCGCAGTGCCTGTGCTGGTCCCACCGCCTGCATTCGGCCTGGAATACTCGGGCACGGTGAGCTACTCGGGCGAGTACAGCAGCAACCCCGAACGTGCCGGCGGCGATGCGGAATCGGATCTCATCCATCGGCCCGGCTTCACCGTCGATGCCTCGCACGTCGGCGCGAGAACCGAGCTGGACCTGGGCTACGGTCTGCATCGCCGCATCTACCAGGACGATACATTCGATGACGAGAGCGTCGCGGAGGGCTCAGCCTCCGGCCGATGGCACGTCCTGCCGGAGCGGTTGTCTCTATTCGTCTCCAACGTAACCCGGGAGTCGGAGATCTCGAATCGCGCACAGCGCGTGCCCGACAACCTGCAGACCACCAGTCACACTTCAGCAGGCGCCAGCCTTCGGGCGGATGTGATCTCCAACCACTACGCGACGATCACGTACGAGTACGTTGATGTTCGCGCCGAAGAGACCGAGATCGACAGCATTCGGCATCAGCTGCAGGCCGGCTATGTCGTCCCGCTGTCGCCTATCAGCACGGTTCAGCTTCTGGCGAGCGGCACGGACACGAACTTCGACGAGCCGGCAGCGCCGGACTACCGTTCCGGGACAGGCTCCCTCCGCTATGACCGGCAGGGCGCCCGTACCCAATGGGGATTCAACGTCGGCTACACCACGATCGACCGGGAGTCGGGCCGGGAGACGGTGGACGGCTATGTAGGCGGTATGGACGTCTCTCGGCAGATTTCCGCCCAGAGCAGCGTGAGCCTGAGTTACGCGCTGGACTATCGCGACAATTCCCTCGATCTCGGGGGCGGGCGATTGGATCCCATCTCCGGCGATGTCGTTGTCGGAGATACCGATATCAGCGAAGTCTACGAGCAGCAGACGTTGAGCCTTACATACGATACCCAGTTGGGTGCGAACCGTTTTGCGCTCAACGGTACGGCCGTTCGCCAGGACTACGAGGATGTTCCGGAAGACGAGGATCGCCTGGGTGCCAGTCTCGCTATCACTCGCGCGCTTCGGCCAAATGTTGAAGGTTCCGTCAACCTGTACTTTCGGCGGACCGAGAACACGGACGAGGACCGGGAGTACGACGAGTATGGAGCCTCCATCGGTGCCAGCTGGGACATCTCGCCCCGGCTCGAGATCGGCGCCACGGGCGGCTACCTGGATCGCAGTGATGAAGGGACGATCGACGATTCGGTCGAGGAATGGCGCGTTCTACTGCGCTTGAGCTACGTTCTCTTCGGCAATGCATACTGACGGGTGGTAGCCATGCCGATGCGCGACACCTCACCGCAAAGCGAGCTCCGCAAGATCCTCGATCTGGTGATTCACCACGCCTACGGCGCGTGGAACTACCGCTGGCTCGTCGTCGGCGTGGTGTGGGTCGTCTGTCTGGCCGGCTGGTTCAAGGTGTACACCATGCCCGACACCTATGGGGCCTCGACCGTGGTGTACGTCGATACGGAGAGTGTGCTGCGGCCTTTGCTGAGGGGGCTGTCCGTGGAAACGGACGTGGCCAATGAAGTCGGCGTCATGACCCGTGCCGTGGTGAGCCGGCCGAACATCGAGGCCGTGGCACGGGAAATCGACCTGGACGTGAAGAGCAGGACACCGGCGGAGTTCGAGCGACGTCTGGATTCGCTCGAAGAACGCATCGACATTTCGCGCGATGGCCTGGGGGTGTACAAAATCTCCTACGAAGACCCCAACCGGGAAACGGCGCTGATCGTCGTGAAGAGCCTCCTCAACACCTTCGTGGAAGACACGCTGGGCAACAAGTCGCAGGACTCCGCACAGGCGGAACACACGCTACGCGAGCAGATCGAGGCATACGAGAAGCGGCTGACCGAGGCAGAGGACCGACTCAAGAACTTCAAGCAGAAGAACGTGGGTATGATGCCCGGCGAGCGTGGCGACTACTATCAGCAGCTTCAGACCGCGCTGTCGGAGCTCGAGGAGCTGCAACGCCAACTGCGCGTGGAGGAGCAACGTCGGGCCGCCCTGCAACGCCAGCTCGCCGGCGAAGAGCCCGTGTTCGGGCTGATGACTCCGGTGATGGGCAGTGGTGGAGGCGCATTGGGCTCATCACTGGATGGGCGGATCGCGGAGCTGGAGCGCCGGCTCGCGGATGCTTCGGTCGAGTACACCGAGAAGCATCCGGAGATCGTTCGAACGCGCTCGCTTCTCGAGGAGCTGAAAGCAGAGCGCCGTGAAGAGCTGGCCGCGCAGGCGGCGAGCACGGGGGGACCCGTAGCAACCACCCCCTTGGACCTCAACCCCGTCTACCAGAACATGAAGATCCAGCTGAGTGATGTGCAGGTGGAGATCGCCAGCCTGTCCGCCCTGGTTCGTGAGAAGGAGACGGAGGTCGACCGGTTGCGTGAGCTGGTGGACGTGATCCCCCAGGTGGAAGCGGAGCTCATGCGCCTGAACCGCGACTACGACGTGGTGCAAGCCCGGTATCAGGAGATGCTCGAACGCTGGGAGAACCTGCAGACGTCGCAACGAGTGAACTTGAACACGGAGAACGTGAAGTTCCGCATCATCGAGCCGCCTCACGCGCCCACCGAGCCCATCGGACCTCCTCGAGCACTGTTTCTGATTGCTGTGTTCGTGCTGTCTCTTGCCGTGGGGATCGGCGTCGCCGTGTTGCTGACGCTCATCAGACCGGTCTTCTTCCGGACTGCGGAGCTTGCGAGCTTCGACCTGCCTGTCATCGGTACCATCGGCCGGATTGCCACGCCGGAGATCGCCCAGCGCAGGCGGATGGAGAAACTCGCGTTCGTCGCCAGCCTGAGTGCGGCGATGCTGGCTCTCGTTCTGGTGACGGCTTTCGCCGGCCCCGCTTCGGAGCTGATCCGTCAGTTGATATGACGCGCCAACCGACCGCTCCCATCGGGCCGCACGATGCCGGCCACGTGACCGTGCGCGGTATGGGTGCCGCGGAGGCGCGCCTCGCTGTGGTGGTGGCCTTGCTCACCCTCGGATGCCTCGTCTACATCGACTCGATTGCGTCGGTGGTGCGGATCTGGAACACCGATGGGTTCAGTCATGGTTACCTGATTCCGGTGATCGCACTGTTCCTGCTGTGGCGCGAACGCCGGTGGATAACGGATGCCGAGTGGCGCCCCGCGTGGGGAGGCGTTGTTGTGCTGATGGGTGCGGTGTGGGCGTGGCTGCTGGCCAAGCAGACGCTGATTCAGATTGCGGAGCATTTCGCAGTGCTCGGCATTCTCCACGGCCTGGTCGCGAGCGTGATGGGGTGGGAGGTGTACCGGCGCGCGTTCTTTCCGCTCGCCTACCTGGCTCTTGCCGTCCCCGCGGGGATCGACTCCGTCCCCTGGCTGATGATGATCACGGCCGAGATCGCATCCGTCGGCCTTCACCTGCTCGGCGTCCCCGCGCTTCGGGAGGAGATGTACTTCATGCTGCCGGGCGGATACTTCGAGGTCGCGGCGGCCTGCAGCGGGTTTCGCTACGTGTTTTCCGGCGGAGCGCTGGTGCTGCTGACGGCGTACCTGGAATTCCGGTCGTGGCATCGGCGTCTCCTGTTCGTGGCTTTGGCGATCCCCAGCTTCATCCTGCTGAACGGCGTCCGCGCGACATTGGTCATGGCAATCGCCTCGGCGACGGAGATGAAGTACCTGGCCACCGACCACATCTGGTTCGGATGGTTACTATTCGCGATGCTGGCCGTGGCCTTGTACGGCGTGGCGAACCGGTACGGCGATGCCTACACGACTCGCTGACGCACTATCCCGGGGGCTTCGGTTCCTTCCTGCGTTGGCCGCCGTAGGTCTCGCGGTGGCGGGCCCGCCGGCTCTACACATGGTCACCAACGCCGACCAGACAACCGCCATTGCGCCGATGCAGGCACCGGCGCTCACCGGATGCATCGACGAGCCCGGAGGGAACGCCCCGGGCGGGGATTTTCAGGGCGCAGATCAGTCGCTTCGCGCAGCGTATCGATGCAACGGGGTTCCGCTGACCCTGGACGTGGCACGGTACTACAGCCAGCAGCCCGGCAAGGAAGCAGTGTCGGACATCAACCGGGTGGTCGATCCGGAGTTGCTCTCGTCGCCCATCCCCACGTACCGCTCGTTGTCATCAGGGCTACGGGTTCGGGTCGACGAGATCGACCGCGGGGCGCATCCGGCGATGGTGTGGAGCTGGTACGCTGTGGGCGACTCCGCTGCAGCGCGCCCCATCGATGCGAAGCTCGAGGAACTCATTCGGGCCATCTCGCTTCGACGATACGATGTCTCCATTCTCAGGATCACCGCGTGGTCGGACGACGCGGCGGCCGCCGAGGACCTTCTCGGCACCGCCGCAGCGGATGTCTGGCGCTGGTATCTGCGGAGGGAGGCCTCGTGAGCCAGGTCGATACCCGCCCGCTCGTCTGCCACATCATCCACCGGCTCGACTTCGGGGGCCTGGAGAATGGCCTGGTCAATCTGATCAATGGCTTGCCCCGTGAGCAGTTCCGTCACGCAGTCATCGCGCTCACGGAGGTGACGGACTTTGCCGAGCGCATTCAAGTACCCGACGTTCAGATCTTTGCGCTCGGCAAACGCCCCGGCACCGACCTGAGGTGCTATGTCAGACTCTTTCGCCTGCTCCGTGAGCTGCGACCTCTGCTGTTGCATACCAGAAACCTGGGCACCTTGGATTGTCAGGTGATCGCCTGGGCTGCGGGAGTGCCGAATCGTATCCACGGTGAGCATGGCTGGGACGTGTACGACCCCGAAGGCCGCGAGCCACGATACGTCCGCCTTCGCAGAATCATCAATCCCTGGGTGCATCGATACGTGGCCTTGTCCGGTGAGATAGAACGCTGGCTCACTCATCACATCCGGGTGGGCCGCGGCCGCGTGTGGCGGATCTGCAACGGGGTCGACAGCGACCGCTTCGTTCCCGCCGCGCGACGGGGCGAAGACGGTGTGACCACCCTCGGAACTGTGAGCCGCTTCACCGATATCAAAGATCCCCTGGCTATCATCGAAGCTTTCATCCTGCTGCGTCGATCCTCTGAATCCGGCACGCTCCGGTTGCTGCTCGTGGGCGACGGGCCGCTGCGTCCAGCAATGGAGCAGCGCGTCCTTGAAGCGGGTCTAGCCGGCGATGTCGAGTTCGCCGGGAGCCAGATGGACGTAATTCCATGGCTGCAACGAATGGACGTGTTTGCGCTGGGCTCTCGCCGGGAGGGCATATCCAATACCATCCTGGAGGCGATGGCATGCGGGCTGCCCGTAGTGGCGACACGTACCGGCGGCAACCCGGAACTGGTCGATGAGCATGAGACCGGACGCCTTGTACCCGTCGGGGATCATCGAGCACTCGCCTCCGCTCTTCAGGAATTCGTCAGCGACGGTCGCAGAAGACGCGAGGCCGGATGCGCGGCAAGGCAACGCGTGCTGGAGAACTTCTCCATCCATCGCATGATCGAGCGCTATACCCTTTTGTACCAACGGCATTTACGGGGCTGATACGGCTATGTGTGGAATCGTCGGTTACATGGATGTCGCGGGTCGGCGGCCGATGGACGAAAGTCTGCTTCGGCGGATGAATGATGCCCAGACTCATCGCGGTCCCGATGGAGACGGCGTGCACCTGGAGCCGGGTGTGGCGCTGGGTCATCGCCGTTTGTCCATCATCGATCTCGCCGGCGGGCATCAACCCCTGTACAACGAAGACCGCACCGTAGCCGTCACCTACAACGGCGAGATCTACAACTTCAGGGAACTCGAGGCGGAGCTTCGGCAACTCGGGCACGTCTTCCGTACGCGCTGTGATACCGAGGTCATCGTTCATGCGTGGGAGCAGTGGGGCGAACGATGCGTGGAACGGTTCAACGGTATGTTCGCCTTCGGGGTGTGGGACCGCAATCGCGAGACGCTGTTTCTGGCCCGCGACAGGCTCGGCATCAAACCGCTTCACTATGTCCTGCTCGCGGACGGACGCCTGCTGTTTTCGTCAGAGCTCAAAGCGTTGCTGGCGCATCCTGACGTGCCCCGCAACCTGGATGACCACGCGGTGGAAGAGTTCTTCACATTCGGGTACGTGCCCGACCCGAAGACGATTTTCGCCGGCATCAAAAAGCTCGAGCCCGGGATGTACCTCAAGGTCGCGCGCGGACAGCGGCAGCTCGAGCCCGTTCGCTATTGGGACGTGCCGCTCTTCGAGGCCCCTGCGGACCGGCCGGCGGAGCAGCTCTGCCAGGAGCTGGTGAGCGGTCTGGGCGGCGCCGTCCGGCGAAGGCTGGTCGCGGACGTGCCGCTCGGCGCGTTTCTCTCCGGAGGCATCGACTCGAGCGCCGTGGTGGCCATGATGCGCCAGGCCCAGGTCGAACACCTCCTGACGTGCTCCATCGGTTTCGGCGAGCCGCAATACGACGAATCCCGTTACGCAGACATGGTCGCGTGCGCAAACCGCACCGACCATAAGCGCGAGATCGTCGAATCGGACGACTACAGCCTCCTCGACCAGTTGGTTTCGATCTATGACGAGCCGTACGCGGACAGCTCGGCCATTCCCACTTACCGGGTCTGCGCCCTGGCGAGGCGTCACGTCACCGTGGCGCTGTCGGGGGACGGCGGGGACGAGAACTTTATCGGCTACCGGCGGTACCGTTATTTCGATCTGGAGGAGCGGTTGCGCTCTCGGATCCCCGAGCCCGCCCGACGGGGCATCTTCGGCCCGTTGGGGCGCTTCTATCCCAAGCTCGACTGGGCTCCGCGCTTCCTCCGCGGCAAGACCACCTTCCAGGCTCTCGCACGGTCGTCGGCGGACGCGTACCTGCACGGGGTCTCCATCTGCCCGGCTGACCTGCGCGCGAAGCTGTTTTCCACGGGCTTCAAGCAGCGGCTCCAGGGATACGATGCGGGGGAGGTCTTCGCGGGTCATCTGCAAGGCAAGGAATTCGTCGATCCGCTGCGAATGGTGCAGTACCTGGATTTCAAGACCTACCTGCCGGGCGACATCCTCACCAAGGTGGATCGTGCGAGCATGGCGCATAGTCTCGAGGTGCGGGTGCCATTCCTGGACCACACCTTCGTCGAGTGGGTTGCCGGCGTGCCGACGAGCCAGAAGCTTCGCAGCGGCGAGGGAAAGCACATACTGAAGAAGGGGCTCGAGCCGCACCTGCCCCGCGAGGTGCTCTACCGGCAGAAGATGGGATTCGCCGTGCCGCTCGACGTGTGGTTTCGGGGATCGTTGCGGGATCGAATGTCCTGCGCGGTGGCCGGCGAGCGCCTCAAGCAGTCCGGCTACTTCGACCCCGGGTTCCTTGACACACTGGCGGACGAGCACCGCACCGGCAGGCGCAACCACAGCGCCGCGCTGTGGTCGTTGCTGATGTTCGATGGCTTTCTCGCTGCCCAGTCGGGCTGACAGCGCGTGCGGATTCTCACGTTCACCAGCCTGTTTCCCAATGCCCAAATGCCCCGGCTCGGGATATTCGTGCGGGAGCGATTGCGACAGTTGATGGCGCGACACCCGGTCGAAGCGACGGTGGTGGCTCCGGTGCCGTGGTTTCCGAGCGCACATCCGCGTTGGGGTAGGTACGGGCAGTTCGCCGGCGTGCCACGCCGCGAATCGCAGGGGAACCTCCAAGTCCATCATCCCCGCTTCGTCACGCTACCCAAGCTGGGTAATGCGGCGAATCCACTCGCCATGGCACTGAGCGCCCAGCGGTGGCTGAAGCGAACCCGTATCGACGACTTCGATCTCATCGATGCCCACTATGCTTTTCCGGACGGGGTAGCGGCAGCTCTGATGGCGCGCCGACTCCGCAAACCCCTGGTGCTCACGGTTCGCGGGTCCGATATCAACGTACTGCCCCACGAGCTCGCGGCGGGCCGCTGGCTGCGAGCGACCCTCAGGCGCTGTGACGCCGTCATCGCCGTCTCCAGGGCCCTGGCCGATAGAGTGCACGAAATCGAGCCTTCGCTGGATGGCCGGATCCACGTCTTGCGTAACGGTGTCGACCGCAACCGCTTCGCAATTCGTCCGACGCGCGACGGAATACGGGGGAGCCTGGGATGGGTGGGGCCAGTTGTGCTTTCGGTAGGTAATCTCCTTCGGATGAAAGGACATCACATCGTTGTCCGGGCCCTGAAGGAGCTACCTGAGGTGACCTTGGGAATTGTCGGCGCGGGGCCTGAGGACAATGCGTTACGGCATGAGGTCGAGCAGCTCGGGTTGACCGGCCGCGTAGTGTTCTTCGGAAGCGTCGATCAGGACGCACTGATCGATCTCTACAATGCCGCAGATGCCCTGGTGCTCGCTTCATCCAGCGAGGGCATGCCGAACGTGGTCCTCGAGGCGCTGGCTTGCGGGACACCGGTCGTGGCGACGGACGTCGGCGACGTACGTGAGGTGCTGAACCCGCCGGAGTACGGCCACATTGTTCGTGAGCGCACTCCCCAGGGGGTGGCCGCCGGTATTCGCGCCGTTCTCGCCCGCCGCGTCACTCGGGAATCTATTCGCGAACGCGCGGCGTCGTTTGGGTGGGATCGGACGTGCGACGGCATTTACGAGACGTTCTCCTCCGTGCTGGCTCGGCACTGCGGCTGCGCAGCGGCCACGGGAGCACGCGGATGAGCGCGGCAAGCCACTCAGGATGAACGTTTCTCGAGCTTTTGAAGAGCTCCTCCTCGGGCTGCTTTCTCCCGCGGGATCGCGCGCCCGCCTGGTGATTCTGACGTTTCACCGTGTGCTCCGGGCGCCGGACCCGCTGCTGCCGGGAGAACCGGACGAGCACCGCTTCGAGCAGATCCTGCGGTGGCTTTCCGATCTCTGCCAGGTGCTGCCCCTCGAGGATGCTGTGACTCGATTGCGCCAGGGCACGCTGCCGGCGCGAGCGGCGGCGATTACGTTCGATGACGGTTATCGAAACAATCTGGAGTTGGCTAAGCCCGCATTGCAGGCGGCGGGTTTGCCCGCGACTGTCTTCGTGGCGAGAGACCCGCTCCGGCGCGGAATCATGTGGAACGATCTCGTCATCGAAGCGGTGCGGAACGTCTCCGGCTTCCTGGACCTCCAGGATCTCGGGCTTGGGACCTTCGATACCGCCAAGGCCGATCGGGGAGCCTGCATCAGGGAATTGATCGGCTTCCTGAAATATCGCGAGCGTGGTGAGCGAGACGAGCTTGCGAATGAACTGTATCGGCGGACCGCCGGCAGCGACCCGCCTCGACAGATGCTGACCGAAGACGAGGTGCTCGACCTGCAGGGTGATGGCATCTCCTTGGGCGCGCACACGCTTTCACACCCTATCCTGGCCCGCCTTCCGGACGATCTCGCCTTCGAGGAGATCGAGGGTAGTCGCCGCTGGCTCGGGGCGCTCACGGGCCGCTTGCCAATGCTTTTCGCGTACCCCAACGGCCGGCTAGGTGACGACTACGAAACCCGGCATGCCGAGATGGTGCGCTCCAGCGGCTTCAGCGCCGCCGTGTCCACCCGATGGGGGGCGGCGAATCAGGGATCGCCGGTGTTCGAGTTGCCCAGGTTCACTCCCTGGGAGGAAACCCGCCGCGGCTTCGTATCGCGGGTACTGAAGACCTGCGCCAGCTCCTACATCGAGCGATGAGCGTGCTCATGGTTGTGCAACCACTCTTCGAGAATCGCCAGATCCCACACGAACACGCCGAAGTAGGCAGCGTGGCCTGAGCGCTGATCCTCGATCAACTCGTCGATGAAGCCGTTGCGGAAAATGCGCCGGTTCTTGAGATTCTGCAGACGCCCGAAAATGAGGTCAGCCAGCGCCTCATCCGTCTTCATCCAGTGTCCGAACGGCAGCCCGAACCCGTGCTTTTGCTTGCTGATGATGGCGTCGGGAAGAAAGCCCCGAGTGGCATTCTTGTAGAAGCTGCGTAGCTGCAGTCGCCGCATCTTCATCTCTGGAGGAATCCGTGTCGCCAGGTCGACCAGCCGGTGATCCAGCATCGGGTAGCTGACGCGCACACCGGCCGCCTCACACATGCTCGACACCTTACGGATATCACTGTCGGCCAGAGTGAAGTGCCAGTCGTAGGCGAGCATGCGATCCACCGGATGATCGGCCTCGGCACGCCGGTAGACCGCCTCCATCTGCGCAATGGGCGCGCTCGGATCGATTGCGGCCGCGAAATCGGCGTGCAGCATGGTCGAGACGCCTTCCCGGTAGGCGTAGTTCCAGGTCTCCAGGCGCTCGGGAAGGGGAATGTTCGCTTGGTCCACGTAGCTGCGCAGTTTCCGCAGCGGGGTCACGCGGGTCGCCGGATCAATCAGCGCGACCGCCGGATCGATCAACCGCCGGAGCGGCGCCGGTATGCGCCCATACGCCTCGAATACGCTCTGCTTGGCATAACGCTCGTTTCCCGCGAACAGCTCGTCTCCGCCATCCCCGGCGAGCAGATGGTCGACGCCGTTTCGCTTGGCAAGCTCGGCGCAGAGCAGAGCCGGCACCGCGGAGGAGTTGCCGAAGGGCTCGTCGTAAGCCTGAGCGACCCGCGGGAACACGCTAAGGATGTCCTGGGGCGTAACGACGTACTCGTGGCTCTCGCAACCGAAGTGGCGGCTGGCGATACGCGCGTACTCCAGCTCGTCGTAGCCCGGCACGCCGAATCCAATGGAAAAGGTTCGTGCGCGATCGGAGACCTTGCTCAGGTATCCCGCAACGGTCGAGCTGTCGAGGCCGCCGCTCAAGAAGGCGCCCGTTTGATCGTCCGGCCTCGCGGCGACCACGGACTGTTCCAGGCATTCTCGAAGCTCGATGGCGAAGTCCTCTTCGCTCCGGCTGCGGTCGGGTGTGAATCGGGGCGGCGCGTAACTTCGAAGGGTGCAGCGTCCATTCTGCCATTGCAGCCAGTTGCCGGGCTCCAGCTTGTCGATGCCCTCGAACACGGTGGCGGGGGCCGGAATCATGTGGAAGAACAGAAAATCGTAGAGTCTCTGCCGGGAGATCTCGGCGCCACGGCCGGGCACGGAAGCCAGGACATCGGCCCTGGTGCCGAACCACAGACGGTCGCCCTTGGCACTGTAGGTGAGTCGCTCGATACCCATCCGGTCTATGGCAAGCACGGCCCGCCGTGCCGCGTGCTCGATGATGGCGATGGCGAAGGGCCCGCATAGCTCGGCAAACGAATCACCACCCCGCTGCAGATAGGCCTGGACGATCTGTTCGGGAGTCAGTACTCGGTCCGGATCGAGCCGATGTCGAGGAGAGCCCTGGACCGCCACCTCGCAGCCATCGACAGTCGCCACCAGCGGAGCACATGCGGCGGCGTGCGCCTCGACGAACACGCTGCTACCTTCCGTCGTGGATCGGCGGAAATGATCCAGTGCTTCACGATCGTTCAAGCCGTTCGGCTGGTAGCATCCCCACATCGCCATAGTCTGCCCGGGTACCCTGCTCGTCGAGAGGAGGGATGGTGCCCTACGTTCCGCTGCCGAACCAGCGTGGAAGCGCAAGTGATAAGTAAATCGAGCGCTGGGTTACAACGTTGCGATACACCACCCGGCCGGGCTTCAGTATGATTGGCTAAGCCTGATAAAACGTCTAGGAATTCAACATGTTGGAAGATATTCGTTCGGTTCTTCGAGACGCTCTCAGTCTCGGTGACCGCGCACAGAACTTCACCGACAGCACGCCGTTGCTGGGGAGCGTTCCGGAGCTCGATTCCATGGCCGTGGTTACCGTCCTGACGATGCTCGAGGAGCGGTTCGGCTTGACGATCGAGGACGACGAGATCAGCGCCGACGTTTTCGAGACTGTCGGAGCTCTGCGCACATTCGTCGAGGCGAAGGTATAACGTTGCGCCGCCCACGGCTGCGCGGCGAGTTTGTAGAAACCCGGCATGGCCGCCTGCTGGTGACGCTGCGGGAACCGGCTGACCGGAGTTCCCGCGGTGCCGTGCTGGTGGTTCCGGCGTTTGCCGAGGAGATGAACAAGTCGCGGCCGCTCCTGCGTGACCTTGGATGCGCTTTGGCGCAGTCCGGTTATACGCTGCTGATCCCGGACCTGTACGGGACGGGCGACAGCGACGGCGCTTTCGAGGACGCCTCGCTGGAGACGTGGAGCCGCGATCTGGAAACGGTGTATCGATGGTCGGAGAATCGCGAAGCTCCGGTCCTCGGCTGCGTCGCCGTGAGGTTCGGCGCGTTGCTGTTGAAGCGCTGGCTGGAGGAAAGCGGCCGGCGCATGAGCTGGTCGGTTCTCTGGCAGCCGGTGCCCAAGGGTGACCAGGTGGTGAACCAATGGCTGCGAATCCGATCCGCAGCGGCCATGTTCGAGGGCAAAAGCGGAGAGACCGTGACCGCGCTGAGGCAGCGTTCCGCGGCTGGCGAAAGCCTCGAATGCGGAGGTTACCCGATGACTCCGGGGCTCATCGAGGCGCTCTCGGACCTGAGCTTGAATCCGCTGATCGACCCCATGGGAGCAACTCATGTCCTCGAGGTCGGCGAAGGGGACGAGTGCTCCCCGGTAATCCGCGCACTTGCCGGCTCCAAGCCGTCGAGCACCTCGGAGAAGGTTCCGGGCGATCCCTTCTGGGCTGCGACCGAAATCTCCCGCAACTCCACGCTCGTCGCGGCCACTCAGCGGTTCATCGAGTCGAGTGTGCCCTGATGCAGGAGGTGATGACCTTTACCTGTCAGGGCGACCAGCTTCTGGGCATCGTCGAGTACCCGGCCGAAGGGAGCCAATCCGCGGGCGTGGCGGTCGTTATCGTCGTTGGGGGACCGCAGTACCGGGTGGGCAGTCACCGCCAGTTCGCGCTGATGTCCCGGTCGCTGGCGCGCAACGGCTACCCGTGTCTGCGCTTCGACTACCGCGGGATGGGTGACAGCGATGGTGATCCGAGAACGTTCGAGGACGTAGGCGCCGACGTAGAGTCGGCGGTCGAGGCGATGTCCTCCCGGTTTCCCGGTCACCAGATCGTTCTGCTCGGGCTCTGCGACGGCGCGTCGGCCATCGCCCTCTACGCCGGGCAGACGAAGCGCACCGTTGCCGGCGCCGTCTTGCTCAACCCTTGGGTACGCTCGGAGGAGAGTCTCGCGCGATCTTATACGCAGCACTACTACAGGAGCCGGCTGGTGAGCCGGGATTTCTGGTCCAAGCTGCTGCGTGGCCGAATCGGCGTGTTTCAGTCCGTGAAGGAATTCCTGGCCAACCGCAAGACTGCGCGTCAGGGTGGATCTCCCGTCACATACTCGTTTCAGGAAGAGATGCTTCGCGGGCTGGAGTCGCAGCAATGGCCCATCTTGTGTGTTCTGAGCGGCAGCGATCTGACGGCCAGAGAGTTCGAAGACCACATTGCACGCGACGTCAGGTGGGCGCGTCGGTTGAGCGCTGCTGGCTGCGCGCAGGTGACCGTCGAGGGAGCTGATCACACGCTGTCCGAGTCGGAACACCTGGACGCGTGCATGAACGGAATCCTCGATTGGTTGTGCGAGCTGCGCCGCGCTGAGGAAGTGCGGCCAATGGGGCAGGCGGCACCGTGTCCCTGACGGCAATCGTCTATTTGCTTTGCTTCCTGGCCGGCTTGGGTGCAGCTCTGGTGCGCCATCCCATTTACGGCTTGTACACCTACGTCGCGGTTTTCTACCTGGACGCTCCCGGAAGGTGGTGGGGGGCGGATCTGCCGGATCTGCGGTGGTCCATGCTGGCCGCAGTAGTCACATTTCTTGGCATGTTCATCCATCGCCAGCCGTCCCAGCGCAAGCGCTGGATCTCCCATACGCCCGTCGTCTTCTTCTGCCTGTTCGTCGCGCTGATGTGGATTCAATGGCCATGGGTGGTCACCGGCGAGGATCACGCTTACGGGCTCAACATCTTCACCAAGTATGTCCTGGTCATCTACCTGATGTACGTGCTGCTCGACACCCGTGAGCGGATCATGGGATTCATGTTCGCGCACGCGCTGGGCGCCTTGTATTTGGGATACCTGGCCTACACGAGCTATTCGGGCGGCCGGCTGGATGGTGTCGGTGGGCCGGGTATCGACGATGCCAACAGCCTCGGCATGCAGATGTCTACCGCCGCGTATGCCGGTGCGGCGCTGTTCCTGTCGCTTCGAGGCTGGAAGCGCTGGATTGGCGCCCTGTCCGTGGCTTTCGCTCTGAACGTGGTCGTGATGGCGGGAAGCCGGGGAGGGCTGCTGGCGTTCCTGGCCGCGGGGCTGGCGTTCTTCCTGTTTCGCCCCCGCGGGACGCTGATGATTGCGGTTGCATGTGGATTGGGCGCCCTGGTGCTGCTCGGCTCCCTGGCAAGCGAGTTCTTCATCGATCGAATCAAGACCATCGGCGTGGCCGTCGAGAACGCCGAGGAGGCAGACGAGAGCGCTTACTCGCGGCTGGTCATCATCGAGAGCCAATGGGAAATCGCGAAAGACCATCCGTTGGGGGTAGGTCACAGGGGGACCGCTGCGCTCAGCTACACATACATTCCAATCGAGTATCACGCGAGTCAGGGCGGACGATCCTCCCACAACACGCTCATGAGCGCCCTTGTGGACCAGGGTTTTCTCGGGCTGTTCCTGTGGCTGATGATGCTGACGTCGCTAGCGCTGATGCTGTTTCGACAGAAGAGATACGAGCGATCCGACGATCAGGCACCGCGGGACTGGCTGCTGGCCGCGATCGCGGCCGGACATGCTTCCATATTCGTGGGAGGCATGTTCGCACCGTTCATACGTGCCGAAGTCTTCATCTGGTACCTGGCGCTGGCTGCGAGCCTGGCGTCATTGCGGCCCGAGCCCGTCATGGCGTCGAGCCCGGTGCGACATGGCGCCCTCGGGCGCCCTGCGTGAATCGACTACGTCGAAGGCGATCAGTTGGGCGTGCCGAGCAACGCCTCCAGCGCGCCAGCCGCAGCCCCCCAGCCGTACTCACTAACCACCAACTCGCGAGCTGCAGCGCCCGTGTCCGGCCGGGCATCGGTCTGCAGAAGCTCGAGCACAGCGCCGGCGAAGCGAGCGGCATCGTCCGCGACATACAGGTGCCGCCCGGGCTGTGCGGTCAAGCCTTCCAACCCCAGCGATGTGGTTACTACCGGCTTCGCCATAGCCATGCCTTCCAGAACCTTGTTCTGAATGCCGCGGGCGATTCTCATCGGGGCGACCACGGCGCACGCATGCTGGAGATAAGGTCGGACGTCCGGCACTCGCCCCGTCACCACGACCTGATCACACCGGAGCTTGAGCAGTTCGGGTGCAGGATTGGATCCAACTACGTAGAAACGGATGCTCGCATCCTGTTCGATCAACCCGGGCAGCACCTGCCGAATGAACCACGTCGCGGCATCGACGTTGGCCCAGTAATCCATCGCGCCGGTAAAAACCACGGGATTCTCACTTGCGCCGAACGGAGAGGGCAGTGACGGATCCGGCCGAAAGTATTCGGTATCCACGCCATTAGGCACGGACTCGACGCAGATCGTCGGATCCTGCAGGCGCTGGCGGAAGAGCTCGGCTTCCGCAGAAGAGACGAACACTGTCGCGTCCGCGCCGGCGGCCACGGCGGCCTCGAAGGCAGCCAGACGATGCGCCTCGCGGCGATAGACCCAGGATTCCCACCAGCTTTTTCTGGCCGCGTACTGGGACCACTTATCGGAATCGACGTCCACCATGTCGACCACGAGGCTTTCCCGCGGATCGTCCAGCCGTGTGAGATACTGTGCCATGGGTGATGAGAACGCCAGCGCGCGTTGAATACCCTCCCGCCCGACCACCTCGGCCACCCAGTGTTGCATTCGATGGTCGTAGAAGTAAGGCACGGAAAGCGCCTCTCCCGAGACGAATCCGATCAGACTCTTGACCCTGGCCTTCCACGGAACGAGGGGTAGCAGCAGGGCATCTCTGCAGTACTCTCGCACTTTCGCCTCGTGCGCGACGTCGTTGGGATCGTCGATGAAGGCGCCAAGAAAGATGTCGTAACACCGGCTCAGGTGCGCGAGCCAATGAAACGAGCGGATCTTGTCGCCCTTGTTCGGCGGGTACGGAATGCGGTGACACAACAGCAGCAAGGGCGGGCGATTTCCGGACACGGCCGTCTCCTGACCGTCAGCCGAGATTCCGGGACAGCAATGGACCGACCGCATTGGCAACCGGCAAAGGAAGCCGCCGCCAGAGGTTGATCAGTTGCGAGTACTTCGGGTTCGTGGGATCGACGCTGGGAACGACGTCGGTTTTAACCAAGGCGTACTCGTAGTGCAGCGGCTCCGGCTCGAAGCCCCAATTCTTCTTGAAGCTGAACGGGCCCGTGCCAACCTTGCTGCGCCCGTAGTCGAAAACCCGTGCGCCGCGCTCAACCGCCCGGCACATGAGGTCCCAGTACATGTAGTCGTTGCCCTTCAGGGACCGCGCGGCGTGCACGCTGCCCGCGTAGTAGGGGAGGACCTCGTCCCGGAAATAGAAGCTCATGACACCGGCGACGTCCCGCCCCTCGTGCCGAATCATCAGCACCTGACAGTCGTCGCCGAAGATCTGGCGAAGCGTCGAAAAGTAGCGCTTGGGAAACACCGGGGTGCCGAGATTGCGAACGCTCTCGGAGTACACGCGGTAGAACCGGTCGATCCCGCTGATCTCTTCTCCCGATAGACCCGCCTCGATCCCCTTTCTCACCATCGCTCGCTGTTTTCGGGGGATCGACTTCAGGTTCGCATCGTGATCTGCGCTGATCTCTTTTCGGAACGTGACGTATAGACTCTTCGTTGGCCAATCCGGATTCTGAGGATGGATATTTCGCAGCTCCAGATCTTCCACCCGGAGCTCCTCGGCCAGCCTCCGCGCGCTCTCCGTCAGGGCCGCTCTAGCGGTGTCGGTGGCTGCGGCAACTCCGCCATAGACGCAGAAGGGCGTCGACACCAAATGGTGACCGAACAACGGGCTGCGAAGCTCGGCCAGTGGCAGGACTCCCGTTATGGAGCCATTCTCCTCCGCATAGCAGTAGTGGGTTTTATGTCCGAACGCCGATTGGAGCACGCGCATCCATTCAGCCTTATGGAAGAAGGTTGCCGCTTCACAGCCCTCGACGAACCGGTTCCAGTCTGCGATCTTGTTTTCGGCGAGTCGGTGAACCTGGACGGGCATAGGCTGATCTGCAATTCCTGACAATTCGCGAGAATCTCGGACCGGCAGAATGATAGCACCGCCCCTTGCGGGCGGGCCGGTTGTTTGTAATGGATATGCTTGGTTGGGGAGTGAAGAATGACGAAGCGCTGGGGCAGTTACCTGCCGTTTCTACTCGTGGTGACCGCCTGCGCCGCATCGGTTCCGCAAGTGATCCGTAGTCCCGGAGTCGACGCGCCGCGCGCGGTTTCCTTGCCGGAGGGCGTGCTCACCCTCGTTCGGTTGAAGGACGCCGGCTCTGGATCAGGCCGGACTGTATCGCTGGGTTTTCCGGTGGGTGAGGGGGCTCTGCCGTCGGGCGGTTCGCTGGTGGTGACGAAGGCGGACGGCACGGTTCTGACGTCGCAGTGGAACCAGCTGGCGACGTGGCGCACGGACGGATCGGCGCTGCATGGGGTGCTGACGTTTCTGACGCCGGACTCCGGAGACAACAGCGGTACCTACTACGTCAAGGAGGGGGTG
>JAWLGU010000034.1:7385-43632 GCA_041690675.1 Pseudomonadales bacterium | reverse complement strand
CATGAACCCCCGAGCCTCGTTCCGCGACCCCATCACGGTGGAGGACGTGCTCGCCTCGCGGATGATCGCCTACCCGTTCCATCTGCTCGAGTGCTGCCTCGTCACCGACGGCGGCGGCGCGCTCATCCTCACCACCGCCGACCGGGCCGGGGACTTCCCGCAGCCGCCGGTGTACGTGTGGGGCACCGGAGAGAGCGTCGAGACGCCCATGGTGAGCCAGATGGAAGACCTGACCAGCTCCCGGGCCTTCTCGGTGGCAGGTCCGCGGGCCATGGCGGACGCCGGCATCGGCCACGGCGACGTGGACCACATGATGATCTACGACGCCTTCGCTCACCTGCCGATCTACGGGCTCGAGGATCTGGGCTTCTGCGAGCGCGGCACGGCCGGGGCGTTCATCGCCGAGGGCAACACCGCGCCGGGGGGCCCGCTGCCCCTCAACACCAATGGCGGCGGGCTTTCGTACATGCATTCCGGCATGTACGGCATGTATGCCCTCCAGGAGAGCGTGCGGCAGATCCGCGGCATCGCCCCGGCCCAGGTGCCGGGTGCGGAGGTCTCGCTGTGTCTCGGCGTGGGCGGCATGTTCGGCGCCAGCGGCTGCGTGGTGCTGGGCAAGCAGCCGAAGCGCTGATCCCCCGCCTGGGGCTGAGGGCCGCCGGCCCTCAGTCCTTCGGGATGAGCGGCGCGTGGGGCTCCACGCCCAGCACCTCCACCTCCGGATCGGCCCGGCGGATCAGCGCCTCGTAGCGCTCCACCTGATCGCGCGGCACGTCGGCCATGACCAGCAGCTTGCCCGCCTCCACGGCCTCCTCGAACTCGCGCAGCCGCGAGCTGGAAAACGATGCGCCGGCCAGGGCGGACATGAAGGCGCCGAGACCGGCGCCGAACAGGGTGACGAGAAGCACGCCGCCGCCGCCCACCACCACGCCGGCCGGCGGGAACGCCAGGGCCACCAGCCCGGCGAGCAGACCGCCGGCGCCGCCCAGCGTCAGGCCGCGCTTGTACGCGGGAATGAAGTCGTCCAGCTCCGGGCCCTCGTCGGGCAGGTCCTCGAGATCGACGCCGTGCTTGGCCAGCACGTAGATGTGTTTCTCGGGAATTCCGTTGGCCTTCAGGTCATCCACGACCTGTCTCGTGTGGTTCACGTCCGGGGAGAGAAAGCACAAACGCTTCATCGGCTGCTCCGGTGACCACGGGCACTCGAATCTACCAGAGGCTGATTCGCCGGGCATCCGAACATCCGCGTAGCCGCGCGGCGGCGCGCTGGTTCGGGGTATTCCCGTATTGGCGTCTGTCGGCATTGGCGTTAGAAGGTCGCTTCCAGCTTTCACCGCTGATGGAGGCGCGCCGTGAGACGAGTGACGGCCGGGATCAGAAACGGGCTGATTCTCATTGCCACGGTGATTGGGCTCTTGATCATCGTGCTCCTCATCGCCCGGGGCATCGCCTGAGGTCCTGCCTGCATCGCGGCGGCCACCGCAGGAGGCGGAACATGACCGGTTTGACGGAAGAAGAAGTCCGGGTCTTGCACGAGGCGCTGGATGACGAGTACCAGGCCTGGGCCACCTACGACCAGGTGATCGCCGACTTCGGCGAGGTGCGGCCATTCAGCAACATTCGCGAAGCGGAAGCGCGGCACATCGATGCCCTCAGGACCCTGTTTCAGCGCTACGACCTGCCCATGCCGGATAACCCGTGGCCGGGGAAGGTACCGCGCTTTCCCACCCTGCAGGCGGCGTGCGAGGCCGGGGTGCGCGCCGAGATCGCCAATGCCGAGATGTACGACCGGCTGATCGCAGCGACGGACCGCGAGGACATCCGCGGCGTGCTGCATCGCCTCCAGGCCGCCTCCCAGGAGCGCCACTTGCCGGCGTTCAGGCGCTGCGCCGAGCGGTCGGCACAGGGGCCGTGCCAGGGAGGCGGGCGCCGCCATCGCCGGTGCGGCCGGCATCGCGCGTGAGCGCGGAGGCGGAGAAGGGCGGAGGCACATTCCGGGGCATCAAGCTGCTGCTGTGCGAGAACCCGCTGCCGCCCATCGAGGCGGCGATCGCCGCCGCGCGCGCGGAGGTGCCGTTCAGCAACTACTACACGGAGCCGTACTCGGCGCCGCTGCGCCAGCTCCTCGGCGCCCGGCTGGGCGTTCCCGAGCGGCTCGTCCACATCAACGCCGGCTCGGAGCTGATTCTGCGCCAGCTCTTCGACCGGTTCGGCCAGCAGGTGCATCTGCTGACACCCACCTACGCGCTGTTCCCGCAGATCGCCCGCCGCTTCACCGAGACGCGTTTGCCGGCCGGGGAGGATTTCGCTTTCGATCTGGCGAAACTCATGGTGCCCGAGGGGACGACGCTGGCGGTGATCGTCAATCCCAACAATCCCAACGGCGGGACCTTCGACATGGCCCCTCTGCCGGAGCTGCTGCGGCGTTACCGCGAGACCCTGTTTCTGGTGGACGAGGCCTTCATCGGCCTGGCCGGAGAATCCGTGGTGGGCCTCGTGCCGGAGCACGACAACCTGCTGGTGACCCGGACCCTGTCGAAGGCCCACAGCCTGGCCGGCTTCCGGGTCGGCTACGGGGTATTCCCCGAGGCCATCGCCGACGATCTCAACGGCAGCAACGACGCCTATCCCCTCGCCCGGCCGAGCCAGGCTGCGGCCATCGCTACGCTGCAGAACGAGGAGGAGATCGGGCGTCGTGCCGGCCAGCTCAGGGGCTGGGCGCGGGATCTCGCCGGCCAACTCGATCGGTTGGGGGTGCGGACTTACCCCACGCAGACGTATTTCTTCCTCGCCGACTTCGCGCCGCACAAGGCGTCGGACATCGCCCGGGCGCTTCGCGAGCGCGACATCCTCATCAAGCCTCTGGACGACCCCGTCCTCGGGGATGGCTTCATGCGCATCACTACAGCCCTCCCGGACGACAACGCGCGGTTTCTGTCCGCATTGCGGGAGATTTTCGATGCCCGCTAAGATCGCGTGAACCCGGGAGACGCTGAACAAAGTGGAGAACACGTTCTGGACGGCGCTGCTCGCCAGCACTTCGGCCGCGGCAGTGACCAGTCTCGGCATCTACACGATCCGGCGGTTCGCCGACTGGGGTCATCGGAACACCACGTACTTCATGTGCTTCGCCGCCGGCGTGCTGATCTCGGCCTCGTTCCTGCACATCATTCCCAAGTCGCTCGAGATGAACGTCCGGGGCTCCGCCTGGCTGCTCGGCGGATTCCTCGCGCTGCACCTCTTCAATCGTTTCCTGACCGGCTTCGTCTGCGAACGGGACCCCCGGAAGAACTACGCCATCGGCGTCATTCCCATGCTCGGGATCGGCTTGCACTCCTTCATCGACGGCATCATCTACTCGATCACTTACACGGTGAGCCTGTTGACCGGATTCCTCGCCACCGCCGGCATGGTGCTGCACGAGTTTCCCGAGGGAATCATCACCTATCTGCTGCTGGTGCGCGGAGGATTTTCCGAGCGTCGAGCCATGGTGCTGGCCTTTCTCGCTGCTGCCGTCACCACTCCACTCGGTATGCTGGTTTCCTACCCGCTGATCAGCCGGATCGACGAGCCGCTGCTGGGCGCGTTGCTGGGCTTGTCGGCAGGGGCGCTGGTGTACGTGGGTGCCACTCACCTGCTGCCGCGCACATTGGATGAGCACAAGCCCTACAGCCTGGTTGCGCTGGCCGGAGGCGTGCTGGTCGCGGTGGCGATTGTTCTGTCGAAAGCCTGAGACATCGCGGAGGAACATCAATGGCAAACCCCGACCGCCCACCGCCGGAATGGCTGGGCAAGGCGCTGAGGGACCCCGGCTCGGTCTTCGCGGATCCGGAATCCGTGGTGAGCTGCGCCGAGTTGACCTCGGAGGAGAAGGTGCGCGTGCTGAGATCCTGGGAGTACGACGCCGCCGAGTTAGAGGTTGCCGAGGAGGAAGGTATGCGTGGTGCCCGGGACGGTCTGCTGCAGCGCATCGTCCTGGCTCTGGCCGCCCTGACCGACGGTCGTGACGCGGAGCGCGTAGGGCCCACCAAGCAGCACGGGCTCATCGACACGCGGGACTAGCGCATGCAGTTCCACGCGAATTCGTGAGCACGGTACAGGTCTCGGTCCTACTGCTTGCGTCGCTCTCGGCGTTCACCACCTGGATCGGCGTGGCACTGGCCATCCGTCTGGGCGAGGACGCCCGGATCATCGCCGGCGGCATCGGCTTCGCCGTCGGCATCATGCTGCTGATTTCCCTGTTCGAGCTGGTCCCGGAGGCCATCGGCATCGTGGGCGCCGGATCCACCCTGGTTAGCTTTGCTCTGGGTGCGATCCTGGTCTGGTCGGCGCACGTCGTCGTGCCCCACCGCCATCTGGTCGAAGAGGCCGGTATGGTCGATCCGCGGCTGCTGCGGACGGCCTACCTGGTCGCGTTCGGTTTGATTCTGCACGACGTGCCCGAGGGCTTCGCCATGGCGAACGCCTACATCGCGTCTCCCGAGTTGGGCGTGCTCGTCGCCGTCGCCATCGCGCTGCACAACGTGCCGGAGGAGTTCGCCATGGCGGTCCCGGCGGTGATGATCCGCAGCCGCCGCTTCCTGTTCGGGGCCGCGCTCCTGTCCGCCCTCGCGGAGCCGCTGGGCGCCGCCGTGGGGCTGGTGGCCGTGGGCATCGCGCCGAGCTTGAACGCCGATTTCATGGCCTTCGCCGCGGGCGCCATGACGTTCGTGTCGATTCACGAACTGCTGCCGTTGGCCGCCCGCTACCGGCTGCCCGCCCAGTTCGTCGCGGGAATGGCCGCGAGCGTTCTGGTCTACGCGCTGCTCGCGCTGCTGACGGCCGGGCACGGTTGAGCGGCCGTGGAGACGTTCGGTCGAATGGCGGGAAGGAAGGAGGTTGGCCTCACTAGCCGGGCTGGTATGTCGTGCTTTCGCCCTGCCGAGGAGAATGACACTGTATGTGCATACAGCCCGGCTAGTGAGGCGCTCAATATACCGAAAAATCGAGGCCAGGAAACCCTGTGAACTTGACCCGTCTCAACTCGTAACAGAAAAGGCTTGATTTTTCAGTTGGTTAGAAAGTCACAATCCATAGAATCTTCATTTTCTTTCAGGGCGGAAACATCGGCGAAACACTCGGCCGCTATCGCCCTTTGACCCAGATCCATCCTTCCTTCCTCGCGAGCTCCTCATCCTCGGGCGGTAGTGACTCGCCGCGCACGAAATGCACGCCTGCGAGGGCACAGATGATGGCGTCCCGGTTCACCCGGGCCTCGCTGCGCTCATGTGGCTCCGCTCCACATAGCGCCTGTGCCTCGAGCTCCATCAGCCGCTGCAGCGTCCACTGACCCAGCTCTCGAAGAAGATCCCCATCCCCCATGCTTCTCAGCGAGCTGCAGCAGTGCCATCCTATCGCCGGTCATCGCGGTGTTCTCCTTCTTCTGGTTGTCTCGCAACTCCCAGTTTACGGAGACCCGCGATGGCCGCTACCACCGCCTCTCAGTTACACCACTTGTTGGGACACTACCCGCATCTTGGGGACGAGAGCGACTTTTCGGCGCTGAAGACGACGAACTCGGGCCCGCCTAAGTTCGCGTTCCTGGCGCGCAGCGGCTCGAAGCTTCCTGAAGAAGGTGTCCTCTGCGCGTCGCTGCCGCGGATGAAAGATCCACGCCTTGGAATCGAGGTCATCCTGGAGCTTTACGGCGAGGGACGATCGGGACAGCATCGCGTCTTCGCGGCCCAAAGTAAGCTCGATCATTGGGGTGTTGGCCGCCAAGCGGCGGGTTGACCGGAACGACTGATCAGGCGGAAATCGGGATGCTTGTCAGCAAGCAGTAACAGAAGGGTCCAACAGGGCTTGGAGATCGTGCGCGCATCCAACTCCCCCGTCCACTTGTCGACGGCGGTCATAGACGAAAGGCGAGTAGGGCGAGCGATGGCACTGGCAATCCATGACGTGCCTGCAAGGGAGGACGTGAGGACGGTCATTCGGCACCTCGGCATGACGCACCAACAGGTTGTAGATCCCGATGGGCGGATCGTCATGATCAACCGGGAACTCGAGATCGCGTTTGGTTTCGAGCAAAGTGAGCTGCTCGGAGCGCAACTCGAGCGTCTGGTGCCCGCACGGTTCGCGACCACGCATCGGAGATTCTGCAGACGCACGTTCAATCGACCCACCCACCAGCGCATGGGACGTGGGCTGGACGTGTTCGCGCTGCACAAGACAGGCACGGAGATTCCCGTAGAGATCTATCTTGCGCCGTTCTGGTTGGGTGAAGACCTGCGCGTGGTGGCCAGCGTGCGGGACCTGAGCGAAAGCCGGCGGCTGGAACGTGGGCGTCAGCGCACCCAGGTTGCATTGCAGCTCCGTGCCACGCAGCTCGAGCGGAGCAGGGCGGAGTTTGATTACTTCCTCGCAGTGCTCGGCCATGAGCTGCGCGATCCCATCGCGAGCCTCGAACTGGGTATTGGTGTGCTGCAACACGGAGGTGGTGTTTCCGTGGAGCTGCAAGCGCTGATGGCACGCCAGGTTGGGCAGCTGAAGAGACTGGTAGACGATCTGCTGGACACGTCGCGCATAGGTCGAGGAAAGCTTCGGCTGAACATGGCGCCGACAGACCTCAGTGCTGTCGTTCGGTCGTCGGTGGCGATGATGCGTCGCGCGGCCGATGAGAAGCAGCAGACAGTGGAGGTCGAGATTCCTGAGCAACTGCAGATGAATGGCGATGAGTCAAGGCTCCAGCAAGTCGTGAACAACCTGTTGTCGAACGCGATCAAGTACACGCCTCGGGAGGCAATCATTCGGGTCACGGCCGTAGCTAATAGTGCCGAAGCCATCCTCTCCGTGGGCGACAACGGCCGTGGAATACCGCATGACAAGCTTGAGTCGATCTTCGAGCGATTCACTCAGCTCGATCGGCAATCGGAAGGTCTGGGCGTCGGCCTCCCGCTCGTTCGCGATCTCGTTGGCCTGCATGGCGGCACGGTACTGGTTGAAAGTGCGGGGCCGGGCCAAGGCAGCGTGTTTACGGTGCGATTACCCCGCTCGACAGGAGAGGGGTAGCCGCGCCGCGGACGCCGCCGAATACCGCGCTCGGCAAAGCGCTCAACTACCTGCACGGCCAGTGGCCGCGGCTGACTCGCTACGTCGACGACGGCCGCTGGCCGACGGGGTGCCTCGCCATACTTGAACCGATGTTTCAGATATGCAATAAACCCAACTGCCACACGGTGGCGGGGGAGCGAACACCGGGGAGTCAGGTGTTCAGGCCTCCCAGGCTTAATCGTCTCGCCCCATCTCTCCATCGCGAACCGGTGCGTCATGAAGATCAGTAACCGCCACCTGCTGCTTTACGCCCTGCCCTCGCTGCCGTACTCGCTAGCATACATGCCGGTGGTGAATTTCATTCCCAGCTTCTATTCCACCGAGCTCGGCGTTTCGCTGGCCGTGGTCGGATTCGCCATCTTCGGCACGCGCCTGTTCGACATCGCCACCGATCCGATGATCGGCGTGCTGAGCGACCGCTCCCGCTCCAGGTTCGGCCGTCGCAAGTCGTTCATCGCCCTCGGTATACCGCTGCTCATGGTTTCGGTGTGGATGCTGTTCGTGCCGGGAGGGGCGGCCAGCGGCACCTACCTGTTCGTCTGGTTCTTCGTGCTCTATTTCGCCTACACGTTGATCGACATTCCCTATCGATCCTGGGGGGCAGAGCTGTCCAAGGATTACGACGACCGCTCGCGCATCAAGGCGTGGCGCGGCGGATTCGAGATGGCCGGCACCCTCACTGCGCTCACCGTCGCCATGATCCTCGGGCTCTTGGGTTACAGTGGCACCGCGATGACCATGTTTGCGCTGGCGGTGCTTTTCGTGATCTTCCAGCCGCTGTCGTTCGGCCTGACTTTGTGGCGGCTTCCGGAGCCGCCGCCCGAGCGCAGTGAGGCAGAGGTCTTCACCTGGAAGGAACGCCTGCAGGTGTTCGTCGGCAACCGCGCCATGATCCGTCTGTCCGTCGGCTTCACGGCACTGTTGATGGCCCTGGTGATTGCGGCATCGCTCAACCTCATCTTCATGACCCAGGTGATCGGCCGTCCCGAGGCGTTCGCGACGGCGCTGTTCATTCAGAACATCATAGGCATCGCGTCCATCCCTTTGTGGCTGAAGATCGCCGAACGCTACGGCAAGCATCGGGCGTTCGCCTTCACGGTGCCGGTCATCATCGTCATTCTCGCCAGCTTCTTTCTCCTGGATGAAGGCGACGTGGTGCCTGCGGTGATACTGATCGCGCTGGAAGGCGTGGGTCTGGGGGCCTGGTTTTTCCTGGCGCCGGCCATGCTGGCGGACGTGGTCGACGTCGACGAGTCGCAGACGGGAGAAGAGCGTACAGGGTTGTACTTCTCGGTGTTCGGCATGATCAACAAGGCCGGTATCGCGCTCGGCGTGCTGGTGGGCACCTCGCTGCCGGCGCTGTTCGGCTTTCAGCCCTCCGACCCGGTGCACACCGAAGAAGCCCTGCTCGGCTTCCGCCTGGTCTTCTCCTTCGCCGGCGTGCCCCTGGTGCTGATCGCCCTGCTGATGTTCTGGAACTACCCGGTGACCCGTGCGGTGCAGCGGGAGTTGCGCGAGCGCATCGACGCCAGGCGGCTTGGTTCCGCCTAGTTGTGTAAACCCTACCTCTTCAGGACGCAGCCCTTCTTCGAGAACGCGTTGGACGAGCAAGCCTCGACCATGGACGGTTAATCGGGCATTTTTATGATTGTTCATTCGGGGACCCCGGAGGTTTGTTTGGTTCGCACCTCCAATTCTCCGGGTAAGCCCGAGTGAACAACCTACCGGAAGATCACACCTAGTTCCCCAACTGGGCGATGAACGCCGGGTCCGCGAAGTTGAAAATGTAGGCGCGGCGCGGTCGCGTCGAGCGGTTCGGCGGGGTGTAGTGCAGGGCGCCGGAATCGTGCACGGTGGCGCCGCCGGCGTGCAGCGGGCAGGCCACCACCGCCGCCGGGTCGATGCACGCGGCCTCGTCCACCAGCCCGAGCAGCCGGTCATCGGCGTCGGGGTTGCCGGCGGCGACCCGATGGGGCAGCAGCACGTCGCCGGGCAGCGGTGGGTGGAAGTGCATGCAGCCGTTGTCGACGTCCACGTCGTCGAGGGCCAGCCAGAACTGCAGCGTCGCGTGGCGTAGCGGCGTGCCGGCCGCGGCGAACGGAATGGCGCCGTAGGCGTCGTCCTGGTGCCACGGCGTGGCGTGGGGGTGTCCCGGGGGCTTGAACAGCAACTGCGAGTAGAAGTACGCGGGCTCGTCCCAGCCACGCAGCGCGCGGGCGGCCTCGCGGCCGGTGTGCAGTGCGGCGTTGTCCTGAAACAGCGGGTGGGAGCGTTCGGGATAGACGATCTGTCGGGTCAACCCGCCGAGCCGGCTGTCGCGGGAGCCCTCACCGGTGGCGCCCCGCTCGATGAGCGAGTCGTAGGCCTCGCGCAGTTCGGCGACAGTGTCGGCGTCCACCAGTCGCTCGATGCGCACGAACCCGTCGCGACGGAACTGCGCAACCTGCTCGGCGGTGACGAAACCCATGCTTGGCTCCAGACTGTGGTGGTATTGCTGACCCGTTGACCCAGCGGGCAGGGTTGCATTACGGTCAATATATGAAACAACGTTTCTTTAATCAAACACCGTGACAGACCGACAGCCCTCCTCGATGAGCGCCGGCCTGCCGCGCCGCCGCATCGGCCGCACAGGTCTGGAGGTCACCGTGCTCGGGCTCGGCTGCGCCGCGCTTGGCAACTTGTATCAGCGCGTCGAGCCCGACGCGGCGGCGGCCACTCTCCTGGCAGCATGGGACGGCGGGGTGCGCTACTTCGACACGGCGCCCTATTATGGCCATGGGCTGAGCGAGACGCGGCTCGGCGAATTTCTGCGTGGGCCGCCCGCAGATACGATGGTGATCTCCACCAAAGTGGGCCGCAGCCTGGTGCCCGTGGCTCCGGGTGACGAAGGCGATTTCGGCTTTGCCGACCCGCTGCCGAATCGCCCGGTCTTCGACTACTCCAGCGACGCCGTGCGCGCACAGGTGGAGGGCAGTCTCACGCGGCTCGGCGTCACCCGCTTCGGCATGCTGCTGGTCCACGACATCGGCGCGATGACCCATGGTGACGCCCACCCGGCGATCTTCCGGCAGGCGATGGACGGCGCGTTGCCGGCGCTGCGGAAGATGAAGGACGAGGGGCTCGTGTCGGCCATCGGCATCGGCGTCAACGAGATCGCGGTCAGCCTGGCCACGGTTCGCGCGGCCGACATCGACGTGGTCCTGCTGGCCGGGCGCTACACCCTGCTCGAGCAGGCGGCGCTGGCCGAGCTGCTGCCCGAGTGCGATGCGCGCGGGGTATCGGTGGTGGTGGGCGGGCCTTTCAACTCGGGCGCGCTGGCCGGTGGCGACCACTACGACTACGCCGCCATGCCACCCGCCGTGGCTGAACGTGTGGCCTGCCTCGCGGCGGTGTGCCGCCGTTTCGACGTGCCCCTGCCGGCCGCGGCGCTGCAGTTTCCGCTGGCGCACCCGGCGGTCGCCGCGGTCATTCCCGGCGCGCGTAGCCCGGCCGAAGTGCAGGCCAACCTCGCGCATCTGGCGCGGCCGATCCCGGGTGATCTGTACCAGGCACTGAAGGCCGAAAACCTGCTGGTACCGGAGGCGCCGACGCCTTGAGTCACCAGCACTGAATCACCACGACACGGAGGCGCCCATGCAACGCATCGCCATGGTCATTCGAGTCAAACCCGAGAAGCTCGACGAATACAAGCGCCTGCACGCTGACGCCTGGCCCGCCGTGCTGGCGGCGCTGCGGCGCGCCAACGTAGGCAATTACTCCATCTTCCTGCGCGACCACACCCTGTTCGGCTACCTGGAGTATCACGGCGACGACTACGAGGTCGACATGGCCCGAGTGGCCGAGGACGAGGCCACACAGCGCTGGTGGCAGCTCACCGACCCCTGTCAGGAACGCTGGCCCGGGGCCACCGAAGGGGAGTGGTGGTCGCTCATGGAGGAGGTCTTCCACATGGACTAACCTCGGCCGGGGGTTTGCTCCGCTCGTGCTTTCAGCGCCCGGTTCATGCGCTCGAAGTTGTCTTCTATGACGGTGCGCAGGTCTCTGATGATCTGCTCCGCCCTGCTGCCGGTGAAGTGCTCGAAGTGATTCAGCCGAGTGCCGTTCGCCAGGGGCTCGAGCACGAACCAGTGCTCGCCGCGGAACTCCCGGTAGTCGTCGAGCCCGCCGATCCAGACCATCTCATAGGGCTCGACTCGGTCCACCTCGATTCGTAGCGGGGTACGCTCCCCCGTCGCACTGCAGGCGACCATGTCGACGACCGCGTCGGTCAGGACGTCACCCCGAACTTCGACCAGATACGGGTTCCATTGGGCGTAGTTCCGCGTATCCGTCAGGAGCAGCCAGACCGGCGCCATGGGTGCATGAATATCCACCGTCGTCGCTATGGTGTGCATGGTCAGGCCCCACGCAATCGAATCAGCGCCTTGAGGCTGCGTTTCGCGTCGATGTCGCCGATGGCGTCGAGAATGCGCGCGAGCGGCGTCGGTTTCGCGGGATCGAACCAGATGGAGGCGTCGAGCCGCCCGGCCTCGAGCAGGGCGACCACGGCATCGTGGGCTTCGGCCTCGCTGTATTCCCCAGGGCCGTGGGCTTCGATGCCGCGCTCACTCAGCGTCTGCAGATAGCCCATGCGCTCGCGCAGGTCGTCGATGCCGTACAGGGCGACCTTTCCGCCCGAGACGAGTTGATCGATGGCCTGCTCCAGGGCACCGGTGCGGCCGACGGCATCCAGCACCAGGTCGTAGCCGCGGGCGCTTCCGGCGGCAAGCCCTGCCGCCACGTCGCCGCGGTAGTCGACGAAGCCGGCCGCCCCGGCGCGGGCGGCGAGCTCGGCCCAGTGAGGGTTGCCCACCATCACCACCGTGTCGGCACCGAGGGCGCGGGCCATCACCAGGAAGGAGAAGCCGTTGCCGCCGGAGCCCAGGATGGCCACGCGGCTGCCCGCTCCAATTCCGAGACGGGCGATGTAGGAGTAGGTCTCTCGCCAGGTGATCATCATGGTGGCGGCCGCCGGATCGGTCCCCGGAGGCAGCGTGCGGTTGATGAGGTGGGGCTGCCAGGCCTCCTCCGGCAGCCCGTCCTCACGCATGGCCGCGGCGTCGGTGGCCAGCCCCTGCTCGGTGAAACCGCCCCAGAATGCCTTCAGGCCGTCGCTGGCCGGGTAGCCCGTGCGCGTGATGAGATCGCCCAGCGCGAAGTGGCGCGCCTTGGGGCCCAGCGCGATCACCCGACCGATGGTCTCGTGGCCGAGCACGAACGGGTACTGGATACCCGGCAACGGCAGCTCGCCGCGGATCAGATGGCGGTCGGTACCGGCGCACACCGCGCCGAACAGATGCTCGCAGAGCACCTGATACTCCCCCGGCTCCGGTGCGGGCAGGTCGCGGATCTCGAGGTGTCCCGGCGTGACGACGACGGCGGCTTTCATGGCTGGGTCCTCAGATCGGGCCCGCCGCCGGCGAGCCCGGGTAGGGGCGGCCGAACGGCAGGGCAAAGGGCTCGTCGTGGGGCCGGAACGGCACCATGGCGGCGATCTCGGCGATGCGCGACAAGAGCTGATCGGGCAGCGGCCCCTTGCCGGCGGCGGCCACGTTCTGCTCCACCTCGGCGGCGCTGCGCACGCCCGACAACACGGTGTGCACGTCCGGGTGGGAGAGCACGAAGCGCAGTCCCAGCTCCGGCAGCGGCAGGTCGATCTCGTCGAGCAGCCGGTAGAGCGCACGGAACTGCTCGCGCCGCGGCTTCGAGAGCCAGCGCGCGCCGGATTCGACCTCCTCCCAGCGCTTCGCCAGCGCGCCCTGCTGGAGCGGCGAGCCGACCACCACGCCGACGCCGTGCTCGCGCGCGGCGGGCAGCACCTCGTGGGCCGCCTCCTGCCACAGCAAGCTGTAGTTGAACGCGGTGAGCACCACGTCGAACTTGCCGGTACGCAGCAGCCGTGCCATCTCGTAGGCGGTGGTGCCACCGAGGCCGAGATAGCGGATGCGGCCTTCCTGCTTGAGCGATTCGAGCACGTCCATCACCGGCCCCCGGGCCGCATTGAAATCGTCCCACCAGTCGAACTGCCGCGGCCGGTCGGGCTCGTGGATCATGAGGATGTCGATCTGCTCGCGGCCCAGCAGCCGGCAGCTTTCCTCGAAGGACTCGCGCAGCGCCTTGGGGTCCTTGGCGTCGAACGGCTGGGGCCGAGCGCCCAGCTTGGTCGAGACGATCATGGGCGTGTCGAGCTCGGGCAGGATGCGGCCGAGCACCTGCTCGCTGTTGCCGTACATGGGCGCGGTGTCGACATAGTTGACGCCGAGTTCCACGGCGCGGCGCACGGCCTCGCGAGCCTGGTCGAACTCGGCGCCGTAGGACGACACGAACAGGCCGCCGAGGCTGATGCGGCCCACCTCCAGTCCCGTTCGGCCAAGGGCGATGCGTTCCATCCCGAGATCTCCTTCAGTCGCTGGTGAGAATGTGCACGGACATGGCGGCCGAGTCTTCCTCGAGCCAGCCGCCGCCGTTCTGGGTGAGCACCGAGCGGGCGTCGGTGACCTGACGCGCGCCCGCTTCGCCGCGCAGCTGCCAGACCGCTTCACACACCTGGGCGATGCCGGTGGCGCCGATGGGATGGCCCTTGCACAAGAGCCCGCCGCTCGGGTTCACCACCAGCGAGCCGCCGGGCGCGGTGCGGCCCGACTCGAGCAGCGCGGGCCCGCCGCCCGGCGGCGCGAAACCCATCTGCTCGTAGATCATCAGCTCGGCGGGCGCAGTGGCGTCGTGCACCTCGGCGCAGTCGATGTCGTCCGGGCCCATGCCGGCCGCCTCGAACGCCAGCCGGGCAGCCCGGCCGGCACAGCCGGCGGCCGGGTCGTCGCGGTCGTGCACGTTGCCCGACACCAGAATGGATGCACGGATGCGGGGCCCCTGGCGGCCGAGCCGGCGCATTCCCTGCGCCGACGCCAGCACCACCGCGGCGGCGCCGTCGGAGATGGGCGAGCACATGAGCAGGGTAAGCGGCCAGACGATCTCGCGTGCGGCCAGCACCTGATCCACCGTGTACTCGCCGCCATACTGGGCGCGCGGGTTGAGGGCGCCGTTGCGCTGATTCTTGACGACCACCTGGGCGAAATGCCGCGGCGTCGCGCCGGACACCTCCATGTAGCGCCGGGTCATGCCGGCGTAGACGTCCATGAAGAACGAGCGCTGTCCGGACCCGTCGCTCGTGCCCAGTCGCGCCTCCATCTCGGCACGCGCCTCGACGTCGACGGCGGTGCCGATGGCGGCCATGCCGACGGCTTTGTCCGCAGTGACGAGCTTCTCCGCGCCGAGGCACAGCACCACATCGTAGAGGCCGCAGGCGATCGCCTGCCAGCCGAGATGCAGCGCCGTGGAGGCGGATGCGCAGGCGTTTTCCACGTTGACGACGGGAATCTTTTCGACGCCGAGCGGGCGCAGCAGCACCTGCCCGCGGATCATCTCCTGACCCGTCGTCAGCCCGGCCACCGCGTTGCCGACGTAGGCGGCCTGAAGATCGCCCGCGTCGGCATCCGCATCCCGCAGGGCGGCATCGACCGCCTCGGCGGCAAGCTGTTTCAGGGTGCTCGCCGACTTCGCGAACCGCGTCATTCCGGCTCCGATCACGTAGACGTCGTGCATAGCGATCATTCTCCCTCTACTCCGGCCGCCGCCAGGTGGCGCTGGTGACGCCATCCTCGCGCAGCTGGGCGTAATTGATGCGGTGGGTGCCGGTTTTCGGCAGCGCGGCGCGAAACTCCAAGTAGGTCGGAACGGCGTAGGCCGCCATGCGGTCGCGGCAGTGCGCCAGCAGCTGCGCCGCCGAGAGGCTCGCTCCGTCGCGCAGCACGACCACCAGCTTGACCTCGTCCTCACCGATCTCGGAGGGCACCGCATGGGCCGCGCACTCGGCGACCTCCGGCAACGCGTTTACCACACCCTCGATCTCCCACGCGGAAATGTTTTCGCCGCGGCGGCGGATGGATTCCTTAAGACGGCCGGCGTAGACGTACGAGCCCGACGCGTCGACGACGGCCAGGTCGCCGGTGTGAAACCAGCCGTTGCGGTAGGCCGCATCGGTGGCAGCGGGATCGTTGTGGTAGTGGGTGAGCCGGCCGTCCGGATGCTGCATCACAAGCTCGCCGACCACGCCGGGAGGAACCGGCCGGTCGTCGCTGTCGACCACAGCGAACCGCGTCTGCCCGACCGGCCGGCCCATGTGGCCGGGCACGCCATCGGCGTTGACCAGGTACCCGGGATAGTCCACCAGTCCGTAGAACTCGAGCAGACGCAGCCCGAAGCGGTGCTCGAACGCCTCCCACGCCCACGCCGGACACGCGGCGGACAGGCACACCCGCACCGGGTTGTCGGCATCGTCCGGGCGCTCCGGCTGCTTGAGCAGGATGGGGATCATGGCGCCCAGCGCGTTGAATGCCACCGCGCCGCTGCGGCGTACGTCGTCCCAGAAGCGTGAGGCGCTGAAGCGTTCGGCTAGGGCAAGACGCCAGTCGTTCCAGATGGCCCCCATGGCGGACAGGATCAGTGCGTTGCCGTGATACAAGGGCAGGGCCGTGTAGACCGTTTCCCCCGGCCCCACGCCCAGCAGGCCGAGCAGGTGGTGAACGTGGCCGAGGTCATAGCCCATCGCCACCACGCCCTTGGGCGGTCCGGTGGTTCCCGAGGTATAGAGAATGCCGAGACCGCTCTGCGTGCCGGCGGCGATCTCCGGCACCTCGGCCGAGGCGTGCATCAGCCGGTCGAAGTCGTGGCTGCCGCGGCCGACGATGGTCACGTTCGCGGGTGCCGCGGCCCGCACGTAGTCCAGCAACGGCTCGTCGACCACCGCGGCGACCGCACCGGAGTCGGCCAGGATGTGGCCGAGGGCGTTGCCACGCTGGGCGACGTTGATGGGCACCGGCGCGGCGCCGGCGGCGACGATGCCGTAGTAGACGAACAGGAACTCGGGTGAGTTCGGCAGCATGATGGCGACCCGGTTACCGGGCTCGACGCCGAGGTCGAGCAGGCCGTTGGCCGTCCGCAGCGACCGCTCGGCGAACTCGTCCCAGTTGACCGACCGCTCGCCGAACAGCAGGTACGTTGCATCGGGATGCTGGGCGCGCCGTGCCAGGATGAGGTCGATGATCGGCGCGCTCGCCATCGCGTCAGGAGAGAATCGGCGGTTGAATCGGCACGCCGTTGTGGATGAAGAACGAGCGGATGACGTTGCCCTGGGCGCGGCCGCCCCGCGCCTGCTCGAACTCTTCGATGCGTTCGACGTAGCGTCGGCGTGTCAGCCCGCGCAGGCGGAACTGCCCGTCCTGCACCAGCTTCAGGCACTCGGTGATCATCTGGTCCGGGTTCTGGCCGGTCAGCGTGCAGAACTCGTCGAGGAGCCCGAGGCGCGGATCGTTCGCTGCGAATCGCGCCGAGCGCAGCCAGCGCTGTACCGTTTCGTAGTCGACGAGGCTGCTCACGTCAATCCTCCGGCAGCCCGAAGGCTCGGGCGATGTGGCGGATCTCGGCATCGCGCCACGGATACGGCGCCGTCGGCTGCAGCAGGCGCCGGCGGTTGAGCTCCTCGGTGACCTCGTCGGTGGGTTCGAAGGGCGTGTCGAAGTCGCCCCAGTAGTAGTCTTCCTCGAGCGGTGGACGCGGCCGCTGACCGCCGGCCTGGGGGTGCTCTGCCGGGTAGCCGACCAGAATCATCCAGATGGGATGGTAGTGGTCGGGCACCTTGAACGCGTCCTTCACGGCATCGGCGACGAACGACTTGCAGCACGCGCCGAGATCCAGCGCCGTGATCATCAACAGCATGTTGGCGATGGCCTGGGCCCCCTCGACCGACGAGATCCAGCGGGCTTCCTCCTCGCTGGCGGCGAGCGGTGTGAGAATCGTCTCGCCCACCACGCGATCGATGAACTCGTGGCTCCAGCCGAGCGCGGGTGCGAACGCACCGCGGTCGTAGAGATCTTTGAGCCGCTCCGGACCGCCGAGCGGCGAGTGCAGGTTGGCGTAGGTGAAGAGCCACAGCGGCGCCATGTCGAGATCGGCCGTGTTGGTGGGGGTCTTCAGGGCTTCCCGGGTTTCCGGTGGCACCGAGTCGCGCTCCACGGCCACGGTCTTGATGAACGACCCGTTGATCGCCCGCGACGACCGGTGGCCGGCCTGGAAGATCATCTCGATCTTCCAGCGTTCCACCGGCCGGTACGGCAGGAAATAGCGGATCGAGCGACGGTCGCCGATCGCCCGGAACAGGTCGAGGGACGGTTCCTTGGCGAACTCTTCGAACGTCTGCCGCTCGTAAGCTTCTCGCGTGATGAATTCCGGTCGCGACATGTTGCCTCAGAACTCCGCCCGGAGGCTCACACCCCAGGTGCGACCGGGCGTCACCGTGGAGAGCGACCAGAGGTTGGCGATGGCGGTGAAACCGTTGTAGTAGACCTCGTCGGTCAGGTTCTTGCCGTACGCCCGCAGCTGCAGATCGGTTCCGCCGACCCGGAACGCGTAGGCAACGGAGGCATCGAGAATGCCGACGGAATTCACGGTGCCGCGCGGGTCGTTCCAAAGCGGCCCTTCGCCGCCGCCGTCGAAGCGCGGGCCGAGATGGCTTTCGTAGTCGTCCGACCAACGGTAGCTCACCAGGCCGGACAGACGGCCCTCTCCCACCTGAGTCTCGTATTCACCGGTCAGCGAATACTGCCACTTCGGCGCACGCCGCATGTCGAGGAACTCGGCCACGTTCACCTGATTGAAGTCGAACTCATCGTACTCCGCGTCGAGGAAGCCGAGCGTGCCGCTCAGCGTCAGGCCTTCGAGCGGTGGCACCCAGGCCCATTCTGCTTCCACGCCCTTGACCGTCACCTCGCCGGCATTGTCCACCGTGGTGATGGTCACCTGGGATTCCGACTGCCGGATGGTCTCTTCCTGCTTGTCCTGGTAATCGGAGTAGAACGCAGCCACGTTCAGGCGCAGGCGGTTGTCGAACCACTCGCTCTTCAGGCCGAGCTCGTAGCTATCGACGATCTCGGGGTCGTACGGCCCGATGGTCTCGTCGGAAGTGCCGCGTCCGTTGAAGCCCCCGGATTTGAAGCCCTGGGCGTAGGACAAGTAGGTGAGCACGTCGTCGTTCACCCGGTACTCGACGGCCACGCGCGGCGTGAACTGGGTCCAGGAGTCCTTACCCGGCACATCGTTGATGAACCCCGGCGCGTCGGGGTAGAAACCCCCTCCCACCGTATTGAAGCCGTTACGCCATACGAAGTCTTTCTCCTCGAAGGTGAACCGACCGCCGGCTGACAGCCGCCAGGCATCGTTGATCTGCCAGTTGCCGGTGAGGAAGGCGCCAAAGGCGAGTGTGGTCTGCTCGCGGAAAACGACCTCGATGGTATCGGCCGGCAGGCCGAACAGATCGAAGATGAACAGGGAGTTCGCGCCTTCCTCGTAGTTCGTGTACGCGGCGTATACACCGCCAAGGAAGGATAGTGATGCGGAGTGGTCGTAATTCAGCCGGAACTCCTGAGAATAGTGAGTCTCGTCCACCGGCTGGATCGAGGCGAATACCTGCTCGGCAACCCCGTCGAAATCGGTCTGCTTGCGTTCCTCGATGTCACTGAAGCCGGTGATCGATTCGAACGTGTAGGGGCCATCGGTGTAGGTTGCGGCGATGGTCACTGCATTCACCGTGACTTCCATGAACGTCTCGTAGTCGGCACTGATTGTTTCGAGATCACGAGTGGGGTCTTCACAGAGTTCTGCACCCGGCAACAGAAACCCGAGACACAACAGCTCGGTCTCGTTCGCCCGATTCTGCAAGAGGCCCCAGTCGCTTTCGTCCTTGTAGTAGTCGTAGGCAATTGACAACTCGAAGTTGTCGCCCGGGGTGAACAGCAGACTTGGAGAAACCATCAGGAAGTCCTGAAACCCGCGGTTGCTGCCATCGAAGTCGTTCTTGAACTGGCCGTCGTTCTCGAGCTTGGAGACGAACAGCCGTCCTGCCAGCAGGTCCGGCACCAGCGAACCCTGGATCGAGGCCTCGATGTCTGTACGGTCGTCGTCACCCAGAGTCACATCGACCGATCCACCGAAATCGTGGCTGGCGCGCTTGCGCGCCACGTTGATCAGCCCGCCGATGGCGTTGGCGCCGAACAGGGTGCCCTGCGGGCCCCGCAACACCTCGACCCGCTCGACGTCGACGACGTTGAGCATCTGGTTGGCGATGGACGAGCCGAACGTCACGCCATCGATGAGCACCTGAACCGCCGGGTTGAAGGTGCGGTCGATGTCCTGCACGCCGATGCCGCGCAGGTAGATGGCGGCGCCCCCGGCGCTGACCGTCACGGGGTCGATCACCAGATTCGGCACCAGGCTGGTGAGGTCTTCGACCGTCTGCACGCTGCGACGACCGAGCTCTTCGGAGCCGAAGGCAGACACCGCCACCGGGATGTCCTGGGTGCCCTCCTCGCGCTTGCGTGCCGTTACGATGACCTCTTCGAGATATCGCCCGCTTTGGGCCGAGGCCTGCGTCGGTTGCGCGGCGGCATCGTCGATGAGGGCGGCGGCGCAAAGCAGGCCGACACCCATGGTCGATCCGGGAACCAGGTGATGAACTTTCCGCATGGTGTGACTCTCCCCCGTGTGTGAACAGCCGCGGCGCGGCTGGTCGAGCCTCGCCTGCGGTGTTCATTCGTGAATCACTGTTTCATAAATGGAACAATCGTGTCAAGATAAGTTGACCAGGGGGCGCCCGTTTCACCTCAGCAACTGGAATATATTTTTGCCTATGAACCCAGCCATTCTGCGCATCGAGGCTCACGACGTTCGCTTTCCCACATCGCGAACGCTGGATGGGTCGGATGCGATGAATCCGGATCCTGATTACTCTGCCGCCTACTGTGTGGTGCGCACCGATGATGAGGCACTGTCGGGACACGGGCTGGCCTTTACCATCGGTCGCGGCACCGAGATCGTGGTGACTGCCATCGACGCCATCGCCTCGGTCGTCACGGGCATGACCCTCGATGAGATCGAGGGCGATCTCGCCGGGTTCTGGCGCCGCGTGGTCGGCGACAGTCAGCTACGCTGGCTCGGGCCGGAGAAAGGGGTGATTCACCTGGCCGCGGCTGCCATCGTCAACGCGGTGTGGGATCTGCTGGCGCGTCGCGCGGGCAAGCCGCTCTGGCGCTATCTCGCCGACATGACGCCGGCGCAAATCGTCACTGCCATCGACTTCCGCCACATCCGCGATGCCCTCGATCCGGGCCGCGCCCGGGAGCTGCTCGAAGAACGCGCCCCCGACAAGGCGTGCCGTATCGCTGCGCTGGAGCGCGACGGACATGCCGCCTACACGACCTCCGCCGGCTGGCTAGGATATTCCGACGCGAAGATCGAGGCGCTGGCGCAGGACGCGCTGGCCCAGGGCTGGCGTGCGCTGAAGATGAAGGTAGGACGCGACATCGACGACGATGTGCGCCGCTGCCGGACGCTGCGCCGGGTGCTCGGCAACGATGCGCTCCTGATGATCGACGCCAATCAGGTGTGGGAGGTGGACGAAGCCATCACCTGGATGAAGACGCTAACGCCTTTCCAGCCCTACTGGATCGAGGAGCCGCTGAGTCCCGATGACATCCTCGGCCACGCCCGGGTGCGCCAGGCTGTGGCTCCGATCCGGGTGGCCACCGGCGAACACTGTCACAACCGCATCATGTTCAAGCAGTTCCTGCAGGCCGACGCCATCGACGTAGTGCAGATCGACGCCTGCCGCCTGGGCGGCGTCAACGAAGTGTTGGCGGTGCTGCTGCTGGCAGCCGAGTTCGACAAACCGGTCTGCCCCCACGCCGGCGGTGTTGGGCTGTGCGAATACGTGCAGCACCTGAGCTTCTTCGACGCGGCCGCCGTGGCCGGCGGCCGCGAAGGCCGCATGATCGAGCACGCCGGGCACCTGCACGAGCACTTCGTCGATCCAATCCGCATTCGTGAGGGGCGCTATCTGGCGCCGCAGCAACCGGGGTTCAGCATCGAGATGAAACGTGAGAGCATCGCCCGCTATCGCTTCCCCGACGGCGAGGCCTGGCAACGACCCGCGACATGACCTCGAGCGTGCGTATCGATGCCCATCAGCACTTCTGGCGGTTGGCGCGCGGCGACTACGGCTGGCTGACGCAGGACCTCGAGGCCCTGTACCGCGACTACGGACCCGCCGATCTCGCGCCGTTGCTCGCCGAGCGGGGGATCGCGCAGACGGTGCTGGTGCAGGCCGCGCCAACGGATGCCGAGACCGACTTCCTGCTCGACCTGGCCGACCGCCACGACACCGTCGGCGCCGTAGTCGGCTGGGTCGACCTGGCCGACGGCGGCGCACCGGCGCGGCTCGCAGCGCTTCGCCGCCATCGGCGGTTTCGCGGCGTGCGCCCCATGATCCAGGATATCGATGACGACGCCTGGATGCTGGGCGCCGACCTCACTCCGGCGTTTCAGGCACTCGTCGAACTGGGGTTGCGCTTCGATGCGCTGGTGCTGCCCCGCCATCTCGGCAACCTGGCCCGGCTGCTGGACCGGCATCCCGCCCTGCCGGTAGTGATCGACCACGGTGCCAAGCCCGACATCGCCGGCGGCGGGCTCGAGCCCTGGCGCGATGCCATGCGGCCGCTGGCCGAGCGGCCCGGCGTGTACTGCAAGCTCTCGGGCCTCGTTACCGAGGCCCCTGCCGCCTGGCACGTCGACGACCTGCGCCCGTACACCGAGACGCTGTTCGAGCTGTTCGGGCCGGAGCGGCTGATGTGGGGCAGCGACTGGCCGGTGGTGAATCTGGGCGGCGGCTACGTGGCCTGGTGGACGGCCACCGAAACACTGCTCACCGGATGCTCGGATACCGGCCGGCACGCCGTGCTCGGCGGCACCGCCGCCGCCTTCTATAACCTCGGAGGGGCCGACCATGACTGAGCGACTGCAGGGGAAGACCGCGCTGGTGACCGCCGCCGGCCAGGGCATCGGGCGCGCTACAGCGCTGGCCTTCGCCGCCGAGGGCGCACGCGTGATCGCCACCGACATCAACGATGCTGCGCTGGTTTCCCTCGACGCCGTCGACGCAATCGTCACGGAGCATCTGGACGTCACCTCCGACGAGCAGGTGGGGGCGCTCGCTGCGCGCCATCGCGACATCGACGTGCTGTTCAACTGCGTCGGCTTCGTGCATCACGGCACCATACTCGACTGCGCTCCGGAGGACTGGCGCTTCAGCCTCGAGCTTAACGTCACCTCGATGTACCGCACCATCCGCGCGCTGCTGCCGGCCATGCTGGAACGAGGCGGCGGCAGCATCGTCAACATGTCGTCGGTGGCGTCGTCGGTGCGCGGTGTGGTCAATCGCTTCGCCTACGGCACCACTAAGGCCGCGGTGATCGGGCTGACGAAGGCCGTGGCCGCCGACCACGTCACCGGCGCCATCCGCTGCAACGCCATCTGCCCCGGCACCGTGGATACGCCGTCGCTTCAGGACCGGATCAGCGCCTCGCGCGATCCCGAGGCGGCCCGGGCCGCCTTCATCGCCCGTCAGCCCATGGGCCGGCTCGGCAGCACCGCGGAGATCGCCGCCCTGGCCGTGTACCTGGCGAGCGACGAGTCCGCATACACCACCGGCGCCATTCACGTCGTCGACGGCGGCTGGTCCAACTGACTATCGATGAGGAGACCGAGGTGAAGCTGCTGCGGTACGGTTTCCCCGGCGAGGAAAAGCCGGGTCTGCTGGACAGGGACGGCGATCTGCGCGACCTGTCCGGGGTGGTCGCCGACATCCACCCCGCCACCCTCGGGGACGCCGAGCTGGACCGCCTGCGCGCGCTCGACCCGCGCTCGCTGCCGCGGGTGAGCGGCCAGCCGCGGATCGGCCCCTGCGTCGGTGGCGTAGGCAAGTTCCTGTGCATCGGCATGAATTACGCCGACCACGCCCGGGAGACGGGAGCCGAGCCGCCGATCGAGCCGGTGCTGTTCATGAAGGCCACCAGCGCCATCTGCGGCCCCAACGACGACATCGTCATTCCCAAGGGCTCAAGCAAGACCGACTGGGAGGTGGAGCTCGGAGTGGTGATCGGCGCCACCGCCCGGCACGTGCCCCCCGAGCGGGCGCTGGATCACGTGGCCGGCTACTGCGTGATCAACGACCTGTCCGAGCGCGCGTTTCAGCTCGAAGGCACCGGTCAGTGGGTGAAGGGGAAGAGCGCCGACACCTTCGGCCCCATCGGCCCGTGGCTGGTCACTCGGGACGAGGTCGCCGATCCGCAGAACCTGGTGGTGTGGCTCGAAGTGGACGGTCACCGCTACCAGGACGGCAACACCCGCACCATGATCTTCGGCGTCGCGTTCCTGGTGAGCTATGTGTCGCGGTTCATGACCCTCCTGCCGGGCGATGTCATCTCCACCGGCACACCGCCCGGCGTGGGGCTCGGGCAGAAACCCGAGCCGGTCTATCTGCGACCGGGCCAGACCGTGCGCCTCGGCATCGAGGGGCTCGGCGAGCAGGAGCAACACACCGTCGCCTGGGAGGCGAACCGATGAACGACAAGTCCGCCGACACCGACCGGCTCGCCTGGTTCGAGGACGCCCGCCTGGGTCTGTTCGTCCATTGGGGCCACTACGCCGCCGCGGGCTGGGAGGCTTCCTGGCCGCTGGTGGGCGGCGTGGTGACCCTGCCCCACGGCCAGCGGCTCACGGTCGACGACTATCACGCCAACGCCCGGCGCTTCCACCCCGACCCGAACGCGCCGGACGAGTGGGTCGCGGCGGCGGCACGGGCGGGCATGCGCTATGCGGTGATGACCACGCGCCATCACGACGGCTTTTCCATGTGGCCCACCCGGCAGTCGGACCATCACATCGGTCTCGGCGGTTACGAGGGTGATCCGGTGCGCGAGTACGTGGATGCCTGCCGCGCGCATGGGCTCAAGATCGGCTTCTACTATTCCCTGCCCGACTGGCACCACCCGGACTATCCAGCTTTCACCGAGGCGCGCAAGCCGTATGTGTTCGGCCGCTACCCCGAAGCAAGCCCGTCTCAGTGGTCCCGCTACCAGGATTACCTGCGCCGGCAGCTCACCGAGTTGCTCACCGAATACGGCCCCATCGACATTCTCTGGTTCGATGGGGGCTGGGAACGCGATCCAGCCACGTGGGATTGCGAGGGCATTGAACGTCTGGTGCGTTCATTGCAGCCGGGCATCCTCATCAACGACCGCCTGCCCGGCCGCGGCGACTACGCCACGCCGGAGCAGTTCATCCCGCCGACGCCGCCGGAGGGTCGCTGGGAGTCCTGCCTCACCATGAACGAGAGCTGGGGCTTCAATCCCCATGACACCCACTACAAGAGCAGCAACGCCCTGGTGCACACCTTGGCCGAGGTGGCCGGCCGCGGCGGCAACCTGCTGCTGAACGTGAGCCCCGATGGCGCCGGCCACCTGATCCCCGAGCAGAGAGCGCGGCTCGAGGCCATGGCGCGCTGGACCGAGCGTCACGGCGAGGCCATCTTCGGCACTCGCCCCGGCCTCGAGCCCTGGCAATTCTACGGGCCGACTACGCGCCGTGACGACATTGTCTACCTGCACCTGCTGATGCGGCCGAACGCGCCGGTGGCCGTGCGCGGGGTGCCTGTGCGACACGTTGCCGGGGTGCGCAATCTGGGTACCGGCAAGGCCCTCGACTACATCTCCCGGGTGCCCGTTCTCGACACCCTGTTCGGCACCGACGGCCCAGGGGAACTGCTGATCGACGTGCCCGAGGCGGAGCTCGACCCAGTCGCCACCGTCATAGCCATCGAGTTCGACGGGGCCGCGCTGGACCGGCTCGTGTAACATTGGTGCCGGTGCGTTCTGAGAGGTCGGCCCCGGGTGGCGGAAGCGAACACGAAGACCGTCTACAAGGCTCCGGCGCTGGAGAAGGGCCTCGAGATTCTCGAGTTCCTGTCTGCGGCGAAGGAGCCGTGCGGCATGGTCGCCATCGCCGACGCTCTCGGCCGCTCCAAGCACGAGATCTATCGCATGCTCCACGTGCTCGAGAGCAAGGGCTACATCGCCCGCGGCGGGAGTGACGATCGCTTCACCGTCACCAACAAGCTCTTCGAGCTGGGGATGCGCAACCCGCCGATCCGCAACCTGCTTGACGTCGCACTGCCGCTCATGCGCGAGCTGGCGGAGTCGCTGGAGCAATCGTGTCAGCTTGTGGTGCGCACCGGCACTCAGATGGTGGTGGTGGCGCGGGTGGAGAGCCCCATCGAGATCGGCCTGACGGTGCGGGTGGGTTACCGCCGGCACATCATGCAGTCCACGTCGGGGCGCATTCTCTACGCCTTCCATCCCCGGCGCAGCAAGCAGAAGTTTCTCGACGAGCTACTGGCTTCGAGGCCGGAGGTCGTCGATGTCGAAGCCTTCTTATCCGACGCCGAACGGGCCGCCGAGCAGGGCTGCATCGCCCATGACAGCGACTTCGTTGACGGCGTGGTCGACATCGGCGCCCCCATCTTCGATCTCGATCACGAGGGCGCCATCGCCAGCCTGACGGTACCGTTCATGCAGGGCCGCTACACCACCCTTTCCCTCGACACCGCCATCGAGCGAGTTAAGTCCACAGCGGGGACGATTTCGGCCATTCTCCAGGTGGGTCGCTGAGCGCCGTCGCCGCGTGGCCTCAGACCAACGAACACTGCCGGAGCCGCCCCTGTCGCTCCCGCGGCCAGACGACGTACCAAAATTGGGCTCCGATGAGATCCACGGCAACTCACGATCGGGCAGCTCATTCAAACGCGCGAAGCTGAGTTAGATGAACAGGCGGTGGATCGGGAGATCCTTCGTGAGTCGAGGCCGATCCCGTGGACATGTTGGACCATCGACCAAAGGTCGATTTGGTCGGCCCGTAGCCGATTGAATCAACGGCCAAATCGGGGCGCTGGCAAAAATCGCAACTTTTCTCGCCACGCTGATCAGAATTCGCAGTTAGTCGCGCCAATCGATCGCGGATGTTTACGCCGAGAGAACCCTAAGCTCCTGATTTTAAGGGACTATCGGTCTCACCTTTTCGGTCGCTACACAGTGAGCGTGCGAGAAAAGCTGCAAGTTTGGCGAGAAAGGATGCAACTGCCTGTTTTGGGACCATCGAGCGATGCGGGGGCCGACAATCCGCCTGGGAGGAGCATGGACGTGGCTGGCTTCCGTGCCGGCTTCTGATCAGTTGGAGCCCTGATGACGGCGCCACATCGTCGGATCGTGTCCTGCTGTTAGCGCCGAAGTAAAAATGACCCCCCTCGCCGAAGTAAAGCTGACCCCCTGACGGGTAGGTAAGCTGGTGTCCCTTTGGACGGGGCGCCATGCACAGCTTGGAGATGGTGGTGGAGATACGCGTGCTGGCACGGCAGGGGAAGTCGATCAAGGAGATCGCCCGTGAGACAGGGCTCTCCCGGAACACGGTGCGGAAGTATCTGCGGACGGAGGCGCCGCCGATCTACGGCCCGCGGGCGCCACGGCCCACGAAGGTGGACCCGTACAAGGAGTATCTGAGGGAGCGGGTCGAAGCGGCGAAGCCGGACTGGATCCCGGCCACGGTGCTGATCCGGGAGATCCAGACCCAAGGCTATCCCGGCGGGATCAGCCAGCTGAAGGCTTACCTGAGAGAGCTAAAGCCGGCCCCGGTTGCAGAGCCGTTGGTACGGTTCGAGACAGAGCCGGGTAAGCAGATGCAGGTGGACTTCGTGGTCATCCGTCGCGGCCGGGAACGGCTGTCCGCCTTCGTCGCGACGCTCGGCTACAGCCGCCAGACGTTCGTCTACTTCGTCACCGACGAGCGGATCGAGACGGTGCTGGCCTGCCTGCGCCGGACCTTCGAGGCCTTCGGCGGGGTGCCGCAGCACGTGCTCTTCGACAACATGAAGACCGTGGTGCTCGAGCGCGATGCCTACGGCGACGGTCAGCACCGCTTCCATCCGCAGCTGCTGCAGTTGGCCAAGGACTGTGGCTTTTCTATCCGCCTGTGCAGGCCGTACCGGGCCAAGACCAAGGGCAAGGTCGAGCGATTCAACCGGTATCTACGCAACAGCTTCTGGGTGCCGCTCAAGGCCCGGTTCGCGGCCTCCGGCCTGACGGTCGATGCCGAGACCGCCAACCTTGAAGTTGCCCGCTGGCTGGCTGACGTGGCCAACGTCATCGAGGGCCGCCATGAGCGGGCCAAGCAGACGCTGCTGAAGATGGCGACGTTGCCGGGCATCAAGACCCTGGAAGACTACGACTACACCTTCGCCGGAGCGCCGAAGGCCCAGATCCAGGAGCTCTCGACGCTGGCGTTCATCGAACGGGCCGAGAACATCGTCCTGCTCGGCCCAAGCGGCGTTGGCAAGACCCACATTGCCCAGGCCTTGGCCTACCGGGCCGTCATGTCGCGGATCAAGACCCGGTTCATCACCGCGGCGGATCTGATGCTCCAGCTTGGTGCCGCCCATCGCAAGGACCAGCTCAAGAGCTACTTCAACCGGGCCATCCTGGGGCCGAAGCTGTTGGTGATCGACGAGCTCGGCTATCTGCCGTTCGGAGGGAGGCGTCATGTGGTCGGAGCGGGTCATGTATCCGAAGGGGTGGGTCTACTTTGGGTAAACGCTTGCAGCTTCGGCCGCTCATGGCAGCAGCGCCAGCAGAATCGCGCATCAACCTGATGGCCTTCGGCGGAGCAACTCGGACATCGGATCTGAGCGCAGGCCCCTAGCGGCAGCGGTACCGGAGCGGAATAGTTCGATCAGCCATTCTATCCGGTGTCGGTAGGACGCCAGCGAAACCGGTCTGCCGGTGTAGCGCTCGTGCAACCCGTCAGCAGCGTGGTACAGGAGCTTCGCGGCTTCGGACGGATCCCCGCCGATGCGGTCCAGCGTCAGCTCGTTGGATTCGACCGCCTGCCGAAGAATGTGAGCAATTTCACTGAGCACACGACGACGGAAATTCCGGCCGACTTCGCCGCAGCGCCGGTCTCCTTCGGCGAACAGCTCCACGCCATGAGCGGACGAAGTGAGTACTTGATAGAACTGCTCGGCCTTGGTCACGAGGATCGCCTGAATCCGTTCCAACGGATCCCGGGATTCAGCGCCGGCGATACGTACGGCGTTCAACACGCCGTTGTGCAAATCCTCCACGACGGCCCGGAAAAGGTCGTCCTTACCGTTGGGGAAGTGATGGTACACGGCGGTACGGGATACGCCCGCTTCGGCTGCGACATCCTCGAGAGAGGTCCGCGAGTAGCCGTGCCGGCGAAAGCTGGTATCAGCTGCCATGATCATGGTCCGTCGTCGAGCTTCGCCGTGGCGGCTACGGGACGCGCCACTGCCTTTGCGTGCAGTCTTGCGGTCACCCATCAGTCCATCTCCAGGCTTTCATTAATTGACAGTTTCACATAAAGCGTGAAATAGTTAAATCGCTGAGTCGTTGGAAGCGCCATGAATCACCGAGACCGTGCTGATGCTGACGCCCCTGGCGATAGCTCCTTGAGGCTGGGGCGTCGTCGATTCCTGCGTAACGGAATGACCGTCGTCGCTGGCCTGTCTGCGCTGAAAGCAGGCGCTCTTGCTCCGACCGACCGGCTCGGGTTTCTGGACCGTACTGCGTACATCCGAGATATGCGGTTGATCGCCCACCATTTCCCGGGTCAGGTCCGGCCCGGGAAGCTGCAGATGATGGCATCCGGAGGTCGACGCTATCTGTTCCAGCTCGTATTCGAAGACGACTGGCTCAATCCCATGTCCGCAAAAGGTCAGATCGTCGACGTCACGAACCCTCTCAAACCGGTGGTAGTGAACGACGACGCCTTCCGTGCCTTCAACATTCAGGTGGCATACCGTGCCGAACAGAAACGCTGGGTGCTGATGGAATCCAAGGAGTACCTCGACACTTTGCCTCTCGGCGTCTGGCCGGGACTTCGCGGGGTTCGCTTTACCGATGTCAGCGATCCGACGAACCCTGTGCATCTTTCGGACCATGCCACGGACGGGGGGGCACCCGATCGCTGGCTCCAAACAGGGTCGGGGACCCATCGCAACTATTGGGATGGAGGCCGCTACGCCTATCTGTCGACGTCCCATGATGATGGTTCCTACTTTCCTGAGCGCAAGGACCCATGGACTCGATACGTGAATTCGTTGCAGATCATTGATGTGGCTGACCTGCGAAAACCCAAAGTCGTGTCGCGCTGGTCGGTGCCTGGGCAGCGCGTCGATGAGACCTCGGCGCGCGCGGGGTGGCGTTCGGCAGGGGACGACTCGTCCTACGATGGACTCCATGGCCCGATGTACGTGCCACGCCCGGTGGAGCAGGGTGGCCGCTACGGCTACAGCGGTTGGGGCACCCACGGGTTGCTGATACATGATCTTTCCGACCCTGCGCTGCCTCGGGTTGTCGGCCGGTGGAACACGCCGGACTACGTGCCTGGCCCGATGATCGCTCACCACACCGTAGACCCGACCCGCATAGATCGAGGCTTCGTGATTACCAACCCTGAATCCATCTATCCGGATTGCAGCGAGGCTTGGCACGATACCTGGGTCATCGACGTCTCCGATCCCACCAGTCCTTCGGTGATGGCGAAGTTGCCTCGACCATCGCCTCCACCGGAAGCACCCTACAGCGATTTCTGTCAGAAGCGCGGCAGGTACGGCAGTCACAATGCCCCGCACCTCAAGGCGCCTGGACGACCGCACCCGAACTTCACTGCCTATACCTATTTCAACGGCGGACTCCAGTGCTACGACCTCACCGACCCCGCGAACCCATCCATCTGCGGGTACTACGTTCCGCCGCAGAATGGCCGTATGGAGGACCCGCGCACTTTCGAGCGAAGTGCCGATGACGTGTTCATCGAGTGGGATCGAGCCCTGATGTGGCTGGCAACCAACAACGGCCTCCATCTTCTGTCCCACGAGATGCTGGGGGAGCCGGTCCTGGGGCCGCGTGCCGTCCGGAGCTGGTCGGTGCCGGGATTGAACGAAGGTCATCGATGAGCCGAGGACGCTGATGTTCGAACCCTATCATCCGAGACCGATTCGATTTCTAGGGCTGATGCACCTGCAGGCATGGCGAGTGAAGGTGTACGGAATACGATACCCAGAGGGCCTTCCCGACAGCGAGCTCGTGTCGGCTGCCCGGAACGTAGCGCGTGCCCGTCTCACCGAAGATGCATCTCAGACGGCGCACTACGGCGTCGGATTTATCGGCATTCATCAGGGGAAGACCTCGAACTTCGTGTTCGTCGATTGGTGGGCTGATGAGAACGAGCTGCATCACCATGTCTACGTATCTCCATTAGAGAGTCCGGAAGCGCTCGTGGACATCACGCCGAATGGCCCGGTGGCATGCGTCTGGGACCTGCGATTGGTCGGCCACGAGCGGGACGCGTGGGTCGAGCATGTTTTGGCGCGCGGAGAGAGTCCGGATTTCGAGGCGTATCTGGCCGACACATTCAACGAAGATGTCTAGCGGCCGCCGCTAAGACGAAGCAGGAAGATGGAATGAGCAGATCAGAATCGAGAGTCGTCCTCGTGACCGGAGGATCTTCCGGCATCGGGCTCGCGGCTGCCACGGAGTTTGTCAGTGCGGGCGATACGGTCGTTGTGACCGGCCGGAACGAGACGACGTTGAAAGCGGCTTCGGAACGCCATGTCGGAATGACGTACCGCGTTGCGGACATGGAAGATCCAGAGCAAATCGCCACGTTGGCCGAGTGGATGAAGGAACGCTTCGGGGCCCTCCACGTTCTGGTCAACAACGCGGGGCGGTTTTCTCTTGGCGGGGTCGGTGAGCTGGAGGCAGATGTCATCGATGCGATCTTTCGCACGAACGTCGCTGGGCCGCTGCTTCTCGTCAGGAACTGCCTCGAACTCCTGGAGAAGACCCGCGGAGCGATCATCAACGTCTCGAGCACGTTCGGTCGGAAGCCGGCGCCGGGTGCCATTGTTTACGGTGCAAGCAAGGCCGCTCTCGAGCACCTCACGACCAGCCTCGCCCTCGACCTCGCCCCTCGCGGAATCCGCGTCAATTCGGTAGCTCCCGGTCCCACGGATACCGGAATTCTCGCCAAGTCCGGGTTGAGCGATGCCGAGATCGCGGCATCGAACGCGGAAATGGAGAAGACCGTACCGATCGGGCGACGCGGCTCGCCGGACGAGGTTGCACGCTGGATCCGCCATCTCGCTGGACGGGACGCTGATTGGGTGACCGGAACCGTAGTCCGCGTAGACGGCGGGCTGTTCCTGTGACCGATAGGAAAGCTGGCCGCGCCGGGAGAAACCACAGCGCGAAGTTCAAGGCGAATGTCGCGCTGGCCGCGCTGAAGGGCGACAAGAGCGTCGTGGCTAAGCAGTTCGATGTTCACGCGAGCCTTCTGGCGCACGGTCAAATGCGGGGAGGTGTACCTGCGTGCGAGGACAATCTACACACGTAGGTGCGAAGACTAATCGCCACCATTGATGCTGTCGTGCGACAAGCTGTCGCCTGGCAGGGCCTCGATGGTTTCGAGGCGATCTTCGGACTGGATCTCCTCGGCCAGCTCGACAGAGCCTCCGAAGTACGAGGATTTCAAATCAAAAGGTACGGCCAAGTACCAGTCGCGTGATGCCGGCCACACGGCCTGCGGCGTAAGCCCGGCTGGCTCTCGCGCGTGCTTCATCACGAGACACCATTGATCCCGAACAGCACCCAACGAGGCGTGGAAGAGAACGTGGTGCTGCTGTCCGATTCCCTGGACTCGTATTCTCTCTGGAACGTCGCCCAAGATCCCGAATCCCTCCCAGAACGCGCATACGCATTCTTCGTCTTCGCCGCTATAACGAACTAGAATGTCGAACAAGCTGTCCGCCATATCGAGGGTGATTTCGCCATCGTATGGAGGAGACAGCCCGCCTTGACCACTCCTTGTGTCGATCATCGAGTGGGGGGCAATGGCCCACCACTGCATCTCCCTGTGGATTGTCTTGTCCGCCTGACGGGCGACGTCGCGCCAGCGAACCGGAGTTGATCGTCTTCTATCTTCATAGTCGTCGACCTTCAGGCGTTCTTCCTCCGTTCGCACTACCTCTTGCCACTTCCACCCAGGCTGGAAAAGCCGAAGGTATGCTGCAAAGCCTGTCGGCACTACGGAGTGCAGGGTGTGTGGCGGGCCGACACATCGAGCGATCGCCCATTCGGCCCGGGACGCATCCCGTTCTGACTCGTACAAGAGAAGCTTGTTGTTGGCTACGTACACCGTGCCCTTCAACCCCTGTTAGCAACTAACACAGCGCCGTGCCGCTTGTATGTCAGGCAACTCGATCGATGGTCGCATTCGGGTCTCCCTGGTCGTCACGCTCTCGTCGAACAGTGTCAGTCGATCGGCGGCTTGTGTCGAGGCGCCTAGGTCACTCAACCCTGTGGTGGTTGCCAAACTTTGTACTGGTGATCAATAGTGGCTCGGTCGCAAGCATGGGGTTGGGGATGGCAATGGAGGCGCGCGTATCGGTGAAAGGGAGGAAACGCATGGCCCGCGAACTTCGACTCAATGCCTTCGCGATGAACTGCGTGGGACATCAATCCCAAGGGCTCTGGCGCCACCCGCGCGACAGGTCGGCCGAGTATTGGCGCATGGAGCATTGGGTGGAACTGGCGCGCCTGCTGGAGCGGGGCAAGTTCGACGGCCTTTTCCTGGCGGACGTGGTTGGCGTGTACGACGTCTATGGCGGCAGCCCGGAAACCGCTCTGCGGGAAGCGGTGCAGGTTCCCACCAACGACCCGCTCCTGATCATTCCGCCGATGGCTCAGGTCACTGAGAATCTGGCCTTCGCAGTCACGGTCAACCTTTCCCATGAGCCGCCGCTGCCCTTTGCACGGCGGATGTCGACGCTCGACCATCTGACCGCTGGGCGGATCGGTTGGAATATCGTGACCGGCTATCTGGACAGTGGCGCCAAAGGGGCCGGACAGCGTAAGCAGACGGCGCACGACACCCGCTACGACATCGCCGAAGAGTTCATGGATATCCAGTACGGCTTCTGGGAAGGAAGCTGGGAGGAGGACGCGGTGCGCCGAGACCGCGAGCGGGGCGTCTTCACGGATCCTGCCAAGGTCCACCGGGTCACCCACGACGGCGAGTATTTTCACGTGGACGCCATCCACCTTTGCGAGCCGTCGCCGCAACGCACGCCGGTGCTCTATCAGGCGGGATCGTCGTCGAAGGGCACGGCGTTCGCCGCCAAGCACGCGGAGTGCGTGTTCGTTGGGGGCAACTCGCGGAGCAGGATGGCGGCCGACGTCGCAAAGCTTCGCTCGCTCGCCGCTGAATGCCGCCGTGCGCCTTCCGATCTTCTCGTCTTCGGACTGGTGACGGTGATCACGGGGGCCACGAACGAGGAGGCGGAAGCCAAGTTCGAAGACTACAGGAAGTACGTGAGCGCGTCCGGCGCCCTCGCCTTGATGGCAGGTTGGACCGGTATCGACTTTTCCAAGCCGGAGCTCGTGCAGGCCAACGCGGCCAACAGCAACGCAATCCAGGGAGCGGCAGCGGCTTTCACCCGCGGCGGCCCTGATGAGCACGCGGATCTGGACAGCATCGCCCAGTCGGTGGGGCTTGGCGGCGGCGGCCCGGTTCTGGTGGGCGGTCCTGAAAAGGTCGCCGACGAGCTCGAAGCGTGGGCCGCGGAAGCTGACCTCGACGGGTTCAATCTCGCCTATGCCGTCATGCCCGAAACATTCCACGACGTGGTCGATCACCTCATCCCCGAATTGCAGCGCCGTGGGGTCTACAAGAAAGAGTACGCCCCGGGGACCTATCGCGAGAAGCTGTTCGGGCGTGGGCCGCGCCTCGAGGAGACCCATCCCGCGGCCGCGCATCGGCGCGGCCGCAGGTGAACCACGACGCTGCCAACGACCTCGGCTCGGGCGGCCCTGGGGCGGTGGCCGACGTGCGAGTCTGGCGCGGCGGCCTGCAGAGTAAGTGGCCTTCCATTGGCATACTCCTCATCGCGCAGGTTGCCGCCATGGCCGTGTGGTTTGCCTCGGCCGCGGCGGCCTCGAGCCTGGCGCGGAGCACACCACTCTCCGGCTTCGAGGCGGCTCTGCTGACGAGCGCGGTGCAGGCAGGCTTCGTGGTCGGCACTCTGGCCAGCGCGCTCTGGGGCCTACCGGACCGTGTCGACCCTCGTCGCATCTTTCTGGTGGCGGCCCTCGTGGCCGCGGCCGCGTCAGCCGCCTTGGCGGCCTTGCCGCCCGCTGGCACCAGCATCGTCATCCTCCGATTCATCACCGGAATGGCGCTGGCTGGGGTCTACCCGATCGGGATGCGCCTGGCAGCCACTTGGGCTTCACGGGATCTGGGCCTGCTCGTCGGATTGCTGGTCGGCGCTCTGACCTTGGGCTCGGCCAGTCCGCACGCTTTGGCAGCCCTCGTCGAATTCGACTGGCGGGTGATCTATTTGGCCTCGGCTGGCCTGGCGGCGTTCGGCGGAATCATCATCCTGTGGGCGGGTGTCGGTCCGAATGTCCCGCGGTCGGTGCGCCTGCAACCCGGGCGCGTGGCCCAGGCCTGGCGTTCTCCTTCGCTGCGGCTCGCCAATCTCGGTTACCTCGGCCACATGTGGGAGCTCTACGCCATGTGGACGTGGCTCGCGGTGTTCCTGGCGGAAAGCTTCCGTCATTCCGGCGTCTCGGACCATCGGACACACGCGGAGATCGTCACCTTCGCCGCGATTGCTTCGGGTGCGCTCGGCGCTTGCCTCGGTGGGGTCTGCGCCGACCGATGGGGTCGTACCACAGTGACGATCGGTTCGATGGCCGCGAGCGGCGCGTGTGCGGCCGCGATGGGCTGGCTGCTGGGCGCGCCTCCATGGCTCGTCACCGTCGTGGCCGTGGTCTGGGGGGTGACGATCATCGCCGATTCCGCCCAGTTCTCCGCCAGCATCGCGGAGCTGAGCGAGCCGGAGTCTGTCGGCACGATGCTGACGTTGCAGACGTGCATCGGTTTTCTCCTCACTCTGGTGAGCATCCAGTTGGTGGCCCCGGTTTCCCATGCGTTCGGGTGGCCGGCAGCATTCACGATGCTAGCGGCCGGCCCGCTGCTGGGCTGTCTTGCGATGGCCCGGCTGCGGAGAAGCCCCCACGCCGGCCGCCTTGCGGGCGGTCGGCGGTGACGATGTCGCCCTGGGCATCCCCCACGCATTCGGCATGAGGCGGGGAGTCCCCTTCTTCAAGTCCAGCACCGTTGGTGCGCCATGGAGAGGTGGGCGCTCGCCAACCATGATCCCTTCGTGGCCAAGGCCGTCGACAGCATCTACATCTTGGAGCGGCGGACGCTGACCCGTCTCATCGCGGAGATCAATCCGTCCCTCGCAGAGCAAGAGCGCGAGGTGCTCGCCGTGTACATCTCGGCGTCTGTTGCGGGCTCGACCATGTTCATCGGTTTCGAGAAGCCATGGGGAGAGGAGCTTCCACTGTATAGCGCCATCGCCTGCCGGGGCCTCGTCGAATTGGTGAAGAACGTGACACCCAAACAGCTGAAGTCCTACGGCTGGCGACTGAAGGACAGGAAGCGAGACTGGAGAACGCCGACGCTGCTGAGTGAGGACGAGTACCGGTCCTTGCTCGAGGAGGCCGGATCAGAAAGCACCTCGCAGCCTGCTGCCTGCGAGCGCGACCGCAGAGCCGGACGGTAGTCACCCGCGAAACCACGTCATCAATTGGATGGAGCCCCAGTAGGCGAGCGCCGTCGCGGGATCCCGGCGGTGAGGCTCCACCAGAAGCCGATGCCCAGGCGCAGCAGTGTCGGCAGAATGGCGAACAACACCAGCGACGGTAACACCAACCACACGACATCTGTCGCGAAGGAAGCAAGACGCTGAGTATCACGGGTCTCCAGGTAGATCCAGATCATCGCCAGAACGGAGACTGTAGGGATCGAGGCGAGAATGGCGCCTGCGAGCGTCGAGCGCTTCGCCAGCTCCGAGACCAGCACCACGATGATCGCGGTGGTCGCGAACTTGATCGCCAGATAGATCACCGAGTCCCCTCAGCCGATTGGCAGGTCAAAAAACCGATTGACCATCGGTTTTTCGCGATCCTATACTCCGCCACGTCGCTCCGCTACCCCCGAGGCCCCTTCGGAATGCCACGCCCCCGCAGCCGCG
>JAWLGU010000034.1:0-7285 GCA_041690675.1 Pseudomonadales bacterium | reverse complement strand
AAAAACCGATTGACCATCGGTTTTTCGCGATCCTATACTCCGCCACGTCGCTCCGCTACCCCCGAGGCCCCTTCGGAATGCCACGCCCCCGCAGCCGCGCCACCGCCGTCCCGTCTCTCGGTGAGCTGGAGCTGGCGGTGCTGGAGCACGTCTGGACGGTGGGCGAGGTGACCGCAAAGGAGGCGCATGCCGAGCTCGGAATCGCGCGGGGAATCTCGCTCAACACGGTGCAGTCGACGCTCGAGCGGCTGACTCGCAAGAACCTCCTCGACCGCAGCAAGGCCGGGCACGCCTACCGGTATTCGGCCCGCGTCACACGGGAGCAGCTCATCGCGGATCTGGTCGGTGGCGTAGTGGGCCGACTGCAGGGTGATACGGCGGCCTCGCTCATGGCCTTTCTCGATTCGGCGGACGATCTGGACGATGAGACGCTGGTGCGGCTCGAAGCGGAGCTGCGGCGGCGCCGGGAGGAGCGAACGCGATGAGCGGCGGATGGCTGCAGCTGATCTGGCTCATGTTCCTGCTGGCCGCCGCGGCATGGGCGCTGTCCGCACTGGCGGTGATGCCCATGATCGGCACCTCGATCGAGCGGGTGCGCGACCCCGTCAGCAGAAGCCGGCGGGTTCTGCTGACGGCGCTCATGCCCTGGTTGATCCCGATGACCGTCGGTGCCGCTGTACTGGGTACCGCCGGCTTCAAAGCCATCGGCTGGATCGTCGACCATTGCCCACACCATGGGTTGGGTCACCCGCATCTCTGCTTCTCGCATCTGCCGGCCATCGAGCTCGGCCTGTTGCAGGGTGTCTCCGCGAGTATCGTCGTGCTCCTGCTCGTTTGGCGTGGCGTGTGGTGGGTGCGCGCCGAATGCCATGCCAACCGGCAGCTCGGCTTGCTGAACGCGATGGCCGGCTCCCGCGGACGTCTGCGAATCGTTCCCTCGCGCACACCGTTCGCCCTGGCAGGCGGGCTCATGGAACCAGTGGTGCTGCTGTCCAGAGGACTTCTGGATCAACTGTCGTTCCGGGAGCGGCGCATCGTCGCCGCGCACGAGTCCGCTCATCTCCGCCACGGCGACGCCTGGCGTAATGTTCTGTTCGAGCTGCTGCTTCTCATTCATGTGCCTTGGGCGCGCCGCAGGCTGCGGAGGCAGTGGCTGCGCAGTCTCGAGGAACAGGCCGATGATGTCGTGGCGCGCCGGTTCGGGCCGGAGCGCGTGGTCGAGACGCTGCTGCATGTCGCCCGCCTCAGGCTGTCTCGGCCGGCCGGGTTCTCGGTCGCCGGTTCCGATCTTCCCGGCCGTGCACGGCGCCTGCTCGACCGCGGCTCCACCCACTCCGAGCGGCATCCCGCCTTCTTCGAATTGGCCTATGCATCCTTGCTGGCGGGCGTGTTCGCGGTCGCCGTGACGGGACACCACGCCCTGGAAACGCTGCTCGGCGTCGTTGTCGGCCATTGATATGAGGAAGATTGCGCTGCATCTGGCGCTGGCAGCCATGCCGGTATTCGCGGGCCTCGCTGAGGCTGCCGGACTCTCCGAGGCGGATGCCGTTCAGCAGGGCCTGGCCCAGCCGCGGGTGAGCACATTGCTCGAGTCGCGCCGAGCTGCCGCCGAAGGCGTGGCGTCGTCGATCGGGAAATGGGAGAACCCGGAGATCGAGTACAGCGCGGAGTCACTCGACCTGCCAGGGGGCGACAGCCGCGACGAGTTCCTGTGGCTGCGGCAGCGATTCAACGTGGCCGGCGCCAGGGGGCTTGAACGCCGCGCGGCGCGGCTGAATCTGGATGGTACCTACGCTCGCATCGAACTCGAGCGGCGCGAGCTCATCCGCGAGATTCGCGGCCTGTACTACGACGTGCTGGCGGCCCGGCGGCGACTCGCCGCTGAGCGCGCCTGGCGCGACCGCCTGGGCGAGCTGGTTGCTGCGGTGGATGCGCGAAGGCAGGCGGGTGATGCGGCTCGCTACGACGCCTTGCGCCTGCGGCAGGAGCTCTCACTGGTGCGGGCGACGGTGCTGGAGGCTCGGGCGGCGTACGAGTCTGCCAGGGAAGCGCTTTTCGCGTTGATAGGTACCGAGCCTGCCGAGCTGACGGGCGGACTGCTGCCGCCGGAAGCGTCGGCGTCCGTGGTGCGGTCGCTCGACGATCACCCTACATTGCGGGCGCTCCAGTCGGAGGCCAGCAGTGCCGAGACACGTGCCAAAGCGGCACGGCGTAACGCTTGGCCGGATGTGACCCTGGGGATCGGCCGGCGCAACTTCGAGGAAGGCGATATCGATGCCGAGGGTGGATTGATCGCCATCGGCGTGGAGGTGCCCCTGTTCGATCGTAGCCAGGGGGATTTTCGGGCAGCGGACAACGAGGCGCGCGCGGTCAGGGCCGAGGCCTCGCTGGCGCGCTCCCGCCTGCAAGCCCAGGTGGGCGAGGCGTTGCGGCTGCTGGAGGTGAGGCGAGCCGCGGCCCTCGACTTGAAGCAGGAGGCGGCCCGTGACGGCGGCTCTCTGGCGGACATCGCGGAGGCTGCCTATGCCGCTGACGAGATCGACGTCATGGCGCTGATCGACGCCCACCGCACCGAGCTCGCCATCGAGCGTGAAGCGATATCGCTCGCCCGTGCTGCCCGCGCAGCCTACATCCAATTGCAATACCTGAGCGGAGAACTATGAAAGCCATTGCGAGACTGATTTGCCTGCTCGGCGTCCTGTCGGTGGCCGCGTGCGGCGGTGCGGCGGACGACCATGCGCACCAAGAGGGTTCGGCCACCCATTCCCACGATGGTGGCGATGTGCACGCCCACGAGGGCGAAGACGCGCACGCACACGGCAGCGGTCATGCGCATGACGCGCCCGAGACGGAAGCTTTTTATGGCGACGAGGCCGGAGCTGCTGACGCCACCCAGAGCGCGGAGCCTGCGGAAACTCATTCCCACGGCGATGGCGAGCCGCATACGCATGAGCATTGAACGGGCGGCGCTGCTCGTCTGTCTGCCGCTCCTGCTCGGCGCCTGTGGCGGCTCCGAGCCCGGAGGGCACGGCCACCCGCACGGAGAAGTGGGCGCGGCTGAGCCGGGCCACGCGCACGACGCCGAGGGCCCCACGCTCGTCTACACGCACTATTCGCCGGCCACGGAGCTGTTCGTCGAGTTCCCGCCGCTGGTCGCCGGACAGGCGTCCACCTTTGCCGCGCACGTGACGCGGCTCGAGGACTACGCCCCTCTCACGTCCGGCACGCTGAACGTCCTGCTCTCGGATGCCGGCCGGGTGGTGGCGCGGTTCCGGGTGCAGTCGCCGGCGCGACCGGGCATCTTCACGCCGGCGGTGACGCCCCGGGCCCCGGGGCAGTATCGGCTCGCCATCGAGGTCGCCGACGGCGGCCTGCAGGCGCGCCACGAGTTGGGCCCGGTAACCGTATTCGCGGACCCGGCGGACGTAACGGTCGATCAGGCAGAGCCCGAAGGCGCCATCAGCTATCTGAAGGAGCAGCAGTGGACGAATCCCTTCGCCACGGTGGTCGCGGAGCAGCGCCCGATCCGACGCTCGGTCCCAGGGTTCGCCACCGTCCTTCCGCCGGCCGATGCGGGAGCAGAGATTCGCGCGCCGGCGGAAGGCTACGTGGCTCCGGGGAGTCTCGTGCGTGCGGGCGATGCCGTGGAAGTGGGCGATACGCTGGGCGTCCTCGTCCCACGCCTCGGTGAAGGCGCGGACGTGGGCGAGCTCACCGTCGCTCTGGAGCGCGCCCGCTCGCGTCAGATGCTGGCGGAACGGGACGTCGATCGCCTCAGCGGATTGCTGCAGAAAGGCGCGATTCCGGAACGTCGGCTCGAAGAAGCGCGTCAGGCCCTCGAGGTGGCGAATGCCGAACTAAGAGCGGCTCGTGCACGATTGCAGCAGTATCAGCAGAGTGGCGAGGACGCGGGGATCCCGGTTCGCGCGCCGGTGACCGGGGTCGTAGTCGGCTCGAGTGCCCGCCCGGGCGCCTATGTCCGCCAGGGCGAGCGCCTGTTCCTGCTTGCGGCGCCGGACCGCCGCTGGCTGGAGGTTCAGGTGCCCGAGCGGTTCGCAAGCGCGCTCGATGAGGCCACCGGCGCCTGGTTCGATGTTGAAGGCGCGCAACCCGTGACGCTGGATGCGGCGAGCAATGCCCGGGTCGTACAGACCGGCATGGCCATCGATCCGGTGACCCGCACGGCCAGTGTCACGGTGGAGTATCCCACCCGGTCTGGTCCCGAGCCTATTGGTGCGCGGTTTGCGGCTCACGTCTTCACGGAACCGCCGACCGAACGCCTGGCGGTGCCGCGCTCGGCAGTCATCGACGATGGCGGGCGCAGCGTGCTCTACGTGCAGACCGGCGGCGAGACCTTCGCCCGCCGCCCGGTGGAGCTGGGCGTCGTCGATGGAGCCTGGGTGCAGGTGACCCGTGGTATCGAGCCCGGGGAGCGGGTGGTCTCCGAAGGCGCCTATCTGGTGAAGCTCGCGGCGGCCGGGGGCGAAGAGATCGGCCATGGCCACGCCCACTGACGTCACATGATCGACCGCGTCATTCAATGGTCCCTGGCCAACCGCCTGCTGGTGCTGGCGGGCGCGGGGCTGCTGCTGGCCTGGGGGACGTGGACGGCCCTCGATACGCCCGTGGACGTGTTTCCGGACCTCACGGCGCCGTCGGTCACGGTCGTCGCGGAAGCGCACGGCATGCCGCCGGAAGATGTCGAGCGGCTGGTGACGTTTCCCATCGAAAGCGCGCTGAACGGCGCCAGCGGTGTGCGGCGCGTGCGCTCGAACACCGGGGTGGGGATCAGCGTCGTCACCGTCGAGTTCGACTGGGGTACCGGCGTCTACCAGGCGCGGCAGGTGGTTGCCGAGCGGCTTCAGGCGGCAAGTGCCTCGTTGCCATCGGACTTGCCGCCGCCGATCCTCGCGCCGGTGACGTCCATCATGGGCGAGATTCTGTTTCTCGCCCTCACCTCGGACGTGCACAGCGAGATGGAGCTGAAGGCCACCGCGGACTGGGTGGTGCGCCGGCGCCTGCTGGCCGTTCCGGGGGTCGCAGAGGTCATCCCCACGGGCGGCGAGACCCGTCAGTATCAGGTGGTCGCTGATCCGGAACGCCTCACCGCATACGGCATCACGCTCTCACAACTCCGGGACGCGGTGGCGGGAGCCAGCGCCAACGCGTCCGCCGGGTTCGTGACCGAGAACGGCCAGGAGTTTCTGCTGCGCGGGGTGGGGCGCGCGGAAACCATGGCTGACATAGAGCAGGCGGTGGTCGTCAGCCGCGAGGGACTGCCGATTCTGGTGCGCGACGTGGCTACGGTGCAGGTGGGGCCTGCGCTGCGGCGCGGCACAGGCGCCTACCAGGGGGCGCCTGCCGTGGTGCTGGGAGTGCAGAAGCAGCCGGGGGTGAACACCCTGGCGCTTACCGACCGATTGGACGCCGTGCTCGAGGACCTCCAGGCCTCGCTGCCCGACGGCATGCGAATCGCCACGGACGCCTTCCGCCAGGCGAGCTTCATCGAGGTGGCCATCGACAATCTGGCCGTGGCGCTGAGGGATGGAGCGATTCTGGTCGTCGGCATCATGTTCATCTTCCTGCTGAGTGCGCGCGCCACCGGTATCGCGCTGCTGGCCATCCCCCTTTCGCTGCTCGTGGCCGTGCTGTTCATCCGCTGGATCGGCGGCAGCCTCAACACGATGACTCTCGGCGGCATGGCCATCGCCCTCGGTGCCCTGGTGGACGACGCCATCATCGTGGTGGAAAACATCGTCCGCCGTCTGCGGGAGAACGCCGTATTGGCAGCCGGTGACCGCCGGTCTGCGGTTGGGGTGATTTTCGACGCCACCCGCGAGATCGAGGGGTCCATCGTCTTTGCGACGTTGATCATCATTCTGGTGTTCCTGCCGCTGTTCTTCCTGACTGGCGTCGAAGGCCGTCTGCTCGAGCCCCTCGGCTTCGCGTACGTGGTATCACTCGCCGCCTCGCTGCTGGTGGCGTTGACGGTCACGCCGGTGCTCTGCCTGTTGGCCCTGCCGGGGAGCAAGACGGCGACCGCTGATCACGACTCGAAGCTGATCGCCTGGCTGAAGCGGTTCTATCGTCCGGCGCTCGAGGCGGCACTGGCGCACTGGCGCCTCATGGCGGGCGGCTCGCTCGTCCTGCTGATCCTGGCGGGGGCGGGCCTCGCGCTGGCGGGCAGGGGGTTTCTGCCGGAATTCAACGAAGGCAGCCTCACGGTGAGCGCCGTGACCTTGCCCGGCACGTCGCTCGAGACCTCCGACGACATCGGCGCGCAGGTCGAGCGCATTCTGCTCGATCAGCCGGAGGTGGTGTCGACAGCACGTCGCACCGGCCGGGCGGAGCTCGACCCCCATGCCCAGCAGGTGTTCGCCAGCGAGATCGACGTGACGCTCGAGATGGGGAAGCGCAGCAAGGAGGCGCTGCTTGCGGCCCTGCGCCAGCAGTTCGCCTCGATTCCGGGCACCAACGTCATCATCGGTCAGCCGATTTCCCACCGCATCGATCACATGCTCTCCGGCACCCGGGCCAACATCGCCATCAAGATCTTCGGCGAAGACCTGTTCGAGCTGCGGCGGCTCGGTGGCGAGATAGAAGATCTCGTCAGCGAGGTTCCCGGTGCGGTCGACGTGGCCATGGATCAACAGGCCGAGATCCCTTTCATCTCCTTGCGCTTCGACCGGCCGGCCCTGGCGAGCTACGGCATGACCGTGCAGCAGGCTGCGGAGGCCCTGGAGACCGTGTTCGGAGGGACCGCGGTAGGGCGGATCCTGGAAGGTCAGGCGAGCTTCGATCTGGTGGTGCGTTTCCCGACCCAGGCCCGTGACAACCTTGAGGCCGTGCGCGAGACCATGATCACCGGCCCTTCCGGGGCGGTCATACCGTTGGCAGCTCTGGCCGACATCCATCGGGAGCGCGGGCCCAACACCATCACCCGCGAGAACGTGCAGCGCAAGCTCGTGGTGATGGCGAACGTGGCGGAGCGGGATCTGGTCAGCGTGGTCGAGGACATCCGGCGATCGATTGCCAGCAACCTGACCCTGCCACAGGGTTACTACATCGAGTACGGCGGCCAGTTCGAGAGTGCCGAGTCGGCAACCGAGCGTCTGGTGCTGCTGGGGGCCGTGGTCATCGGCGGCATCTTCTTCCTCCTGGTGACCGCCTTCGGCTCGGCGCGGGACGCGACACTGGTGATGCTGAACCTGCCGCTCGCGCTGATCGGTGGTGTCGCCGGCGTCTGGGCCACGGGCGGAACCGTCACCATCGCCTCCATGATCGG
>JAWLGU010000033.1:21976-44323 GCA_041690675.1 Pseudomonadales bacterium | reverse complement strand
GCAGGAGTCGGTGAATCTGGGGGTGGCCGTGTCGTTGCGCGGCGGCGGGGTCATCGCCCCCGCCATCCACGATGCCGCGGACAAGAGCCTGGACGAGCTGATGGCGGATCTCGTCGATCTGGTGCGGCGCGCCCGCGCCGGCACGCTGCGCCACAGCGAGATGACCGAGGGCACAATCACCGTCACCAGCCTGGGCGACCGCGGCACCGACGCGGTCTACGGCATCATCTTTCCGCCCCAGGTGGCCCTGGTGGGGTTCGGTACCATCGCGGAACGGCCCTGGGTGGTGGAAGGCCAGGTCGTGCCGCGGCGGGTTGTGATAGCGACTCTGGCGGCGGACCATCGGGCCAGCGACGGCCACCGGGGCGGCTTGTTCCTGCGGGCCATCGACCATCGGCTGCGGGAGCCGGAGGCGTTGTGAGGCAGACAGCGGAGAAGCCATGAGCGACGATCGTGAGGAGACCTTCGCGCGCATCCGCGAGCTTTTGCTCGCGGTGGCCCCCGAGGCCGCCGACACGGGGCTCGACCCCGGGACCGATCTGCGGGAGCAGCTCGACATCGACTCCATGGATCAGTTGAACTTCCTGACCGCGGTAGCCGACGCCTTCGGCATCGACATTCCGGAGCGGGACTACCCCGAGCTCGTCACCCTGGACCAGGTGGTCCGATACGTCGAAGCGCGGCGTTAGGGGAAACTCCGGGTATCCGGCCATCGCGGCGCCCCCTATGCTCGCCCTCCGGTTCTTACCGATGGAGGCCTGCCATGGCGGTGGTCGCGGTGGTGGAGGATGATCTCACCATTCTCGATGCGGTGACGCTGCTGCTGGAAAGCGGCGGTTGGACCGTGCGCGCCTACCCGAGCGGCGAGACGTTTCTCGGCGATCTGAGCCGGGACGTTCCGTGCGACTGCCTGCTGCTCGATCCGCACCTGCCCGGCATCTCGGGCGCCGAGGTGGCCCGAGCCGCCGCGGCACGAGGGGTTCCCATCCTCACCCTCACCGCGCGGCCGGAGAGCCCGGTGACCGCGGAGGTGGCGGCGCTCCCCGGCGCCGGCAGCGTGATGACCAAACCGGTGCGCGCGACAGAGCTCCTTGCCCGCATCGCCGACCTCGTGGGCTCCATGCGCTCCGCCGCGGACTGAGCCCGTGTTGCGGCGGCGCTTCACGCCGAGTGCCGAAGGACGGTCGAACCGGCCGCCGAGACCATGAGCAACGGCATCACCGCGCTGTCCTACGCGGTTCGTATGGAGGTCCTGGGTCGCTACCTGGGACAGCTCGCGCTGATGCTCGCCCTGCTGACCCTGGTGCCCCTGGCGGTTGCCGTAGCGGTAGGCGTCCCCGCGTTTGCCTGGCGGTCGGTGCTGATCGTCGTCGTTCTGCTCGCGGCGGCACTGCTGGCCCGGCGCAGGGAGGAGCCCCGTCAGGTGCTCCACCACGAGGCCCTCGGTGTGGTGAGCCTGGCATTCCTCATCACCCCGCTGCTCATGGCCTACCCCCTGACGGCCACCGGCCTCGCGTTCGAGGATGCCCTGTTCGAGGCGGTCTCCGCCGTCACCACCACGGGGCTCTCGACGGCGGGGTCCATCGAGTCCCGGTCGCCCATCCTGGCGTTCACCCGGGCCTGGATGCAGTGGTACGGCGGCCTGGGCATCGCGGCGCTGTCGGTGGCTCTGCTGATGGGCCACCACGCGGCTGCCCGGCGACTGATGGAGCCCACGGACACGGAGAACATCGCCACCACCGCCCGCGCCCATGCCCGCCGGGTGCTGCTGGTCTACCTGGCCCTGACCGTGGCGGGCACGGTGTTGCTGTGGGGATGGCTCGGCGACGGCTTCGTCGCTCTGGCGCACGTCCTCTCCACGGTCTCCACCGGCGGGTTCTCCACCTTCGATGACAGCCTGGCCGCCATGCCGCGAAGCGCCGTCGGGGTGCTCACGCTGCTGTCGGCGCTCAGCGCGGTGCCGCTGGTGCTGTACTTCGCGGCTCTGCGCGGCAAGCCGTGGCAGTTGCTGGGCGACCCGGAGGTGCGGGCTCTGGCGGTGGCCCTGCTGCTGGCTGGCGCCGTCCTCGCGGTGAGCCTGCACCGGTTCTCCGGCCTGGACTGGGCGGCCGCCGCCGGTCATGGCGCGATGCTCGGCGTGTCCGCTCAGACCACCACGGGGTTCACCACCCTGTCCCCTCAGGGCCTCGACCCGGTATCGAAGCTTTGGCTGATCCTGGTCATGACCGTGGGCGGCTGCACCGGTTCGACGGCCGGCGGCGTCAAGCTGCTGCGCGTGCTGGTGGTGCTGCGGCTGCTGCAGCACTTCGTGCGTCGGGCGAGCATGCCACGCCACGCGCTGGTGCGACCCCGGCTCGGCGGGCGTCCCCTGGAGCCCCTGGACGTGGAGCGGGTGCTGCTGGTGGTGGCGTCGTTTCTGGCGGTCATGGCGGTATCCTGGCTGGTGTTCCTGGGCTACGGCTACCCGCCGCTGGATGCCCTGTTCGAGGTGACGTCGGCGCTGGGAACGGTGGGCCTCTCCACGGGCATCGCCCGCCCGGAGTTGGAGGCGCCGCTCAAGTACCTGCTGTGCGCCGACATGCTGCTCGGGCGTCTGGAGATCCTGGCACTGATGGTGCTTGCGTACCCCTCCACCTGGATCGGACGGCGACTTTAGACGTGCGGGAAGCGTTCATAGGCGCCAGCACCCTGGCGGTGACGACGGCGCGTCATCTGCTCGAGCGCGGGCACGAGGTCGTGATCGTGGAGCGGGACCCGGCGGTGATCCGCGAGCTGTCCGACGAGCTCGACTGCGGCTTCATCGAGGGCGACGGCAGCAAACCCGCCATTCTGCGCGAGGTGGACCCCAGGCACACCGACGCGCTGTTCTGTCTCACTGGCAGCGACCAGGCCAACATCATCGCGAGCCTGGTGGCACGCTCTCTGGGATTCGCGCGGGTGGTCACCAAGATCGAGGATACCGAGTTCGAGCACATCTGCCTCGAGCTCGGGCTGGAGGACACCATCATCCCCTCGCGCACCATCGGCCGTCACCTGGCGGACCTGTGCGAAGGTCAGAGCGCCCTGGAGCTCACCACCATGGTGCGCGGCGAGGCGCGGATCTTCTCCTTCGTGGTGAGCAGCGAGCAGCAGGGCCCGCTGGCGGCCCTGGGCTTCCCGGCGCGCACCCGGGTGGTGTGCGTGTACCGTGGCCAGAAGCTGATCCTGCCGGAGCCGGACACCAGTCTGAAGGCGGAGGACGAGGTGGTCGTCATCGCCCACCAGGACGGCCTGGGCGAGCTGGAGAGCCGATACGGGCCACGGGGCTGAAGGCGCCGCAAGGCGGATCAGCCGAAGCCGTCACCCGGGGGGACGCACCTCGATGTGGTCCACGACCGCCCAGACACCGGGCACGTACCAGGCATCCCGCGCGGCCAGCTGGCGTTCCTCGTCGCTCGCCACCAGGCCCTCCAGGGCCACGATGCCACCCGCCGTGCCGACGTGCATCTGGGTGGCGTGGACGAGGGGATCCTTTTCCAGGACCATCCGCACCGCGTCGGTGATCTCGTTGTCGCTGTCCCGCTCGGCGGGCACCACCTCCAGCAGGTTGTCCACCCGCTGGCAGCCCGGGGCCCACCAGGACAGCACCTCCGCGAAGCGGCGGTGGCTGAGGCTCTGCACCGTGCCCCGCAAGGTGACCACCCCGCCGTCCACGATCACCTCGATCTCCGGCGCGCCGGCAGCCGCGTCCTGGATCCGGGTCCGGTCACCCCCCGCCTCGGCCATCAGCGAGTGGTTCCGGAACATGCTCTCCCCGGCGAGGTGCTTCACCACCTCGTCGCGGAGCGCCTGATCCCCGGGCTCGCGGGAGCGAACCCGCAGATGATCGACGATGGGGTGCCGATCCTTGACCACGCTCCACACAGCGTTGGCCGCCAGGCGCTTCACCCGAATGTCGTCCACCACGCCCTCGATGGTGATGTGGCCGTCGTTCGCATCCTGCTCGATCTCCAGCGCCTCGATGTCGATTCGTGTGTCTGCCTCCAGCGCGTCGTTGATGGCGCGCAGCAGGGCCTCGTTTGCTTGCGGCATGAATCCTCCCTGATCCGTTCCTCCGTGACGTCAATTCAGTCTCAGCAGCACGTAGCGTTCCAGTTCCTCGCGGCGCCAGCGGGAGAGCCCCGCCCGGGTGCCGACGGTCTCGATGTCGATGATCCAGTCCGGCTGCCGGAACGCCACCTGGGCCGACCCGCCGAGCCGCTGGACCTCTTGCAGGAGATCCTCGCCCAGTGCGCGCTCTTCCTCGTTGCTGGCCAGCCGACCCTTGAAGCCGCGACGGTGCATCCGCACGTGGAACGTCTTACCGGTGAGGTCCGCAGCCCAAGGCAGGGCAATGCGGCGAACGGCATCGCGGAATTCCTCCGGGCTCGCGAACTCGAAGGCGTCGGTGACGGGCACCAGCCGGGACACCGAATTGCCGAGGCTGGCGTCCTCGTCCAGTTCGCGCTGCAGCGCATCCAGGAGCTCGCGCGGACGCTGCTCCGTGTGCATCACCAGCACGTCCCAGTAGGGCGTGCGGCTCACCCGGCCGAACCTCGACAGCACGCGCACGGCGTCACGGAAACCCTCGGGCAGCAGGGTTACCACCACGTTCCAGTCGGCGCTTCTCAAGGTTGGAGCTCCGGCGAAAGCCCGAGTATGGCCGCATTCCCCGGAGTGCGGCATTGAGCCCGTGTACGACCAGGGGAATGTACCGGTAGCGGTGGGGGAGCGCCGGCGTTAGTTTCGGCGGTCAGTTCGGCTTCCCGGAGCGGACCATTCGCATCGATGGCTCACAAGGGGAGGGTGGTGGTCAGATCCTGCGAACCGCGGTGTCCCTGTCCATGATCACCGGGGAGCCGCTGGAGCTGATCCGCATCCGCGCCGGCCGCAGAAAGCCGGGCCTGCGCTGGCAGCATCTGACCGCGGTGCAGGCCGCTCAGGCCATTTGCGGAGCGCGCGTGGAGGGCGCGGCCCTGGGTGCCACGACGCTGACCTTCCAGCCCGGCGCCATTCGCCCCGGCCGCTATACGTTCGACATCGGCACCGCTGGCAGCACGGTCCTCCTGGCCCAGACTCTGATACCGGCCCTGCTGCGTGCCCCGCGCCCTTCGTCGTTGCACCTGGTGGGTGGCACCCACAACCCCCAGAGTCCACCGTTCGAGTTCTTCGAGCGCGCCTTTCTGCTGCAGTTGCGGCGCATGGGCGCGCAGGTGCACGCCCGGCTGGAGCGGGCCGGCTACTATCCCGCCGGCGGCGGAGCGCTGGAGCTGGAGGTGGCGCCCGGCTGGCGGCCCACGCCGCTGACGCTCCGTGGCCGGGGCCGCCTGCTCGAGGCCTGGGGCGAGGCGGTGGTGTGCGGTCTGCCCAGGCACATCGCCGAGCGCGAGATCGCAGTGGCGCGTGAAGCGTTGGGGTGGAGCCGGCTCGCGGTGCGGGAGGATGCTCGAGGGATCGGCCCGGGAAACCTGTTGCTCCTCACCCTGGCCTTCGAGCAGGTGACCGAGGTGTTCTGCGGCTTCGGCCGGCGCGGAGTACCCGCGGAGGCCGTGGCGGCCCAGGCGGTGCGGGAGGCGCGAGCCTATCTCGCGAGCTCCGCGGTGGCGGGCCGGCACCTGGCCGATCAGCTGCTGCTGCCCATGGCCCTGGGCGGGTCCGGTTCCTTCACGACTCTGAGCCCCAGCGCTCACACCCTCACCAACGCTCGGGTCATCGAACGGTTTCTGCCGGTGCGGATCCGCGTCGAGCCCGCCGGCGAGCCCGCCGGCGAGCCATTCGGCGAGCCTCTGTGGCAGGTTACCGTCGCGGAGGCCACCGGGGAGCCGGAGCGGTGACGAGTCCGGAAACCGGCCATCGGCACGGAACGTGCAAATTCAGGCCCGGCCACTCGGGATCGAGGAGGGATCCGACATGGCCCACAAGCATCTGACCTTTCGCTCCGCCGCTCGCGAGAAGATCCTCTCAGGTGCGTCCCAGCTCGCGGATGCCGTCCGCGTGACCCTGGGGCCGAAGTCGAAATCCGTGCTCATGCAGAAGCCGTGGGGTCCCCCCATCGTCTGCAATGACGGTGTCACCATCGCCAAGGAGCTGGACCTGGAAGATCCGGAGGAGAACCTGGGCGCCCAGATGTTGCGTCAGGCGGCGGAAAGGACCGGGGACGCGGTGGGCGACGGAACCACCACCTCCACGCTGCTGGCCCACGCCATCCTGGCGGACGGCATCCGCAACGTGGTGGCTGGCGCCAGCGCCATCGACATCAAGCGCGGTCTGGAGCGGGGCCGCGATGCCGCGGTGGCCGAGCTGCACCGCATGTCCCGGCAGGTCTCCTCGCGCAAGGAGAAGGCGGACGTGGCCACCATTTCCGCCCACAACGATCCGGCCATCGGCGATCTCGTCGCCGAGGCCATGGAGAAGGTGGGCGACGAGGGGGTCATCACCGTGGAGGAATCGAAGACCACCGAGACCGTGCTCGAGGTGGTGGAGGGCATGCAGTTCGACCGCGGTTACATCTCCCCGTACTTCGTCACCGATCCGGAGAGCATGGAAGCCGTGCTCGACGAGCCCTACGTGTTGCTCTGCGACAGGAAGATCCACGCCCTGCGGGAGCTGATTCCGTTGCTCGAGCAGGTGGCCAAATCGGGCAAGCCCATCCTGCTGGTGGCGGAGGACGTGGAAGGGGAAGCCCTGGCGACCCTGGTGGTGAACCAGCTTCGCGGCGTGTTCCGCAGCGTGGCGGTGAAGGCGCCGGGGTTCGGTGACCGCCGCAAGGCCATGCTCCAGGACATGGCGGTGCTCACCGGCGCCGTGGTGATCTCAGAGGAGGTGGGGCTCAAGCTCGAGAACGCCCAGCTCGATCACCTGGGCCGGGCGGAGCGGGTGGTGGCGAGCAAGGACGACACCACCATCATCGGCGGCGCGGGCCACAGCAGCGAGATCGAAGCGCGGGCCCAGCAGGTTCGCCGGGAGATCGACAAAGCCACCAGCGACTACGACAAGGAGAAGCTGGAGGAGCGGCTGGCGAAGCTGGTGGGGGGCGTCGCCGTGATTCGCGTGGGCGCGCCCACCGAGGCCGAGCTCAAGTCCAAGTCCGAGGCGCTGGACGACGCCATCAGCGCCACCAAGGCGGCGGTGGCGGAGGGTATCGTGCCGGGCGGCGGCCTGGCGTTGCTGCGCTGCACCGCGGCGGTGGCGGCGGAAGAGGCCAGCTGCGAGGGGGACGAGCGCACCGGCGTGCAGATCCTGCGGCGGGCCCTCACCGCGCCCACCCGTCAGATCGCCGAGAACTCGGCGGTGGACGGCGGCGTGGTGGTGGACCGCATGCTGTCCGGCGGCGACTCCGTGGGTTTCGACGCCGCCCGCAATCAGTATGTGGACCTCTTCGAAGCCGGCATCGTCGACCCGACCAAGGTGATGCGTGTGGCCCTGGAGAACGCGGTCTCCGTCGCCAGCGTGCTGCTGCTCACCGAGGCCACCATGACGGAGGTGCCGGAGAAGGCGGAGCGGGAGGCGGCGGGGGCCGAGATGGGAATGTGACGAAGGGGATCTCCCTTGCAGACAAGGTGGCCTTCCTGCGGAACCCGGCCAGCTACCCACACCCCGTGACCGAGGTACGTGCCATCGAGACCCACATGTCGTGGGTGTTCGTCACCGACACCCTCGTCTACAAGATGAAGAAGCCGGTGCACCTCTCGTACATCAACTTCTCGACGCTGCAGGATCGCCGCCATTACTGCGAGGAGTCGATCCGCCTCAACCGCCGCCTGGCGCCGGACGTCTACCTCTCCGTGGTGCCCCTGGTGGCGCAGTCCGGCGGCGGGCTCGCCCTCGACGGCGAGGGCCGTCCCGTGGAGTGGCTGGAGAAGATGCGCCGCCTGCCCGAGGCGCAGATGCTGGACACGGCCCTCGCCGAGGGCCGGGTGAGCGAAGCGGACGTGCGGCGCTTCGCGACGGTGCTGGCGGAGTTCTACCGGCGGCTGCCGGCCGAGCCCATGGCGCCGGCGAGCTACAGGGAGCGCTTGGTCCGGGACATCGAGGACAATCGGCGGGCGCTGGCGGCCTACCCGCTGGACGCCCCAAGCCTGGAGACGGTGACCCGCCGCCAGCTCGAGCTGGTGGAAGGCGCTGAGCTGCTCGACGAGCGGGTGGCGGCGGGCCGCGTCGTGGAAGGACACGGCGATCTGCGGCCGGAGCACGTGTGCCTGCTGCCCGAGCCGGTGTTCATCGACTGTCTCGAGTTCAACCGCGAGTTTCGTATCCTCGATGTGGCGGACGAGCTGTCGTACCTGGCAATGGAATGTGAGCTGCTGGATGCGCCGTTCGTCGGCCCGCTGCTGTTCGACACCTACCAATGCAGCACGGGCGATCGGGTTCCGCCGCGGTTGATTCATTTCTACCAGAGCTTTCGCGCGCTGGTGCGGGCCAAGCTCGCGGCGTGGCACTTGAAGGACCATCCGCCGGACAGCCACGGCAAGTGGCTGCGCCGGGCCGCAGACTACCTGGCACTGGCGGACCGGCATGCCGCCGAATTGGTTCAGCCCCGGTGATTCTCCTGCGGACAGCGGACAGCGGACAGCGACTATCCCGGATTTTCCACCAGCTCCACCAGCGACCCATCGCCGTTCATCCGCCGGATCGCCTCGGCGAACAGGCGGCTGGTGTCCAGCACCGTGAGCTTGCCCTGCACCGCCGGCGTGGTGATGCGATCCGGGACGATGGTGTCGGTGATGATCACGTCATCGAGCGCCGGGGTCGCGAGAACCTCATCCGCCCGGGGCGTGAACGCGCCGTGGGTGGCCATCGCCAGCACCCCGGCCGCGCCCCGGGCCCGGCAGGCCTCCGCAGCCCGGGCCAGGGTGGAGCCGCTGGCGATGAGGTCGTCGAGCAGCAGCACCGTGCGACCGCCCACGTCTCCCACCAGGGTCTCTCCGGACACCCGTCCTGCGCTGCGGTGCTTCTCCATGAAGCCCGCGGGCACGGCGCGGCCGAGGCGCGCCTCGAGCGCCTGACGAAACGCTTCCGCCCGTTTGACCCCGCCCACGTCGGGCGAGACCACCACCAGCTCGCCGGGCAGATCCGCCACGTGCCGCACGAACAGCTCCCGGGCCTCGAGGTGCTCGGTGGCGATGCGAAAGGCGTTCTGGTAGGCGGCCAGGTTGTGCACGTCCAGGGTCACCACCCGGTCCACGCCCACCGCCTCGAACAGGGCGGCCACGTAGCGCGTGGTCACCGGGTCCCGGGACTTGGTCTTGCGATCCTTGCGGGCGTAGCAGAGGTAGGGGGCGATGGCGGTGACGCGGGCCGCGCCGGCGTCGCGCAGGGTCCCCAGCAGGAACAGCAGCCTCACCAGCTTGTCGTTGACCCCCTGGCTCGCCTCGTCGTGGAGCGACTGCACCACGTAGACGTCGGCGCCGCGCACGCTCACCAGCGGCCGGGTCTTGTGTTCCCCGTCATCGAACTCCCGCTCTTCCAGCTCGGCCAGCGGCACGCCCAGCGCGACGGCGACCCGGTCGCCGAAGGGGCGGCTGACGGCGGGAGCGAAGAGGCGGATCTCCATGGGCCTCAGCGGGACAGCCGGCTCACGAACCAGTCCCGGGCCATCGCGGCCACGGCTTCGAGCTTGCCCGGCTCCTCGAACAGGTGGGTGGCACCGGGCACGATCTCGAGCTCCTGCTCGCAGGCCAGGGCGGCCGCCGCCTGCCGGTTCATGTCGATGACGGGCACGTCCAGGCCGCCGACGATGAGCAGGGTGGGCGCGCGGACCCGGGGCAGGTGTGCCATGGCCAGATCCGGGCGGCCGCCCCGGGAGACCACGGCGGCCACCGCCTCGGGCCGCTCGGCGGCGGCGATCAGCGCCGCCGCCGCCCCCGTGCTGGCGCCGAACAGGCCGAGGCGCAGGTCCCGGGTGGCGGGCTGTTCCCGCAGCCAGTCCACCGTGGCCACCAGCCGGCGGGCCAGCAGGGGGATGTCGAAACGCAGCTCCCGGGTCACCTCGTCGATGGTGTGCTCGTCGGCGGTGAGCAGGTCGAACAGCAGGGTGCCGAGCTCTCCCTCCTGCAGAACCTCCGCGACGTAGCGGTTGCGGGAGCTGAACCGGCTGCTGCCGCTGCCGTGGGCGAACACCACCAGACCGCGCGCGTCGGGCGGCAGCGCCAGGTCGCCCTCCAGGGCCACCCCCGCAGCGGTCACCAGAACGGAGGATCGCGCAGTCACGGCCGGTCTCCGCGGCTTTCGTCGAGCAGTCGACGCACCTCGTCGTCGCTCACCTGGTCGAAGTTGCGATACCACTGGCCGATGGCCCAGAACGGCGACGGTGTGGCCAGGCACACCACCTCGTCCGCCTCCCGGGCCAGGATCGCCAGGGTGTCCGCCGCCGCCACCGGCACCGCCACCACCACCTCCTTGGGCTGCTGTTGCCGCAGGGCGGCGATGGCGGCGCGCATGGTGGCTCCGGTGGCCACGCCGTCGTCTATGAGAATCACGCTGCGCCCCGCTACGCCGGGATGCGGGCGGTGGCCGCGATACAGCCCCTCGCGCCGCTCCAGCTCCTGCTGTTCCTCCTCGGCCACCCGATCGAGCTCCCGCTCCGAGATGCCGAGCCCGTCGATGACGTTCTGGTTCAACACCCGGATTCCGCCGCTGGCGATGGCGCCGGCGGCGAGTTCCCGCTGCCCGGGCGCGCCCAGCTTGCGGACCAGCATCAGATCGAGCTCGGCGTTCAGGCGGCGGGCCACTTCATAGGCTACCGGAACACCGCCGCGCGGCAGGGCCAGCACCAGCGCGTTCACGTCGGTGAACCGGTCGGCGAGGGCATCCGCCAGCGCTTCGCCGGCGGCAGTGCGGTCGCGGATGGGAAGCTCGATACCCATGATTCCCGAACCCCCGATCAGTCGGTGAGCTGAATCGACTCCAGGTAGTCCACCAGAGCGTCGACCCGGGCTGCGACGAGCCGATCGGACGATTCGACCCTGCTGAACTCCCAGCCCCACACGGGCATGTCCTGGGTGCCGTGGACAGCCCGCAGCGTCCGGCCGTCAATGACTTCCTCCAGCCATTTGCGGGGAAAGCGACCCTGGCGCTGTTCCAGGGTTCGCAGATCCGGAACGCTGAACGCCATGCTCGGCGCCACCGGACCGTCGCCTGCGCCCGCCGGGCCGTGACACGAGGCGCAGTAGCCCAGATAGAGGTTGCGGCCGTCGTACTCCGGCACCGGCCGCAGGCTCTGGCAGCCCGCCGAGAGGCAAAGGGCGGCGGCGAGCGCGGCGGCAGGTACTTTCACGTGGGTCCCCCTGGGTCGTCTTGTTGCCCGATATAGCGCATATGGGGTGGGGCTGCGTTGACGATGCGTAATCCCGGCGCCGCGTCAGCCCTCGGGGTCATTCTGGAACTGGAGGGTGTGCAGCCGGTAGTAGAGGCCGCGGCGGGCGAGGAGCTCCTCATGGGTGCCGAGCTCTTCCACCCGGCCGTGGTGGAGCACCAGCACCCGATCCGCCTCCTGAATCGTCTGCAGGCGGTGGGCGATGATGATGGATGTGCGTCCGGCGGTGAGCTTGCGCAGGGCGTCCTGGATCAGCAGCTCGGTCTCGGTGTCGATGCTTGCGGTGGCCTCGTCGAGGACCAGGATCTCCGGGTCCGCGGCCAGCACCCGGGCGAAGGCGAGAAGCTGACGCTGACCCTGGGAGAGGTTCTGCCCGCGCTCGGAGAGGGTGCTGTAGTAGCCGTCAGGCAGGGCGGTGATGAAGCCGTGGGCGTTGACCCGGCGGGCAGCGGCCTGGGCCTTCTCCAAGGTGATGGCGGGATCGCCGAGGGCGATGTTGTCGTAGATGGTGCCGGAGAAGATGTGGAAATCCTGCAGCACTACGCCGATGCGCTTGCGCAGGTCCCGGGTGTGGATGCGGTTGACGTCCACGCCATCGAGGAAGATGCGGCCGTCCTCCACGTCGTAGAAGCGGGCGAGCAGCCGGATCAGGGTGCTCTTGCCGGACCCGGTGGGACCGACGATGGCGAGCTTTTCCCCGGGCACGATGCTGAAGGTGACGTCGTGGAGAATCTCCGTCTCGGGGTCGTAGCCGAAGTCGAGATGCTCGAAGCGGACCTCGCCGCGCAGCCGGTCCGGCAGGCGTACCGGGTGCGCGGGCTCGTGGATTTTCTCGTCCCAGTCCAGCGCCTGGAAGATGCGCTCGCCGCTGGCCATGGCACGGAACAGCACGTTGGTCTGCTCGCCCAGGGCGACGATGGGTTGGAACAGCATGTCGACGAAGCGGGTGAACAGGATCACTCCGCCCAGCGACATGGCGTCCTGAACCACGGCACCGCCGCCGTACCAGATGATCACGCCGAGGGCGGCGTGAGCCATGGTGTCGGTGAAGGCGCCGTACAGCGTTTCCACCCGCGCGCTCTTCAGCTCGTTGGCCCGATTCTCCTCGTTGATGCGCGTGTAGCGGTCCAGATTGTGCTGCTGGCGCTCGGAGAGCTGCACCACCTGCAGACCGGCCAGGTTCTCCTGCATGTTCTGGTTGAGCGACGACAGCGACATGCGCACGGCCCGGAACAGCTGCCGGGTGGTGCGGCGGAAGAAGTACGTCACGGTGCCCATGATGGGGAGCGCGAGCAGCAGGATCAGCGTCAGCCCCACGTCCACGGAAAGCATGATCCCCAGCGCGACGAAGAACGGCACGAACTCGCCGACCAGGGTGCCGATGCCGCGCAGCAGCTCGTAGAGCGCCTCCACGTCGTTGGTGACCCGGGTCATCACCCGGCCCACGGCCACCCGGTCGTAGAAGGAGGCGGGGCGGGTCTCCAGGTGCCGGAACAGGTCGAGACGCAGATCGCGGAGCCCTTTGATCACCGAGCTGATCAGGGTCAGTCGGTGCAGATGTGCGGTGACGGCCCAGCCGAGCTGCAGGGCGGCGTAGAGCAGGCTCGCCGCCAGCAGGGGATGCAGCGAGAGGGTCTCGGTGATCCAGGCGTGCACCTCCAGCATGCCGAGATCGGGTGTGACCGTGGACGTCTCGCCGCCCAGAACGTGGTCGATCACCACCACCGACAGCACCACCGGCATCATCACCTGGAGGGTGGAGGCGAGCAGGATGAGGAGCGCGCTGACGGCGAAGGTGACCCGATAGGGCTTGAGCCAGCGCAGCAGGCGCCGCAGCAGGCTCAGGTTCAGCACCGCGCCCGAAAGCTCGGCGTCGAACAGGGCGTAGTCGCGCCGCGCCGGCGCCTGGGCTCTGCCCTCCGCCATCAGCCCGGCGCCTCCCGCATCCGGTAGTCGGCGTCTTCCGCGCCTTCCCGCTGGATGCGCTCGAGCTCCGCGTACAGGCCGCCCCGGGCCAGCAGCTCCTCGTGGCTGCCCACCTCGGCGACCCGGCCTTCGGAGAGCACCACGATGCGGTCGGAATGCCGCGCGGTGGACACCCGGTGCGACACCAGCACGGTAGTCTGGCCCCGGCGCAGCCGCTTCAGCTCCGAGAGAATGTGGTCCTCGGTGCCGGTGTCCACGCTGGAGAAGCAGTCGTCCAGGATCAGCACCGGGGCGTGGCGGATCAGCCCGCGGGCCAGGGTGGCGCGTTGCTTCTGTCCCCCGGAAAGCGTCACCCCGCGCTCGCCGACCAACGTGTCCATGCCCCGGGGAAACTCCTCGATGGTCTCCTTGAGGTCCGCCGAGGTGGCCGCGGACCAGATCTGCTCGAGGGCCCGCTCGGGTTCGTCGTAGCTCAGGTTGTCGCGCAGGGGCTCGCCGAACAGGAACGGGTCCTGGGGTACCAGGGCGATCTGGGAGCGAAGCTGGGCGAGCGGGTAGTCGCGCACGTCGTGGCCGTCCACGAAGATCGTACCCGGCGGCGGGTCCAGCAGCCGTACCAGCAGCCGGAGCAGGGTGCTCTTGCCGGCACCCACCCGGCCCATGATGGCGATGGACTCGCCGGCCGCGATCGAAAGATTCACGTCCTCGAGTGCCGGCACGGTGGCGCCTTCGAAGGTGTAGGTGAGGTGGCGGACATCGATGTGGCCGCTCAGCCGCTCCGGGGTGCGGCCGGTGGGCCGGTCCTCGATCTCCGGGTCCCGGGAGAGCACGTCGAACAGCCGTTCGCTGGCGACGGCGGCGCGCTGGAACAGGTTGATGAGAAAGCCCGCGCTGCGGAACGGCTGCACCACCATGCTCATGTACATGGTGAACGACACCAGCATGCCCACGGTGATCTCTCCCTGCTGCACCAGGTAGCCGCCGTAACCCATGATGGTGATGAGGCTGACGGCGGCGAGACTCGGCATCACCGCCATCATCATGGAGTTGATCCACGACTGACGGTAGAAAGCGTCGGCGTAGGCCTGGTTGGTCTCGGCGAAGCGGCGGATCTCGTTCTCTTCCTGCACCATGGCCTGGATGGTGCGGATGCCCGAGAGGTTCTCCTGCACCTGAGCGCCCAGGTCCGAGAGGCGGTCCTGCACGGCCCGGGACGCGACGCCCATCTGCCGGGACGACCAGCGCGCGTAGAGGAACACCAGCGGCAACGGCGGCAGCACCGCGAGGGTGAGCGCCGGCGACATGGAGAGCATGAAGCCGAAACCCACCAGGGGCGCGTAAACCAGGATCACCATGAGGATGGTTCCCATGGCGATGAGCCGCTGGATCAGGCTGATGTCCGCCACCGCCCGGGTCATCATGTCGCCGATGGTGTAGCGGGCGAAGAAGCGGCTGCCCTGGTGCTGCAGGGCCGCGTAGAGCGCCTGGCGCAGGTCGAAGGCCACGCGCAGGCCGGCGCTGCGCACCGCGAAGCGGGCGAAGGAAACCACACCGAAGCGGCCGACCACCGCACCGAAGATGCCGAGCACGGGCCACCTCAGGTCGGCGTCACCGGCTGCGATGCGGTCGATGCTCAGCCCCAGCAGCAGCGGCACCAGCGCTTCCAGCACCCGGGCCACCCCGAACGCGCCGATTCCCAGCAGCAGCCGGATCCGGTAGCGCCGGACGAACGGCCGGAGGCGGAGGAGGGAACGGATCATAAGTCGCTGTCCGCTATCCGCTATCCGCGGGGTCGCTATCCGCTATCCGCTGTCCGCTATCCGCTGGAGGGTCCTCGCAAGCGGCCGCGGGGTTCGCGGGCCCGGGCTGGAACACCGCTCCAGCCTTGCGATCCGCGTCCTGCGGACAGCGGATAGCGGATAGCGGAGAGCGATTCTCAGAATCCCGCATTGTTCGGCACGCGGGGGAACGGGATGACGTCGCGGATGTTCTCCATGCCGGTGACGTACAGCAGCAGCCGCTCGAGGCCGAGCCCGAAGCCGGCGTGGGGCACGGTGCCGTAGCGCCGGAGGTCGCGATACCACCAGAGCTGGTCGCCGAGGTCCAACGCCTGCAGACGCTCGTCGAGCACTTCCAGGCGCTCCTCGCGCTGGCTGCCGCCGATGATCTCGCCCACCCCGGGGACGAGCACGTCCATGGCCGCCACGGTGCGACCGTCGTCGTTGAGGCGCATGTAGAACGCCTTGATGTCCTTGGGGTAGTCGCTCACCACCACCGGCCCCCCTACGTGCTCCGTGAGGTAGCGCTCGTGCTCCGACTGCAGGTCCAGGCCCCATTCCACCGGGAACTCGAACTTCGCGTCGGCCTGGCTGAGGATCCTCACGGCCTCCGTATAGTCGAGCCGCTCGAAGGGCGTGGCGATCACGTGCTCGAGCCGCGCAATGGCCTCGCTGTCGATGCGGTCGCGGAAGAAGGCCATGTCGTCGGGGCAGCGCTCCAGCACCGCCGTGCACATGGCCTTGAGGAAGTCCTCCGCCAGGGCCGCATCGTCGGCCAGGTCGGCAAAGGCGATCTCCGGCTCGATCATCCAGAACTCCGCCAGGTGCCGGCTGGTGTGGGAGTTCTCCGCGCGGAAGGTAGGGCCGAAGGTGTAGACCTTCGACAGCGCCAGACAGTAGCTCTCCACGTTGAGCTGGCCGGAGACGGTGAGGAACGTCTCGGTGCCGAAGAAGTCGTCGGCGAAGGGATCCGGCTCCGACCGGTTCACCTGATCCAGAGTGGAGACCCGGAACAGGTCTCCGGCGCCCTCGCAATCGTTGGCGGTGATGATGGGGGTATTCACCCAGACGAAACCGTTTCGGTAGAAGTAATCGTGCACCGCGTGGGCGAGCGCGTTGCGCACCCGGCTGATGGCGCCGAAGGTGTTGGTGCGCGGCCGCAAGTGCGCCACCGTGCGCAGGTACTCGAAGGTGTGACGCTTCTTGGCGATGGGATACGTCTCCGGATCGTCGACCCAGCCGAGCACCTCCAGCGTGGTGGCCTTCACCTCCCGGTCCTGGCCCTTGCCCTGAGACTCGGCCACGATGCCGTGCGCCCGCACCGCGCAGCCGGTGCCGAGCTCCACCACCTCGCTGGTGTAGTTGGGCAGGCTTTCGTCGGCCACGACCTGCAGCGAGTCGAGCGACGAGCCGTCGTTGACGTGCACGAAGGAGAATCCGCCCTTGGAGGTGCGGCGCGACCGGACCCAGCCGGCCACGGTGACGGGCTCGCCGATGGCGACCTGGTGCTGAAGTACGGATTTGACGGGGGTGGTGCTCATCGCGCTCGAAGTGTTGAGGGAGAGTGGAATGATAATGGAATTGACTGAACCGAGGGGGAATCGGGACCTTCGAGAGCCACCGCCGGCCGGATGTCGGATGACGGCGACCCGGTGCTGTGGTACATAGTTTTCATGCAAAAAGCAATTCTTGTTGCCATCGTGGTCGTGGCCCTGGCCGTGATCGGCTGGGCGGTCTTCCGCGCCGGGGGCGGCGCCCCCGAGCCCAGACCGGAGCCCGAGCCGGGCCCGGCACCGCCGGCCACCGAGCCGGTCGCCCCCGGGCCCTCCGAGCCTGCGCCTGCCGAAGAGCCCGCCCCGGCGCAGCAACCCGAGCCGGAGCCGGAGGAACCGTTGCCGCCGCTGCCGGAGAGCGATGCGTTCGTTCGCGAGCGGCTCGAGCCCCTGGATCTGCCGGAGCCCTGGCTCGAGCAGGGTGACTACGTGCGGCGGCTCGCCGTACTGGCGGAGAACGCCGCTCGCGGCACCTATCCGCGACGGCAGCTTTCGTTCCTGGCGCCCGAGGGACGTTTCCAGGTGACCCGCGAGGACGACCGCATCTTCGTCGATCCGGCCAGCTACCGGCGCTACGACCCCTACGTGGAGGAACTGGTGCAGGCGGATCCGGCGCAGGTGGCCGATCTGCTGGAGACCCTCAACCCGCTCGTGGAATCGGCTCTGCAGGAGATCGGCGTGCAGGCGCCTCCCGGGGAGGTGTTCGCCCGGGCCGTTGCCGAGGTGCTGGCGGCGCCGGTGCCCGAGGGCCGGGTGGAGCTGGTGCAGCCGAACGTCATGTACGAGTACGCGGACCCGCGGCTCGAGGGGCTCTCGAGCCTGAAGAAGCAGGTGATGCGCATGGGGCCGGACAACACCCGGCGGCTGCAGGCGTACCTGCGACAGGTGGCGGCCGAGATGAACGTGGAGGTTCCGGAGGCCGCCGGGGCGGGCGGTCCGGGGTGACCGCCGCCGAGGCGCTTCAGACCCGCCCGAAACGCTCGATGTCCAGGCTCGCCTTGAAGGGGCTGCGGCCCTCCACGTAGGCCATCTCGTCCTGCACGTACGCCCGCTCGCGCTCGAGAAAATCCGCCACGGCGTCGGCGAAGGCCGGATCGGCGATCCAGTGGGCGCTGTGGGTCGCCTGGGGCATATACCCCCGCGCCACCTTGTGCCCGCCCTGGGCGCCGGCTTCCACCGTGCGCAGCCCCCGGGCGATGGCGAACTCGATGGCCTGGTAGTAGCACGCCTCGAAGTGCAGAAACCGGTGGTCCTCGATGCACCCCCAGTTGCGGCCGAAAAGGGTGTCGCCGCCGATGAAATTCAGGGCACCGGCGATGTAGCGGCCGCCGCGGCGGCACATCACCAGCAGCACGCGATCGGCCAGGGTCTCGTTGATCAGGCTGAAGAAGCGGCGGGTGAGATACGGCGAGCCCCACTTGCGTGAACCGGTGTCCATGTAGAACTCGAAGAAGGCATCCCAGTGGGCCTCGGTGAGGTCCCGTCCGGTGACCCACTCGATCTCCACCCCGGCAGCCAGCGCCTCCCGGCGCTCGCGCTTCAGGTTCTTGCGCTTCTTCGACGACAGGTCGGCGAGGAAGTCGTCGAAGCTCGCGTACCCGGGGTTGCGCCAGTGAAACTGCTGGTCCAGACGCTGCAGGTAACCCAGTTCCCCAGCCAGCCGCCATTGCGACTCGGGCATGAAGGTCACGTGCAGCGACGACACGCCGGTTTGCCGGGCGACCTGGATGCACGCCTCCAGCAGCGCCCGCTCCGTGGCCGCCGTGCCGTCGCGGGCGAGCATGCGCCGGCCGGTGGCCGGGGTGAAGGGCACGCTCACCTGCAGCTTCGGGTAGTACCGGCCGCCGGCCCGGTGCCAGGCGTCCGCCCAGGCGTAGTCGAACACGTACTCGCCGCGGGAGTGCCCCTTCAGGTACATGGGCACCACACCGAGCGGCTCGCCCCCGCGGCTCTGCCGCAAGGAGAGATGGCATGGCTGCCAGCCGGTTCTCGGCACGGCGCTGCCACTGGCCTCGAGGGCGTGCAGAAACTCGTGCGTGAGAAACGGGTTGAACCGCGCGGTGTCGGGATTGGCGCAGGCGTTCCAGTCCTGCGCCTCGATCTCGTCGATGCTGTCGTGAATCGTGACCTGCATGGGATCTCAGTAAATTCCTGCTTCCAGACCGACCGCCAGCGCCAGCCCCAGTTCCTCGCAGCGGCGCAGATGGTCCTCGGTCACCGCCCCCACCGCCACCACCGGGTCCTGCACCTCCTGCAGGGGATAGCCCTTGATGATCCGGCGGATGGCGGTGAGCGCGCCGGTGCCGTCGTTGCCGGCGCTGATGAAGATGGCGCAGGACAACGGTTGCAGCTTACCCTCGACCTCGTAGAAGGTGCGGTCCAGGAAATCCTTCATGGCGCCGGACATGTAGCCGAAGTTTTCCGGCGTGCCGAGCAGCACGCCGTCCGCCCACAGCAGGTCCGCGGGACCTGCTTCGCGGGCGCGTCGCAGCCGCACCTCCACCTCGCCGGCGTCCTCGGCGGTGGCGCCCGTGAGCACGGCGTTGGCGAGCCTGCCGGTATTGCCGGTCTTGGTGTGGTAGACGATGAGCAGATGCTTCACCGGGGGCAGGGTACACTGAACGAGAAAGGAGAACATCGATGGACATAGCCGACATCTGGGCGGCCCGGGAGCGGATCGCCGGGCAGGTGGCGGTGACCCCGCTCAGCCACAGCGCGACGCTTTCCAAACTCACCGGCGCGGAGATCTATCTCAAGTTCGAGAACCTGCAGTTCACGTCGTCGTTCAAGGAGCGGGGCGCCCTGAACTGTCTGCTGTGCCTGAGCCAGGAGGAGCGCGAGCGGGGGGTCATCGCCATGTCCGCCGGCAACCACGCCCAGGCGCTGGCGTATCACGGACAACGCCTGGGGGTGCCCACCACCATCGTCATGCCCCGCTTCACCCCCAATGCCAAGGTGGCCCAGACCCGCGTGTTCGGCGCCGAGGTGATCCTGCACGGCAGCGAGTTCGACGAGTCCCGCAGCTTCACCCTGGAGCTGGCCCGGCAGCGGGATCTGACCCTGGTCCACCCCTACGACGATCCGCGGGTGATCGCGGGGCAAGGCACCCTGGGGCTCGAGTTGCTGGAGCAGGCGCCGGACGCGGAGGTGGTGGTGGTGCCCGTGGGCGGAGGCGGGCTCATCGGCGGCGTGGCCGCTGCCGTCAAGGCGGAACGCCCGGAGATTCGGGTCGTTGGCGTGCAGGTGGAACGCTTCCCTGCCGCTCACAACTTTTTCCACGGCATCGGCGACAGCCCGCGGGGCGTGGGCACCGTGGCGGAAGGCATTGCCGTCAAGTCCCCCGGCAGCCAGACCCTGCCGCTCATCCGCGGCTACGTGGACGACATGATGCTGGTGAGCGAGGAGCAGGTGGAGCAGGCCATCTTCACCCTGCTGGAGATCGAGAAGACGGTGGTGGAGGGCGCGGGGGCGGTGGCGTTGGCCGCGGTCTACGCCCACCGCAGTGCCTTCGCCGGGCGCCGCACGGTGCTGATCCTCTCCGGCGGCAACATCGACATGATGATTCTCTCCTCGGTGCTGCAACGCGGGCTGGTGCGCAGTCACCGGCTGGTGCGCCTGCGGGTGGAGATTCCGGACGTGCCCGGGGCGCTGGCGGCGCTGACCGGCGTGCTGGCGGAGCTGGACAGCAACATCATCGAGATCGAGCACCAGCGCGCGTTCGCGGGATCGTCGGTGCGCTCCACCATGGTGGAGCTGGTGCTGCAGATGCGGGGGGAGGAGCAGGTGGACCAGGTGCTCGCGGCGTTGGCTGCGAAGGGTTACGAGGCCAGCTTCTCCGCCTGACTGCACTTGCGTCGGCGTGGGGTGATGCAGCGGCGCCGCGATCGGCCGCGATCACGAAGCGCCGGGCTTCGCACTCGCGCCCGTTCGCTGTGTCTCCTTCAGCCGCGTACCCGTTCGGCCAGGGCGGCCAGGTTGTCGAGCAGGGGCAGCACCTGGTCGGCGCCGGCGTCGGGCAGGGTGAAGACGAGGTGGTCGAAGCCCTGGTCGATGCGGCCCATGAGCTGGTCGTAGTCGGTGGGGGTTCCGAACAGGGCCAGGGTGAGATCCTGGACGCGGCGGCCGCGGGCGGCCAGGGCGTCCTCGAGGCGCTGCATGTTCCCGGAACCGAGGCCGCCGATGGGCATCCAGCCGTCGCCGTACTCGGCCACCCGGTCGAACACCCACTTGGAGTTGGCGCCGATCCAGATGGGCGGGCCGCCGCTCTGTACGGGTTTGGGCCACGACCAGATGGGGTCGAAGTCGACGAACTCGCCATGGAACTCGGGTTCTTCCTGGGTCCAGATGGCCTTCATGGCCAGCACCTTTTCGCGCACGATCTTCCAGCGATTGCGATAGTCGGCGCCGTGATTCTCCATCTCCTCCCGGTTCCAGCCGGCGCCGACGCCGAGCACGACCCGGCCGTTGGATATCAGGTCCAGGGAGGCGACCTCCTTGGCCAGAACGATGGGATCGCGTTCGATCACCAGGCAGATGCCGGTGCCGAGGCGGATACGGCTCGTCACCGCCGCGCAGGCGCCGAGGGCGACGAACGGGTCGTGGGTGTGCCAGTACATCTTCGGCAGGTCTGTGCCCCCGGGGAACGGGGTGAGCCGCGAGACGGGAATGTGGGTGTGCTCCGGGAAGAACAGGCTGTCGAGTCCCCGTTCCTCCACCGCCCGAGCCAGCTCCACCGGTTGAATGGCGTAGTCCGTGGGAAAGATGGTCACCCCGAGCTCGGGGCGGTCGCTGAATGCCATCAGATCCTCCTTGCCGTCAGATGTCGGAGAAGTCGCCGTGCCGGCCCGCGCCGCCCGCGAAGCGCTCGGCACCGGCCCGGGTCTCTCCGGAGCGTATCACCTCGAGCCCCAGTCGGGTCTCTTCCTGCAGCGCATCGGCTTCGCTCATGCCCCACTGCGCCAGGGCCGCGCCGCGGTCGCTTCTCAGGCAGCGCTGGGGAAAGGCAGCGAGCTGGCGCGCCAGGGCCAGCGCCTCGGTTAGAGCCTGGCCGGGCGGGCACAGCCGGTTCGCGAGTCCCATGCGCCGGGCTTCCTCGCCGGATACGCCGCGGCCGGTGAGGATCAGGTCCATGGCGTGACTGTGGCCGATCAGACGCGGCAGACGAACCGTGCCGCCATCCACCAGCGGCACGCCCCAGCGGCGGCAGTAGACGCCGAACACGGCGTCCTCGGCGGCGACCCGGAGATCGCACCACAGCGCCAGCTCGAGGCCCCCGGCTACGGCGTGCCCCTCCACCGCGGCAATGACCGGCTTGCCGAGCTGCATGCGGGTGGGCCCCATGGGGCCGTCGCCGTCCACCGCCACCCGGTTCCCCCGGCCCGCGGCCACTGCCTTGAGATCGGCGCCGGCGCAGAACGTGCCGCCGGCTCCGGTCAGCACTGCGACAGGCACGTCGTCGTCTGCGTCGAAGTCCCGGAAGGCGCGGGCCAGCGCCGCCGCGGTGGGGCCGTCCACCGCGTTCCTGACCGCGCCCCGATCGATGGTGATGATACGAATCCCGTCGTCGGTCCGTGTGTGAATGGTCATGTCGACAAAGCTCATCACGCGAAGTCGCCGAAGTCCAGCGGAAAGAGGACGGCGTTGTTCGCTGTCTGCTGTTCGCTATCCGCTATCCGCTATCCGCTATCCGCTGGAGCGTGGCCGCGACGTTCCAGCGGATAGGGCTGTCAGCTGTTCGGCTTTCGGCTTTCGGCTTTCG
>JAWLGU010000033.1:0-21876 GCA_041690675.1 Pseudomonadales bacterium | reverse complement strand
CGCGAGGACGTGAAATTCGCCTTCCGGCCCGATCGCGGCGCCGATAGCGATTCCGTTGCGAAGGCCACTCTCGCCGACCGCTGATCGCCGATAGCTGATCGCCAGCGGAAAGCGGACAGCGGACAGCGGATAGCGGATAGCGCAACGCGATATCCATTCCGAGTTAAGCTACCCCATCACCATTTCAGGAGAGGGAAACGATGCGTCTATCCGAGCCTCGTGTGGCACCGCTCGAAGAGTCCCAGTGGAGCGAGCAGGCGAAGGAGGTGATGGCTCCCTTCGTCGAGCAGGGCCGCGTATTCAACATCTTCAAGACGTTGGCTCATCACCCCGATCTCATGCGCCGCTGGCTGGTGTTTGCCAATCACGTCCTGGGTAAGTCCACGCTGGCGGCGCGGGAGCGGGAGCTGGTGATCCTGCGCATAGGCTACCTGTGCCAGGCGGGTTACGAATGGGGTCAGCACGTGGAGATCGCCCGCCGCGCGGGGATGAGCGACGACGAGATTCGCGCCGCCAAGACCGGTCCGGGCACCCCGGGGCTGTCGGAGCTGGATCGGCTGCTGCTGCAGGCCACGGACGAGCTGCACGCGGACGCCCACATCAGCGACGCCACCTGGGCCGGTTTAACCGAGCATCTGACCACCCAGCAGCTCATGGATCTGGTGTTCACCGTGGGCCAGTACAACCTGGTCTCGATGGCCCTGAACTCGTTCGGCGTGCAACTCGACGAGGGTCTGCCCGGATGGGACGTCTAGCCGGGAAGATCGCCGTGGTGGTGGGCGCCGGGCAGACGCCGGGGGAGACCATGGGCAACGGCCGCGCCACCGCCATCCGCTTCGCCGAGGAGGGCGCTACGGTGCTGGTGGTGGATCGGGACCAGGCTTCGGCGGAGGAAACCCTGGCACAGCTCCGCGCCCGGGGCGGCGAGGGCAGCGTGTGCGTGGCGGACATCACCGGGGAGGACGACTGCCGCCGTCTGGTAGCCAGCTGCGTGGAGCGTTACGGCCGCCTCGACGTGCTGCACAACAACGTGGGCATCGGCACCGGCGATCGCGGGGCCAGCAGCATGACGGTGGAGGTGTGGGACCGCATCTTCGACACCAACCTGAAAAGCATCATGCTGGTGTGCAAGCACGCGCTGCCGGTGATGCGCGAGCAGGGCAGCGGCGTGATCACCAATATCTCGTCCGTGGCGGCGGTGTGCGCCGTGGGTCTGGTGGCTTACAAGACGTCCAAAGCGGCGCTGAACGCATACACTCATGCGCTGGCGACCGGCAACGCCCGCTATGGAATCCGCGCCAACGTCATCATGCCGGGGCTCATGAATACGCCCATGGCCATCGAGGGGCACGTGGCTGCCGGCCGTGATCGCGAGGAGCTGATCCGCGCGCGCAATGCCCAGGTGCCGCTGGGGGGCGGGATGGGGGATGCGTGGGACGTGGCCAACGCGGCCCTGTTCCTCGCTTCGGACGAGGCCCGCTTCATCACCGGCGCCTGTTTGCCCGTGGACGGAGGCCAGTCGGCGCGGATCGGTTGATCATGGCAATATTCTTGCCGATTCGGCCGATGCGGCCCGATTTCCCCGAAACGGATGCAAAAAAGTGGGTAGAACGGTAGCTTTTTTGTCACCGCGTGTAACAGAACTGGTTGACGGAACGAAATCGTTTGCAGAAACTTGAACGCACTATAAAGCGGCACGCTCGATGCTGGAACAGGGGGCGATGACGACGGACACGACCACAACCAGGCTCGACCGAGGCATGCGGTACATCTACGGCATCATCGGCGCCACCTTCATCGTTCTGGCGCTGCTGCACGTGCCTCATCCGCGGCCCTGGCTGTGGGCTCCGTACGCAGCGGGAGCGGTGCTGGCGCTGATCAACCTGGTTCCGAACCTCAGCATCTTCCTTTCCCGCATCTTCGCCATCGCCGCCACCGCCCTCATGTTCTTCTTCTTCGCCGGTTTCTTCACCGAGGTCCCGAAGCTCGAATCGGACTGGTATCAGAGCCAGGAAGGCTGGACCGCCGTGAGCCTGCTGGTTGGGGCGTTCACCTTGATTCCCGTGCTGTCCCACTACAGTTGCCGCTGCAAGGCGGATTGTCACGGCGCCCGGTACGGCGACCCCGGTGCCCACCGCAGCCGAGCCTTCTTCACCGCCCCTGAACCCCCCCGCAGTCCCTGACCGCCCTTCCATGACCGACACGCCGAAGCCGCGCCGCTCCGTGCTCTACATGCCGGGCGCGAATCCGCGGGCCCTGGACAAAGCCCGCAGCATCCCCTGTGACGGCGTGATCTTCGATCTGGAGGACGCGGTGGCGCCGGAGGCCAAGGAAACGGCGCGCGCCAACGTGGTGGCACAGGTGGAGCACGGGGGATACGGGCACCGGGAGCTGATCGTCCGCGTCAACGCCCTGGACACGCCGTGGGGCGCTGCCGACGTGGCCGCCGTTGCCGGGCTTCCCGTGGACGGCGTGCTGTTTCCGAAAGTGGAGACGACGGCGCAGATCGACGCCATCACGGCCGCCATGGATGCCGCCGGAGCCGGCGCGCTGCCGCTCTGGTTCATGGTGGAGACGCCGCTGGCGGTGCTGGACTTGCGCAGCCTGGCCGTCCATTGCCCGCGCCTGGCGGTGCTGGTCATGGGCACCAGCGACCTGGTGAAGGAGCTCCGCGCGCGGCACACGGAAAGCCGCCACAACCTGGCGTTAGCGCTTCAGCATTGCGTGCTGGTGGCCCGGGCGTTCGGCCTGGACGTGCTGGATGGGGTGCATCTGGATTTCAGGAACCAGGCAGCCTTTCGCGCGGCATGTCAGCAGGCCCGGGAGATGGGCTTCGACGGCAAGTCGCTGATCCACCCGAGCCAGGTGGAGCCCGCCAACGAGATCTTCGGCTTCGACCCGGATGCGGTGGACCACGCCCGTCGGGTGCTGCAGGCCTGGGAGGCCGCCAAGGCGGAAGGCAAAGGCGTGGCGGTGCTCGACGGCAAGCTGGTCGAGAACCTGCACGCGGCGGAGGCCGAGCGTGTGCTGGCGTACGCGAAGGCGCTGGAAGGGTATTAGCTGTCAGCCTTCAGCGATCGGCTTTCAGCAAGAGGCGGTTCGCCAGGGTCTCGCTGGCGGCAGTTGAGGACACAGCCAGGCCGAGGGGGCTCTTGCCGATAGCTGATAGCCGGTCGCCGATAGCTGACTCAGCCCCTCACCGCCGGCATCACCACCTCCAGATAGGCGTCCAGCGCTTCCTCGTCCCAGGGAGCGCGCAGGGCGATGTTCACCTCGTCCGCGCCCGCGGCCACGTACTCGCGGATGCGCTCCACCGCCTGGTCCGGGGTGCACAGCAGGGCGCCCCCTGCCACTCGTTCCGCGGCATCGCCCCAGTCTTCCGCCAGCAGCCGGCGTTGCCGTTCCACGTCCGCGGGTGTCACGCCCATGTTGAAGGTCACGTTGACGGCGCGCTTCAGGCTCGCCGGGTCCCGCCCCTCCGTCTCGCACCAGTGATTGAGCACGCCGTTGACCCGGGCGAACTCGTCGGGCGACAGGTAGGCGGCATTCCAGCCGTCGGCGTGGTCGGCCACGATCTTGAGGGTGCGTTTCTCGCCCACCCCGCCGATCCAGATGGGCAGGCGTTTCTGCACCGGCGGCGGCAGGCAGCTCGCGTCATCCACCTGGAAGTGCTTGCCCGAGAACGTGGTGCGCTCCTGGGTGAGCATGCGGCGGATGATGACCGCCGCTTCCTCGAGCATGTCCAGGCGGGTGCCGATGTCGGGGAAGGCGTAGCCGTAGGCGCTGGCTTCCCAGATGTGCCAGCCGGCGCCGATGCCGAGCTCGAAGCGGCCGCCGCTGATGTGGTCCAGGGTGGTGGCGGCCTTGGCGAGCAGGGCAGGGTTGCGATAGCCCACGTAGAACACCAGGCAGCCGATCCGCGCGTGCCGAGTCTCCGCCGCCAGCGCACCCAGGGTGGCCAGCGCCTCGAAGTGCGGCTGGGTGCCGCCTTTCGGCGGGGCCTCGTAGAAGTGGTCCCAGACGGAGATCCAGTCCATGCCGCGCTCGTCGAGCTTCCGCCAGAGGCGGCGCAGATCCTCCATGGCCAGGTTCTGCTGGCCCACGTGCACTCCCAGGGAAACCGTCATGTCGCTTCTGACTCCGGCGGAAAATTTGCAGGTCGATGGGCGGGGGAGGATACCTGAGCGCGGCGAAATTTTCTGCTGCCGGCCGGAACTCTCACGCCACGTAGCGGACTAATCGGCAGGAGAGAGGCGACATCAGCTGTACCTCCTCTTGAAACCCGGGTGGATCATCCCCATCCAGGGTTTGAGGCCCCGACGACGACCCCTCCCCCTCCCCAATCCCCCGTCGTCGGGGTTTTTTTTTGGGGGGGTCGCTATCCGCTATCCGCTCTCCGCTATCCGCTGGAAGCGTCCCCGCGGCCGGGCACGCCATCGAGCTCAAGCCTGCTCGTCAGTCACGACCTGCCGGTCCGCGAAGGCCCTCCTGCGGAAAGCGGATAGCGGAGAGCGGAGAGCGTGCGCACGCATCCACTCAACCGCTATCCACATTTGATGGGGCACCGCAAGCAGCGCCGGCGTCGCCACCAGGGTCAGCACGGTGGCGAAGACCAGTCCCGAGACGATGGCCTGGGCCAGCGGCACCCAGAACCCGGAAAGCTGACCGCCGTAGACGATGGTGCGGTTGAGCAGGTCCACCGAGAGATTGTTGGCCAGCGGCAGCAGACCGAACACGGTGGTCACGGTGGTCAGCATCACCGGTCGCAGGCGCTGTGCACCGGTGCGGACGATGAGCGCCACGTAGTCGAGCTCCGGATGCTCCCGGCGCAGATGGTTGTAGGTGTCGATGAGCACGATGTTGTTGTTCACCACGATACCCGCCAGGGCGACCACCCCCACCCCGGTGAGGATGGCGCTGAACGGCGAGCCGGTGATGAGCAGCCCGAGCAGTACCCCGGCGGTGGACATCACCACCGCCATCAGGATGAGCACGGCCTGGTAGAAGCTGTTGAACTGGGTGACCAGCAGCACGAACATCAGTAGCAGCGACATCAGGAACGCCACCTGAACGAAGGCGAACGACTCCGCCTGCTCTTCGTTGGCGCCACGGAACTCGATGTCGACGGCGGAGGGGAACGTCTGGGTTTTGAGCCAGCCGCGGATCTTCTTCACCACGTCGTCGGCCAGCACCCCGTCCGCCACGTTGGCGCGGATGAACTCCACCGGTATGCCGTCGATGCGCTGCAGGGTGTCGACGTTCGGCGACGGCTCCCGATGCACGAAGTTCGAGATGGGCACGAGTCCCCGGGCGGTGGTGATCTTCAGCTCGTCCAGCGCCGAGAAGCCTCGGGCCGTGGTCGGGTAGCGCACCCGGATGTCCACCGCATCGTCGGCTTTGTCCGGCCGGTACTCGCCCACCTTCACCCCGTTGGTCACCAGCTGAACCGCCACGCCGACCTGGGAGACGTCTGCGCCGTACAGCGCAGCCTGGGCCCGGTCTACGGTGATCTGCCACTCGATACCGGGCAGCGAGCGGGTGTCGTCGATGTCCCGCAGCTCCGGCAGGGTGTCCATGTACTCGCGCACCCGGGTCACCGCCGGCTCCAGGGACTCGCGCTGATAGGACGAGAACTGGATCTGGATGGGCTTGCCCACGGGCGGGCCGCCTTCCATCTCCTGCACTTCCACGATGATACCGGCCAGGGGCGCGGTCCCCCGGCGGATCTCCTCGAAGATCTCCCCGCTTTTGCGGTCGCGCTCGTTCTCGTCGTGCAGCTCGACGAAGATGCTGCCGATGCGATCGAAGCCGCGCCGGGAGCTGGCTTCACCGACGATGGTGCGGGTGTTGATGTCCTGGATGCCCCGCACCTCCAGGATCTCCCGCTCCACCTCGCGCACCAGATGGTCCACTTCCTGCGCCGACAGGTTGCCGCGCGCCCGCACCGTCACCTCGGCGAATTTGGACTCGGCATCCGAGAAGAAGATCATGCCCTTGCCGTACTGGCCGTAGGCCCAGAACGTCGCCACCAGCAGGGTGACGATGGCCGCCAGGGTGATCAGGGCGTAGCGGCTGGCGTAGGCCAGCAGGCGCGCGTAGAGGCCGGTGATGCTCTCGAGGCGGGTGGGGTCCCCGTCCTCGAGCTGCTTCAGGGTGTGCATGGCGGCGGTGTCCCGGGCGCCGGCCTTGCCGAAGATGGAGCCGATCACCGGGCCGAACAGCAGGGCGTAGGCCAGGGAGCCGGTGAGCACCGTGAACACGGTGACCGGCAGGTAACGCATGAACTTGCCGGACACCCCGGGCCAGAACATGAGGGGGAGAAACGCGGCAAGCGTCGTGGCCACCGAGGCCGTGACCGGCCAGAACATGCGCTTGGCTGCCATGGCGTAGGCGGCACGACGGTCGAACCCTTCCGTCATCTTGCGATCGGCGTACTCGGTGACGACGATGGCGCCGTCGACCAGCATGCCGAGGCCCAGCAGCATGCCGAACATGACCATGAAGTTGAAGGTGTAGCCCAGCAGGTACACGAAGATGAGCGCGAACAGAAACGAGACGGGGATGCCGAGACCGACGATCACCCCGCTGCGGAACCCCATGGCCGCCACCACGAGCACCATCACCAGGGCCAGGGCCGTGAGGATGTTGCCCTGCAGCTCGTTCACCTGCTGCGAAGCGAACGGCGCCTGATCCTGGGAGTAGAAGACATCCACCCGGGACGGAATGCCGGGGCGATGGCGCTCCACCACCGCCTTCACTGCGTTCACCGTCTCGATGACGTTGGCGTTGGCGCGCTTGGTCACCCGCAGCGAAATGCCGTTGCGTCCGTTCACCCGGGCGTAGCTGGTGCGGTCCTTGAACGTACGGCGAACGGTGGCTACGTCCTTCAGGGTCACCACCGCGTCGCCGTTGGCGCGGATGGGCAGGTCGAAGAGATCCTGTGCCTCTTCGATGATGCTCGGCACCTTCACCGAGAACCGGCCCTCCCCGGTGTCGATGCTGCCCGCGGGTATGAGCCGGTTGTTGCGGGTGATGGTCTCGATCAGCTCGTCGCTGGAAATGCGATAGGCCTCCAGCGCGCTGGGATCGATGATGGCCTCGAGCACCTCTTCGCGATGGCCCTGGAGCTCGGCTTCGAGCACGGCGGGGATGGCCTCGATGTCGTCGCGCAGCTCGATGGCCACGTTGTAGAGCACCCGCTCGGGGACGTCCTCGCCCACCAGGTTCACCTGAAGCACGGGAAAGTCTTCGGTGGTCTCCTCCTGGATGATCGGCTCCTCGGCGGTGCTCGGCAGCTCCGGCTTGGCCCGATCCACCGCCTCGCGCACGTCCAGCAGCGCCTGGTCCAGATCGTAGTCGGCGTCGAACTCCACCAGGATGTTGGCTGAGCCCTCCGAGGCGTAGGCACTGATCTCCTTGACCCCCTCCACCTTGCGCAGCTCGATCTCCATGGGCATGACCAGGAGACGCTCCGCATCCTCGGGGGCGATGCCCTCGTGGACGATGCCCACGAAGAAGAACGGCACCTCGATATGCGGATCGGCAGCGATGGGAATGGCGCTGCGGGCCGCCAGGCCCGCCACGACCACCATGAACATCACCAGCAGCGTGGTGCGGGTGCGGGTGATGGCCGCGTCGATGAGGGCGTTCATGGCCGGGCGGCGACGGTAACCGCGGTGGTGATCGACACCTCGGACGAGGCGGGCACGGCGCCCGTCAGGGGCCGCTCCCCGTCGTCCCCGGCGCCGCCGCCCTCCGGAGCCCGCGCCGGCATCTCCGCTGCCCGCTCGAACACCGGGTCCACGTCCTGGCCGGCCACCACCAGCTCCTGGCCGACGGTGATGATGGTGGCTACCTCCGGCAGGCCGGTGACCCAGACGCCACCCTGCTCCTCGTGAACGATCTCCACCCGGTGAAACTCCACGCGATTATCGGTGGAGACGGTGCGCACGCCGATGTTGCCCTCGTCGTCCAGGGTGAACAGGGCCGGGCTCACCTTGTGCGCCATGATCCGATCCACGGGAACGCGTATCCGGGCCGTGATCCCGGAGCGCAGCTCGTACTCGGGGTTGGCAACCTCCACCTCCACCGGATACGTGCGGGTGGTGGGGTCCGCCTGGTAGCCGACGAAGGTGATGGGCCCTTGCACTTCGCGGCCGTCGCTGAGGGTTCCAACCACCTGCTGGCCGGGCCGCAGCCGGGAGACTTCCCTTTCCGAGACGTGCCCCACGAGCAGCATGGGATCCAGATCCACGATGGTGACGCAGGACGCTCCGGTGCTGGCGTAATCCCCCATATCGAGGTGGACGTCTTCCACCACGCCGGCGAACGGCGCCCGGACGCGGGTGCGCTCGAGGTCGAGCTCGCGGCGTGCCACCTGGGCCTTGGCCGCTTCGAGGCGCGCCTTGGCCTGGGCGATGGCCGTCTCGGATTGCAGGCCTTGCTCCTTGAGACGGAGGCTGCCCTGGTACTCGATGCGGGCCTCCTCCAGGGCGGCGCGGGCTTCGTCCAGACCTGCGTCCCGGTCTTCGGTGCTGATCCGGCACAGCAGGTCGCCTTCCTTCACCTCGGTGCCGCGCTCCACCGCCCGCTCGACGATTCGTCCCGAGGTTTCCGCCTTCACCTCCACCGTGCGCTTGTTCTCGGTGCGGCCGCGCAGCACCACCGTTTCCACCTGGGGCTCGGCTCGAACCACCCGCACCCGCACCCGAGTGGGGGCGTTATCCTGGGCGCGCGCGTCGCGCTGCCGGTTCAAATCGCCCAGAGTGGGGTGCTCGACGTCTTTTTCGGCGCCCATTTGCCCGGAAAGCAGCCAGAGGACGATGAGCAGGGCGATGACGGTCGCCGTGATGTAGGTGCCGCGCATGGGGGTGTTACGCTATGCCTCAGCCGAGGTTACGAAAAGTAACATACTGGATCCTGCCCGGATAGTCCGGAGACGGTGGCGAAGCAAGGCTTTGGGGTGGTGGCGAAGACACGAGCGGCCTCCGTGGAGGCCGCTGTCTTGGCCGGGGCGGCGGCGCGGGCCGCCGGCGCTCAGGCTTTGGCGCTGGGGCGCGCCGCCATCCGGTCGAACCAGGCTTTGACGTTGCGGTTCGCCTCGTTGAGCGGCTGACCCACGTTGGCGCCGAAGGCGAGAAAACAGTACAGCAGGACGTCCGCCAGGGTGAGCCGGTCGCCGCAGATGTACGTCTTCCCCTCCATCTGCTTGTCGAGCCAGCTCAGGCGGTCCTGGGCGATGCGCTTCAAGCCTTCTGCGGCCTCTGGAACCGTGACCATTCGATCCTTGAACAGGGCCAGTCCTTCGGCGAAGCGGAAGCCGTTGGCCATGGGCTCGCAGATGCCGAGATCCACCTTCCGGGTCCACATGCGGGCCTCGGCGCGTTCCTCGGGGGTGTTGCCGATGAGGGAATCGCCGGGACTGACCTCGTCGAGGTACTCGCAGATGGCCGTGATTTCCGAGAGGTAGCTGCCATTGTCCAGCTCCAGGCACGGTGACTGGCCGGACGGGTTCTTGCTCAGGTACGGCTCCCGGCGGTTCTCGCCGCCCATCAGGTCGATGTCCTCCATGGGCAGGTCGATGCCCCGTTCCGCGGCGAACATGCGAACCACGTGGGGATTGGGGCCTACGGAATTGATCAGCTTCATGGCAGCCTTCCTCATTTGTTGGACTTGGGATTCTAGGAGCAAAAGGCGCGGCTAGGCCAGCCGGAGCGCCATTACCACTCGCCGACGTTCGGCATGTCTTTCCAGGGTGCTCGCGGCTCCAATGCCTCCCCCTGCTGCAAGAGCTCGATGGAGATTCCGTCAGGCGAGCGGACGAAGGCCATGCGGCCGTCCCGCGGCGGCCGGTTGATGGTCACGCCGCCATCCATGAGGCGCTGACAGGTGGTGTAGATGTCCTCCACCGCATAGGCCACGTGGCCGAAGTTGCGCCCGCCGGTATAGGTTTCGGGATCCCAGTTGTAGGTCAGCTCGATCTGCGCCGACTCGTCCCCCGGCGCCGCCAGGAAGACCAACGTGAAGCGTCCCGGCTCGCTGTCGTGACGCCGGAGCTCCACGAGGCCGAGCTTGTTGCAGTAGAAGTCCAGGGATTCTTCGAGGTTGCTGACGCGGACCATGGTATGGAGATACTTCATGGGCAGGGGTCCTGAAAGGTGATCCTGAAAAAAAAGACCCCGCGAGGTGCGGGGTCAGCCATTCCGGTCATTACAAGGTTATGGAGAGTCGATGTAAGAGGTGGGCCTCAGAGGGCCATGAACGCGGCCATGCTGGCTGCCAGCGTCGCGAACGCGCCGAGGAGAAGAACGCCTTCGCTACGCGTCAGCCGTTGCTCGACTTCCCACGCCGCAGCGGCCGCGGCTCGGGTCCGGTCAGTTCCCTGGGTCATCGAGTTCCCTGTCACGTGTCGTGTCTGCATGCCTTGGCTGTCACTCAGCAGTTCATAGGTTCCGAGTCACCCCGACACTCATGTTATGAGCAAAGGGTGAAGACTCCCGTGAACAAATCTGGAGTCAATATGGATCCGCGGGAGCCGCATCGATCCGGCGCAGTTCCTCGGTTCGGCGGGCGATGGCCATGCGGTAGGCACGCGCTACCGAGGCCGGCAGCGGGCGCTGATGGCGGCCGTCGCGGCGCGTCGCGTACTCCTGCTCCAGAGCTTCGATGCTCCGCTGCACGTCGTGTCTGCTGTGCCGAATCGCCATGATTCGGTGACTCTAGCAGGGACTGCAGCCGATTGAGTTCGCCTTTGTTAGGGAAGTGTTAGCCCCGTTCGAGGCAGGTCCATGGCCGCGGCTCACGCGTAGCTGTGCCTCGCCTGCAGGTCCTCCGTCAGGTACTGCACGAACTCCCAATCGTTGCCGTCGGGGTCGTAAAAGTAGGTTCGGCGGCGCGCGGGATGATCGTCCATGTGGAGATTCGGCGTGAACCCGGCGGTTCGAAGCCGTGCTTCCAGGGCCGCCACGTCGTCCACTTCCCAGCCGAGGTGATTCATGCCCGGGGAATCTTCGTAGGGCTCCCGCCCCAGCTGGCCGCTGACCTGCATAAGCGCCAGATAGTGGTTCGTGTCACCTACGTGTCGCCAGCGCCGACCGCGGTCGTCCACGCCCTCGCCGCGCACGTAGTAGTGGGGAAAGGCGGTGAGGATGAACCGGGTCATGACGTCGATGTCGGTCACCGACAGGTTGGCGTGCTCGAGCTTGTTCATGGCGGCCTCCGCGTTGATACGCCGGTTGATATTTAGAAATGTTTATATTTCAAAAATGGAAAGCCGGCAAGCTTTTTAATAAATGAAAATGTTATAAAATGGGCGGCCCTGCTGCCGATCGGATCCGGATGCAGATGAACGACACCGCCCGTACCGCCGATCGCCTGCTCATGCTGCTGAAGACTCGGGGGAGCCTCAGCACCCGGGCGCTGGCGAATGCCCTCGGCATCAGCGTGCCGGCGGTGCGGCAGCATCTGCGGTCGCTGGACGAGCTGGTGCAGTCCGAGACGGTGCGTTCCGGGGTAGGACGGCCAGCCCTGGTATGGCGCCTGACCCCGGCTGCACAGTCCCGATTTCCCGACACCCACGCAGAGCTGACGGTGCGACTCATCGGCTTCATCGAGGAGGGTCTGGGGCCGAAGGCCCTGCAGTCGGTGCTCGAGCGGGCCTACCGCGCCAATCTCGAGACGTACCGGTCGCGTCTGGCTTCCGCCCGGAGCCTCGCGCAGCGGGTCGAGCGGCTGGCGGCCATTCGCCGGGAGGAGGGATACATGGCAGAGGCGCGGCGCACCGGCACCGGCTGGGAGCTGGTGGAGCACCATTGTCCCATCTGTGCCGCGGCGAAGGCGTGTCAGGGCTTCTGCAGCAACGAGCTGGCGCTGTTCCGCGAGGTGCTGGGGTCCGGCGCCCGGGTGGAGCGGAGCGAGTACCTGCTCGCCGGCGGCGTGCGCTGCGCCTACCGCATCACGCCGGTCACTCGGCCGCGCAAGGCCGCGGGCTGACCGTCACACCTGGCCGATGTACTCGTCCATGCGCGCCGTCTTCAGCGCGGTTTCCTTGGCGCGCTCCATGTCGTAGTGCAGGCGCGAGACGATGCGCTGGGCGTAGAGTCCGCCGCCGGCCTGGATGTTGGTAACGGCGTTCCAGCCGCCGAAGGCATCGGCGGTGAAGTCGCGGATGGCGTGAAACAGGCGGGTGCGATAGCTGCCGTCCACCGCCTGCAGGGTGCCCATGTACTTGCGTGCCAGGTGACCGACCTCCTGGTTTTCCAGATCGGCGATGGCGGGGGCGGTGAGGATGCTGCCGCCGCCGATGTCGTGCAGGTGGCGCACCATCAGCGACCAGTTGGCAGCGCCGTGGTACTTGCCGGCGTTGGTATAGAGCTCGTCCGGGAAGGCAGCCCCGTCGGAGGTGACGTGGCAGTTCTCGATGGCGGCCTCCAGAGACGCGCGGATGAGGGTGGCGTTGATCAGCATCTCCGAGATCTTCTCACGGATGTGGCTCACCCGATCCAGGCCGTTGGCCTCCGAGATGAGCTGGGCGAAGCCCACCAGGGCTTCGTAGCTGCGCGCCATGCCCGCCAGCCCGCCGAGCCGTTCCCACAAGCCCAGGGAATGGGCGAACACTCCGGCCAGCTCCGGGTGCCCGTCGAGAAACACCCGCTCGGTGGGCACGAACACGTCGTCGAAGATGACGAACCCTTCCGGCGTGTGGTGGTGGCCGGAGATCGGGAAGTCCCGGGTGTCCTCGTGGCGCGGCGCGTAGGTGGTGTTGATGATTTTCACCCCCGGCGCGTTCACCGGCACCATGCAGGCCACCGAGTAGTCCTCCTCGCCGGGCTTCATGGATTTGGTGGGGATGGTCATCAGCTCGTGCCCCATGGAGGCGGCGGAGATGTGCAGCTTGGCGCCGCGGATGACGATGCCGTCGTCGCGCCGCGCCATTACCCGGACGTAGTGATCGGGGTCGTCCTGCTGGCTCGGCCGCCGGCTCCGGTCGCCTTTGGAGTCGGTGATGCACTGGGTCATGCGGATGTCGCGTTGCTGGGCCTCCTTCACGTAGGCGCGGATGCGCGCGGCGCTCTCCGGCAGGGTGGCCTCGATGCGGTCGGCGGCCGTGAGCAGGGTCATGATGGAGGCGTAGGTGACGTGGGTCAGCAGATCCACCGACTCGTGCAGCTCCACCTGCTCGCGCAGCTCCGCGGCTGAGGAGGGTACCTTCATGAAGGCACCCACGGCGCCCGGGGTGGGGTCGTAGAACCGGTCGTAACCGGCGGCGGCGGAGTCCACGGTCAGCCCCAGCAGCGGATGCGTGGCTACGTTGTCCACTCGGTTGCCCTCGAAATAGGTCTCGCGGCCGTCGTCGAGCGACGCCCGGTACTCGTTCCCCGTCATCATCAGAAGTCTCTCCCGCTGCTGGTGAAAAAATCTTATAACACGTTATCGTTGAACCCAACCGCCGCTGAAGGGGATGGCCTGGCCGACGAAGAAGTCGCTCTCGTCGCTGGCGAGGAACAGCGCGAAGCGGGCATCCTCCTCGGCCGTGGCCAGCCGCCCGAGGGGCACCTGACGCGCCAGGGACGCCTGAAAACGCTCGTTGGCCAGGAGCTCGGGCGGGTAGTACACCGGGTTCTCCACGTAGTTCTGGGCGATCAGGTTCACCTGGACGTTGTCTGGGGCCACCTCCACGCCCACCGACTGCACGTAGCCCACCTGGGCGGCGCGGGCGGCGCTGTAGGCGCACAGGGTCTTCATCCCCTTCAGCGCCACGGCGCTGCCGTAGACCACGATCTTGCCGCGTCGCCGCGCCCGCATCTGCGGGAGCACGGCGCGGGTGAGGCCGTGCAGCGGGTGCACCATGACGTCGAAGGCGGTGGCCCACATGGCGTCGTCCACGCCCTCCACCGGGTGGCCGCTGAAGTTGGGGGCGGCCAGGTTGGCCACCAGGACGTCGACGCGGCCTGCCTCCGCCACCAGGGCCTCGCAGGCGCCGGGCCGGGTGAGGTCGCGGCTGTCGGCGACCACGTCGGCCCCTTCGCGCCGGAACAGATCGACGGTCGCCGGCCCCATGTAGTCGTCCGCCTGGGTCACCAGCACCCGCTTGCCTGTCAGCCGGCCGCTGCCGGATTGCTTCTGGGTCTCGCTCACGTGCGCTCCTGTGGTTCAAACTGCAGTAAGGTTAACGGATTCGTCCAGGAACGCTCGAGGAGAGGAGGGCCGTTCATGCCGCAAGTGGGAGCCGGCGGGCCGGAACTTGGGAGCCGGACGTGAACCGGGGCGATGCCAGGGTCCATTGGGAGAACTGGTCCGGGAGCCAGCGCCATCGCGCCCGGCTGGTGACGTCCCGGACGCTGGACGAGGTGGTGACTGCGGTACGCGAAGCTGCTGTCGCAGGTTTGCCGCTTCGCTGCGTGGGCAGCGGTCACTCCTTCGTGCCGCTCTGGGGCGATGGCGTCATCCTGTCGATGGACGGGTTCGACGGCGTGCTGAGCGTCGACGGCCCTGCCCGCCGTGCCACCATCGCCGCGGGCACCAAGCTTCATGCACTGGGCCCGGCGCTGTGGGAACGCGGCCTGTCCCTGCCGCAGCAGGGTGACATCGACCGTCAGGCCCTGGCCGGCGCTCTGGCCACGGGCACCCACGGCACGGGTCGCCACCTGCCGAATCTCTCCGCCTACCTGCGCGCGGTCACGCTGGTCACCGCCGGGGGCGACGTGGTCGCCCTCACGCCGGACGACGGCGACCGGTTTTCCGCGGCGCAGATCTCCCTGGGCCTGCTGGGGGTGGTGGTGGACGTCACCCTGGAATTGCTGCCGGCGTTCCATCTTCACGAGCGGGTGTGGGAGAGCTCGGTGGAGGAGTGCGGCGCCCGGCTCGAGAAACTGGTGACGGAGAACCGGCACTTCGAGTTCTTCTGGACGCCGCGGGACGACCGCTGCGAGATGAAGGCGTTGAATCCTGCGGACGCCGAGCTGCTGGTGGAAGCGGGGGAGTACGTGGCTCCGGCCTACAGCGTGTTTCCCAGCGAGCGCAACATCCGCTTCAACGAGATGGAGTACTGCGTGCCCCTGGAAGCCGGCTGGGATTGCTTCGCGGAGCTGCGCGAGCTATTGCTGGCACGGTTTCCGTGGCTGCCCTGGCCCATCGAGTTCCGGACCCTGGCCGCGGACGACGCCCTGCTGAGCACGACGGCCGGCCGCGACAGCGTCACCCTTTCGGTGCACCAGGGTGCCGAACGGGATTACCGCCCGCTGTTCGACGCGGCGGAGGCGGTGTTCCGCAACCACGGCGGCCGGCCGCACTGGGGCAAGCTCCACTCCCTCGGCGCCGTGGAGCTCGGGCGGCTGTTTCCCGGTCACGCCCGCTTTTGCGAGATCCGCCGGGACATGGACCCGAAGGGCCTCTTCCTGAACGAGTGGCTGGCGGCCCGGTTCGGCGGATAGCGGATAGCGGATAGCGGATAGCGGACAGCGGACAGCGCTGTTCTGACGAGCTATTTCTTCGCCACTCCGTGGGTCATGAAAGCCGCGAACTTCGGTCCCGGCTCGTAGCCGGAGTCGAATTCGGTGATGGTGAATCCGGCGTCCAGGATCAGCTCGTCGGCCTTGCGGGTGAGGTGACAGCCGCCGCCGATCTTCTTCCAGAGCGGCTCGATGCGGCGTTGCCAGGAGACCACCCGCGGCTCAGGCGCGCGCCCGTGCTCCACGAAGTACATGTGGCCTCCGGGCTTGAGCACCCGGCGCATCTCCCGCAGCGCCGCGTAGACGTTGGGAATGGAGCACAGCGTCCAGGTGCAGACGATGGTGTCGAAGCGGGCGTCGTCGGCGGGAATCTCCTCGCCGGATACCTGCAGCACGGTGACTGGCTGGGGCCGCTCGGAGGCCCGCTCCCGGGCCAGCGACGTCAGCTCCGGTGCCGGATCGAGACCCGTAATGGAGACGACCTGGTCGGAGTAGTAGGGGAGGTTGAGGCCACTGCCGATGCCGATCTCCAGCACCTCGCCGGTCGCCCGGGTGACGTAGCGGGAGCGCAGCTCGCGCATGGGTTTCTGGCTGCAGGCGGTGTCGATGAGTTTCGGCAGTACGTAGCGCTGGTACCAGCCCATGATGTCCTCCGGTGCATGGCTCGGGCGGGGCGCGGAGCTTAGCACGTCGGGCCGACCGTCGTCCCCTCAGGGCCAGAGCAGCAGCATGGCGATCCCGACGGCCAGGGCGGCGCCGCCCAAGCTCATCAGGTAGGTGCGCAGCTGCGGGGTGCCCAGCACGCTGGCGGCGCCGATCTTGAACAGCAGGTTCGACAGGGACGCCAGGAAGATGGAGCGCCAGGCGAGGTCGGCGCTCACGCGGCCGCCCGTGAAGAGCTGGGCCATGGAGACCGTCAGCGCGTCCACGTCGGTGAGGCCGGAGACGAAGGCCACCCCGTAGATGGCGTCGTCCCCCAGGTGCTGGCGCGCCGCCGCCATGCTGACGAGGATGATCGCGTACAGGGCGGCGAAGGTCAGCGCCACCCGCAGCCGCGCCGGATTCTCCTGCGGCGGAAGCGCTACCTGCCGGCGCCGCACCCGCGGCCACAGCAACGCCGATAGCACCAGCATCACCAGGGCGAACGCGCCGAGCGGCGCCGCCGCGGAGGGCAGCAGGGTCGGCGCCAGCAACAGCAGCTCGATGCCGATGCGGGCGTAGACCACCGTCGAGGCGATGAGGATGACCAGCGCGGCGATGGCCGAGAGCTCGCGGTTCTGCCGGGTCATGCCGGAGAAGCTGATGGTGGTGGCGGTGCTGGAGATGAGCCCGCCCAGCAGCCCGCCCAGCACCGCGCCGCTGTCGGCGCGCAGCAGGCGGAAGGCGATGTAGCCGGCCAGGTTGAGCCCGACGATGAGCACCACCAGCAGCCAGGTATGGAACGGATTGAACACGTCGTAGGGCCCGAAGGTCTGGTTCGGCAGGACGGGCAGCACCACCAGGGTGATGAGCACGAAGCGGATCATGGCGCCGAACTCGTCCTGCCCCATGCGTCCCGCCAGGCTGTGCAGCGGCTGTTTCCAGTGCAGCAGGATGGTGATGATGCCGCCGCTCACCACGGCGTGGGTCTGATAGCCGCTGGTGCAGGCCACGCCGATCAGGAAAATGGCCAGGGCCGCGAGCGCGGTCGTGGTGCCGTGATCCTGATCGTTCCGCGCCGCCACGGTGCGGTGCAGGATCAGGTGGGTGACCACCACCGCCGCCGTGGTCGAGAGCCCTACGCCGATGATCCATCCGCCCCAGGAATCCGCCACCAGCCCCGCCAGCCCGCCGGTGAGGCCGATGAGCGCGAAGGAGCGCAGCCCCACGAGCTTGTCGGGCGCCCGTTCGCGCTCCAGGCCCACCAGGAAGCCCACGGCGAGGGCCAGTCCCAGGCCGATGATCTGCGGATCGATGAACTTCAGCATCGGCGCATGGTAGCGGGCGTCCCACGGCAAATACCATGCCCCCGTTGGCCGACCCGTCGGCCGGCGCATCCGCCGTGGCGCGGCGGCTACGCTACACGCACCCGGTACGGCTGCGTATACTCATCGACTTTTTCTGCCTTGCACACGAGCGAACTGGGGGATGCATGAGTGACTCGAAGCGGATCGAACGCAGCGGGCTGAAGGTGGCCTCGGAGCTGGATGCGCTGATCGTAGAGCGCGCAGTCCCCGGCACCGGCGTGGACCCGGAGGCGTTCTGGCGGGGATTCGCCGGGCTCGTCGCGGATCTCGCGCCGAAGAATCGGGCCCTGCTGGCCCGGCGCGACGAGCTGCAGGCGAAGATCGACGCCTGGCACGTCGAGCGCAAGGGTCAGCCCCACGACCCGGCTGCCTACGAGGCCTTTCTGCGGGAGATCGGCTACCTGCTGCCGGAGCCCGCCGACTTCGCCATTGCAACCGAGAACGTGGACGACGAGATCGCCCGCATCGCCGGGCCGCAGCTCGTGGTCCCGGTCATGAACGCGCGTTACGCGCTGAACGCCGCCAATGCCCGCTGGGGCAGTTTGTACGACGCGCTCTACGGCACCGACGTGCTGCCCGAGGAACCGGGACGGGAGAAGGGCACCCGCTACAACCCAGCGCGTGGCGAGCTGGTGGTGGCGCGGGCGGCGGAGTTCCTCGATCAGGCCGTTCCCCTGGACGGCGCGAGCCATGCTGACGTGGTGGCCTACGGAATCGGCGAAGGCGGCGGCGAGCGTCAGCTCCGGGCCATGCTCGGCGACGGCGGCAACACCGGGCTCGCCGACCCGGAGCAGTTCGTCGGCTTCGTGGGGGAAGACGATCCCGAGGTCATCCTGCTGGTGAACAACGGCCTGCACGTGGAGATCCAGATCGATCGCAGCCACCCGGTGGGGGCGGCTCATCCCGCGGGCGTCAAGGACGTGGTTCTCGAGGCGGCCATCACCACCATTCAGGATTGCGAGGATTCCGTGGCCGCGGTGGACGCTGCCGACAAGTGCGTGGTCTACGGCAACTGGCTCGGCCTGATGAAAGGCGACCTGGAGGAAGTGCTGGAGAAGGACGGCAAGACCGTCACCCGCCGCCTGAATCCGGACCGCCGCTACACGGGCCGGGACGGCCGGCCGCTGACCCTCCACGGCCGCAGCCTCATGCTGGTGCGCAACGTGGGCCACCTGATGACCACCGACGCGGTGCTGGACGCGGCGGGCGACGAGATTCCGGAGGGCATCCTGGATGCGGCGGTGACCAGCCTGTGCGCCATGCACGACCTGAAGGGCACGGGCTCCGTCAGCAACTCGCGCAGGGGCAGTATCTACATCGTCAAGCCGAAGATGCACGGCCCGGAAGAGGTCGCGTTCACCTGCGAGCTGTTCTCCCGGGTGGAGGATCTGCTGGGCCTGCCGCGCAACACGCTCAAGGTCGGCGTGATGGACGAGGAGCGCCGTACCACCGTGAACCTCGAGGCGTGCATCGCGGCCGCCCGGGAGCGCATCGTCTTCATCAACACCGGATTCCTCGACCGGACGGGTGACGAGATCCACACCAGCATGGAGGCCGGTCCGTTCCTGCCCAAGGAGGACATCAAGGGCGAGCCGTGGATTCAGGCCTACGAGAACGCCAACGTCGACATCGGCCTCGCCACCGGGTTCAGCGGCCGCGCCCAGATCGGCAAGGGCATGTGGCCCAAGCCCGACGAGATGAAGGAGATGCTGGCGACCAAGATCGCCCACCCCCAGGCCGGTGCGAACACGGCCTGGGTGCCGTCACCCACGGCCGCGACCCTGCACGCCACTCACTACCACCAGGTGGGCGTCTTCGCCCGCCACCGCGAGCTCGCGAGCCGGGAGCGGGCCAGGCTTTCGGACATCCTCACCATTCCCCTGCTCGGCGGGCGCAATCTCTCTGCCGGCGAGGTGCAGGCGGAGCTGGACAACAACGCCCAGGGGATTCTCGGCTACGTGGTGCGTTGGATCGACCAGGGCGTGGGATGCTCCAAGGTGCCCGACATCAACGACGTCGGCCTCATGGAGGACCGGGCCACCCTGCGGATCTCCAGCCAGCACATCGCCAACTGGCTGCATCACGGCATCTGCAGCGAAGCGCAGGTGCTGGAGACGTTGAAGCGCATGGCCAGGGTGGTGGACGAGCAGAACGCGGGCGACCCGGCGTATCGGCCCATGGCTCCGAACTTCGACGACAGCGTGGCCTTCCAGGCGGCCTGCGATCTGGTGTTACAGGGACGCCAGCAGCCGAACGGCTACACCGAGCCGGTGCTGCACGCGCGGCGCCGGGAGGCGAAGGCACGCTTCGGCGGTTGAGGACGCGGATACCGGCGCCTGGTACGTGAGTTGCATCGACCTGCCGGGACGCCAGCCGGCGGCGCGGGCGGCATCCTCCCCCCTCCCCCTCCCCCCGGAGTTCGCTCGAGCCGCCGCTGGCGTCGTCTTCCCCCGGGGCGGCGCTTACGGCCGCCACCCGTAAAAGTTGCAGCTACGCATCAATGGGCCGACGGCGCGCCGGCGCCGCGGGGCACCCGGATTCTCTCCACCAGCGTTCGGACGTGGGCCGGGGCCGCCGGGGTGAGCCGCGCCACCACGGCCGCTGTGGCGAAGTTCAGCAGCGCGCCCAGGGCGCCGATGCCCTCCGGCGAGATGCCGAACCACCAGTGCTCGGCGGTATCCTGCTCGGGGGCGAGGAAGCGGAAGTAGACGATGTAGAGAAAGGTGAAGCCCAGCCCCGTCACCATGCCGGCGATGGCGCCCTCCTTGTTCATGCGCAGGCTGAATATCCCCATGAGAATGGCGGGGAACAGCGACGCCGCCGCGAGCCCGAAGGCGAAAGCCACCACCTGGGCCACGAAGCCCGGCGGGTTGATCCCCAGGTAACCGGCCACCACCACGGCCAGCGCGGCCGCGATCCGTGCATACAGGAGCTCCTGGCGGTCGCTGATGGTACGGGCGAAGGTGTTCTTGATCAGGTCGTGAGAGACGGAGGCCGAAATCACCAGCAGCAGCCCCGCGGCGGTGGAAAGCGCGGCGGCCACCCCGCCGGCGGCCACCAGGGCCACCACCCAGCCGGGCAGGTCGGCGATCTCCGGATTGGCGAGCACCATGATGTCGCGATCCACATACACCTCGTTGGCGCCGTCCGCCGGGGGATTGGCGAGCTCGCGCTGGCCGTGGGGGCCGCGCGTCTCCGCGAACACGGGCAGGCCCTGGAATGCGGGCCCGGGGGCGTACCGAATGGCTCCGTCCGCATTCTTGTCGAGCCAGCCGATCAGCCCCACCGCTTCCCAGCTCTTGAACCAGTCGGGGACCTGGGCGTACGGCGTCTGGTTCACCGTGTCGATGAAGTTCAGCCGGGCGAAGGCGCCCACGGCGGGGGCGGTGGTGTAGAGCAGGGCGATGAAGATCAGAGCGTAGCCGGCGCTGCGCCGGGCCGCGGCGACGTTGCGGACGGTGAAGAAGCGGACGATGACGTGGGGCAGGCCGGCGGTCCCGGCCATCAGCGCCAGGGTGATGGCGAAGATGTCGATGGTGGCTTTGCCCGGCTCGGTGTACGGGCGAAAGCCCAGCTCCACCAGCGTGCGGTCGAGCTTCTCCAGCACCGAGACGCCGGAGCCGTCGGCCACTTCGGCGCCGAGCCCGAGCTGCGGCACCGGGATGCCCGTGATCATCATGGAGATGAACACCGCCGGCACCAGGTAGGCGAAGATGAGCACGCAGTACTGGGCGACCTGGGTATAGGTGATGCCCTTCATTCCGCCGAGCACGGCGTACAGGAACACCACGGCCATGCCAATGACCACCCCGGACGTGATGTCCACGTCGAGGAACTGCGAGAAGACGATGCCCACCCCGCGCATCTGCCCCGCCACGTAGGTGAAGGAGACCACCACCAGGCTGATCACCGCCACCACCCGGGCGGCGTTGGAGTAGTAACGGCGGCCGATGAAGTCCGGAACCGTGTACTCGCCGAACTTGCGCAGGTACGGCGCCAGCAGCAGCGCCAGCAGCACGTAGCCGCCGGTCCAGCCCATCAGGTAGACGCTGCCGTCGTAGCCGAGGAAGGCGATGATTCCGGCCATGGAGATGAACGACGCGGCGCTCATCCAGTCCGCGGCGGTGGCCATGCCGTTGGCCACCGGGTGCACGTGACCGCCGGCGACGTAGAAATCCCGGGTGGACGCGGCCCGGGACCAGATTGCGATGGCGATGTACAGGGCGAACGAGAGACCGACGAAGAGATAGGTGAGGGTACGGACGTCCATGCCTACTCCTCGTCCTCGTGCACGTCGTACTTGCGGTCGAGCCGGCGCATGGCGGCGGCGTAGACGAAGATCAGCACGATGAACACGTAGATGGAGCCCTGCTGGGCCCACCAGAACCCGAGCTTGAAGCCGAAGAAGTCGATGCGGTTCA
>JAWLGU010000032.1:30840-44532 GCA_041690675.1 Pseudomonadales bacterium | reverse complement strand
CGCGGGCGGCGTTCTGCTCGGCGTCACCCTGGCGTTCTACGCCTTCATCGGCTTCGAGGACATGGTGGACGTCGCCGAGGAGGTCAAGAACGTCCGCCGCAACATGCCGCGGGGTATTCTCCTGACCCTCGGCATCAGCGCCCTGCTCTACTTCCTGCTCATGGTCACCGCCCTGCTCGCCCTGGCTCCCGACGAGCTCGCGGCCAGCGCGGCGCCGCTGACCACCGTGTTCGAGGCCCAGACGGGCCGTTCCGCCGTCCCCATCGGCGTGGTCGCCATGTTCGCCATCATCAACGGCGCCCTGGTCCAACTCGTCATGGCGTCGCGAGTGCTCTACGGTCTGAGCTCGCGCAACCAGCTCCCGAAGCTGCTCGGCCGGGTGAATGCCCGGACCCGCACGCCGCTGGTGGCCACCGCCGTGGCCGCCGCCGTAATGCTCGGTCTCGGGCTCTACGGGCGCCTGGCGGGTCTGGCCGCCGCCACGTCGCTGATCATGCTCACCATCTTCGCGCTGGTGAACCTGGCCCTGTGGCGCGTGAAGGGTCGCGCTTCGGCCCCGCCGCAGACGTACGAGTTCCCCCGCTTCGTCCCCCTGGCGGGCTTCGCCCTCAGTGCCGGTCTGGTGGGCCGTGAACTGGTGCTGCTGACGTCATAGCAGGGCGCCGGGCCTCGGGCTAGACTCGGGCCCACCTGTCAAGGAGCTGCCTGCAGCGACGGTGGACCATCAAGCCAGACGCAAGCCCACCGGGCTGACCCTCCGGGACATCGTGGTCGTCGCGGTCTCGGTGGTGGCCGTATGCCTGGGCCTCGCCGTGGCGTACGCGGTGCTGAGCATCCGCACCCTGGCGGAGCAGAGCGAGCGGGTGCTGGAGCGCGGGGTCCACAACACGCGGCTGATCGAGCGGCTCGCCGACGGCATCACCGAGGTGGAGCGAACCGCACGCCAGTACACGGTGGTGCGCTCCCCGAACCTGCTGAAGGTCTATCAGGATCGGCGCCTGGCGCTGATGGAGACCCTGCGGGCACTGGAGTCGCGCGACGACGTGCCCACCCTCAAACCCCAGCTCGAGGCGCTGCACGCCGAGCTCGAGGCCGTGGAGCGGGCGGTGCGTGAACGGCCCGCGGCGGCGGGCACCAATCCCATCCACTTTGCCGCCATGAACGAGATCGCCGCCCGGGCGCGGCAGATCGCCGAGGGCCGGATCGACCAGGAAGTGCGTCGCCTGCAGCGGGGGGTGGAGGAAGTGCAGACCGCGCTGATCGCCCTGGGCAGCGCGCTGGCGGGCTCGGCCCTGCTCGCCGCCGTGGCCTTCGCCCGCTTCGTGCGCCGGCCCATGCGGCAGATCACCGAGAGCATCACGGCGCTCGGGCGGGCCGATCTCGACACGCCCATTCGGGTCTCGGGGCCCCGGGACCTGCAAACCATCGGCATGTCGCTCGAATGGCTGCGCCAGCGCATCCGCACCCTGGAGGCCGAGAAATCCACCTTCGTACGTCACATGTCCCACGAGCTGAAGTCGCCGCTCGCCAACATCAAGACCGGAATCGAGCTGTTGAAGGAAGATTCCCCCGCCGACATGGACAAGCGCGACATCGCCGCCATCGTCGAGCGCAACGTGGCCCGGCTGCAACGGCAGATCGACGACCTGCTGAACTACGCCGGATGGCAGGACGCCCAGCCCCGCCAGCGCCCCGAGATCATCCGGCTCGACGAGCTGATCCGCGCCGTCATCCGCGACCACGAGGTGGAGGCCCGGGCCCGGCGGGTGCAGGTCTACCCGCACCTGATGGCCGCCAGCACGGACGGCGAGGAGCGGCAACTGCGCACTCTCATGGATAACCTTCTCGGCAACGCGATAAAGTACTCGCCCGAAGGTGGCAGCATCGACGTGCGTCTGACCCGGGTTGGGGAAGAAGCGCTCATCGACGTCGAGGATCAGGGGCCAGGCATCCCGGCCGACCTGCGCGAGCGTGTGTTCGAGCCGTTCTTCCGGGGTCCCGAGGCCGCGAACTCCGCAGGCACCGGTATCGGCCTCTCGGTCGCACTGGCAGCAGCGAGGGCACATGAGGGTTCCATCCGAATCCTGGACAAGAAGGAAGGCGCCCATGTCCGGGTGGCTCTGCCGCTGGCGGCGACTTGAAGGGTGGCTGGCGGTGATGCTCCTGCTCGGCGGCTGCGCCAGCCGCCCCCCGGAGCCGACGCCCACCGAGTCCCTGCTGGAGCTCGCGTCCCGCGTGATCCTGGCGACCACGGTGGAGGAGCGCCGCAGCATCGAGGCTGCGGAGCGCCGCAGCTTCGACGCCGAACCGAGCCACGACAACCTGATGCGCCTGACAGTGGTGCGCGCCTTCGGTGCCGCGCTGCCCGCTGACCTGATGGAAGCCCGGGCGGACCTCCAGGCCCTGGCGAACGGACGCCACGAGCTCGCGCCGAGCCAGCGGCAGCTGGCTCAGCTGCTGCTCGTCATGGTGGACGAGCGGCTGCGCATGGGCAGCCAGATCACCGACCTGCAGAAGCAGATCGATTCCCTCACCGAAATCGAGACGACGCTGAATCACAGCGAGGTTATGGAGCAGCTTCCATGAGCAACGGGCACATTCTCCTGGTGGACGACGACCCGGATTTCCTGATGTTGCTCGGCACGCGACTGGAACGGGAAGGCTTCACGGTGACCACCGCGCCCAGCGGCGAGAAGGCCCTGGTGATGGTCCAGGGCGGCCTGCCGGACGTGGTGCTCACCGATCTGCGCATGGAGGGCATGGACGGCATCGAGCTGCTCGACCACCTCCAGCGCGACCACCCCGCGCTGCCGGTGTTGATCCTCACGGCTCACGGCACCATTCCCGAGGCGGTGACGGCAACCCAGCGCGGCGCAGCGGGCTTCATCACCAAGCCCATCGACCGCGACGATCTCCTGCAGAAGATCGCCACCGCCATGAAGTCCTATGGCGCCTCCGACGGAGTGCCATCGGAAGCCAGCGAATGGTCTACCCGCAGCCATCGTATGCAGACCCTTCTCAGCGAGGCCCGTGCCGCCGCCCGCAGCGATGCGTCCGTGCTCATCTGCGGCCAGACCGGCACGGGGAAGGAGGTACTGGCGCGCTTCATTCACCAGCACAGCCGGCGCCACGACGGCCCTTTCATCAGCGTGAACTGCGCGGCCATCCCGGAGCATCTTCTGGAGTCGGAGCTGTTCGGCCACGTCAAGGGTGCCTTCACCGGCGCCACGGGATCCAGCACGGGGCTCATCCGGGCTGCCGGCGGCGGCACCCTGTTCCTCGACGAGATCGGCGATATGCCCACGGGCCTGCAGAGCAAGCTGCTGCGGGTGCTGGAAGACCGCCGGGTCCGTCCGGTGGGGTCCACGGCCGAGCACCCGGTGGACATACGCATCGTCTCCGCCACCCACCGTGACCTGCAGCAGGCCATCGAGGATGGCAGCTTCCGACCCGACCTCTACTACCGCCTGAACGTGGTGGAGTTGCAGATCCCGCCCCTGGCGGAACGGCGCGAGGACATCCCGCTGCTGGTGCAGGAGTTTTTGGATGAGCTGTGCCCGGAGGATCAGCGCAAGGTGTATGCCCCGGAAGCCATGGAGCTGCTCATGGCCGCCGAGTGGCCCGGCAACGTGCGGCAGCTGCGCAACGTCGTGGAACGCAACGTCGCCTTGTCGCCGTCGGTCGTGATCTCCCGGGAACAGGTGCGCGACGCCCTGGGCGGTACCGCGGCGCCCTTTCCATCCTTCGACGAGGCCAGGGACTCCTTCACCCGTGATTACCTCACGGCCCTGCTGAAGATCACCGAAGGCAACGTGTCCAAGGCGGCCCGGCTCGCTCAGCGCAATCGAACCGACTTTCACAAGCTGATGAAGCGCCACGGCATCGAACGCGACGACCTGGAGAGCTGAGCTGTCGCCGCCTGGCGACAGGCGGCGCGCGCCAGCTCAGCGGACCCCACCGACCCTACCCTGATCGTGGCCCCTGCCCACTACATCCCCGCGCCCGAAATCCCGAAATACCACGGGCCTCGACCCCGAAATGGCCAAGACGGCAGGTACCGAAAGTGTCTTGGCACGCCCGTTGCTCTTCCCTCCCCCATCGAAGGTCACCACCGGTGACCCGCCCTGCGACGATAAGGAGGAAGACCGGGAATGAGGCCGTCACCGTTGCCCGTGTTCACCGTCGTGCTGGCCACCATGGTCGCGACCATGACGGCCCCGGCCAGCGAAGCGGAATCCTTCAGCAACGTCGACGCCAACCAGAACGGCGTCGTCGAGAGACAGGAAGCCCAGGCGATCACCGAGCTGGCCGCGAACTTCGACGCCGCCGACCGTAACCAGGACGGCGTGCTCGACCAGCGGGAGTTCACGTTCGCGATGGCGAAAATCAATGCCGAGCGCGATCCGCGGGAACGCGTGGTCGAGCGAGGATGAGTTGCGGCGCTGGCCCGTGGCGAAACGATCGAGCCCACCTCCCCCCAACCCCTGCGATCGGTCACGGGCCAGCGCCCTCTTCTCTCTTCATCTCTCACATCGATAGCCATCGGGGAGCGAGCCATGCAAAGAACCATCGCCGTCACACGCACCAATCCCACCAATCCGCCCCTGGCCTCGACGCGGCCCCGGGAGCGGGGATGGAACACCCGGGAACTCGCCCCGAATCAGACCATTTACGGCGAAGGCCAGGTGGGGGACCGGGCGTTCATGGTTCAGACAGGCGTCGTGAAACTCCTCACCCAGCTACCCAACGGCCGTGCACGCATCCTCGGTCTGCACGGGCCGGGCGCCGTGCTCGGACTCGGCCCGGTGATGGACCCCGATCTGACCCACTACACACATTCCGCGGTGACCCTCAGCCAGGTTCGCGTGCGGTGGGCACCGGCGAGCTACCTGCGGCGGCTGCGTTATGGCGATGCTCTCTCCTACACGGAGCTCCTGGAGGCGCACTGCGAGACGCTCGGCAGCAGTGAACGCTGGATCACCGAGCTCGCCGCAGGCACGACCCGAAGCCGGGTCGCGCGACTGGTTCGCTATCTGTCCGAGTTGCAGTCACTGGCAGACCGTGACGAGGTCGATCTGCCGACCTGTCAGGACGTCGGCGAAATGGTGAGCGCCTCCACCGAGAATACCAGCCGCAGTCTGGCGGCCCTCAAGCGTGACGGCGTGCTGATCCACGTGCACGGCCGCAAGGACCGCTACCGCTTCGACCGCGCCGCTCTGGATCGCATCGCGCTGACTTGACGCCGCGGCCGATTAGCGGCCGAACGGCGCCAGATCGACCCGGACACCAGGCGCGGCGATGGTGGCGTCGACACCGCACACCTCCTGCAGCCGTATGCCGAACGCCGCCGACGCCTCCGGGTCGCCATGCACGAGAAAGACCGGCGGCGGCCCGCCGTCCGGCGTCGCCTCGAAGCCCTGGTACCATCGCAGCAGGTCCGCCTGATCGCCGTGCGCGGACAGGCCGCCTATGGTGTGGATGCCGGCGCGCACCGGATAGGGCTCGCCGTGAATCCGCACCGTCTCGGCCCGATCGATGATCCGGCGCCCCAACGTCCCCGGCGGCTGATAGCCGGTGAAGATCACCTGTGTCTCCTTGCGGCCGATGTCACGCTTGAAGTGGTGGAGAATGCGCCCGCCATTGCACATGCCGCTGCCGGCGATGACGATGGCGCCGTGCTTCATGCGGCTGATGACCTTCGATTCGTCCGAGGTCCGGGTGAAGTGGAGGTTGGGCAGCGAGGGCATGAAGACGTGCTCGCGGAAGATCTCGCTGGCTTCCTCGTCGAACAGATGGGGGAAGTCCCAATAGATCTCGCTGGCCTCGATGGCCAGGGGACTGTCCAGAAAGATCTGCCAGCGCCCCACGTTCCACGCTTCGTAGTTCTTCCCCAGGTGATAGAGGATCTCCTGGCTGCGGCCCACCGCGAACGCCGGAATGAGCACGTTGCCCCGCTGATGGTGAGCCAGATCCAGCACCTCGTTGAACTCCTCGAGGGACGCTTCGAGGCTGCGATGGTTGCGGTCGCCGTACGTCGTCTCCATCAGCACCAGGTCGGCAACCGACGGCGTGACGGGATCGCGCAGGATGGGCGAGTCGTACTGGCCCAGATCGCCGCTGAACACCAGAGTCGTCGTAGTGCCAGCCTCCTTCAGGCGAACCTCGACCACCGCGGAGCCCATGATGTGGCCGGCATCATGAAACCGGGCGGTCACCCCGGGCACCACCTCGAACACCTCGCCGTAGTGATGGCCGCGGGTATGCTCCAGCGCCGCTGCCGCGTCCTCCAGATCGAACAGGGGTGCCCGCAGCGGCTTTCCCTCATCGGCGCGGCGCCGGTTGTCACGGCGGACGTTGCTCATCTCGATGCCGGCGGCGTCGTTCAAGAGGATTCGCATGAGCGCCCGGCTGGCGTTCTGCGTATGGATCGTGCCGTCGAAGCCGCGCTTCACCAGCAACGGCAAGCGCCCCGAATGATCCAGATGGGCGTGACTCAGCACCACGGCATCCACGTCGGCCGGATCGAACGGAAACTTCTCGGCGTTGACCCCCTCCTCCCGCGAGCCCCCCTGGATCATGCCGCAATCCAGGAGCACCGTGCGCCCGTTCACCCGGAGCACGTGACACGAGCCGGTGACCTGCCCGGCGGCACCGTAGAACTCCAGCTCGGCCATCAGCCGCGCTCCGCGGAGCCGGGCTCCGCCCGGCTGTCGAGATATTCCCGATGCAGCTTCTCCAGGCGCTTCGCCTGTTTCTTGGAAACCCCTATCACATCCAGTGCTTCGCGGATGCGCACCCGGGTCAGGTCGGCGCCGAGGAACACCATCGAATCGAACAGCGGCAGGGACACCGTGCGCCCGGAGATGGCGACGAACAGGGGAAACAGGAAGTCCCGGATCTTCAGGTTCATCCAGCCGGCCAGGGACTGGCAGGTGTCGAACAGCGCCTGGCGCTCCCAGCGGCGCAGCGCGTCGAACTCCCGGGAAACGTGGTCGAGAATCTGCGCCACCTGATCCGCATCGAGCCGGGCGTGCCGGAAGTCCTCGGCGCTGAGCGGCCGCCGGTCGCCCAGCAGGTAGTCCACCTGCGGCGCGATGTCCGAGAAGCGCTCGGTGCGCTCTTGAATCAGCGGAACCAGACGGGCGAGGTTGTCACGGTTCAGCGCCCATTCCTGAATGCGGTCCATGAACGTCTCCGGGTCCAGCCGGCGCAGATACTGACCGTTCAGCCACGACAGCTTGGCCAGGTCGAAGACCGGTCCACCCAGGTGGATCTTCTCGAGCTGGAAGTCCGCGGCCATCTCCTGCGGCGTGAAGATCTCCCGCTCGTCCGGCATGGCCCACCCCATCATTCCCAGGTAGTTCACCAGCGCCTCCGGCAGGATGCCGAGGCGGCGGTAGTAGTTCACGCTGGTGGGGTTCTTGCGCTTCGACAGCTTGCTCTGATCCGGATTGCGCAAGAGCGGCAGGTGGCAGAGCACCGGCATGGGCCAGTCGAAGTACTCGTACAGCAGCTTGTGCTTGGGTGCCGAGCTGATCCACTCCTCACCCCGCAGGATGTGGGTGATCTGCATGAGGTGATCGTCCACCACCACCGCCAGGTGATAGGTGGGGAAGCCGTCCTGCTTCACCAGAACCTGCATGTCCACCTGACTCCAGGGAATCTCGATGGAGCCCCGAAGCACGTCGTCGAAGCTGCAGACGCCCCCGGCCGGCACCTTCATGCGGATCACGTGGGGCTCGCCGGCGTCGAGCCGGCGGATGACGTCGTTCTCGTTCAAGCCGAGGCAATGGCCGTCGTAGCGCGGGTTCTCCCCGGCGGCCCGCTGCGTGGCCCGCATGGCTTCCAGCCGCTCGGCGCCACAGAAGCAATGGAAGGCGTCCCCCTGCTCCACCAGGCGCTTGGCATACTCCTGGTAGATGTGCTTGCGGGCGCTCTGCCGGTACGGGCCGTGGGGACCGCCCACGTCCGGGCCTTCATTCCACTCGAGGCCGAGCCAGCGCAACGAGTCCAGTATGAGTTGCTCCGACTCCGCGGTGCTGCGTGCCACGTCCGTGTCTTCGATCCGCAGGATGAACTCGCCACCCTGACTGTGGGCGAACACCCAGTTGAACAGGGCCATGTAGGCAGTGCCCACATGCGGATCGCCGGTGGGGGAAGGCGCGACTCGGGTACGGATTTTCATGGCGCCGGATTATACCGGCGCTCAGTACCAGAACGATATGAAGGCGCGGATCACCAGCGAGTCGAAGGCGTAGAAGGGCTCCTCGCCGGGCGCGGCGGCCGCCCGGACGTCGCGGAAGTCGTCGTAGTCGAAGCGGATCCAGTCCACGAACAGGTTGGCCTCGCCCTTGTCGAACAGCGGCAGCCAACCCGTCTCGAACTCGTAGGAGACGCCGGCGCCCACGGTATGCGTGGTGTAGCTGGCCAGTTCTTTGTCCCGGGCCATGAAGTTCTGCGCGTTCTGCCGCGGGAACAGGTCCGCGTAGAAGTCCGCGGCGCTCTGGTCGTAGAAGCGATACTTCGCCTCCAGAACGACGCCGCCGGCCAGCGGATGCACGTAGGCCAACTCGCCGTTCCACGCATCCACGCCCCAGGTGTCGGTGTAATGCCGGTACTCGGCCTTCAGCGACGCCCGGTACGGCAGGTAGTACATGCCCCGCAGGGCCACGGCGCTCGAGGTCCTGGTGCGCGGGTACAGCTCGGGCTCGTAGCTGTAGCCGCGCGCCGCGGCAGGATCCAGGTAGCGCACCTGGCGATAGGGGTTGTTCAGGAAGCCCTCGTCGGTGACCCCCTCATAGTTGACGCTGACGATGAGGTTGCGGGTGAGAATCTGCGACAGGTCCACCCGGTACGTCTGCCGCTTCGCGTCCTCGGCGAAGCCCTCGTCACCGTTACGGCGCACTTCGTCCCAGCCCCGGGCGTAGCTGATGCCCAGGGTGGTGAGGTCGCCGAAGAAATCCTGGCTGATGCCGAACCGCACCGCGTTGGCGGTGTAATCGCTCTCCTCGCTGTTGGTATAGGAGAGCCCCATAAAGGTCTTGCCGTTCAGGTAGTCGACCCCGATGCTCTTCTCTTCGCGCTCCTCGGAATACTCGCTCGCCGTGGCCACCACATCGATGGAGGCGCTGCTGATCATGTCCACGTAGTAGTTGCCCCAGATCGATACCTGGTCCTTGTACGCCTTGCGCACCAGCACCGATGGCCCGTCTACCGTGAGGCCGCCGCCATCGTAGGCGTGATACATGACGTCGGCCCTGTCCTCGGGCAGCACGGCCGCCGGCACCGCCAGCGGCCAGAACGCCAGAAGCCACAGGACCCGGCGGACGAGGCGCCGGTCAGTTGCAGCCACAGCCGCCTCCCGATCCGCCCTCGGCGCCGCGAGCCCCTTCCCGCGCCTGATAGACGTGGTGCAGGTACGCCTGGGCGACCGGGGCACGATTGAAGCTCATGATGGGGTCCGCCAGGTTGTTACGCTCGTAGGGGCTGACCCACGGCTCGAGCTGCCAGCCGCTGCAACCCGCGACGAAGGACAGGACGCTCACCGCGAGACCGGCCCGAAGAAATCGCATGCGCATCGCCACTCCTAGAAGAACACGGTCAGCCCGCCCGAGAACTCGAGGTTGTGTCGAGTCTGGTCGCTGCCCAGCAGATCGGATTTGAACACGTGATCCCGTACGTCGAGGCGAAGCGCCAGCCAATCGGTGGTAATCAGCCGATAGCCGAAACCGCCGCTGATGGTGAAGCGGTCGTCGCCGCCGAACTCACTGCTGCCGGCGCCGGCGATGAGGTACAGCCCGCCCTTGAACGCCAACCGGCTGCCGAGGAACGACTCCCCCGGGAACAGGTTGTATCCCACGGCCACGTCGTAGTACGCCATGTCACGCTCATCGTCCGTGAGCAGCTCGGCGCCGCCGGAGAGGCGCTCGAAGCTGGTGCGGCCCAGCGTGGTGCGGCCGTAGGTGCCCTCCACGAACAGATCCTCGGTGACGTGGTAGGCCAGGCGGACGCCGAGCAGCGAGTTGCTGCCGAAGTCCTCCACGCTCATCACGCCGGCGACGACCCCGATCTCCCAATCCTCCGAGTCGATGGCGTCCACGTCCACCGACCGGCGCTCCGGCTCGCGGACCACCAGTGGCTCGAGATCCAGCGCCTCGGGCTCGGCCGCCCCCGCGAGTGATGGCAGCAGCGCCGCCAGAAGCGCGAGTGCCCGCACGGGCATCAGAAAAAGATGCTGAAGCCTGCCTTCCATTGGTCTATCTCTTCGTTGTCGTCCCGACTCGTCAGCACCGTGTGCCGTCTGTATTCCAACCGCAGCAGGAAGCGGTCATTCAAATGAAGACTAGCACCGGCCCCGGCGTGCACGATCTCGTCCTCCCGATCCTCCGCCTGAACGATGGTCGTGTGGGGCCGTGTGCGGATCATGCCGGTGCCGATGGTGAAGAACGGTGACACGCGCCACGCGGGAAAGGGGTACATGAGGATGCCGGCGGTGCCCATGACACCGTCCGAGAAGTCGCCGAGAACCTGGGTCGCTTCCACCTGCAGAGTGATGTTCCGGGTCAGCGCGAAGCCGAGGTAGCCCGACAAGCTGCGCGCGCCGGCGAAATCGCCCGCCGTCATGCCCGCCTCCCAGCGCCGCGCCAGGTACTGCTCGCGCCCCGCCGTGTCGAGCTGCAGCGGATTGCCCTCCAGATCGAGCGTCCTGCGCAGCTGATCCACGTGCACCCAGCCCTCCTTGCCGCGAGGCCCGCGGATCTTGAACCAGCGGGTGCGTCGCTTCAGCACCACCACCTCGTCGCCTTGCCCTGCCACGTAGAAGACCGGATAACCCCGGCCGGGTCCCGTATGCATATCGAGGTAGGGATCGGCCACCACCACCGTCGGCTGATGGCTGTCGAACCATGCGAGGCCAGGCACGGGAACCGCCAGCATGGCGAGCAGGACGAGCCCGGCCCATGAGCTCCTGCAGGTCTTCGCCTTCGCCGTTGATCCCTGTCGGCCCGGAAGCTTCACGGCGGCGACTACTGGGGCACCGCGAACGGGTCGTTGTAGTACTGCCCGCCGATGTCGATCCACTCCGAGAGCAGCTTGAGCTCGGCATCGGAGAGCCGTCCGGCGTGGCTGTCCCCGGGGGCGAACAGGGTGAAGAATCGAGGGCTGGCATGGGCGCCGGCCACGGAGAGCGGCGCCGCGACCGTGATGGGCACCATCACCGGAACGGGATTGCCGTTAGCATCGAGGATGGGCACACCATCGGCGTCGGTCTCGAACAGCGGATTGCCGTCGCCGTCCGTCTGCTGCACCAGCTCGTCCAGTAGGGTGCCGTTGTCGAGAACCTGCCGGTTGTCGTCGAACAAGAGCTCCCGGTAACTCTTCAGATGGGCAGCCTCGTCGGCCGACGGGCCGTCGCCCAGATCGAGCTGGGCCGCAGGCACCCGGGCCAGGCCCATGCCGTCCACGTCGCTGTGGCACGACGTGCAGGTGTCGTCGCCGATCTCCACACCGCTGCCGTCGAAGATGCGCCGGTCCACGCTCCACAGCGGATGGATGTGGGTCTCGTAATTGATGACGATGCGGCAGGTGGCGGTGTAGAGGGCGACGCAGCCCGGATCCACCGGCGCGGGGGTGACCAGATCCGCGTAGGCGTAGCTGAAGGCCGGGTCCGGGGCGCGCAGGTTCGGATCCGTCCACACGTCGGTGAACGCGATATCCGCCTCCGGCGCCCGGACGCCGTTGATGCGTGCGTAGACCTCCGCCATGGTTTCGCCGGCGTTGGCGAACAGAGCCGGCGCGGTGTTCGGAAACGGCGAGCCGTCCACGGGCGCCCCCGGATTCGCGGACGGCGCTTCGGCATCAAGCCGCCCATGGGGCCGCTCACTCTCCGGGTCGTGACAGCCGTGGCAGGTGCGCGTCTCGCCGGGGCGAAGCTGCAGCCAGTTCTGGTGCCGCGGTCCGATTCGGCGGCCGTCGGCGTCCAGCACTTCCGGCCAGAACGCCACGTTGGCCGGAACCTTCACCATCACGGAACCGTCCGGCTCGATGTGCGCGTAGCCCAGCACCTCGCGCATGAGCTGTCCCTGGGAGCGGCCGAAGGCGGTCCCGTCCAGGTCCACCACGTCGTCGTCCGGCAGGGACACCGCTTTCACCAGCCGCAGAAACCGCGCCGGGCGCTGGTCCGCCGGCGTCCGCAGCGGATCCGCCAGCGTCGCGAGATCCACCGTGGCCGCGCCGTCCACGTCGTAGACGCTGCGCACGTGCAGCACCCCCAGGGATTCCGCCGCCAGGTCCGCGTCCAGATCCAGCCCCGGGGTGCCGTCCAGAATCACCGGCGGAGGCACCCTCGGCTCCAGCACCACAGCCTCGTCGTAGGCGGTCCCTTCCTCGCCCACGACGATGGGTTGCTGGGTCTCTTCCGCCGGATCGTGCATCCACACGCCGTAAAGCGGGTTGGCTTCGACGAAATCGGGGTTCTGCAGATTCTCGTCGGTGCAAGGGCCGTACACGGGCTGGGCCGGATCGGTCACCGCGTCCACCAGCCGGCACTGGCTCCAGGCCACCAGCAGTCGGCCGGTGCCGTCGTAGAGTGGGGAGATGTGGGCATAACGGCCTTGCAGCGCCGGGGTGTCGTCATCCAGGTTCAGATCGCCGAAGACCAGCAGTTCCTGGGCGTCGCCCAGCAGCCCCTGGTTCGCGTAGGTGGGCTGGTCGTGCTCCACGAAGCTCGCCGTGTCGACGGCCACGGGCAACATGCCCATGCGAACCTGGTCGCCGGGCGGCCGCAGGCTCACCAGCAGGCGGCCGTCCGGCAGTTCCTGGGGCTCGCTGAACTCCACCGTGGCGCCACCCGGACCCGTGTCGTGGCTGTGCACGCCGTAGAGAAGCTGCAGACCGGTGCCGTCTGGACTGGCCGTATACAGACTGATGCGGTCCCGGCCGCCGACGTTGTCCCAGCGGCTGAAAACGACGCGGCCGTCGCCCAGCACCGCGGGGTCCAGGTCCGAGCTCGCGTTGAAGGTGATCTGATGGATGTCCGAGCCGTCGGCGTCCATGACGTGCACCGCGAACGCCGGGCCGCGGCGATCCTCGTCCTGGGCCTGAAATTGCGGCTTACCCTCGTCCAGCAGCACCGCCCGGGCGCGCCGCTGGCGGGTGGACGCGAAGACGATTCGCCCATCCGGCAGAAACCGGGGTGCGATGTCGTGACCCTCTTCGGCCACGATGTCCGAGGCGATCACCCGCTCGAGCGCGTCGCGGTCGAAATCGTAGCGCCAGATGTTCCAGGTGGGCTGCTCGTCATCGTCCAGATTCGGGTCCTCGGGGGCCCGCATGGCAAAGACGAGTTGCCTGCCATCGTAGGACGCCGACAGATCCTTGACGTCGTAGCGTGGCGCGTTGCCCTCGTCATCGTCCGGGAACACCCCTGCGGTCAGCGAGCGTTCCGGCGCGCTGGGCGACGCGCGGTCGCGAACGAAGAGCTCCGCGCCCGGACGAAATGCCCAGGGTTCACGAACGTTGCGGGAGAACGGGTTGCCTTCCTCGTCGACGATGCTGCGCGCCACGTAGGCCAGGGGGAAGTCCACCACCACGGGATCGGGTTCCTGAGCGCCACCGAGCACGCTGCCGCTGCCGCCGCCGCATCCCGCCAGGCACAGCCACAGCGACAGGCTAGCCGAACGGCTCGCCGAACGG
>JAWLGU010000032.1:0-30740 GCA_041690675.1 Pseudomonadales bacterium | reverse complement strand
GCCGAACGGCTCGCCGAACGGCTCGCCACACGGGCGCGCCGCCGCGAAGTCGGCTTCGAGGATTGTGTTGCTGGGTGTGCCACCGACCGTTCCAGGTCCCGTTCGCCGAGGCCTCGCTGCCTCGTGTGCGGCGATTCTTCCACAGGCCCCGACCGTGGGGCGTGACTGCCATCACAGGGGCACGTGGCACCCGGGCCGCTGTGAACCGGGTCACGGTGCGGCTCGTGCGGATCGGAGAAGCTTGCCACGCACCGGACGTCGATGAGGTCGCAACGAGCCATGAGCCTGGAGAGTCTTCGCAAGGCGCTGCGCGCGGCGCCCGTGCTGGCTGCAGGCCTGCTGGTGGCGACCACGGCCCTGGCCGACAGCCGGGATCAGGCCAAGCGCATCCACGACCGCATCGCCGGCGTGCCGCCGGACGTGGTCACCCTGGACGCCATGGCTGCCCAGATCGACGCCGGCCGTCCCCTGGACGCCGCGCTGTCGGCCACGGAGGCGCCCGAGTTCTACAGCGTGACCTTGAAGAACTTCGCTGCGCCGTGGACGAATCGCGATCGCAGCGTGTTCGTGCCGTTGAACGATTACACCGCCACGGTGATCGGCATGGTGCGCGACGGCGTCGACTTTCGAGAAGTGCTCTCCGGCGACATCCTCTACCTCGGTTCCGGCCCCGGCATTCCCCCCTACTCCGCCGCCGACAACGAACATTACGAGGCGCTGGAGCGGCAGGGGGTGAACCTGAAGGAGAACCTCGCCCGCACCACCCAGTCGTCCCAGAGCGGCCTGCCGGCCGACGCCGCCGCCGGGGTCATGACCACCCGGGCCGCTGCCCGTGCGTTCTTCATCGACGGTACCAACCGGGCCATGTTCCGCTTCACCCTGCTCAATCACCTGTGTTACGACCTCGAGCAACTGCTCGACGTCACCCGACCCGCAGACCGAATCCGTCAGGACGTCTCGCGCAGCCCCGGCGGTGACAGCCGCGTGTTCATGAACAACTGCATCGGCTGCCACTCGGGCATGGACCCCATGGCGCAGGCGCTGGCGTACTACGACTACGAGTACGACGTGGCCAGCGATCCGGACGGCGAGTTCGGCCGTATCCACTACAACCGCGCCGGGGACGTCGATCCGGCCACCGGCAGCCGGGTGGAGGCCAAGTACTTCAACAACGCGAGCAACTTCGAGCCCGGCTTCGTCACCCCCGACGACCGCTGGGACAACTACTGGCGGGCGGGGCGGAACGCCCTGCTCGGCTGGGATCCGTCCCTGCCCGGCTCCGGCGCCGGCGCCAAGTCCATGGGCCGGGAGCTCGCTCACAGCAACGCCTTTGCGCAATGCCAGGTGAAGAAGGTGTTTCAGAACGTGTGCCTGCGCCCGCCCCAGGACGCGGCCGACCGCAATCAGATCGATCTGATGGTGAGCTCGCTCAAAGCCAGCAGCTACGATCTCAAGCAGACGTTCGCCGAGTCTGCCGTCTACTGCATGGGCGATTGAGGCAGGAGGCACCGGTGGCGAACCTACGAGTCATGCTGTCCCGCGCGCTGACCGGTCTCATCCTGGTCACGGCCCTGGCCGGCTGCGGCGGCGGCAGCGGCGCCGCCACCGTGGCCAACCCCGTCACCGCTCCGCCGGACGTGAGCAACTACAACGGCCCGCCTCCGGCCACCGCCGACGTGCAGAGCTTCAAGCTCTACGTGTGGGACAATCTGGCGCCGAACAACCGGTGCGGCTCCTGTCACGACACGGACCAGTCGCCTCGCTTCGTCCGTTCCGACGACGTGAACCTGGCTTACGAGGCGGCCAATGGCGTCGTGGAACTGCAGGACCCTGCCGCGTCGGTCCTGGTCAGCAAGGTACGCGGCGGCCACAACTGCTGGCTGAACGAACCGAACGCCTGCGCCGACGTCATTCAGTCGTACATCGAGAACTGGGCCGGCGACAGCCTGGGCGGCGTGGGCAAGGAAGTGCAGCTCGTGGCTCCGCCCGTACGGGTGCCCGGCGCCAGCAAGAACTTCCCGGACGATCCGTCCCTGTTCGCCAGCACGGTCTACCCCCTGCTCGCCGGCTTTTGCGCGAACTGCCATGCGGACACCGCGGCCATTCCTCAGTCGCCCTACTTCGCCAGCGACGACGTGGCCGCCGCCTACGAGGCGGCCCAGCAGAAGATGGACCTGGACAACCCGGCCAACTCGCGCTTCGTCATCCGCCTCGGCGCGGAGTTTCACAACTGCTGGAGCGGAAGCTGCGCCGCCGACGCCGCAGCCATGGAGGCGGCCATCAGCGATCTCGCCGATGCCATTCCCGCGACCGACGTGGATCCGAGCCTGGTGACTTCGATGGCGCTTCGGCTCACCGACGGCATCGTCTCCTCCGCCGGCGGCCGCCACGAAAGCAACGTCATCGCCCTGTACGAGTTCAAGACCGGCTCGGGAAACCAGGCCTACGACACCAGCGGCGTGGAGCCGGCGCTGAACCTGACCCTGTCCGGAGCCTATCAGTGGGTGGGCGGCTGGGGGATCGCCTTCAGCGACGGCAAGGCCCAGGGCTCCACCACCGCCAGCGCCAAGCTCCACGACCTCGTCACCGCCACCGGCGAGTTCACGGTAGAAGCCTGGGTTGCAGCGGCCAACGTGACCCAGGACGGACCCGCCCGCATGGTCACCTACAGCGGCGGCCCCGGGTCCCGCAACTTCATGCTCGGCCAGACGCTCTACAGCTACGACGCCCTGGTGCGAGCCGACACCACGGACCAGAACGGCGAGCCGCGCCTCAGCACCGCGGCTGAGGACGAGGACCTGCAGGCCACCCTGCAGCACGTGGTGATGACCTACGACCCGGTGAACGGCCGGCGGCTATACGTCAACGGCCGCTTCACCGACGATCTGGACACGGTGGAGGGCGGCCTGCTCAACGAGTGGGACAACACCTTCGCGCTGGCCATCGGCAGCGAGGTGGACAACAGCAATCGTTGGGCCGGAACCGTGCGCCTGCTGGCGATCCACAACCGGGTGCTCACGGAGGAGCAGATCGTGCAGAACTTCGAGGTGGGGGTCGGCGAGAAGTACTACCTGCTGTTCGACGTCAGCCACCAGGTGGACATCGACGACGCCTACGTGGTCTTCGAGGTCAGCCAGTTCGATTCCTACAGCTACCTGTTCGACACGCCGTTCTTCGTGATCCTCGACGAGACGGTGGACCCCGGCAGTATCCCCCTGGCCGGCATACGCATCGGCCTGAACGGCCGCGAGGTCTCCGTGGGTCAGGCGTACGTGAACCTGGATGTCACCATCGATGACACCAGCTACCAGGCGGACCGGCGGCAGATCCTGTCGACCCTGGGCACCGTGGTGCCCCTGGAAAAAGGCCCGCAGCAGGACGAGTTCTTTCTCACCTTCGAGCGGCTGGGTTCGGCCAGTCACACTGTGACCGAGCCGGTCCCGTTGGCGCCCCTGCCTCCCGCCGATCAGCCCCGGGATCCGCCGGCGGGTCTGCGCGACTTCGCCGAGGTCAACGCCACCATGGCGAAGCTCACGGGCGTGCCGGTGAGCAATCCCGAGGTCATGGCCGCCTACGAGGCGGTGCACCAGGCCATGCCGGTGCAACCCGCTATCGGTGGCTTCGTCTCGTCTCAGCAGATGGGCATCACCCAGCTCGCCATCAAGTACTGCAGCGTCCTGGTGGACGATCCGACCCTGCGGGCCAGCTTCTGGCCGGATTTCGACTGGAACGCGGGGCTCGCCACCGCGTTCGACGATCGCGCAGCGGTGACCGGGCCCATCATCGACACCATGATCGGCACGGGCCTGCCCACCCAACCCGACACCGCTGCGGTGGAGGCGGAGCTCAATGCCCTCATCGACCGACTGACGAGCTGCAGCGGCTGCGGCGACGAACGGGTCGCCCCCGTGATGAAGGCGAGCTGCGCGGCCGTGCTCGGCAGCGCCGCCATGCTCGTGCAGTAGCCGAGATCGAGGACACCATGCCCATACGAACCAAGCGCCGCTACGACGATCCCATCCGGCACCCCGATCACCGCCGGCCCCGTACCCGCCGGGAATTTCTCGCCCAAGGGTTTCTGCTCGGCAGCGCCTCCGTGCTGGGGGGCGCCACCCTGGCCCTCGGCCCGGGTAAGGCCCGGGCCACCCTCTCGCCGGAGCTGTTGCCGCTGGTTGCGCAGTGCGGCATCGCCACCCAGGGCGCGGGAAAGATCCCCTTCATCTGCTTCGACCTGGCCGGCGGCTCCAGCCAGGCCGGCTCGAACGTTCTGGTGGGGCAGCGTGGCGGCCAGCTGGACTTCCTCGCGACGGCCGGTTACCAGCGCCAGGGCCTCCCCGGTGACATGGTTCCGCCCATCGTCAACCCGGCCACCAACACCAACGACTTCATCGACCAGAGCCTGGGGCTCGCCTTCCACAGCGACAGCGCATTCCTGCGCGGCATCATGAGCAAGATCTCGCCGGCCACCGCCGCCAACACCAACGGCGCGGTGATTCCGGCTCGATCGGACAACGACACGGGCAACAACCCCCACAACCCCATGTACGGCATCGCCCGTGCCGGGGCCGATGGCTCACTGCTGACCCTCATCGGCTCGCAGAACTCCGACTCCGGCGGCAACTCCATGGCCCCCGCGCGCCTGGTGGACCTCACCATCCGGCCCACCAAGGTGGACCGGCCGAGCGACGTCACCGGGCTGGTGGACGTCGGCGACCTGGTGAGCGTGCTGAATCAGGACGATGCGGTCGCGGTGATGGAATCGATCTACCGCATCAGCGCCCAAAAGATGTCGGACATGGACACGGGGCAGACCATCACCACCTCCGACGTGATCAAGGATCTGGTTCGCTGCGGCTATCTCAAGAGCGCGGACCTCGCCGACCGGTTCGGCAACCCGTCCACGCTGGATCCCGCCGGCGATCCGGAGATCGTCGGGCCAGCCGGGCTCTTCGCGGATTTCGAGTTCAACGCCGGTGACCGCTCGGCCCGGGAGTTCCAGAAGACCGCCTCGGTCATGAAGATGGTGATCAATGGCTTCGCCGGCGCCGGCACCGTGGAGATGGGCGGCTATGACTACCACGGCGGGCGGCGGGCGGAAGGCGAAGTGAAGGACTTCCGCGCCGGCCAGTGCATGGGCGCGTGCCTGGAGTACGCCGCCCTGCGCGGCGTGCCGCTGATGCTGTACGTGATGTCGGACGGCTCGCTGTCCTCCAACGGCACCATCGACGATTCCGTGGAAGGCCGCGGCAAGGGGGAATGGAGCAGCGACAACAGCTCCACCGCGGCCACGTTCTTTCTGGTGTACAACCCGTCGAGACGACCCGCGCTCATCGGCGGCAACCTCGACGAGCAGGCGCGACACCAGCAGATCGGCTACATGCGGCCCGACGGCTCCGTCGAGACCGCCGCCACCCCGGCCGCCGGCAACGTGAACCTGCTGGCGGAGACGGTGATCCTCAACTACATGGCCTTGCACGGCGAGAACGGCAACTTCACCGCCTTGTTCGGCGGCAACCTCGGCAACGCCGCCATGCAGGACAGTCTCACCGCCTTCGAGCCCGTCGTCAGCGGCACCATCGACAACCCCACCTGATGCGCTAGCCTTCAAGGGCCTCGTGCACACGGACATGCCATGAGCGACTTGACGGAATTCCTCGCCTGCCCTCGCTGCGAGGCGCCCCTCGAGGGCTACCGCTGTCGCGGTTGCGGCGCGGAGTATCCCGTACACGCCGGGCTCCCGTGGCTGTTCGCCGACCCCGGCGCCGCGGTCAGCGAATGGCGCAACCGCTGGCAGCTGGCGCTGACTCGCATGGAGGAAGATCTGCAGCGCGCCACGGCAGCGCTGGCTACCGCCAGCCCTGCTGCCACCCGCCGCCGGCTCGAGACCCTGGCGACAGGCTACCGGCGCCAGATGGCAGAGGTGAGCGCGATTCTGGAGCCGCTGCGCCTGGCCCGCGCCGGTTCCCAAGCCACTCTGCTCGCGCTCCGCACCCGCCTGCCCAGCGGCCACGGCCTGTTGAGTTACGAAGCCAACGTCCACCGGGACTGGTGCTGGGGCGACGCGGAGAACGCCGCGGCCCTCGGCGCCGTGCTCGACGTCCTGGACGGCCGCCCCTGCGAGCACGTCCTGGTCCTGGGTGCCGGCGCCGGACGTCTGGCCTACGACCTCCACCAGCACACCGGCGCGGCCGTCACCGTGGCCCTGGACATGAACCCGCTGCTCGCCTACGTGGGCCAACGGGTCAGTCACGGCGAGGTGGTGACCCTGGTGGAGTTTCCCCTGGCCCCGCGGACGCCGGAATCCGTAGCCGTGGAGCGCTGCCTCCGGGCGCCGGCGCCGGCGCGCCCCGGGCTGCACTTCGTCCTCGCCGACGCCTTGCGGCCGCCGCTGCGGACCGGCGCGTTCGACGTGGTGGTGACACCCTGGTTATTGGACGTGATCGACGAGGCGGCCCACGAGGTACTTCCGCGCATCAACACCCTGCTCCGCGACGGCGGCACCTGGATCCATCACGGCTCCGTGGCGTTCGCTCGGCCGGACCCGGCCGAGCGGCTCACCCTGGACGAGCTGGTGGAGCGCAGCGAGGATGCAGGATTCGCCGAGGTGACCTGTTCCGAGCGGCAACTGCGGTACATGGACTGTCCGGACAGCCGCCACGGCCGCGTGGAGTGGGTGGCGACGCTGGCCGCGCGCAAGGTCCGCAGCGCGGCGCCCGCGGCCCGTCATCAGCACGTGCCGGACTGGATCGCCCAGGGCCGCTCACCGGTCCCCGCCCTGCCGGCCTTTCGCAACCAGGCCATGACGACCCGAATTCACGCCTACATCATGTCGCTCATCGACGGCAAGCGCTCGCTGAAGGACATGGCGCGGATTCTCGAAGAGCAGCGGCTGATGGAGCGCCAGGAGGCCGAGACCGCCCTGCGCGGCTTCCTGATCAAGATGAACGAGGAAGCCGCGAGGGCGAGCGGTCCGTAACCTGGGCGGCCCGTGATGCGGATCAGACGGTGGCGGGCACCAGCATCGGCTGGGCCACCGGATCCGGCGCGCCCACGGTAGTCAGCTCCCAGGCGTCCTCGCACGCAACCAGCGCACGCGCCAGCCTGTTGTTGAGCGCGTGGCCGGATTTGTAGCCCTGGAAGGCTCCGAGTATGGGCCGGCCCAGCAGGTAGAGATCGCCGATGGCGTCCAGCAGCTTGTGCTTCACGAACTCGTCCGGATAGCGCAAGCCGTCCTCGTTGAGGACCCGGTAGTCGTCGATGCCCACGGCGTTCTCGAGGCTCGACGCCAGGCAGCGGTTCATGGCCTGGGCCTGCTCCAGTTCCTTGATCAGGCCGAAAGACCGGGCCCGGCTCACGTCCTCCACGTAGCAGACACGGCTGAAATCCAGGGTCGCCCGCTTCGGGTAACGGTCGTACACCGGATGGTCGGCAACGAACGTGTATTCGGCCCTGAAGCCGTCGAACGGCTTCAACCGGGCCACGGCATCGCCGTGTCCCACCGCGATCTCCCGCTTGATGCGGATGAACTGCCGCGGGGCCCGCTGCACCGCGGTGCCGACGGAGCTGATGAGGTAGACGAACGGCGCGGCGCTGCCATCCATGATGGGCACTTCCTCGCTGTTCAACTCCACCACCACGTTGTCGATGCCCAGGCCCCAGAGGGCGGACATCAGGTGCTCCACCGTCGCCACCCGGACAGAGTTCGCCTCCAGGGTGGTGGAGAGCGTGGTGTCCGTAACACTGCACGCGTTCGCGCGCACCGAACCACCGCGGCTCGAGTCCACGTCGGTGCGCACGAACACGATGCCCGTATTCTCCCCGGCAGGGCGTAACGTCATACGGACTTTTTTCCCAGAATGGACACCGACGCCGATGGCGTGTACGGCCCGTCTGATCGTCTTCTGTCGCAGCATCTGGGTCATTCTTATTAGTTTCAGCAGCTTGGCGACGAAGAATACAGACGTTTTCACGGAAAATGAAGGGAAAATGGAGATGAAAACGAGAAAAATGGAAACCGGATCAAACTTCGAAGCGGGTCGCGCGACGGCACCCCGCGGAAACCGCGCCGTGGCGGCCCGTTCCCGCCGAATCGCCCGCCACGGATTGTCCGACAACGGCGATGGCACCCGGCCGACGAACCGGCGCGCCGGGCGGCGCGTGAGCCCCCGGTCCAACGTTTGATAGCATGGCCCGCTCTCCCACGAACGTCATGACAGGCCTATGCATGAGGTACCCAACCTCCTGATCATCGGCGCGGGCGCGGTCGGCGCCGCGGCCGCCCACAAGGCAGCGCGCAACAACGCGGAGCTGGGCGACATCTGGCTGGCCTCCCGCACTCCCGCCCGCTGCGAGAACGTCCTCGACGATATCCGCCGCCACTGCAACGTGCAGAGCAACTTTCAGCTGCGCAGTGCCGAGGTGGATGCCCGGGACGCCACCGCGGTGATCCGTCTGATCGAGCGCTCACGGGCGCGGATCGTGCTGAACCTGGCCAGCCCGAACGTGAATCTGGCGGTGATGGAGGCATGCCTTGAGACCGGCGCCCGCTATCTGGATACCGCCGTCTACGAGAAGGACGGCGAAACCGGCATGCCGCCGCCCTGGTACGCCAACTACGAGTGGCCGCTCAAGCAGCGCTTCGAGCACGCCGGGTCACCGCCGTGCTGGGCATCGGCTTCGATCCCGGCGCCGTCAACGCCTTCTGCGACCCGGGCAGCGTGCCCACCCCGTGCTTCGTGGTGGACGAGGTCGCGATTGCCGAAAATCTGGCCGTGCTGGACCGCGTGCAGCGGGACGGTGGCGCGCGCGTGCTGCTGGCGCTGAAAGCCTTTTCCTGCCCGAGCGTGGCGCCGCTGCTCATGGAGACCCTCGCCGGGGTGGCGGCCAGCGGGCTGTTCGAGGCGCGCCTCGGCCGGGAGCGGTTCGGCAAGGAGGTGCATACCTTCTCGGTGGCGTTTCGCCCCGACGAGCTGGACGCGGTGCTCGCGTTTTCCGATCACGTGGTGTTCAACTCCGCATCGCAATGGCGGCGCTTCGCCGGCCGGGCCGCGGCCAGCGGCACCGAAACCGGCCTGCGTCTCAACCCCATGCAGGGCGCAGCACCCGATCCCATGTACGACCCCTGCGCGCCGCGCTCGCGGCTCGGCGTGACCCCCAATGCCCAGGCGGGACTCGATCTGGAGCCGTTGACCGGCGTACACATGCACGCCCTGTGCGAGCAGGGGCTCGAGCCGCTCCGCCAGGCCGTGGCGGCGTTGGAGCATCACTTTCCGGAGCCTCTGGAACGGGCGCGCTGGCTGAACCTCGGGGGCGGCCACCTGATCACGGCTCCCGACTATGACGTGGCCGGTCTGGCCCGGCTGACCCGGACCCTGGCGGAGCGTTATCAGGTCACGGTCTACCTGGAGCCCGGTGAAGCGGTGGTCCGCGAGGCGGGAGTGCTGGTGACCGAAGTGCTCGATGTCACCGACAATCGCGGGCCGGTGGCTGTGCTGGACGCCTCGGCCACCTGCCACACGCCGGACGTCATCGAGGCCCGCTACCGCCCCGGCGTGATGGGCGCCGGCCAGCCGGGCGAGCTGGCACACGACTACCGTCTCGCCGGCCCCACGTGCCTCGCCGGCGACGTGTTCGGGGACTACAGCTTCGCTCGCCCCCTGGCGGTGGGCGACCGTCTGGTGCTGCTGGATCAGGCGCCGTACACCATGGTGAAGACCAACACCTTCAACGGCATGCCGCTGCCGGCCATCGCCGTGTGGCGCGCGGGGCGCGAGCTCCCGGAGGTGGTGAAGCACTTCGGCTACGACGATTTCGCCGGCCGGCTCTGAGGCCTGCGGCTCGTCTCTGCGGCGGGCGCAATGTGGGAGACGATGACGTGGCAGTCGTCGATGTACAATGCGTCCTTCCGATCGGCATCGACCACTGCAGATACCTTGCGCCAACGTGATTGAATCGACAGGGACAGCCATGAAGGAGCCGCTGCGGCCCGACCGTCGCCTCTGCGTCGCCCCGATGATGGCGTGGACCGATCGTCACTGCCGGTACCTGCACCGTCTGGCGGCCCCCCGGGCCCTGCTGTTCACCGAGATGGTCACCGCCGCCGCACTACTCCACGGCCCCCGGGAGCGCCTGCTGGCCTATCATCCGGCGGAGCACCCCGTGGCCCTGCAGCTCGGCGGCAGCGAGCCCGGGACACTGGCGGCGGCCGCCGCGCTCGCAGCGGGAGCCGGCTTCGACGAGATCAACCTCAACGTCGGCTGCCCGTCGCCGAGGGTACGCCAGGGGCGCTTCGGCGCCTGCCTGATGAAGGAGCCGGAGCTGGTCCGTGACTGCGTGGCGGCCATGGCGGCGGCCACATCGGTGCCGGTGACGGTGAAGTGCCGACTCGGCGTGGACGACGCCGACAGCGACCCGTTGCTCGCGCGATTCATCGCCACGGTGGCGGAGTCCGGCTGCCGGACCTTCTACGTGCATGCCCGCAAGGCCCTGCTGGGCGGGCTGTCGCCGGCGGAGAATCGGTCGGTGCCGCCGCTGCAGTACCATCGCGTCTACGCCCTGAAGGTGGCCTTCCCCGAGCTCGAGATCGTGATCAACGGCGGCATCGGCGCCGTTGCCGAGCTCGATGCCCACCTCGCCGCGGCGGATGGGGTCATGATCGGCCGGGCGGCCTACCGCGATCCGGCGCTGCTCGGCGCCATGCACGCGCGGCTGTTCGACACGCCGGCGGCGGATCCCTGGGCACTTATCGCCGCTTACCGCACCTACATGGAGCACCAGCTCCACGACGGCGCTCCCCTGAACGACCTGACCCGCCACGCCCTCGGGCTGTTCGCGGGGCTGCCCGGGGCTCGCCGGTTCCGCCGCATCCTCAGCGACGCGGCTCGACTGAAGCAGAACGATCTGGCGCTGCTGGACGAGGCGCTGGATGCCGTGGCGCCGCGCCCCCGCGCGGCGTGAGGAGGACGCCATGCTGGGTCGATTGATCAGCCGCCTCACTCAACCGGAGCAGGAACCGGATCCCACCCGCCTTCAAGCCCTCGCCGCCGCTGCGCTGCTGCTGGAGGTGGCATGGGCGGATCACGAAATCGCGGATGCGGAGCTCTCGATCATCGAGCGGCAGCTCGAGAGCCAGTTCGGCCTCAGCCGGGACGAGGTTCGGGAACTGGTGGAGGAGTCACGCGAGGCCCACGAGCAAAGCGTGGGGATGTATCACTACACGCGGACCATCAACGAGGGCTGGAACGAGGAGCAGAAGTTCGAGCTGGTAACCGCCCTGTGGCGGCTGGCGTTGGCCGAGGCCGGGCTCGACCGCTACGAGGAGCACACCATTCGCAAGATCGCCGAGCTCCTCTACCTGAGCCACGCCCGGTACATCGAGGCGAAGCTCAGAGCGCGGCGCGACGTCTGACCGGAGCGGGATCGCTGTCGGCTTCCAGGGTGGCCACCAGATCCTGGAACGCCGCCCGGTTGCTCTCGTTCATGTCCATGAGGATGCGGTGCGCCTCCAGCACCCGCTGCCGCACTTCCGCTTCGGATGCCTCGCAGCACGGCAGCTCGCCGAGCTGCTCGTGGTGCACCAGCGGCTCTTGCACCATGTCGAAGATGTCGTCCAGGCCCATGGTGACCAGCACCCGGGTGATGTCCGCCTGGGTGGACACCAGGGTCGGGCGATAGCCGAACCGTTTGCCCGCCTGGATGGAGAGCTTGGCCAGGAGACCCAGCGAGGTGCTGTCGATGCTCTCCGTCTGATCCAGATCCACCACCACCGACTTGAACCGGGTGTCCTCGAACATGCGATCGAAGAACGCATCCACCGCCGTGCACAGGGTCAGCCGTACGTCCCCCCGAAACAGCAGCACGTAGACGCCATCGTGATCACCTACCAGAATACGACCGCGCAAGATCAACTCTCCCTTTGCACCAGAAGGCACGTCATGTCGTCGGGCCTGTTGGACTCGTCGCCGCTCATGCCCAGCAGGTCCCACATCTGCTCCACGTTGCCACCGTCCCGGGCCGCCCGGAGCAGCCGCTGCTCCTTCTCCGCCAGGCCGCCGGTATCCATGGCGTCCAGCACACCGTCGGAGAACATCACCAGCCGATCGCCCACCTCCATACGGATGGTGCGGGCATCGTAGCTGACCTCCTCGAACAAACCCACCGGCTTGCCCCGCTGCTCGACGAACTCACTCTCCCCCCGCCCGGAAAGAATCGCCGGCGGGTAGTGCCCACCGTTAACCAGACGGATCTCCTGGGTCTCCAGGTCGCCCACGCCGAGCACCAGGGCCACGAACTTGTCCATGCGCTGCTCGAGCAGCTCCCGATTGATCCAGGCGAGAATCTCGCCCGGCTCCGCCAGCATGCTCGGCCGGTATTCCCGGCGCAGCCGGCGCGAGAAGTTCTTCAGCAGCACCGTGACGAACGCGGACGAGGCGCCATGACCGGAAACATCGGCGACGTAGAACGCGAAGTAGCGGTCGGTGATGCGGAAGTAGTCGACGAAGTCGCCGGAGAGGATCAGGGAAGGGAGGACGCGGTGCTGGAAGCGGAAGCTGTCGATGGCCATGGGGTTGGGGGGCAGCATGCGCATCTGGATGTAGCGCCCGGCGCGCTGGTCCCGTTCCAGCTCGGCCACCACCTCGGCGAGCTGGCGCTCGGCGTCGGAGGCCACCGCGGCGCGGCGCCGGCGGATCTCCGCCATGCGCTCCGACAGCACCGCATCGTCCATGGGCAGCGGCCAGATGTCGCTGATGCCGACCCGCAGCGCCTCGAGCAGCGCCTGGGTCTGCAGCGCGTCGTCGGTGACCAGCACCACGGGCAACCGCGGATGCTGCTCCGCCACCGCTTTGCCCTGCTCCAGGTCGTCGAGAATCACCAGATCCGGGAGCGTGTGCTCGCAGATCTTCATGAGTACCTGGAGGTCGTGGGCTGGAAGCACGGAACAACCGAGTTGGGTGAGCTGATCGCGAAGGCGAGCCGAGGTTCCGTCGTCGGCGCCGGCCACCACCAAGCTCATGGCTAGGGTTGAAAAGCCAACATAGATGGGAAGCGAACCCTACTCCTCTCACGCCAGGTTGACAAGACACTCATCTCGCGGCCCTCAGAAGTCCTCGTCCAGGAACGGATCTTCCTCCACTGCACCGTCGTCGATGAGGTACTGGCGCCGCTGCAGGTAAACGTCCCGCATGAACAGGTAACGGTCCCCGGAAACCAACTCCTCCGCCGCCAGCAGCGACGCCCGGATGTCGATCACGTTCACCGCGACAGCGATGGCGCGGTCCCGGTTGGGCGAGATCAGCCGAATGGGATTGGTGAAGGCATCGAACACCATGCCCACCGCATGAGTGGTGGTGGCCGGTCCGCGGAACGGCAGCATGAGAAACGGGCCCTGACCGACACCCCAGACCGCAAAGGTCTGGCCGAAGTCTTCCTCTGCCGCAGGCAGGCCGTGCCGGCCGGCCACGTCGAACAGCCCGGCCACGCCGAGGGTGCTGTTGACCAGAAAGCGCCCCAGCCCCTCCAGGCCCCGCTTCGGCTTGCCCTGCAGGAACTGGTTCAGCGCGATTCCGGGGGTGGTCAGGTTGTCGAACACGTTGCCGATGCTGGTCTGCACCGGCTCCGGCGTGATGCGGTCGTATCCCTTCGCCACGGGCTTCAGGATCCAGCGGTCCAGAGCATCATTGAAGGCGTAGACGTCCCGGTTCAGCGGTTCCAGGGGGTCGTCGGACGACGCACGGGCCGCGGCCGGAAAGGCCAGGAGCCATCCCAGCAGCACTGCGGCGACGATGCGCTTGCCGCCCGGGCGCGGGCGATGGCCGATCATTGCAACTCCTACTTCGATTCCAGCCGGGTTCCCAGGAGAACCTCAGCTTTCCGCAACCGTTCCAGCGTTGCAAGGCCCTTTTCGTAAACCATTTCCGAGCTCAGCCGCGGCAGCCGGGCGGCGAGGCGGCGGAGCGCCGCATCGCCGCTTTCGGCGGCCTCCAGCTCGTCGAGCAGCCCCACAGTGAGGACGTTCACCACCATGAACCCCACGCTGTCGTCCCGGCGCCGCCAGACCAGCAACCGGGTGGGCTCGGCGCCCGGCTCCGAGGGCTGGAACTCGGGCCCGATAAGATGCACCGGGTACGCATAAGCCAGTCGCCACAGCAGCGGCGAGACCACGGGCGAGCCCGCGAGCAGGTCGCCATGGGCCTCCACGTCCTCCGTCGGCAGCTCCTCCGCCGCCGCGGACAAGGACAGCTCGACCCACTCGTAATGGCACAGCTCCAGCAGGAACGGCGGCACATCCCGGGGGCTGGCTTCGGCGAGAAACGTGAGAAACTCCTGGGAAACGTCCAGGAAGTACGGAGAACGGCTGGCGTGGCGGTGCAGGAACTCCCGCACCAAGCCCCGCCAGCGCTCGGACGCCACCACCCGCCGGGCCACCGGAAACACCCCGCCGAGCAGGGACGCCAGGTTGTCGAAGACGAGGCCGCGGTACACCTGCATGCGCCGCGGATCCACGTCGCCGGGCGGCGGGTGCAGCTCCGGGTTGCGCACGTGGGCCGCGAACGCCCGCTGTCGCGCCCGAAAGTCGGTCTGGGGGTCATCCGGCCGCGGCATGATTCCCCGACGCGTCTTTCGGGACATGCGCGTCCTGCACGAGGCGAATGCGATTCACCTCGCTCAGCAGCGCGTCCAAGGGCGGGAAGTCGAAGTCGCGCTCGAGCAGGGCAGGCCGCGGACCGTAGTGCGCGAAGGCGGTGGCCAGCAGATCCCACACCGGCTCGATCACCGCACAGCCGTGGGTATCCACCCGCAGGTCCGGCGCCGCGAGGTCGTGCCCAGCCACGTGCAGGTACACCGTCCGCGCGCCGTCGATGCGGCGCAGGAAGTCGCCGGGGTCGTAGTGGAAATTCACGCTGTTGACGTAAACGTTGTTGACGTCCAGCAGGAGATCGCAGTCGGCCTCCGCGAGCACGGCGTTGACGAACTCCAGCTCCGAGAGCTCCTGTCCCGGCGCCGCGTAGTACGAGACGTTCTCCACACCGATGCGCCGCTCCAGGATCTCCTGGGTCTGGCGGATGCGGGCCGCCACGTGGTGCACCGCCTCCTCGGTGAAGGGAATGGGCATCAGGTCGTACAGATGCCCGCGGTCGTCGCTGCAGTAGCTCAGATGCTCCGTATAGCAGCGCACCTGGTGGAGATCGAGAAACTCCCGGATGGCCCGCAGCAGCTCGGTGTCGAGGGGCGCGGGACCGCCCAGGGACAACGACAGCCCATGACAGACCAGCGGGAACTTTTCCGCCACGGCACGGAGCTGGCGGCCGAAACGGCCGCCGACCCCGATCCAGTTCTCCGGCGCCAGCTCCAGGAAGTCGACGGCGCCCTCCTCCAGCTCGGCGAGCTCGGGAAGCAGGCTGCGCCGCAGCCCGAGCCCGGCCCCTGCGACCGGCGACGGCGTCATCGGCGCAGGCTTCGACCGGGAACGCGCGCCGCGGCGACGGGTCTCATGCGGCCCCGCAGGCCCCCTCGGCATCCTTGGCGCCACCGCAGCCACCCTCGGCATCCTTGGCTTCGCCACAGGCGCCTTCGGCGTCCTTTGTTTCGCCGCACGCGCCTTCGACGTCCTTCGCTTCACCACACGTGCCTTCGCCGCACTTGCCCTCGCTGTCGGCCTGGGCCAGCAGCGCATAGCCGGTACCGAGATCCTCCGTCACGAACAGCTCTCCGGCGGTATCGGCGAAGCCGACGGAGGCCAACGAAGCCGCGAAGGCGGTGCCGACGGCTGCCACCACGGGCTTGATTCTCCTGTTCCCCATATCCACGTCTCCTCTGACAGGCCCCCCGTGGGCCCGCTTTTCAACTGTAACCCGAAGCCGGGGCCCGCGCATCATGCGGGCGCCATCCCGATCAGACCAGACCCAGCTCACGCTCGAGGACCAGAAACTCGCGGTCGAGCCGCTTGGCCGAGACCTTGCCGCGGGTACCGAGAGGCTCGGCGAAGAGGCCGATTCGCAGCTCCTCCAGGGCGAAACGCAACCGCTGAAAATCGTCGGCGCTGATCCCGGGCGCTTCCTTCAGGCGCGCCAGACGCGCCTCGAACTCCTGCACCACGGCACGGAGCTCCCGATCCCTGGCCACCCGGCCCTGCAGGTGGGTCAGGCGGTACTCGAGGGCCCGCAGATAACGGGGCAGTTCCCCCAGGTAGGCCCGGGGCGTCACCGACAGGACGTCAGCCGGAACCAGGCACTCGAGCTGGTGGCCCGCATCGGCAAGCACGTCGGTGAACGCGGGCGAATCCAGGGATTGAATCAGGCGGGCGAGCTCGAAGCGCAGCACGAGCACCTGTCTGAGGTGCTCCAGGGTCGCCTCGAAGATCACCGTGAGCTCGCCCTTCGAGCCCTGGATGCGTTCCGCGAATGCCTGGGCGTCCCGCGGCAGCGGCCGTCCCTCGAAGAAGCAGTACCAGGCCGCTCCACGCAGCAGCTCGTCGGCGAGATCGCGGGCGCTGCCGAGGGAGGCGAAGCGAAGCCCCAGGTCACGCTCCCGTTCCACCCGCTTTTTCAGGTACCGCGCCGATTGCCCCACGTGGAGCAGTGCCAGCCGTGCGTAGCCCCGGGGATTGGCCTCCCGTTGCTCCGCCTCGCTCGCCAGCAGCTTGAGGTCCACGTGGTCGCCGCGATCCACCAGCGCCGGATACACCACCACCTTGCCGCGCTCGTCTTCCACCACCAGCGTATCCGTAACGGCACGATCCTCGGGAAAGCGCTGCAGCCCGGTGAGCTCCAGAGCGCCGGTGGCACCCTCCCTCAGCCGGGCTCGCACCTCGCCGGCGAACCGCGCCTTCAGCGCCTCGACGTCCCGCCCCTGGGCCAGCACGCGGTCTTCCGAGTCCACCACCTGAACGTTCATCAGCAGATGGGGATCGATGCGATCCCGGTCCCAGTCCGCGGCGTCGATGCGGACCCCGAACTGATCCTGCGCCACCTGCGCCAGCGCCACCGGCAGGCGCCCCTGCCGGTAACGGTCGGGACGCAGCAGCAGGGGCAGCAGCTCGCGCACCTTGTCCGGGACGGGTGCCAGCAGGCGGCGCTTGCTCTTCGGCAGCGACTTGAACCACTGCTCGCAGACCGCGGGAAACAGGCCCGGTACCGACCATTCCAGCGCCTCCCCCACCACTGCCTGCAGGGCGCCGAGGGGAACCCGAATCGACACGCCGTCTTCCACCTCGCCCGGCGCGAAGCGGTACTTGAGCGGAAACCGCGTGCCCCGCAGCTCCAGCTCCGATGGGTAGTCGTCCTCGGTGACCGCAACCCCGGCCTGCTCGCTGAGCTCCGCTTCGGTGAAGAACAGCCGCGCCCGCTCGGCCTCACCGGCGCGCCGCCACCAGCGCTCGAGCTGAGCCAGATTGCACGGCTCCGCCGGGAGCCGTTCCGCGTACAACGCCGCCTGCACGTCCTCGCTCACCAGCAGATCCCGCCGCCGGCCCCGGGCTTCCCGCTCCAGAAGCTCCCGCACCAGAGCCAGGTTGTGCTCCAGGAACGGCAGCGCGCGCTTCACCGCGCCCGGGACCAGCCCCTCGCGAATCATCAGGTCCCGGCAGTGGGCCGGATCCACCTGGCTGTAGCTGACCCGACGCTTGTCCGCCAGTGGCAGGCCGTATAGCAGCACCGTCTCGAACGCCACCACCTCGCCCCGCCGGGCGCTCCAGTGGGGCTCGCTGTAGCTCCGCTTCAGCAGATGACCGGCGGCGGCTTCGATCCACGCCGGCTCCACCGCCGCCACGAAGCGGGCGTAGATGCGCCGGGTCTCGGTGATCTCCCCGGCCATCACCCATTTCGGCGTGCGGCCCGCCAGGGCGGAGCCCGGAAAGATGCGAAACCGCAGGTTCCGCGGCCCCTGGTAGTTGCCCTTCTCGTCGTGCAGGCCGATGAGGCTCAGCGATCCCGTCAGAACGGCCCGGTGCACGTCGGCCCGGCTCGCCGGCTCGACATTGGGCTTCATGCCGAGTTCTCGGACCGCCAGCAAGAGCTGACGGTGCAGCTCCCGCCACTCCCGCATCCGAGCCGGCGACAGGAAGCGCTTTTCCAGCTCCCGGCGCAGATTGGCCCGGGTATTGTCCTGGCGGGCCTGCTCGTAGAAAGCCCACAGATTGATCAGGGAGAGGAAGTCGGAGCGTTCGTCGGCGAACTCGGCATGGGCCCGGTCCGCGGAGCCTTGCTTGTCCAGCGGGCGCTCCCGCGGATCCTGCACCGCCAGACCGCTGACGACGACCAGCACCTCCGTGAGGCAGCGGTGCTCGTTCGCCGCCACCAGCATGCGCGCGAGCCGCGGATCCACCGGCAGCCGCGCCATGGTCCGGCCCACGGCGGTGAGCCCGCGGCCGTCCAGCGCGCCCAGTTCCTCGAGCAGCCTGCGCGCGTCCCGCACCGCGCCGGGATCGGGCGGATCGAGAAACGGGAAGCGGCTCACGTCTCCCAGGCCGAAAGCTTCCATGGCCAGCACCACGGAGGCCAGATTGGTGCGCTTGATCTCCGGATCGGTGAAGTCGGGACGGCCCAGGAAATCCGTCTCGTCGTAGAGGCGATAGCAGACGCCGGGCGCCACCCGGCCGCATCGGCCCATGCGCTGGTTGGCGCTGGCCTGGGAGATGGGCTCCACCGGCAGCCGCTGCAGCTTCGAGCGGTAGGAGTAGCGGCTGATGCGGGCGAGCCCGGGATCGATCACGTAGCCGATGTTGGGCACCGTGATGGAGGTCTCGGCCACGTTGGTGGCGAGCACGATGCGACGGCGCTTGCCGGGTTGAAACACCCGGCGCTGGTCCTTCTGTGCCAGACGCGCGTAGAGGGGCAGGATCTCGAAGCGCTCCCCCACCGCCTGGCGCAGGGTGCGGGCAGTCTCCAGAATCTCCCGCTCGCCGGACTGGAACACCAGCACGTCCCGGGCCCGCCCCTGCGGCCCCGTCTCGATGTCGTCCAGGCACTCGAGCAGCCGCTCCTCGTAGGGCCGCTCGTCGCCCACGTAGCGCACTTCCACGGGATAGCCGCGCCCGCCCACCTCCACGACCGGAGCGTCGCCGAAGTGCGCGGAGAAGGCGGCCACGTCGATGGTGGCGCTGGTGATGATCACCTTGAGGTCGCGGCGCTTCTCCAGCACCAGCCGCAGGTAGCCGAGCAGGAAGTCGACGTTGAGGCTGCGTTCGTGGGCCTCGTCGACGATGATCACGTCGTAGCTCTCCAGCCACTTGTCGCGCCGGATCTCGGTCAGCAGCAGCCCGTCGGTGACCAGCTTCACCAGGGTGCGCGGACCGGTCTGGTCGCTGAAGCGCACGGCGTAGCCCACCTCTTCCCCCTGGCGAACGCCGAGCTCCTCGGCAATGCGCGCCGACACGGAGCGTGCCGCCAATCGCCGCGGCTGGGTGTGACCGATCATGCCGCGGCGCCCGAACCCGGCCTCCAGGCAGATCTTCGGAAGCTGGGTTGTCTTACCCGAGCCCGTCTCCCCCGCCACCACGATCACCTGATGACGCTCGAGCAGCGCCGAGATCTCCGCCACGTGGGCGGTGATGGGCAGTTCCTCAGGATAAGCCACGGTGAACGAAGCACGGCTCCGGGCCTCCAGCGACGCCCGGGACTCCGCCAGCAGCGCCTCGAACGCCGCCGGGTCCTGCCGCGCCAGCCGGCGCAGCCGGAACACGTCCCGCCGCATCACCGATGCGGGATCGAATGTCACGAGCCTGGAATCCGCACTGGGGCCAGCCATACCAATCAGCCTAATGAAGCGGTCTTCAGATTACGACGCGGAACGAACGACAAACGCAGCGGTCGGGCGCTGACCGGGTTTCCCGGACCATCTGAGCGAGGCCGAGCGCGGCAGATTGACGCCGCCACGCGGCGGCAACTCTGCCAAGTGAGGGAACCGCGGAGCGGCCGAGCGTGGTCCGGGAAACCCGGTCAGCGCCCGACCGCGGGGTCGTACTTCGCTATTTGGAAAGGAAGTTCATTCCTTCCTCCAACCCCCGAATGGTCAGCGGGTACATCTGCCCCCCCACCAGCTCCCGGGTCATCGCCACCGAGGTGGAGTACTCCCAGGTCTCCTGGGGCGTCGGATTGATCCACACCAGCTTGTCGTAGATGGCGGCGAAGCGCTGCATCCACAGCGCTCCCGGCTCCTCGTTCCAGTGCTCCACGCTGCCACCCGCATGGGTGATCTCGTAGGGCGCCATGGTGGCGTCACCCACGAACACCACCTTGTAGTCGTGGGGGTACTTGTTGAGGACCTCCCAGGTGGGTATGCGCTCGTTCATGCGCCGGCGATTGTCCTTCCACACCGACTCGTAGATGAAGTTGTGGAAGTAGAAGCTTTCCATGTGCTTGAACTCGGTGCGGCTCGCCGAGAACAGCTCTTCGCACACCTTGACGTGGGCATCCATGGAGCCGCCGATGTCGAAGAACAGCAGCACCTTCACGGTGTTCTTGCGCTCCGGACGCATGCGGATGTCCAGCATGCCGCCGTTGTGAGCGGTCGAGCGGATGGTCCCGTCCAGGTCCAGCTCCTCGTCCTTGCCGGAGCGGGCGAACTTGCGCAGCCGGCGCAGCGCCAGCTTGATGTTCCGCGTGCCGAGTTCCACCGAGTCGTCCAGATTCTTGTACTGGCGCTGATCCCAGGTCTTCTTGGCTTTCTTCTTCTTGCCCTGACCCATGCCCCCGGGGCCCTTGCGGCCCACCCGGTTGGGATCGTCCCCCTCCTGACCCTCTTCGCCTTCCTTGCCCTTCTGCGCCTCCTGGCGCTCCTGCTCGGCTCTCGCCTCCTGGAACGCCTCGATGAGCTTCTCGAGCCCGCCCAGCGACTGGATCTTCTCCAGCTCCTCGGGGGTCAGTGACTTCTCGAACTCCCGGCGCAGCCACTCGTCGGGAATCAACGACTCCAGCAGGCCGTGCAGGTCCTCCAGCCCCTTGAAGTACGCCGAGAACGCCCGATCGAACTTGTCGTAGTGCTTCTCGTCCTTCACCAGGCAGGTGCGGGAGAGCAGGTAGAAGTCGTCGATGTTGGCGTACACCAGCCGATGCTGCAGCGCCTGAAGCAGATCCATGAGCTCCCGGATGGTGACCGGGACCTTGTACTTCCTCAGCGTCAGGAAGAAGTTGATCAGCATGAGCTGGCTCCGGGCCCCGCGGGCTTCACCCGCGGCTGTCGCGGCGGTTCATGAAGGCCAGGCGCTCCAGCAGATGCACGTCCTGCTCGTTCTTCACCAGGGCGCCATACAGCGGTGGAATGGCCTTGCTGGGGTCGCGGTTGGTGAGGATCTCGTCGGGGATGTCGTCCGCCATCAGGAGCTTCAGCCAGTCGATGAGCTCGGACGTGGAGGGCTTCTTTTTCATGCCGGGCACCTTGCGGACGTCGAAGAAGATCTCCAGCGCTTCTTTGACCAGCTCCTGCTTCACGTCGGGGAAGTGCACCCCCACGATATCCTGCATGGTCTCCCGATCGGGGAAGTTGATGTAGTGGAAGAAGCAACGCCGCAGGAACGCGTCCGGCAGCTCCTTCTCGTTGTTGGAGGTGATGATGACGATGGGCCGGTGCTTGGCCTTGATGGTCTCGTGGAGCTCGTAGACGTAGAACTCCATGCGGTCGAGCTCCTGGAGCAGGTCGTTGGGGAACTCGATGTCGGCCTTGTCGATCTCGTCGATGAGCAGCACCACCCGCTCGTCGGACTCGAAGGCCTCCCACATCTTGCCCTTCTTGACGTAGTTGCGGATGTCCTTCACCCGCTCGTCGCCGAGTTGCGAGTCGCGCAGACGCGACACGGCGTCGTACTCGTACAGACCGTTGATGGCCTTGGTCGTGGACTTGATGTGCCACTGAATCAGGCGGAGGCCCAGCTTCTTCGCCACCTCCTCGGCCAGCATGGTCTTGCCGGTGCCCGGCTCCCCCTTGACCAGCAGAGGCCGCTCCAGCTTCACCGCGGCATCCACCGCCATGCTCAGCTCTTCGGTGGATATGTAGGTATCGGTACTGTCGAAAATCATGCAGCTTCACTCGCAGGTAGTTGTCGGGCACGACGGCCAGGAGCCCGGCGCCACCCTCGAAAGGTTCATCAGAAACGGGTTCTGCTCAGACAAGCCCTCAGGCGAGCCAGGTACTTTAATGGAGCGCAATGCAGGGGATCAAGCAACCGCGGGTGGCGTCTCGGCGTCCTCGTCCCCGTGCGGCTCCAGCCCCAGGAGACCGCGCAACCTGTCGAGCGCCCGGAGCCGGTCCGTCCCCGGGCGCCGCGCCCCCACCAGCAACCATGCCGAGAGACCGATCGCCAGGTTGACCAGCGCCACCATCACGGCGAGCCAGACGGGGAATCGAAGCTCGTCCCCGGCTTCAGTCGCCGGCACCGGTTTCGCGACCGCTGCGCTTCGCGGCTGCGCCCGCGGCTGGGGCGGCGCCGCGGGGACAACGCCGGGGCCCGCCACCGTTGCCGCTTCCAGACGCAGCACCGGTCGCCCCTGCAGGTCCAGATGCTGCTGCAGCACGTCCGTCACCGGCAAGGTCACTTTGAAAGGGCTACCGTGCATGACGAACTCTTTTCCCGACAGATACTTACCCCGGATATCTAACGTAATCTCTACAAGCCCGCGTCCGCCTTTCACGGGCAACTTCCAGAGTCCCGAAGGAAGCCGCTCCAAGACGAACGGCCGGGCCGCCCCGGGCGGCCGCTTCACCAGCGCAGCGAGGCGCAGGCTGCGGTAATCCAGATCCGGCGCAGCCACCTCCACCCAGGCGACGAAGCCGTCCGCGGCCGGACGCACCTCCATGCGCAACGGGTTCTTCAGCACGAAGGGCACGGTCTGCCGGTGCGCGAAGGTCGGCCCCCGCAACCGGGTCTCCAGCCGGTAGTCGCCGGAAGCCCACAAACCCACCAGATGCACCCGAAAGCGCCCCGGCTGGTCCGCCGGCTCCACGACCAGGGGCACCTCCCCCTCGGGCCCGTGAAGCCGGGCGGCGAGATCGAGAAGCCGCAGGAAGTCCCGGTCCGTCACCGGCTCGCCCGCGCTGGTCACCTGGAGCTCGAAGCTGCGCAGATCCCCGGGAAACACCATGCCCGGCAGATCCAGGAACTCCGCGGCGAGATCGCCGTAGGCCAGCACCCGCACGTCCCGGACGGGCCCTTCGAAGCGCCACTGACCGGGCGCCGGCCGAGCCACGCTGACCAGCTCGTAGCCGTCGTCGAGATGCCAGCGCACCCGGCGCTGGGCGGTGGTGCGTCGATAGCGGTTGCCCGCGGGATCCACCAGAACGACGTCGTGATCGGTGCCGCCGAAGCGCAGCACGGTGAAATCGGTGATTCCCGCGTGCACCCGGAAGCCGCCGTCCTCCGCCGTCTCCACTCCGCTCACCCGTGTCATGCGGCCGAGCAGTCCGACGAAGCGCTCCGGGAGCTCGGCATCGATGCGGCCATGGTAGCCACCGGTGCCGGCCGCGAGTTGCTCCAGCAGCGGTGGGTCCGCCGCATCCGGGAGCGCCAGGGTGTGCACCTGGTAGCCCGCCCGGCGCAGTTCGGGCAGCAGGTCCCACAGCAGCCGGCGCTCCGTGGCGGCGTTCGCCGCGGGGTCTCCGGCCACCTCGAGGCCGGCGCCGCTCAGCACCACCACGTGCACCGGATCGGCGGCGGCCGCGCTCCGGTCCCAGCTTGCCCGATCCAGCGCTTCCAGCAGATTCGCGTACCGCCCCCCTTCGGGCAGAGTTCGGGTCCGGATGACGGCGGTCTCCCGCCACAACGCGTCGCTCCGGCCGTGCTTCACCAGCACATCAGCGCTGTCTGCGTACACCCAGACTCCGGCCCGGCCATCCTCGGGGAGCAACCGCAGCAGCAGACCCAGCGCCTCGCTGCGCAGATTACCGGTGTCATGCGCGCTGGTGGCGGCCGATACGTCCACCACCAGGCGCACGTCCGTCGCCCACCCGCGCAGGGGCAGCCAGAGGCCCGCCAGGGCCACCAGCGCCAGGGCCCGCGTCAACCGGCGGGGTGGGTACAACTGGGTCATCATCCGAGGGTGCCGAGCCATGTCTCCTTAATAGTAGACACTGCCGGGACCTGTGGTGGATCGGGCGCGGCCACGCGGTCGGCGGCCGCCGGGATGCGAGTCAGCGCCCCTCGCCGGCTCGGTCGCGCCGCCGCCGGGGTCTCCGGGCGAAGATGCCCGTCACCAGCGCAAGGGCCAGCGCCAGGGCTGCCGCGGCCGCCAGGATGAGGCCCGAGGTGGCAGGATCGCCGGGACGCTGGAACAGCCACTCGAACAGGAACACCAGGAAGGCCGGGGCGTAGTGACCCGGATGACCGGGTATGGGGGCCGGCACCACCAGCCCCAGCCCCAGCAACCACCCCAGCAGCCGCCGCACCTCGGGCAGCGGCCATCCCCGGGTCGCCCGGGTGAGCGCGAAGATCAGCAGAGGCGCCGCCAACAGAACCGTCAGCCAGCCCCAGTCGTAAGGTCCCATCAGCTCTCCACCCAGCGGATCACGTGCTCCGCATGCTCGTCCTCGTGCACGTCACCGGCGTGGATCACCTTGCCGCGCACCGAGATGCCCGCCTCGTGCACGCTGTCGGCACGCCCGCTCACGAGGGGGTGCCAGTCCGCCAGATCCAGGCCCTCGGCCAGGCGCCGATAGGCGCAGGTGCTGGGCAGCCAGCTCAGGGTCGCGGCGAGATCGGCGTTGAACTCGATGCAGTCGCCCACCAACCGGTGACGATCCGGATAGCGGGTGCAGCGGCACGTATCGGTATCGAGAAGATCGCAGGCCAGGGAGGTGTGATGAATCTCCCCGGTGTCCTCGTCCTCCAGCTTGACCAGGCAACAGCGGGCACAGCCGTCGCACAGCGACTCCCACTCTGCCTCGCTCAGCTCGGAGAGGTTTTTGTCGTGCCAGAAGCTCACTCCGGCCTCCCCAACTCGGGCACCGGGGGCATCTGCAGGTAGAAGCCTTCCTCCTCGATACTGTCCAGCACGCGGGCCGCATCGGCGCGGGCGAGCCGGCGCTCGGGCGTGAGCATCATGGAGAGCGCCTCCTCGGGCTTTCCAAAGCGCTCGAGCAGCACGTCCGGCACCCGCTTCAGGCCGTCGTGGGCATCCACGTAGAGATACATTTCCTGTTTCCGGCCGGAGCGATACACCCGCACGTAGCGTCTCTGCCGGCTCACAACGCGCGCTCCAGCTCCGCGCGAAACGCCTCGCCCACCACGGCGGCCCGCCAGCCGCTGTAGGCGTCGGACAGGCGCCCGGTGGCCATGAAGTGGCGTACGCAGTCTTCCACCTCGCGCTTGCGGCCCAGCAGCTCCGGCGCCATCCCGAGGGACTCGGCGCGCTGCCGGGCCAGCTCACGAACCCGGTTCACCACCGGCGTGGCCGCGCCCGGGAGCGGCGGCTCGGCGGCGGCCGGATGCTCGCCCTGCTCAGTGCCCGCACGGTGGGCTTCGAGCAGATCGTCGGCGTAGCGGCGCACCACGCCCCGCGGCAGGATCTCCTCGAGATCCCGATGGTCCACCGCGCTCCGCTCCGCCAGGTCGAGCAGATGCTCGTCGCGAACGATGCGGTTGCGGGGCCGGTCTTCCGCCATCGCCTGGCGCTCCCGCCATGCGGCGAGCTGCTGCAGCCGGGCGCGGGCCGGACCCTTCAGACGCCAGGCCTTCTTCATGGACAGATAGTAGCGGTCCGGATCCCCCAGCTCGAACCGGCCGCGCCGGTCCATCTCCTCGCGGAACCAGGCGAGCCGCCCGGCGACCTCCAGGGCCTCGTGCAGCACCTCGTGGAGCCGGGGCAGGAAGTAGACGTCCTCGCTGGCGTAACGCACCTGCTCCGGGGTGAGCGGCCGGGCGAGCCAGTCGGAGCGAGTCTCGTGCTGCTCGAGGGTTACCCCCAGGCGCTCCGCCACCAGCCGGGTGAAGCTCACGCTGTAGTGCGGAGTCAGGAAGGCGTTGGCGAGCTGGGTGTCGAACAGGCCCACGGGCACCGCCCCGAAGTGGTGCCGCAACAGCTCCAGATCCTCGGAGCACGCGTGCACGATCTTGATCAGGCGGCGGTCCTCCAGGAGCTCCAGCAGCGGGCTGAAGTCACCGATCTTCAGCGGGTCGATGAGAAACACCGCCCGGCCCCAGGCCACCTGATACAGGCCCGGCCGCGGGAAGAAGGTGTCGGTGCGCTGAAACTCGGTATCGATTCCGATGGCCCCCCGCCACTGCGCCGCCGCGTCCGCCAGCGCCGCATCGGAGGTGATCCATTCAACGGATGCGTCGTCGGCCTTGCAGGGCATGTACCAGGGTTCCTCCGTCGATGTATTCCAGCTCGCCCCCCAGCGGCACGCCGTGAGCAATGCGGGTGATGTTGGGTACGAGACTGCCGAGCATGTCGCTGATGTAATGCGCCGTGGCCTCACCCTCCACGGTGGGATTGGTGGCGAGGATCACCTCTTTGGGACCCAGCGCCCGCACCCGGCGTTCCAGCCGATCGAGACCCAACTCGTCCGGGCCCACCCCATCGATGGGGGAGAGATGGCCGTGCAGAACGAAGTAGCGGCCCCGGTAGCCGCCGGCCTGCTCGATGGCCAGGATGTCCGCGGCGGATTCCACCACGCACAGGAGCTCGTCATCTCTGCGCGGATCCTCACAGATGCGGCACTTCGGCTGCTCCGAAAGGTTGCGGCAGTCCTCGCACTCACCCACCCGGTCCACCGCCTCGCCGAGCACTTCGGCCAGGTGCCGGCCACCGGCACGATTGCGCTGGAGCAGGTAGAGCACCATACGCTGCGCTCCTTTGGGACCCACTCCGGGCAGCACCTGGAAGGCTTCCACCAGGCGCTCGATCAACGGGCTTGCGGCCATCAGAAGGAGAACGGCAGCTTGTCCAGGGGCAGCCCCAGGGTCGACGCCATGCTGGCCATCTTCTCCTGCTGTTCCGCCGCAACCTTGCGCACCGCGTCGTTGCAGGCCGCCGCCACCAGATCTTCCAGCACTTCCTTGTCCTCGGTCAGCAGGCTCGGGTCGATGGACACCCGGCGCACCTCGTGGCGGCCGTTCATGGTGACCTTCACCAGACCGGCGCCGCTCTCGCCCTGGACCTCTGCCGCGGCGATCTCTTCCTGCACCTTCTGCATGCGCTCCTGCATGGCCTGGGCCTGCTTCATGAAGTCGCCGAGCCCTTTCATAACGCACCTCGAAAAAATGGTTCCCGAAGGATGACCTAGTGTATCCCGGACCCGATCAGTCGACGGGGCTGACCCCGTCGATGCGCCCGTCGAACTCGCTAAGCAGACTCTTGACCGTGCTGTCGGCGGCCAGCGTCTGCTCCGCGGCCTGCTGGCGCTCGGATCGGACCCGCTGCAAGCGCTGGGCCGGAGTCTCGCTCGCCACCGGCCCCACCTCCACCTGGACCCGCACGTCGGTTCCGGTCGCCGCCAGAGCGCGCTGGATGCCGGCCACGGCGGCATCGGAAAGCAGGGTATCGTGGGCGCTGTCGAGGCGCAGCCGATACACCTGCTCCCCCGCTTCCAGCAGCTCGCAGTGCTCGGCGATCATCCGCGCCACCCCGGAGAGCTCGAGCCCCGCCACCACCTCGTGCCAGGCCCGCCCGACGGGGGCAACGGCGCCCGGAGATGAACCTGGCACGGCAGGCTCCGGCTGCGAGGCATCCTCCGGCTGCGAGGCGTCGTCCTTGGCCGGTGGCCCGGGAGCCGGCCCGGGCTGCGCCTCGGCAACCGGCGGGGCCCGTGGGACGGCGCGTGCCTGAGCATCGTCCGGAGCGAAGGCCAGCATGCGCAGCAGGGTCATCTCCAGCCCGCAGCGGGGATCCGGAGCAATCTGCAGATCCCGATAGCCCATCAGGGCGATCTGATAGTAGAGCTGCACCACCTCCGGAGTGAACGCCGCGGCGGAAGCCGCGCCGGAGGCCGCCGAAGGTGCCAGCGCGTGATCCACCGCCATCCGGTGGAAGGCGGCGATCAGCTCCGCCAGCAGGTCCTGGAAATCCACCGCCTGCTCCGCCAGCTCCGCGGTTACGGCCAGCACCCGGGAGGCGTCCTGGGCGGCGACGGCATCGAGCAGCGCGCTGACCTGGTCCCGGCCCACCAGCCCGAGCATCTCGGCCACGTCCGTGGCCTTCACCGATCCCTGGCCGTAGGCGATGGCCTGATCGGTGATGGACAGGGCATCCCGCATGCTGCCCCGCGCCGCGCCGGCGATGGCGCTCAGCGCCTCGGGCTCGAACGCCACCCCCTCCTCGGCCAGCGCCGCGGCGAGGTAGTCGGCGATGCGCTCGGCGGAAATGTTCTTGAGCTGAAACTGCAGGCACCGGGAGAGCACCGTGACCGGGACCTTTTTCGGGTCCGTCGTGGCGAGCAGGAACTTCACGTGCTCCGGGGGCTCTTCCAGGGTCTTCAACAGGGCGTTGAAGCTGGAGGCGGAGAGCATGTGGACCTCGTCCACCAGATAGACCTTGTAGCGGCCCCGGGTGGGCAGGTACTGAGCGTTCTCCAAGAGCTCCCGGGTGTCGTCGACCCGGGTGCGCGACGCCGCATCCACCTCGATGAGGTCCACGAAGCGGTTTTCCGCTACCTCGCGGCACCGGGAACACTCGCCGCAGGGCGTGGAGGACACCCCCTGCTCGCAGTTCAGACACTTGGCCAGGACCCGGGCAATGGTAGTCTTGCCGACACCGCGGGTCCCGGTGAACAGATACGCGTGATGCAGACGGCCGGTGTCCAGGGCGTGACGCAGCGCGCGCACCACGTGCTCCTGACCCACCAGCGCATCGAACGTGGCGGGCCGCAGCTTACGGGCCAGTACCTGGTAGCTCATCGGGCGGCATTGTAGTCGCTAAGGGCACGGGACGGTACAGACGACGAGGGTACGCTACGGAGGCATTTTGGGCTTCGACGACAGCATCGTGGTAATCGGTCATCGGGGGGCGGCCGGGCTGGTACCCGAGAACACCCTGCCCAGCTTCCGCCGCGCGTACGCCTGCGGCGTCAGCGCGGTGGAGCTCGACGTCTATCTGGTGGAGAACGAGCTGGTGGTGATCCATGACGAGACGCTGGAGCGCACCACCAACGGCACCGGCACGGTCATGGGCCAGACGCTCGCCAGCCTGCGGGCTCTGGACGCGGGACGCGGCTGGCCGGTGCCGCTGCTGGCGGAAGTGGTGGCTGAGTTGCCGGCGGACGTGGGTCTGAACGTCGAGCTCAAGGGCCCGGCTACCGCAGCGGCGGTGGCGGCGTTCCTGGCCGCCGAGCGGCCTCCGGATGTGCTGGTCTCCTCCTTCGATCACCGGGAGCTCACCGAGTTCGTACGGCGCGCGCCGGGGGTCCGCGTGGCGCCGCTGTTCAAACGCTGGCGCAAGGACGGATGGCGAATCGCCGGGGAGCTGGGCGCCTGGGCGGTGAACCTGTCCCAGCGTGCGGCCAACCCGGAGCTGCTCGCGGCCGCCCGGGACCTTGGACTGCGGACCTTCGTCTACACCGTCAACGAGCTGGAGGATGCCCGACGACTGGTCAGCCTCGGGGCTACGGGGCTGTTCACGGACTTTCCGGACCTGATCACGCGCGACGCTCTAGCTGGTCGAGCTCCTTCTTGAGGTGATAGCGTTCGTCGGTGACGATCTCCTCGAGCACCGCCACGCGCTGCTTCAGTGCCTCCAGCTCCGTGGCGAGGTCCGGGTCCGGGGTTACCTGTCGCTCCAGACGCTTGTTCTTCAGGTAGTTGTTGATGACGCCGGCGGCGCAGGAGATCGCGACCACGGCCACGACCATATCGAAAACTTCCATCGTTTCCTCTCCGATCCTCTCCCGGACTCAGGCCCTGGGGCCGTCGGACCCGTTCTCGATGCGGTTCAGCTCGCGCTGCAGCTCGTACTGGCCGGATGTGACGTGCGTCTCCATGCGCCGCAGCCTCAGCTCCACCTCGGTGAGGTCGGCCTGCACGTCGCGGAGCCGGTAGCGCGGGGACAGCCGCGGCCGCACTGTAGGCGCTGACGGGTCCTGCCCCGGTCGCTCATCGTCGTGTCCCCGCACCCGTTCCCCCTTGGGCGGCTTATCCATGACGAAATACATGATCCAGTATGCCGGAAACACGATGCTCGGGAAGAACAGCAGCCCCGTCACCGCGATGCAGCGCACCACCCAGGGCTCCACACCGTAGTAGCGGGCGATTCCCGCGCAGACGCCGACGATCTTCTCCCGCTCCGGGTCGCGGTAGAGCCTCCGGGAACGCCACCTGTCCACCCGGGCGGCACGACGCGTGCCGTCAGCCCCGGACCAGCGCCGGGAATGATGACCGTATCGGCTGCCCCCGGCCGTCCGCTGGCGCCGCGTCAGCTCCTGCTCCAGGCGGACGGTAGTCTCGTCGATGAAGCCGGCGGCGCGGTCGGAGAACTGCTCGCGAGCCATGCGCACCAGATCGTGCACCGCCCGTTCCAGCCGCGCCACCGCGGCCTGGAAATCGTTGTTGCTCGACGATCCGTGGCCGGCCCTGCCCTCATTCATGACTGTACTCCCGGCCATGGCTGTACTCGGAGCGCATGCGGCTGCGCCAGCCGGGCGTCTCGCTGTCGAGGATCGCCTCCAGGGTTTCTATGCGCTCCATCATTCGCTCGGCCTGGGCCGCCAGCTCTTCGAGCTCGAGACGCTCCTCGTCGGAGAGCGAGCTCTGAGCCTTCTGCTTGCTCCGGTAGTGCATGAAGATCCAGACCGGCGCCACGAAGCAGAGGAAGACGATGGTGGGC
>JAWLGU010000031.1:8098-45334 GCA_041690675.1 Pseudomonadales bacterium | reverse complement strand
GCCGGCGAAGCGGGGGAACATGTAGTCGCCCATGTCGTTCATCACCTGTATCCCCTTCACCTGAGGATAGATCGACAGGGTCTCCTGCACCTTGCGCAGCACCTGGCTCCAGGCGGCGTTGAACATGCTGCCCGAGGTGTCGATGACGAAGATGATGTACTCGCTGTCGACGGTGATGCCGCCCACCAGTTCGGTCTTGCGCTGAAAATCCACGCCGAGCAGCCGCTGCATCTCGTCGGTCAGGGTCTGCTTGGCGGCGGCGAGCTGCTGGGTGGCCTCCAGGGCTTCGTCGCGTCGGTCCACCGTGGTGGAGTAGCGGCCCAGGATCTCGGTGAGCTCACGCTCCAGCGCCGCCACCTGCAGCAGATTGTCCTCGAGCTGGCTCTCGGCGTCCGTCACCTGGCGTCGCAGCTCGGTGATGCGGCCGCGGATCTCGTAGAGCGTCTGCTCACGTTCGGCGATCTTGCCTTCCAGATCGATCTGGGACTTCTCCAGCAGCACCGGCTCCACGGTCTTGGTGATGATGAGGAGCAGGATGATGGCGCCGAAGCCGCAGGAGATCACGTCCAGAAAGGACAGGGAAAACTCGGCGATGCCGCGACGTCCGCGCCGGCGCCTCACGGCCAGTCCCTCGACGGCGACAGGAATGAGCCTCCTGTGGTGCGGGCCAGGTTCCAGAAGGCGGCGGACGCCATGGGGTCGCCTTCCATGGGAAACATGATGACGTTGACGGGGATCTCGGCCGGCAGCTTCGAGACGGCCTTGCTGTAGAGCTCGAGCCGCTCCCGGCCCGTGACGGTGGCGCCTCGGGGGGCATTCTCGCCCTGGGTCGGCAACGAGTCGACGATGAGATAGACGTTGTCCGGCAACGGGTCCAGCTCGCGGATGGCGTTCACCAGATTCACCAGGCTGGTGCCGCCTTCGGGGGCCGTGGCGCGCAGCCCGTCGAGGGCCGCATCCAGCTCCCGCCCCTCGGCCAGGGGAATCCAGCCGGAGCCGGCGTCGGGCACCAGGGACGCGGCGTCGGTGTCGAAGCCGTAGATCTGAAAATTGGCGTCGAGCGGTAGCTGCGCCCCGAGCCACTCCACGGTGCGCACCGCCCGCTGCCACTTGGGCGCCGCGCGCTTGCGCTCGTCGCTCATGTTGCGCCGCCGGATGACGTTGACGATGCGCTCGTCGAGCATGCTGGCGGAGATGTCGAGGGCGATGAGGATGTGCTTGCCTCCCACCTTGAGGCCGGTGAGGTACTGACGGTCGCCTTCACCGGTGAAGCTGCGGATCCGGCCGCCTTCGTTGGCGGCTTCCAGGGCGCGCAGCCGCTCGAGCTCCTCCTCACGCGTCTCCACGTCGGTCTTGAGCTCTTCCAGGCTCGCCACCTGGGCCAGGGATTCCTGTTCCAGGCTCTCGAAGTCCTCCCGGCGCCGCTCGATGGCCGTGCGGCTGCTGGCGAGTTGGGCGTCCGACTCGTCGAGCCGCTGATCGAGGGTCTGCATGCGCTCGAGGAGCTGGAACAGGTCACGCTCGCCGGTCTGCACCTGGTAGTCCAGCATGCGCACCTCGGCGAGCAGATCCTGATTCACCGTTTCCGCCTGCTCCTCCGCTTCGTGGTTGATGATCAGGAAAATGAGGACCACGGCGCCGAACCCGCAGGACATTACGTCGAGAAACGACAGTGAGAATACGTTGTTGTCCCGCCGGCGCCTTGCCATGGGTCAGTCCGCCACAGCGATGATGAGGTACTCCTCCTCTCCCACGCTCACTCGATCACCGGGACGCAGCGCTGTCGGCGCAGCGAGCCGAGTACCATTGACCAGCGCCTCGGTGGAGCGCAGCAGGAACGCCTCGCCGTCCCGCTCCACCGGCAGCGGCAGCGCCGGTGACCCCAGGGGCAGGGCCTCGGCTCCGTGCAGCGCGTGGGTGGCCACCGGATGCCGCTGCGGGACAGCTGGCGCCGTGGGAATGACCGTGCCGCCGTGGGGCAGCCGCGTCACCAGCCGAAGCTCCGCGTCCTCCGGGACGATGTGCGGCAGGTTGTCGAGGCAGCCGCGGGGCAGCGCGTCCGCGGGTAGGGCCAGGGGCTCGATGTCGAGGGCCCGCAGGGTCCGGTGCAGTCCGGGCAGGCGAGCGCTGCGGGCGCTGAGGAACACTTGTGCGCCGCGGGGCAGGGCGTCCGCGAGCTGGCGGAAACGCTGTTCCGCCTTGTCTTCCAGGAGGCTGCGGTTCAGCTCCACCCGCCGGGTGTGGTCGGCGTGAACGATCTCCACCACCAGCTCGGAGCGCTCCGCCCCGGCCTCCACCCAGTCGTACACCTGGTTGAAGAGCTGCTGCTCCGTGGCCGCCGCATGCAGGGGATCGAAGCGAGTCTCGCGGACGAACCGGTCGGCGATGACGTTGATCCAGCCTTCCAGCAGCCGGTTGAGTCCGCACTCCGGCACCTCCTGGGCGGCGGATTTGCGGACTTCGTGGTTCACGTCCAGGGCAGTGATCACTGCACGCTGCAGCATGACGTCGAGATGGTAGGTCCGGGCGGGAGCCTCCCGGGTGGCCACCGCGGCCACGGCGGCATCGACGAAGCCGCGAACGGCGATGCCGGTTTCCTGGATGACCCCCAGCAGCACGCCGAGCTGATCGGGCGAGAGAATGCCCGGCACGGCCAGCAGAACCGCGCCGCCCTCGGCGTCGATCAGCGGCTTCAACTGCTGCAGGTGGAGGTAGACGAGGTCGGCGTGATTGCGGGCGCGTCCGCCGGGCACCGGCAGCGGGTCGGCGTTCAGCCGAGTGAGGTACTGCTGGTTGGTCTGGCGCGGGTGGACCCGTGACAGACGCAGCGCGTCGTCGCCGAAGCGCACTTCCCGGTCCAGAACGAGCGCTACCCCCGGGGCGCTGTAGAGCACCCGCTCGTTGCGGTAGAGGGTGAGGTCGGCGTCGTTGAGCTCGAGAATGCACGTCATGGCTCGCGAACCTGCATGTGCCGGATCAGACGCTGATCGGCGTAGGTCTGCACGTCCAGCACCAGGCGCTCCTGGATGAGCTGCAGCTGGTGCATGAGAAACATGATGAGGATGCTGATGACCAGGGCGGTGAACGTGGAGTTGAACGCCACCCCCAGACTCGCCGTCACCCCGGCGATGTCACCCTCCACCGCCCGGTAAGCCTGTCCGAGCGCCTCGCCGATTCCGCGAACGGTGCCGATGAAGCCGATGGAGGGGATGGCCCAGGCGATGTAGCGGACCATGGACAGCTCGCTGTCCAGGCGGTCGGTCTCGGCTTCCACGTTGGACTTCACGGCCTCGGAGACGTCCTGAACGTTGCGGGTGGAGGCGAAACGCTGCAGGGCGGCCTGGAGGGTCCGCGGCAGCAGGTAGCTCTGCGTGTCCTCCGGCAGCGCCTGGATGGAGCGGGCGTACTCGCGGGTGTCCTCCGGCAATAGACTCATGCCTTCGCTGACGGGCACGATGTCCTGTTGCAGCAGGCGCCGCTCCTTGAGCGCCTGCCGACCCTTGTAGCCCATGATGGCGATGGCCCAGAACATGAGCACGAAGCACGCCTCCTGCTCGTAGTCCTTGAGCACTACGTACATGGAGCGGTCCTGGATGTAGGGCTGCCCGGATTCGGCCAGTTCAATCTGCTGCTGCATGATGGCGTCCGCATTGGGGCGGATCACCGTGATGTAGACCAGGTGCACGAGCACCAGGGACAGCACCAGGGCACTGGCTTGGTAGATGAACTCGAAAGGAAGTTGACGCTTCATGAATCGGAGCACGCGGCCGGAGCCGTCAGAGGTATCGCATTAAGGCTCATAGAAAGTCAATCTACTCAACGGTGGGCGGCCGGCGACGGGCCGGGCATCAGATGTCCACGGGGAAGGAGACGGCGAAGTCCTCCGAGATCTCCTCGCTGGGGACGAATCCTCCGGGGCCGGTGCCCTCCGCGGGCTCGTCCGCCGCAGGCGCATCCGTGGCCGCGGAGTCCGTCGGCGCCTCGCCGGGCTCAGGCCGGGGCGTGGCGCTGTCGGATTCCGCCGGCTCCGGAGCCGCGACCGGCTCCGCTGCCGCGGCGGGTGCCGGGAGCACAGTGGCGGAAAATGCGAGAATCACGCTCGCGGAAAGGAAGCCGATCGAGCGCGGGTCTCTCCGCCACCCGGACGGCGTTCGCTTGTTGCGCCGGTCGTCGTTGCTGCTCATTGCGCCTCTGCGTACCTCGCAATCCGGAAACCCACATCCTGACGGCCGTTGCTGCCGTAGTCTCTGAAGGACACCCGCAGTTCGGTGATGGTTCCGTGCATCCAGCTCGAGCCGCGAATGACGTGATACTCACCCTCGGCGGGCCCCAGGGGATCGGTCACCGGGGCGTCGCTGGGAATCTCGTAGAAATCGTGCACCCACTCCGCCACGTTGCCCGAGAGATCGAACACCCCGAGCTTGCTCGCCCGGAAGGTGCGTACGGGGGCCGCGACGATGTGATTGTCGTTGTAGCCGAAGATGGTGCGGCCCACCAGGTGAGAAGCGGAGCGGTCGGCATAGTTGCCGTGCCGGTCCGGCGGCGGCAGGCTGCCGCCCCAGGGGAAGCGCAGCTCCTCCGGCGGCACGTCCGTCTGTCGCGCGGCCCAGGCCCACTCCGCTTCCGTGGGCAGCCGATAGCCGGTGGCGCCGGGGTTGATGCCCACCACCCGATCGCCTTCCACGTTGTAGAAGCGCGGCAATCCGTCGAGGTCCGAGAGCCAGTTGCAGTACTCCACCGCCTGCTGCCAACTCACGTTCGCCACCGGCTGGTCGGGCTCGCCGAGCTTGTGGTCCTGGAAAGTGCCGGAGTCGTGGCCGGACACGAACTTGGCGAACTCTGCGTTGGTGACCTCGTTGCGTCCCAGATAGAACAGTCGGCTCATGGCGACCTCGCGCAGGGTCTCGTTGGCGCGCCGACCGGGCTCCCGGCGGGAAGCTCCCATGGTGAAGGAGGCGGGGCGCAGCAGCACCAGCTCCTGGCCCAGCGACGTGGTGGCGACGGGCTTGAGTGCCGCCAGCCGGGCTTCCTCCTCCGTGAGCAGGCGTACCTTCAACTCCTGGGTCAGCCCCTCCCGGGGGTTGACCTCGGTGCTGTAACCGGCGTAGCCGGCGAGCCGGATCTCCACGCGCTGAGGCTCCGTGGGCAGCTCCAGGGTCTGGTTCGCCCTGCCCCTGGCGCGCCCGTTGACGAAGAGCTCGGCTTCTTCCGGCTCAGCCCGGACCACCACCGTGCCGGTGAGCTGCTCGAGCACGAGCGACAGCGCCTCCTCGGCGCCGGGCGCCAGCTCCACGGTGCGCTCCGCCGGCGCGTAGCCGGAACGGAAGGCCTGCAGCCGATAGGCGACGCCGGAGCGCACCGCGAGCTCCAGGGGCGTCTCGCCCTGGAACTTGCCGTCGAGGATGATCCCGGCCCCCGGCGGCGACGAGCGCACGGTGAGCAGGCTGTCGGCGCGGGTGAGGGTGACCGTGGGCAGCTCCCGGACCTCTTCCGCCGCCACCAGAATGCGCTGGCGATGGCTCTTGTGGCCCGGCGCCTTGAGGCGGATCTCGCGCTCGCCGGCGAGCACCTCTACCACGGCGGGGGTGGTTTGCCCCGTGGGCGCGTCGTCCACGAAGATCTCCGCCCCCTCCGGCACACTGGTCACCGTGACGTCCGCCCAGTTGGGGGCCAGCGTGCCGCCGATGGTCTGCGCCCGCTCCATGCCCTCCACCTCCGCGCGTACCTCCAGAGGCTGGTAGCGATCACGGGTGAACGTGACAGCAAGGGGCCCCGCGGGGATGGGCACGGCTTTCGTCGGAGTCGTGCCCAGGGTGCGATCGCCCACATGCACCGTTGCCCCCGGCGGATCGGTCTCGAACGTCACCCGGCCGGGCAGCCTGGTGAGCTCGAAGGCGTGGACCTGGTTGTCGGCCTCACCTACGGCGAGTGTGCCGGTGAACGGGTGATAGCCGGGCGCCACCGCGGTGATCCGGTAATCGCCCTCACGCAGCAGCCAGACGTCGCCGAGTTGCACCCCGAGGCCGCTCACCTCCGCCTCCGCTTCCGCCGGAGTGAAGCTCAAGCGCACCGACTTGGCGGTGAACAGGAACCACAGCACGGCCGCCACCGCGAGCAGCGCCAGCAGCAGGGCCATCTGCAGCGGCGACAAGGGGAAACGCCGCTCCGGAGTCTCCTGGGCCGGCGTGTAACCCACCGGGCGGATGATCTCGCCGTTTGCGGCTGGCTCGAGGTCCCGTCGTTGCGGTTCTGCCATGGTCAGAGCGTTTCGACGCAGCGGATGTCGACGGGGTTCATGTTGGGGCGGACCACGATCTGCTCCCGCACGTCACGGCAGCCGTCGCGGCTGCCGATGACGGTGTAGGCCCCTGGCCGCAGCTCCAGACGCTTCTCGGTGAAGCTGCCGAGAGTGCCCACGGTGGAGACGGTGATCTCCGTCTGGTTGTCCGAACGCAGCACCACGGGCACCGGCTCGGCGTAGGTCTGCAGGATCGCCCGCACGTCCTCGATCTGGCTGGCGAGCTTTCGACCGCGGGGATCCAGGGCCTCGGAGCGGGCGAGGATCTCCCGGGCCTCCTGGTACAGGCGGTCGGAAGAGAGGCGCTCCGGGCTTTGGATGATCTTGGCCAGCGCGGCTGCAGTGCGCTGCTGGGCGAGCGCGTTCGCCCGGCCGGCGCGCGCGAACTGGATGGTGCCATCCACCTCCAGCACCTCGGCGTACAGGGCTGCCGCATCCTGCCATCGTTCCTCGGCCGCGGCCTGCGCGGCCTGGTGCTCGAGGGCGGTCACCCGCGCCACCACGGCGCGCTTCGCCACCTGTTCCAGGCCGCCTTCCGCCACCGCGTTGCCCGGGTCCAGGGCCAGTGCATCCCGGAAGGCCTTCCGCGCCGCCTCGAAGCGACCGTCGTCGAGCCGGGTGAACCCCTCCGACAGCAGTGCCTGCAGGCGTTGCTGGCGCTGGCCCTCGGCCACCCGGGCGAGCGCCTCCTCCAGCCCCCGGGTCTCCGGGTCCAGGTCCCGCACCTGGGCGTAGGTGGAGCCGGCGCCGGTCCAATCCTCGGCCAGCTCCTGGTTGCGGCCCTGACGCATGAGCTCGCTGGTCTGGGGCAGCTTGGCGGCGCGAGCCTGGCCGGCGGCTACCCGCGGGTCCTCCGGAGCGATGGTGCCCGCCAGCTCGAACGCCTGCTCCGCCCGCGCCTGATCCCGCGCCGCCAGGGCGGTAGCGCCTTCCTCCAAGGCCTGCTCGAGCAGCTTCTTGCCGCGCTCGATGAGGGCTGCCAGCTCGTCCGTCGCAGCCCGATAGCTGGCGATGGAGGCTTGGAACTGCTCGCGCAGGAAGGCCTCGTCGCCGGCGGCCGCCAGGCCCTTGGCGCGATCGAAGTCGTCACGGCCCCAGGCGCCCACCTGCATGTTCTCCTCGAGCTCGATCTGCAGCTCCACGAATCGGGCCAGCTCCTTCTGTGCCTGCTCCCGCGCCTGCTGCCGCTGAAGCTGCTGGTAGGGCGGCAGCCCCGGTTGCTCCGCGGGCTGGCGCTGGGCCTCGCCGGCCGCGGCCGGCACGCCCGCGGCTCCGCCCTCAGGGGCGCCCCCAGAGGGGCCGGCGCCGGCGATGGGCGCCGCCGTTGATTCCAGCCACGCGGGCAGCAGGAAGAACACCCCTGCCAGCAACCCCAGGGCAAGCAACAGTCCGAGCGCCCAGGTGATGAGGCTCGCCCCACGGCCCGCGGTGGTCTTGCCCGCCGGTTCGGTGTGGCTGAGTGGGACCTGTTTGGGCCTGATGGGGCTGAAATCGTCGCTCATGGATCCAGGGTGGCTTCGAACTCTTCCTGATCTGCCGTTTCGCCGTCGTTGGACCCGTCCTGCGCCGGCGCGTTCGGCGCCGGCAGATCCAGGTCGGCGAAGTACAGATCACGGAGGATAGCGCGCAGCTTCTGGTACTGCTCGTCCACCGTGCCCTCGAGCCGGACCACCTGATTCTCCAGCTCCAGGGTGTGAGGCATGACCTCGGCTTCTGCGGCGACGCCCACTTCGCGCATGGCCTCGGCATGCATCTCGGCTTCCTGGCGCTTGGCGATGGCGCTCTTCAACGTCATGGCGCCGCCGATCACGCTCACCAGGCCGCCCGTATCCACGGCGGCATCGCTGCTCTCCGCCATGGCGGCCACGCCGCCGACGATGGCCGCCGCGCCGCCCAGGGTGCGCCGCCGTGCTTCCGCCCGCAGCAGCTTGTAGGCGATGGCCTCCTCGTAGGTGGAGCGTCGCCAGCCCTGGTAGGGCCCGTACATGTTGCGGTGATAGTTCTCGTAGTACTCGTCCAGGGTGTCGATGAACAGGTACTCGCGCTCCCGCACCCGCTGAACCCGCTGCAGCATGGGATCGTCCGGCGTCGGCAGGCGCTTGAGGACGAATTCGCCGTCCTCGCTCTCGGCGACGTGGTCGGCGAAGGCGTCGGGCGCGAAGTCGCGGGCGAACTTCATCTTCGCGGTGGCCCGAATGGTCTGCACGTCCTCGGCGCTGAGCTGCTTGCGGTACGCCAGCATGTCGTCCGCGAGGGATTTGTAGACCGCCTGGAACGGATCGATGTCGCGGGGCATCGTGCTGTCGTAGGCGTACTTGCTGGCCAGGGCCTGATAACGCCGGGTGAACCACGTGGTCCCCGTCGCGTCCCGCACCGTGGCTTCCAGCTCCAGGCTCTCGCCGGTGGAGTGAAGGATCCGGCCGGTGACCACCACGTCCACGGCGTGGGTCGGGCGCGGGATCACCCGCACCGCGCCCCAGTTGCCGGTGCTCTGCAGGAGGTTCTTCGCGAAGTAGGGGATGTAGTTGGCCTCTGCCGCGCGGATGTCCGGCTGCACGAGCTCGTCGACTTGCTCGTCGTAGCTCTCGGGCACATTGGGGTCGAACACCGCCACGCCGACGTCGAGCAGCTCCTGCTCGGCGAGCGCGAGCTGCTCCGGCGGCGTCATGTCCACGGTGCGAACCTCGTGGCTGACGCAGCCGCCGAGCAGAACCAGCAGCAGCCAGACCCAGGGCGTCGCCGCGGCGCGGTTGACGAGCATGCGGTCAGATCCCCTTGTAGCGCCGGTATTCGTCCCAGAGCTTTTCCTTGAGCTCCGGGTCGGTCTCGGCCATGGCCGCTTCGCGAAGCTGCCGGGCGATGATGTCGTCGTCCCTGGCGTCCGGGATGTCGTCGGGCACGCTGGCGGTGGCGGCCGGACTCGGAGGCGGCGGCACGTTGCGATTGCTCGGCACGCCCATCGGGCCGCCCGGCATCCTCGGCCCATCGGCGGTGCCACCGCCGGCCACGTCGCCGGCCGACGTCTCGCCCCCGCCCGAGGGCAGGTTGCCGCCCGAGTTGGTTCCCGCCGTCTCGTTGGAGCGGGAGCGAATCACGTCGCGCTCCGAAAGGATCTCGCCGTCGAAGTCCTCCAGGGCGCCGTCGAGCTCACCGTCCGCGCCCGAGCCTGCCCGGTCCCGCTCCGTCGGCATGGGCGGAATGTCCGCGGTGCCCGAACCTGCGGGCACCTGGTTGCTGGTCTCCCAGTCGTCGTCGCCGCTGCCGGACCCGCCGCCGCCGGGCAGACCCTGCTCCCAGCTTTCTTCCTCGGAGCCGCCGCTTTCCGCGGTGCCGCCGGTGCCCGTCGGCCCGCCTTCCTCCGTGCCGCCGGTGCCCGTCGGCCCGCCTTCCTCCGTGCCCGACGTTCCGGACGAGCTCTTGGGCAGCTCCCAACCCGCATTCACAGTGGGCTCGCCACTGCCGGTCTGCTGCCCGGGCCCACCGGCGGAGCCGCCCGCGGGGCCGCCGTCGCCGGTGGGGCTGCTGCCGCCCGGGGTGGAGCCGCCGGAGGGTTCGCCGCCACTGGAGCCGCCGGGCACACCGCCGCCCGGGAGACTCTCGTAGCTGCCGGTGGCCCCTCCGGAGCCGCCGGCGCTGCCGCCGGAGCGGGAGGAGGACTGGCTGCCACCCGGGCTGCTCGAACCACCGCCGGGGCTGCTCTGCCCACCACTCGGACTGCTCTGCCCACCGCTGGGGCTGCTCTTTCCGCCACTGGAGCTCGGGCTGCCCGACGGGGTGGAGCCCGACGGGGATGGCAGCCCGCCTGGCATCCCGCTCGGTGTGCTCGGCGGCGACGACGTGCTGCTGCTGCTGCAGCCGACCAGTGTCAGGCACAGGCCGAGCGCGGAGCCCAAGGCAGCCGCGCGCAGGTAATGGGACATCGTGCTCATCGACTTCGCGCCGCGGTCGCGGTGGCCCGGGACGGCCCGGCCTGCTCCTCGCGCTCCAGGTAGTAGGGGAACTCGTGACGGAACGTGTGCTGCTCGGTGGAGATCGGCACCCCGTCCACCAGCACCGGGCGGTAGCGGGCCAGCCGCATGCTCTTGCGCACGCGGAAATCCATCAGCCCGGGGGGCTCGGAGGCGACCGTCTGCAGTGAGCGCACGTAGCCGTCCTCGGTGACGTCGAACGCCAGCTCGACGTAGCCCGTCATCGGCTCTCCCCGTTCCTCCACAGGCGGGGGCGAGGGATCTCCAGGGGCCGGAAAATACAGCAGCCGCGGCTCTGCGAAGTAACCCGCCACGTCGACGCTGTCGACTTCGGCCATCAGCGACCACGCGTGATCGTACAGCTTCTGGGCTCGGTCCCGCTTGCCGAAGAGGGTGTACCAGTCGGCCAGATCCAGCACCGCCTCGGCCACTTCCGCCGGGTCGGGGCTCTCCTGGGCGCGGTGAATCTTCACGACCTTCTGCAGCGCTTCTTCTCCGGCCGGGAAGTTGTTGACGGTGATGGAGGACTCGTTCTGCACTGAGGCGTCCACCAGATTCGTGGTGGGCTGCGGGAGATCCTGCACGTAGTAGGGCGGGAACCGCTCCATGCGATAGCTGGCGGCGACGCCGCGCAGCGCGGGGACGGCTTCCAGCGTGCCCTGCTTGTCGTTGGCCTCGATGATCTCCAGAGCCTGTTCGTAGAGCGCGCGGGCGGCGAATACGTTGCTGGTCTTTTCGTACCAGCGCGCCAGGTGGTAGATCCCGGGCAGCAGGTCTTCGTCCGTGGGCGCGTGGCTGCGGGTGAGCACGTGATAGGCGTACTCCTCCCGGTCGTTGGCCTGGTCATAGTCGCCGAGCGCCTTCAGCGTGTTGGCTTCGCGGTAGACGATCTCCACTTGCTCCGGCGCGTTGAGCCCGCTGTTGACGCGGCTCAGGTGAATGGCTCGCCGGTACTGGTCGAGAGCCTTCGCGTACTCGCCGAGGCCGGCGTGGGCGTCGCCGAGCAGGACCAGGGGCCGCACCAGGCGGCCATCGAATCGATGGCTGCTGTCTACGATCTCGTCGACCCGCTGCTCGAGCCAGCGGACGGCATAGGAGTACTCCTGCGCCTCGATCTGGCGCTCGATCTGAGCCAGGGGATCGGCCACTTCGCCGAGGATCGCCTCCAGGGTCTCGGCGCCGTCGGCGCCGCCTCGTGGCGCGGGGGGGTTGCCCGGCGCCTCCTCCGCAGGGGTGCCCGCACGAACTTCGGGGACCGTGTCGGGCGATGTCGTCGACGTGGCACCGGCCGCCGCGGCAGAGCTCGCGAGGCCCATGAGGAGCCCCGTCAGGTACAGCCTGCGGCGTCGAATCCGGATGCGGCCGGTACGTTCCTGATTCGACGGAGCATCACGGGTATCGAAGTCGTCGGCTGAGGGCGCAATGAACAGGATCATGGTCATACCCAGACCTCGGGCATTTACGCATCCGGCTGGTAGCTGGTAGATGATTGGACCGCCGGGATTCGCGACCGTTCGAGTGTGTGGGGGGTCACACCCCAAGTCAAGGCAGAGCGGCAACGGCGAACAAGGGCTTTTCCTGGCGCCGGACAAGGTCCAGCGCCGTATGGATAATAGCGGACATGAGTGAACCGATACCCGACGCCGACATCGAGCTGGACGTCACCGGCCTGGTGTGTCCCGAGCCGCTCATGATCGTGCGCAATCGCGTGCGGGAGATGCAGTCCGGTGAGGTGCTGCACGTGGTGGCGACCGACCCGTCCACCCGGCGCGATTTCCAGAACTTCTGCCGCTTCATGGGTCACGCCCTCGTCGGGCAGAGGCAGCAGGAAGACGCGCTGGAGTACTGGATCCGCAAGGGCGGGTGATGGACCGGTACTTCGCCTACGGATCCAACATGAATCCCGAGCGGGTGCGGGAGCGTGGCCTGCAGGTCCTGCGGGCCGAGCCGGCGCGGCTCCACGGTTTCCGGCTGCTGTTCGACAAGCACGCCCGGGAGCACGAAGGCACCGGTCACGCCAACGTGGTCTACGCCCCAAGCGAGGTCGTGGAAGGGGTGCTCTACTGGCTCGCGGGAGCGGCCGAGATCGTCAAGATGGATCCCTTCGAGCGCGCCCCGGTGAGCTACAGCCGGGAGGTGGTGGAGGTCGCCACCGCCGCAGGCCGCATCGCCACGTGGACCTACTTCGCCAACCCGGCGGTGCGCAGGGCGGGCTTGAAGCCCCAGCGCAGCTACATGAACCATCTGCTGGCCGGCGCGCCCTATCTTTCCGCCGAGTACCTCGGCAGGCTGCGGGCCTGGGAGTGCGTCGAGGGGTGTTGATGGACCATCGAGAGATCGCCGGACGCTTCAATGCGCGCTTCCGCCGGCGGGCGGATACGGTGCTGGTGGGGGGGGCCGAGGAGCCCCTGTACCTGCCGCCGGCCCGCGGCCGGCCTGCCATGATCCGCTACACGCGGGACTATGCCCAGAGCGCGCTTCACGAGCTGGCGCACTGGTGCCGGGCCAGCCCGGCGCGGCGGCGCCTGGTGGACTACGGTCTCTGGTACCAGCCGCCGCCCCGGAGCGCGGCGGATCAGGCGCGGTTCTATGCGGTGGAGGTTCCGGTGCAGGCCCTGGAAATGCTGCTGGCCGCCGCCTGCGGCGTGGCCTTCCACTTCAGCAGCGACAATCCAGGCCGGGACGATACGCCCGCTCGCGTGGCCTTCGAGGCGCGGGTGAGCGCGGCCTGCCGGGCCCTGCTGGCACGGGGACCCGGCCCGGTGGCCACCGAGGTTCTGGAGGCGCTGAACCCGAGCTGGCCTGGTGCCGCGGTGGCGGCCCTGGCTGCGCGCCACGACGGCGCCGGGAGCTGAATCCGTGGCGGAGCGGGTGGACGTGGTGGTGATCGGCGCGGGGGTGGTCGGCCTCGCCTGCGCCCGGGCGCTCGCGCAGACCGGCCGGGACGTGCTCGTGCTGGAACGCCACGGGCAGATCGGCACCGAGACCAGTTCCCGCAACTCGGAGGTGATCCACGCCGGCATCTATTATCCCGCGGGCAGCCGCAAGGCGGCGCTGTGCGTGCGCGGCAAGGCGCTGCTGTACAACTACTGCAGGGAGCGCGGCATTCCGCACCGCGCTTGCGGCAAGATCATCGTCGCCAGCAGCGAGGCCCAGATTCCGCTGCTCGAGCAATACCGGGCGCAGGCGCGGCGCAATCAGGCCGGAACCCTTCGGTGGCTCTCGGGGGCCGAGGTGTGCGCTCTGGAGCCGGCGGTGCGGGCCGAGGCCGGCGTGATGTCCGATTCCACCGGCATCATCGACACCCATGCCTATCTGCTGTCGCTGCAGGGCGACCTGGAGGCGGCCGGCGGGGCCATCGCGTTCGAGACCGAGGTTCTCGGGCTGTCGGTCAGCGCCGAGGGTCTGCGGGTGGCGACCCGGGAGTTGGACCTGCTCGCCGGCGCCGTGGTGAACGCGGCAGGGCTTTCCGCGCCGATGGTGGCCGCTTGGGCCTGTGCCGACGTCCCCCGTCCCCACTACGCCCGGGGCCGCTATTACACCTATCAGGGCGTTGCGCCCTTCTCCCGCCTGGTGTACCCGGTGGCGGAGGCGGGTGGTCTGGGGGTGCACGTCACCCTGGATCTGGCAGGACAGGTGCGATTCGGCCCCGACATCGAGTGGATCGATGAGGTGGACTATTCGTTCGACGACAGCCGGCGCGAGGCGTTCGCGGCCGCCATCCGACGGTACTTCCCGGCGCTGGACCCGGCGCGGCTGCAGCCTGGCTATACCGGCATCCGCCCGAAGATCTCCGGGCCCGGCGAGTCCGCCGCCGACTTTCGCATCGACGACCCGGCCGTGCACGGTGTGCCGGGGCTGATCAACCTGCTGGGCATCGAATCCCCCGGCCTCACCGCATCGCTGGCCATCGCGGAGACGGTGACCGAACGGCTGGCGCGGTCATGTTGAACTTCGGCCTGCTGATCAACCCGGTGGCCGGCCTCGGTGGCACCCCGGGGCTCAAGGGCAGCGACGATGTCGAGATCCAGGGGCGAGCGCGGGATCGCGGCGGTGTGCCGCGGGGTGCGGCCCGGGCGGCTCGAACCCTGGCGGCCATGGGCGAGGCGGCGCGGCAGGTGCGCTGGTTGACCTGGGGCGGGGCCATGGGCGCGGACGTGCTCGAGCAGGCGGGACTGCCTGCCACGGTGCTCGGCGAGCCCGGCGATCCGCCCAGCGCTGCGGACACCGCCGTCGCGGCACGCGCCATGCGGGCGGCGGGGGTCGATCTGCTGGTCTTCTGCGGCGGTGACGGCACCGCCCGGGATCTGCTGGACGCGGTGGGGGACGGGCTGCCGGTTCTGGGCGTGCCCGCCGGGGTGAAGATGCACTCCGGAGTCTTCGCGGCCACCCCCGAGTCCGCGGCGTCCGTGCTTCGGGCGCTGGTGGAGGGTGGTCTGGTTCGCGCCGCGGTGGGCGAGGTACGCGATCTGGACGAGACGGCGCTGCGCCGGGGGCTCGTCCAGCCCCGTTACTTCGGCGAGCTGGCGGTGCCGGAGGCCGGCGGCTTTCTGCAGCACACCAAGGAAAGCGGCAGGGAGAACGAGGCGCTGGCCCTGGAGGAAATCGTCGCCGAGGTGCGGGAGCGCATGGATGCCGACCCCGGCATCTACCTGCTGGGCCCCGGCAGCAGCGTGGCCGCCGTCAAGCAGGCGCTGGGCATGGAGGCCACACTGATCGGCGTCGATGTCCTCCACGGCGGCTCCCAGGTCGGCCGGGACGTGAGCGCGCCCTGGCTGGAGCGGTTCCTCGCCGGCACGGACGATCCGGCGACGTTGGTCGTCAGCTTCACGCGTAACCAGGGTTTCCTGCTGGGCCGCGGTAACCTGCAGCTGACGCCGCGGGTACTGCGCCGGGTGGGGCGGGAGCGGCTGTGGGTGGTGGGCTCGCGGACCAAGCTGCTGAGCCTGGATGGCCGGCCGCTGCTCATCGACACGGACGATGCCGAGCTCGACCGTCAGTGGAGCGGCCTGGTGGAGGTGATCACCGGCTACCGGGACAGTCTGTACTACCGCATCGACAGCGGGACGTGAGCTAGGCGCTCAGCAGTTCCAGCACGGCGTCGCGGATCAGCGGGGACGAGCGCTCCTGCAGCGCGTGGCGCAGCCGGTTCACCCGGGTCCGCTGTTCCTGCCGGGCGGACTCCGGAAGCGCGGCGGCCCGGGCCGGCTCGAAGCCGGGCGCCGGGGCGGAGAGCAGGGCGAAGGCGCGCCCGCTCAGCACCGCCTGATCCACCGCGTCCTGGCGGATGGTGTCGACGAAGCGGAGAAAGCCTTCCTCCGCCAGCCACAGCAGCGCGGCGAAGCAGGCGAGATGCCGGGGGCTGTGCAGCCCGAACTCGTCGATCTCGTCGGGGCCTGCGATGTCCTCCACGAACAGGGTATGGGGGCGCGGGAACGCGGCGTAGAGTGTGGTCAGGGCCCGGGCGGCATCCTTGCAGAAATCATCGACGTTGAGGTCGGTCATTGCCTGTAGGTGCGCAGGAAGTGCTCCAGCTTCTCCAGGGCGTGCTCGAGCTCTTCGACCCGGGGCAGGAAGACGATGCGGAAGTGATCCGGCTCGGGCCAGTTGAAGCCGGTCCCCTGCACCACCAGGATCTTTTCCTGCCGCAGCAGGTCCAGGGCGAACTGCTCGTCGCTCGTGATGTTGAAGCGCCGGGTATCCAGCTTGGGGAACAGGTACAGCGCGCCGCGCGGCTTCACGCACGAAACGCCGTCGATGGCGTTCAGCATGGACCACGCCAGTTCCCGCTGCTCGTACAGGCGGCCGCCGGGTGCCAGGAACTCGTTGATGCTCTGATAGCCGCCGAGGGCCGTCTGCACGGCGTGCTGGCTCGGAACGTTGGCGCACAGCCGCATGGACGCCAGGATGTTGAGCCCGTCGATGTAGTCCTGGGCCCGGTGCTTGGCGCCGGAAACCATCATCCAGCCGGTACGGAACCCGGCCACCCGGTAGGTCTTCGACAGGCCGTTCAAGGTGAGAATCAGCAGATCGTCGGCCAGAGACGCCAGGGGCACGTGCTGCGCGTCGTCGTAGAGGATCTTGTCGTAGATCTCGTCCGAGAACAGGATGAGGTCGTTGACCCGGGCGATCTCCACCAGCTCTTCCAGCACGGCCCGGCTGTACACCGCTCCCGTGGGGTTGTTCGGATTCACCACCACCATGGCCTTGGTGCGGGGCGTGATCTTCCTGCGGATGTCGTCCAGGTCGGGGAACCAGTCCGCCTGCTCGTCGCAGCGGTAGTGAACGGGGGTGCCGCTGGTGAGGCTCACCGCGGCTGTCCACAGGGGATAGTCGGGCGCAGGCACGAGCACCTCGTCGCCGTTGTCGAGGAGGCCCTGCAGCCCCATGACCACGAGCTCCGAGACGCCGTTGCCGATGTAGATGTCGTCGATCTCGACGTTGAGGATGCCGCGGCTCTGGTAGTACTGCATCACCGCCTTGCGCGCGGAGTACAGGCCTTTGGAGTCGCAGTACCCCTGCGCCGTAGGCAGGTTGTGGATCACGTCCACCAGGATCTCCTCGGGCGCTTCGAAGCCGAACGGCGCCGGGTTGCCGATGTTGAGCTTGAGTATCCGGTGGCCTTCTTCCTCCATCCGCTCGGCTTCCTTCATGGCGGGCCCGCGGATCTCGTAGCAGACGTTGTCGAGCTTGTGGGACTTGCGGATCTCCCGCCCACCGGCCCGGGGAAACGCCGACACCGTGTCTGCGGATGCCGTGTCGGGGGAGGTCCCTGTCGATTTCATTGGTCTGGCGCTCGTAATAAGATTTCGCGCCCGTGGTGCGGACGCGTACCGGAAGTGTAGCGAAACCGCCGCGCCCCATACAGATGCGGGCGATCGGTCAGGACGGCGTCTGCCGGCGCCATCGATCCACCGGATCTGCCAAACGACGACGAGGAACCAGCATGGCCAAGGTGACCAAGAGCGACGAGGAATGGCGCGATGATCTGACCCCCGAGCAGTACGAGGTCGCCCGCCGGGGCGGCACCGAACGGGCGTTCACCGGCGAGTACTGGGACACCAAGACGCCGGGCGTCTACCGCTGCGTGTGTTGCGGTGAGCCGCTGTTCGACTCCTCCACCAAGTACGACTCCGGCAGTGGCTGGCCCAGCTTCTACGCGCCCATCGACGAGAGCAAGGTGGTCACTCGGGACGACCACAGCCTGATGATGCGGCGTACCGAGGTGCTCTGCGCCACCTGCGAGGCCCACCTGGGGCACGTGTTCCCGGATGGCCCGGAGCCCACCGGTCTGCGCTACTGCATGAACTCGGCGTCCCTGGACCTCGAGGAACGGGACGAACGCTAGCCCGCGAGTTGTCGGACCGCCTCAGCGGCCGCGATTCGGCTTTCGCCCCCGGGCGCGGCGCTGATGGTGCGCACGGCGTGTCCGCCCCGATCGGAGGATCAGAAGCCGGCCGCCTGGCCCTCCTTGCGGTGATCCGACCCGGCCACGTACCCGTGGTCGGTGCGCAGGATGAGCTGAGCGCCGCCGAAGAGGTGGTCGCCGGGCTCGTGGCGCACCCGATGGCCCCGGTCGGCCAGCGCCCGGGCCACGGCGTCGGGGAATCCTTGCTCGAGCGCTACGCTGTAGTCCGGATGGACGTGCCAGCGCGGCGCGTCGCTGGCCGCCTGAGGATTCTGGCCGTGGTCGAAGATCCGCGTGACCATCTGCACGTGGCCCTGGTGCTGCATGTGCCCCCCCATCACGCCGAACGCCAGCCGGGGTGCGCTGCCGCCTTCCGGGGCATCGGTGACGAAGCCGGGAATGATGGTGTGGTAGGGGCGCTTGCCCGGGCCGACGCAGTTGGGATGGTCCGGGTCCAGGGAAAAGCCGTGGCCCCGGTTCTGCAGGGCGATTCCGGTGGAAGGCACGACGACGCCGGAGCCGAAGCCCTGGTAGTTCGACTGGATGAACGACACCATCATGCCGCCGGCGTCCGCGGCAGCCAGGTACACCGTGTCCGAGCCCACGGGCAACGGGGTCGGCGGCACCGGGGCGGCGCGCTCGCCGATGCCGGCGGCCAGTCGGGCGAGCATGTCCGGCTCCAGCAGGGCCTCCGGAGGCAGCCGCATGGCGGCGGGATCCGCGAAGTGGTCGAAGGCGGCGCGGATCGCCAGCTTCATGGCTTCGATCTGCCGGTGGACGGCGGCGGCGGAATCCACCGGCTCGGGATCCAGGTGCCTGAGGATGCCCAGGGCGATCTGGGCGGCGAGCCCCTGGCCGTTGGGCGGAATCTCGTGCAGCACCTCGTCGCGGTAGCGCTGACCGATGGGGGTGACCCAATCGGCGCGGTGTGCATTCAGATCGGCCAGGGTGAGGGCGCCGCCGTCCTGCCGGGCCGCGTCGGCCATCCGCTGTGCGAGCTCGCCGCGGTAGAAGGCCTCGCCGCGACTCTCCGCGACCTGCTCGAGGGAGCGGGCCAGCTCCGGACGGCGGAACCGCTCGCCCACGCCGGGGGCGGGAAGGAAATGGCGAGCGAACTCGGGGAAGTCGGCATAGCTGCGGGCCGCCCGGGCCCAGTCGATGGCCGTCTTCGGGCCTACCTGAAAGCCATCCTCGGCGTAGCGGATCGCGGCCTCGAAGTGATCGGCGAACGGCAGGGCCCCGTAGCGCTCGGAAAGGGCCACCCAGGCGCTGACGGCACCGGGCACCGTCACCGCGTCCCAGCCGAGTCGGGGCATGGCGGCACGACCCGCGAAGCGTTCCCGGGTCCAGGCCGCGGGAGCCCGGCCCGACGCGTTCAAACCGACCAGCTCGCGGCCGTCCCAGAGAATGCAGAAGGCGTCGCTGCCGAGGCCGTTGTTGTTGGGCTCCACCACGGTGAGGGTGATGGCGGCCGCCAGAGCCGCGTCCACGGCATTGCCGCCGCGCCGCAGGGCATCCAGGCCCGCCTGGGTCGCCAGGGGCTGGGACGTGGCCACCACGTTGGCCGCGCAGACGGGGGAACGGCTGGAGCGGTAGGGTTGCTGCCAGTTCAGAGACTTCATGCCGGATCTCGCTGCCGGAGAGGAGCTGACACTAGCAGATTCCCACGCGTGCGGGGTTTGCGTTGCCCGGGAAAAGCTCCTAATTTAACGCGTCGCGCGGGCGTGGGACCCGCGGCAATGCAGTCGAGGAGGGGAACTTGCATCCGGGTGTCATCGCCGAGAAGAATCCCGACAAGGTGGCCTACGTGATGGCCGAGTCGGGGGAGACGTTCACCTACGGTGAGCTGGAACGCACCGCCAACCAGGGCGCCCAGCTGTTCCGCTCGCTGGGGCTCCGCCGCGGCGATCACATCGCCATCCTGCTGGAGAATCATCCCCGCTTCTTCCAGATCTGCTGGGCCGCCCAGCGGTCCGGACTCTACTACACCGCCATCAGCTACCGCCTGCAGCAGGCGGAGGTGGAATACATCGTCGACAACTGCGAAGCCCGGGTGTTCATCACGTCCGTGGGCCGGCGTGCCGTGGTGGAGCCGCTGCTCGACAAGATGCCCAGGGTGGAGCGGCGGTACATGGTCGACGGGGTGATTGCCGGGTTCGAGTCCTGGGAGGAGGCCATCGCCGCCATGCCGGATACCCCGATACCGGATCAGGCGGAGGGGCAGTCCATGCTCTATTCCTCCGGCACCACCGGATACCCCAAGGGGGTGAAGAAGCCGCTGCCGGAAGAGCCGTACGGCGAGATTGCCGTGCCGAACCTCATGGGTCTCCTCTACGGCGCGGACGAAAGCTCCGTGTACCTGTCGCCGGCGCCTCTGTACCACGCGGCGCCCCTCGGCTTCACCATGAGCTGCCTGCGCAACGGCACCCAGGTGGTGGTCATGGAGCATTTCGAGGAGGAGCGGGCGCTGGCATTCATCGAGCGCTATCGGGTCACCCACAGCCAGTGGGTGCCCACCATGTTCGTGCGCATGCTGAAGCTGCCGGAGGAGGTGCGCCGCCGCTACGATCTGTCGTCCCTGCGCTGTGCCATCCACGCCGCCGCGCCGTGTCCCATCCCGGTGAAGGAGCAGATGATCGAGTGGTGGGGGCCGGTGCTCTACGAGTACTACGCCGGCACCGAGGGCAACGGCTTCGTGCAGCTGAGCTCCGAGGAGTGGCTGGCTCACAAAGGCTCGGTGGGCAAGCCCCTCAACTGCGAGATCCACATCTGCGACGACGACGGCAACGAGCTGCCGCCGGGGGAGTCGGGAACCATCTACTTCGGCGGCGGCGGGCAGTTCGAGTATCACGGCGACCCGGAGAAGACCGCCGGCTCGCGCCACCCCAAGGGATGGACCACCCTGGGGGACGTGGGCTATCTGGACGAGGACGGGTACCTGTACCTGACCGACCGCAAGCACTTCATGATCATTTCCGGCGGGGTGAACATCTATCCCCAGGAGGCGGAGAACGTGCTCATCACCCACCCGGCGGTCATGGACGTGGCGGTATTCGGGGTGCCCAACGAGGAGTTCGGCGAGGAAGTGAAGGCTGTGGTGCAGCCCCGGGACATGGCGCAGGCGACCCCGGAGCTGGCCCTGGAGCTCATGGACTACTGCCGCAGCCGGCTCTCCCACCTCAAGTGCCCGCGGTCCATCGACTTCCGCCCGGAGCTGCCGCGCCATCCCACTGGAAAGCTGTACAAGCGGCTGTTGAAGGACGAGTACTGGGCGAAGGCCAAGCCGGCCTGAGCGCAAGGGGTCAGCGGTTCCGCAGCAGGTTGGCAGGCGAATACTGGTCGGTGAGGATCCGTGTGCCGCTGTCCCAGTCGGTCTCGGTGGTCATCAGCGGCAGCAGCCGCCCGAAGTCCACGCCGTACGGCTCGAGCCGGGGCTGCAGCGCCTGTGCCCGCTCCGCCAGCACCGCCGCCGTGGGCAACGGCCCCCGGCGGTCGAGGATCACCCGGTTCCCGCTGTCGCCGGGTTTCAGATTGAAGAACTCGCCGAACACCGCCTGGTAGGTGGCGGACTCGTGCTCGTAGAGCTCCGAGATGGAGAAGGTGTTGGCGGCCAGCACGCCGCCGTCGGCCAGAACCTCCTGCACCTCGGCGAGGAACTCCCGGGTCATCAGGTGCTCGGGAATGTAATCGCCGGTGAAGGCGTCCAGCATGACCAGGTCGTACTGCTCGCCGCGGGCGATGGCGCGCTTGACGAAGACCCGGCCGTCCTGGGTGACCACGTTCACCCGGTCGCTGGGTGCGAAGGCGAAGAACTCGCGGGCTACCCGGACGACGGCGGGATCGATCTCCACCACATCGATGCGGGCGTCCGGCAGCAGCTCGTCCAGGGCCATGGGCAGGGTTCCGCCGCCCAGGCCCAGCACCAGGATGCGCCGGGGCTGCGGGTTCAGCAGCAGGCTGGCCATCATCATGCGCGGGTAGACGAACACCATCTCCCTCGGCCGGCGCTCGTTCACGCAGGACTGGTTGCGCTGATTGCGCCGCACGCTGAACTGCAGGCACCGCAGGGGGCCCTGCTGGTCCACCAGAATCGTGCTGTAGAGCGAGCGCTCCTCATGGATGATGCGCGCCGAGGCCGGCGCCGCCAGCGGCAGTGCGGTCAGCAGCGCGGTGACGGCCAGCCATCGGGAGGGGACGGGAACGATCATGCTCGCCTCATGGTAAGACCTTGTCGCGGCGCGCCGCATTGCGGCCCCGCGAGTCCCTGGGCCGGTGCTCGCCCCACCAGGCGGCGGCCGTCGCCAGGGCGGCCATGGCCAGCAGCGCGCCGGTGAGCAGCACCAGGATGGTGTCGATGTCGAACCAGAGAACCAGGTAGAACGAGGTGGCCAGGGTTCCAAGGGCGCTGCCCAGGGTGGAGACGAAGTACAGCACCCCGGCCACCTGACCGGACTGCTCCGTGGTGCGCACCAGCATGCGTACGGAATAGGGCGAGATCATGCCCATGATCACGGTGGGCACGATGAACAGCCCGCTGGACGCGAGCAGGGAACCGTAGCGGGGATCTTCCACCCGCTGGAAGATCCAACTCATCAGAGGCTCGCTGAAGTGCACCAGCGGGTAGAGGCAGACGGCGGCGCCGAGAAAGATGACGGCGAACCGCCCCAGGCTCGGATGATGCAGGGAAAGGCGGCCGCCCAGCAGGTAGCCGAGGGACAGCGACAGCATGAACACCGTGATGATGCTGCCCCAGACGTAGATGGAACTGCCGAAGTAGGGCGCGAGCACGCGGCCGCCCAGAAGCTCCAGGGACATGATGGCGAAGCCGCCGACGAAGGCCAGAACGTAGATGATGAGGGCCATGCGGGGCGTGAGTCTCCTGGAGGCCGGCTGGGCAGTTTACAAACGGGTATATGCATTTAACAACGTGGATGTTGCGACCGTTATACAAACTCGGTCTAATTGCCGGGTTATTCCATCGCCGGGGCCGAATGTGCCGAGACTTTTGACACATCTGGAGCGGCTCGAGGCGGAAAGCATTCACATCATGCGCGAGGTGCTCGCGGAGTGCGAGAACCCCGTGATGCTGTACTCCATCGGCAAGGATTCGTCGGTGATGCTGCATCTGGCGCGCAAGGCTTTCCATCCGTCGAAGCCGCCGTTTCCGTTGCTTCACGTGGACACCACCTGGAAGTTTCGGGAGATGATCGAGTTCCGCGACAACATGGCGCGGGAACTGGGGATGGATCTCATCGTGCACATCAACGAAGACGGCGTGAAGCAGGCCGTCGGGCCGTTTACCCACGGCTCTCAGGTGCACACCGACGTGATGAAGACCCAGGCCCTGAAGCAGGCCCTGGGCAAGTACAAGTTCGATGCCGCCTTCGGCGGCGCCCGCCGCGACGAGGAGAAGTCCAGGGCCAAGGAGCGGGTGTTCTCGTTCCGCAACGATCAGCACCGCTGGGACCCGAAGAATCAGCGGCCCGAGCTCTGGCGGCTGTACAACGGCCGGGTGCGCAAGGGAGAGAGCATCCGCGTCTTTCCGCTCTCCAACTGGACCGAGCTCGACATCTGGCAGTACATCTACCAGGAGAACCTGCCCATCGTCCCGCTGTACTTCGCCAAGGAGCGGCCGGTGGTGGAGCGGGAGGGCATGCTGATCATGGTGGACGACGATCGCATGCCACTCGCGCCCGACGAGCGCCCGCAGATGCGCAAGGTCCGCTTCCGCACCCTGGGCTGTTATCCCTTGACCGGCGCCATCGAGAGCGAGGCGGAGGACCTTCCCGGGATCATCGAGGAGATGCTGGTCACCCGCACTTCGGAACGCCAGGGCCGCGCCATCGACCACGACACCTCGGCGTCCATGGAGAAGAAGAAGCAGGAAGGCTACTTCTGATGACGCACACCATCGAAGCCTACCTTCAGGAGCAGGCCGCGAAGACCACCTTGCGGTTCCTCACCTGCGGCAGCGTGGACGACGGCAAGAGCACGTTGATCGGCCGGCTGCTGTACGACTCGAAGCTGATCTTCGAGGATCAGCTCGCCGCGCTGGAAGCCGACAGCCGCCGGGTGGGCACGCAAGGGGACGACATCGACTTCGCGCTTCTGGTGGACGGCCTGGCCGCGGAACGGGAGCAGGGCATCACCATCGACGTGGCGTACCGATTCTTCGCCACCGACCGCCGCAAGTTCGTGGTGGCGGATTGCCCCGGCCACGAGCAGTACACCCGCAACATGGCCACCGGCGCCTCCAACGCGGACGTGGCGGTGATCCTGGTGGACGCGCGCAAGGGCGTGCTGACCCAGACCCGCCGGCACAGCTACATCGCGTCGCTGTTCGGCATTCGCGACGTGGTGCTGGCCGTCAACAAGATGGATCTGGTGCGTTACGACCGGGCGGTGTTCGACGACATCGTCTCGGACTACTGTCGTTTTGCGGAGCGGCTGGGCGGGCTGAACGTGGTGGCCGTCCCCTTGTCGGCGCTGAAGGGCGACAACGTGACGAGCCGGAGCGAGCACATGGCCTGGTACGAGGGCCCGACCCTGCTCGAGCACCTGGAGACAGTGCAGGCCCGTCAGGATCTGGCCACCAAGCCGTTCCGCATGGCCGTGCAGTGGGTCAATCGGCCCAACCTGGATTTCCGCGGCTTCAGCGGCACCGTGGCCAGCGGCGTGGTGCGGCCCGGGGATCCGGTTCAGGTGCTGCCCTCGGGCTTGCGCTCCACGGTGAGCCGAATCGTAGCCTTCGACGGCGATCTGCCCGAGGCGCAACCGGGCCAGGCGGTGACCCTGGTGCTCGCCGACGAGATCGACATCAGCCGCGGCGACGTGATCGCCGCCGGCGATGCGCCGCCCCAGGCCTCGGACCAGCTCGCCGTGCACCTGCTCTGGATGAGCGACTCGCCCATGTACCCGGGGCGCCAGTACTACCTCAAATCCGGCACCCGCACCGAGCCCTGTGTCGTCACCGACCTCAAGCACACCATCAACGTCAATACGCTCGAGACTCAGCCGGCGAAGAGCCTCAAGTTGAACGAAGTCGGGGTGGCCAACATCAGTCTCGGCCACCGCCTGGCCTTCGAGCCCTTCACCGAGAACAGCGAGCTCGGCAGCTTCATCCTCATCGACCGGCAGAGCAACGTCACCGTAGGGGCAGGGCTCTTCGACTTCTCCCTGCGCCGGGCCGACAACATCGTCTGGCAGGCGTTGGCGGTGGACAAGCGTCACCGTGCCGCCATCAAGCACCAGAAGCCGGTGGTCATCTGGATGACCGGCCTGTCCGGGTCCGGCAAGTCCACCATCGCCAATATGCTGGAGGCCCGGCTGCACGACCTGAACCGGCACACCTACATCCTCGACGGCGACAACGTGCGCCACGGTCTCAATCGCGACCTGGGATTCACCGCGGCAGACCGGGTGGAGAACATACGCCGGGTGGGAGAAACCGCGAAGCTCATGGTGGATGCGGGGCTCATCACCATCGTCTCGTTCATTTCGCCGTTCCGCAGCGAGCGCCGCATGGTTCGCGATCTGCTCGAAGACGGCGAGTTCGTCGAGGTGTTCGTCGACACGCCGCTGTCGGTGTGCGAGGAGCGCGATCCCAAGGGGCTCTACCGGCGCGCCCGAGCCGGCGAGATTCGTAACTTCACCGGCATCGACTCCGAGTATCAACCCCCGGAAGCCCCGGAGCTGCACGTTCGCACGACCGAGGTGAACCCGGAGCAGGCGGTGGAGATGTTGATCGAGTATCTGGAGCAGCACGGGGTGCTGCGGGCCGGCTGAGGTCATGACCGGGACAGCGCCTCGCGAGTACCAGCACATCGCGGTGCGGCCGCTGGCGGGTGCCCTGGGCGCGGAGATCGGAGGGGTCGACCTGGGCGCCGAGTTGACGGCCCCGCAGGTGCAGGAGATCCGCCAGGCGTGGCTCGCGCATCTGGTGGTGTTCTTCCGCGACCAGCACCTCACGCCGCAGCAGTATCTGCGTTTCGCCCGCCGTCTGGGCGAGCCTGTCGAGTATCCATTCGTCCAGGGCCTCTCCGGCTTTCCCGAAATCATCGAGGTCAGGAAGCTCGAGCACGAGACGGTGAACTTCGGCGGGGTGTGGCATACCGACACGGCCTATCTGGACGAGCCGCCGATGGCGTCCATGCTGCTGGCTCGAGAGGTCCCGCCGTTCGGCGGCGACACCTTGTTCGCGAACATGTACCTGGCCTACGAGACCCTCTCCGAGGGCCTGCGGCGGGTGCTCGACGCACTGGTGGCGGTAAATACCTCCGCCAAGACCGAGGTGGCGAAGACCCGCGAGCAGCGGATGAGGAGCGACCCCGGGGCAGCGGCGGACCGGGCGTTCGTGGCCGAGCACCCGGTGGTGCGCACTCACCCGGAAACGGGCCGCAAGGCGCTCTACGTCAACGTGGCGCACACGCTGCGGTTTGGCGACATGACCGAGGAGGAGAGCGCTCCGCTGCTGGAGTATCTGTTCCGTCACCAGATCCGCCCGGAGTTCACCTGCCGCTTCGCCTGGCGTCCGGGGTCCCTGGCCCTGTGGGACAATCGCTGCGTGCAGCACAACCCCATCAACGACTACCACGGCTTCCGGCGGGTCATGCACCGGATCACGCTGGAGGGCGATCGCCCGCGTTGACAGCGGGTCAGCGGCGCGGCACTTCCTCGGTGGCGCCCCCGGCCTCCTTCCATGCCCGGTAGCCGCCGCCGATGTGGCAGACGTTCGGGAGGCCCATGCGCTGCACGGCCTGGGTGGCCAGCGCCGAGCGCCAGCCGCTCTGGCAGTAGAACACGAAGGTCTTTCCGGTGCCGAAGACGTCCTTGTAATAGGGACTGTCCGGATCGATCCAGAACTCCAGCATGCCGCGAGTGGCATGAAACGCGCCGGGTATGCGGCCTTCCCGCTGCAGCTCGCGAACGTCGCGGACGTCCACGAACTGCACGTCGTCGCGGTCGAGCAGCGCCTTCGCCTCGTCCACGCTCAGGGTCCGGATTTCCCGCTCCGCAGCGTCCAGCAGTGCCTGGTATCCGATCGTCAGTGCCATGGGTCAGCTCCCATCATCGAGCACCAGCAGGGGTGCGCGTCATGTGGCGGTGCGGTAGCGGGGCTCCGGCACCAGAACCGCCACCATTACACCACCGGCGAGGAGGAAGGCAACGGAGATGAAGAACAGCACCGGATACCCGAAGCCGTGGGCGATGGCGCCACCGAGCAGCGGCCCCAGCGTGCCGGCGAACTCGGAGGTGGAGTTGGCGATGGCGATGCGAATCGGCAGATCGTCGCGGTGGCCGAACTCCAGGGTCAGGTTCATCGACGAGTGCTGAAAGCCCTGAACCGCCGCGCCGATGCCGATGAACACGACGGCGGTCATGAGGAGACCGCCGGAGGCGATGAGCAGCAGGGTGGCGATCACCCACACGCCGATGCTGAGCAGGAATACCAGACGGAAGCCGCGGCGGTCGGCGATGTTGCCCCACACCAGATTCGACACCGTGCCCGCCAGGGTGAAGGCGACAGTGAGAATTCCCAGATTGCTGCCCGAGAGCTCCATGGTGGCGCCGGCGTAGAGGATGTAGAAAGGCAACGCCATGCGCCCGACGGTGGCCAGCGAGCGGGCGAGGAAGTAGCGGGTGAATCCCGGGTCGGCCCGCAGCAGCGCCGGAATCTCGGCGAGTCGCCGGGCGAGCGGGGTGCGCGGTCGCAGGGTCGGCGGCACCGGCTCTCGGGTGAAGGCGAGCGACAGCAGACCGCAGGTGGTGAGGGCGAAGGCGAGCAGGAAGATGTAGGAATAGCCGGCGACGCCGGGTTGGTCACCGAGCAGGACTTCTCCACCGACGACGGCCACCGCAGCGGCGGTGATGCCGGCGAGGAAGTTGCGCAGCCCCGTCAGGCGTCCCCGTTTGGACACGGGAATCACCTTGGACATGAGGATATTGAAGATGACCCCCTGCATGCCCTGGAACAGTCCGAACAGGGTGAGCCAGCCGAATATGGCCCAGAGCGCGTAGTGTGCCGGCAGAAGCAGCCCGGAAAGGGCGATGCCCAGCACGGACAGGCGCATGGCGCCGCCGGTGACGAAACCCATGGGCAACACCTTGGGACGGTGCTCGATGAGGTTGGCGCCGATGAGCGGCGTGACCGCCATGCCGAACGCCTGCAGCGCCAGGGCGGTGCCCACGGCCACGTCGGAGCCGGAGAGGTAGAGCACGTAGGCCGGCAGGAACGTGGGGGCGTTGAGCAGCCGGAAACCCGTCTGTCCGAGCATGCCGTGAACGAGGTGCACGACGAAGTTCCGGGTGAGGTTGCGCCGAACCTCCACCTCGTAGCGCCGTTCGGACCGTTCGGCCTGCCGCTGGTGACGGTGCAAGTTCACGACCCGGCCCGGGGGACCCGGAGCGTCAGATTGTTCCTCCCAGCGGCACCGCCCGGTGAGTCCCCATGGTCACGGCATTTCTCAAAAAGCATATGAAAAACAAATAGTTGCCGTGTCATTTGGAAGCTGGCACGGAACCTGATTCGACCCCTGTGGCCGTCGCCGCTCGGAACTCATCAAGGCGTTGTCGTATGAATCCAGCTGCAAAGTACTACCCCGAACAGTTCGCCCTCGCGCCGGACCTGCTCCACGTGGCCATCCCGCGAGTCGAGATCATCGCCGAGATGGCGGTGCGAGGTGAGCAGGAAACCCTCGACGACGTGTGCCTGGCCGTGGCCGTGGTGGCCGATGCGGTGGGCACCGCCCAGTTGCTGGCGCGGGCGTGATCCGCGCCGTCAACGCCCCTTCCAGTTGGGCTTGCGCTTCTCGGCGAAGGCCTTGGGGCCCTCGATGAAGTCTTCGCTGGCCACCATGGCCCGCACCGAATCGTACTGGGCCGCCATGGCCTCCTGAAGGGAAGCGGTGTCGAGGCTGCGATAGACCACGTCCTTGCTCGCTCGCACTGACAACGGCGCCGCTTCGCAGATTTCCCGGGCCCAGCGCCGTGCCACGGCCATCAGTTCCTCGGGTGCGGTCACCTCGTTGACGAAACCCAGATCCAGGCCTTCGCGGGCGGAGACGTGGCGTCCGGTGAGGATCATCCCCAGAGCGCGCTTGACCCCGATCTGACGCGGCAGGCGGTGCAGCCCGCCGGCCAGCGCGGCCAGCCCCACTTTCGGCTCAGGCAGGGCGAAGGTGGCGTTCTCCGACGCGATGATGAGGTCGCAGGCCAGCGCGATCTCGAAGCCGCCACCCATGGCAACTCCGTTCACCGCTGCGATCACCGGCTTGGTCAGGTCGAAGCGGGAGGTCAGCCCGCCGAAGCCCCGCGGCATGGGCACCCGCTGGCCGCCTTCGGCCTGGTAACGCAGGTCGTTGCCGGCGCTGAAGCCGCGGCCGCGGCCGGTGATGATGGCCACCCACATGTCGTCGTCGGCGGCGAAATCGTCGAACACCTCGCCGAGCTCGGCGTTGGCCGGAGGATGCAGGGCGTTCAGCCGTTCCGGGCGCTCCAGAGTGACGACGAACAGGTGATCCTTTTTCTCGACGCTGCAGAACTCGGGCACGGCGGCTCCCTCAGAGATGGTGGGTCAGATTGAAGAAGTTTACGTAAGGTGAGGGCTGCAGCACTAGCTCGGTGAGGCTGCAGTTGGCGAAATGATAGTTGGTCCAGCGCCCCGGATTGCGCTCGAGCAGGGCCCCCAGCGCCACAGCCATGGCAGCGCCGTGGCTCACCACCAGCACCCGCTCGTCGTCGCGGTGGCGATGGTGGATCTCCTGGAAGGCGAGCACCACGCGTTCCGCCACCTGCCGCAGCGTCTCGCCCCCCGGCGGCGCGAAATCGTGGTCGTCGGTGGCCAGCTCCACGAACTGATAGCGGACCGCAAGCTCCCGGAAGGTGCAGTCCTCCCACTCGCCGATGGCGTACTCCCTGAGCTCCGGGTGAATCTCCACCTCGACCCCGAGGCGCTTCGCCACGATCTCCGCCGTATCCCGGCACCGCGCCAGTGGGCTCGAGTAGATGGCGCGTACCGGCGGCTGGGTGATCTGGATGTGCCGCGCCGTGCGCTTGGCCTGGCGGCGGCCGCGCCAGGTGAGCGGACTGTCGGTTGAGCCGTGCCAGCGACCCTGTCGATTGGCCTTGATCTGGCCATGCCGAAGCAGCAAAAGGTTTGCCATACAGCCGGCAACCATACCATGAGCAGCCGCATCAGGTTGCGGCGTGGCCCTTTTTTCGGCGGCTACACCTCGATATCGAGGATCAGCCCGAGCCCTGATGGCTCCGGGCCCCGTGCCAGGGCCTGCTCCACCGGAAAACGGCTGGAGCGGGTCACCCTCGAGTCGAATCGCAGCCGTGGGCCGGTCCGCCCGGCGGCGGGCCCGGGCGTCGCGGGCCGGACCTGCAGGGCGGGGACGACCTCGGCTCGCGCGTACAAGCTGAGGCTTTTCACCTTCTGACTCCTTGGTGTCTCGGGCCATCCGCGCGGCGGTGAGCCCTGTTGTTGTCGGGGTCCAATTGTGCGCCAGTTCACAAAGTTGATGGTATGGTGCGCGTCTTCGATTGTGGGGCTTGTGTAAGACGCGATGATTCACCGGCGCGAAGTCGAGCCGATGCCGTCGGGTTTCCGTCGTCCGGGTGCGTGGGCGGTGGGCCTGGTGCTGGCCGCGCTCATGGGCTGCAACCAGACCCCCGAGTACCGGCGCTACGGCGGCGAGACCATGGGCACCTACTATCGCGTCACGGCGCGTTGCCCGGGAGACGTGTCGCAGCTCATCGTGGACGAGCTGACGTCGGTGAACGACCAGATGTCCACCTACCTGCCTGCCTCCACGCTGTCGCAGTTCAACAGCGCTCCCCCCGGAAGCTGGTTCCCGGTGACCGAGCAACTGGCGGAGGTGGTGTCGGCGGCGCTGGTGCTCAGCCGCGAGTCCGAGGGGGCCTTCGACGTCACCGTGGGTCCCCTGGTGAACTTGTGGGGCTTCGGACCGGAGGACGCGGATCAGGTACCGTCGCCCGAGGCCGTGGCTGCGGCCCGGCAACGGGTCGGCTATGAGAGCCTGGAGGTGGAGGTGGAGGTGGACCCGCCCCGGCTGCGGAAGCACGCCGATCTGTATGTGGACCTCTCCGCCATCGCCAAAGGCTACGGCGTAGACCGGGTGTCCGGCCGGCTGGCCGATGCCGGCTGTGACGCCAGCTTGGTGGACATCGGCGGCGAGGTGAAAGGCACCGGTTCCAGCCCCGCCAATGGCCCCTGGCGAATCGGCATCGAGGTTCCGGACCCCACGCGTCGTGGGGCCGTCCAGCGGGTGATCCGGCTGCAGGACGGCGCTGCCGCCACCTCCGGCGACTACAGGAACTTTCTCGTCGAGGGGGGGCAGCGGTACTCCCATACCGTGGATCCGCGCACCGGCTATCCGGTGCAGCACGGCCTCGCATCGGTGACGGTGCTGCACCCGTCGGCCATGTGGGCCGACGGCTACGCCACGCTCCTGACGGTCCTCGGCCCTGACGAGGGGCTCGATTTCGCCCGGCGCCACGGGCTGGCGGTGATGCTCATCGTCCGGGGAGAAAACGGCCTGGAGGAGCGTTATACTGACGCCTTCGAGTCCGTGCTGATCGACTGACGGATCGGCCAGCGGACACAGCCATCGTCAGAGGTACACGCGAGAGCTGATCATGACGACCGTGGTACTCGCTTTCTTCTTCATGCTCGTCATCGTCGCGGGCATGTCCATCGGCGTGATGGCGGGCCGCAAGCCCATTGCCGGAAGCTGTGGCGGTGTGGGTTCCACGTGCGAACTCTGCGGCGGCAATCCCCAAGCGTGCACGAGCGCAGCCAGCGTCGAGGCCGCCGAGCTCGGCACCGACGCCACCGTCACGCCCCGGCGCGAGCACACCCGCACGCTGTAGCGCCCCCGACCCCGCGCCGCCGCTTCGGCACCTGGCCCGCGCCTCTTCTATGCTTACCCGATATGGGTAGGCAGCCGAGAATCCATGCATAGCCACGCAGCGCAGCCAGCCGATGCCGGTGTGGTCGAGCACATCCGCCGGGAAATCCGGGAGGACCGGCTGGAGCTGCCGTTGCTGCCGAACGTGGCGGCACAGGTGCTGTCGTCCTCGGTGGACGACTCGGCGGACGCGGCGCGGCTGGCGACCCTGATCCAGCAGGACCAGAGCCTGGCGACCCACGTGCTGCGGGTCGCCAACTCCCCTGCGTTTCGTGGGGCCACGGAGATCGTCGCCCTGCAGCAGGCCATTGCGCGGCTCGGCATGGACCGCATCCGCGATATCGCCCTGTCCGCGTCCCTCGGCAGCGCGCTGTTGCGGAGCGGGCCCTTTCAGTCTCACGCCGGCGCTGCCTGGCGCGTGGCGCTGGCGGCGGGGCTATGGGCCAAGGAGGTGGCCAGGGACGTCCGGAAGAACGTCGAGGTGGGTTACCTCTGCGGGCTGCTGCACGACATCGGCACGCCGCTGGTGCTGCACCGGCTAGGCGAGCTCGCGCCGGAGCTGGCGCCGTCCGACCTCGCGGTCGTGCTCGCCGAGCTGGCGCCGCTGGCCGGCGAGCGTCTGGCGCGGACATGGTCGCTGCCCGAAGCGGTTGCTGCCGCCATCGCCCACCTGTCGGCGCCCGAGCGGGCCGGAACCAACGCGGACGCTGTGGCCGTGGCGGCCTGCGGCGCGGGGCTGGCCCGGGGGATGGACCATCAGCCGATGTCCGCGGACGCGCTGCGCGGCTCCCCCGGCACCATGCATCTGGATCTGTATCCCGAGGACCTGGAAACGCTGCTGCGGCGCGAGGGGCAGATCCGGCTGGCCCTGGAGGCCATGATCCTGTGAGCGACGACGCGGCCCGCTGCTACGATCTGCTGGTGGTGGGCTCCGGTCCTGCCGGGCAGAGCGCGGCGGTGCACGCCGCAAAGCATGGACTGCGGGTGGCTCTGTGCGAGCAGGCCCGGTACGTGGGGGGAGCCTGCGTCCACCAGGGCACCATCCCCAGCAAGGCGCTCCGGGAGCGCACGCTGCGGCGCCTGACCGGCAGCGACGGAACGCACTCCGGCCCCCTGGATCAGAGCGTGCCGGTGACCGAGCTGATCGGCGAGGTGGGCGAGGTGGTGCGCGCCCACGACGGCTACCTGCGAGATCAGCTCCGACGCAGCGGCGTGCAACTTCTGCACGGCAGGGCGAGTTTCGAGTCCGCCAACCGTGTGCAGATACGGGGCGTGGAGGGGACCCGCCAGTCGGTGGAGGCGGCAAGCTTCGTCATCGCCACCGGATCCGCACCGCGCGCGCTGCCTCGGGTAGCCGTCGACCACGAGCACGTCTACGACAGCGACTCCATTCTCAGCATTGCCTACCTGCCGCGGACCCTGACGGTGCTGGGCGGCGGCGTGGTCGCCTGCGAGTACGCATCGATATTCGCGCTGCTCGGGGTCGCGGTGACTCTGGTCGATCGCTCGCCCCGGCCGTTGGGATTCCTCGATGCCGGCCTCACTGAGGCTTTCCTGAGCCGGTTCGCGGCGCTGGGCGGCACCTTCGTCGGCGGCGCCACCGTCGAGGAGGTACGCTTCGACGGGCTCGCGTCGGTGATCACCCGCCTCGATTGCGGTACGGCGCTGGTGAGCGACAAGGTGCTGTGCGCGCTCGGGCGGGAGGCGCGGCTGCACGGGCTGCGGGTGGACGTGCCCGGGGTGCGGGTAACGGAGCGGGGTCTCATCGACGTGAACGACCACGGTCAGACGTCCGTGCCCCACATCTATGCCGCGGGTGATGTGGTGGGACCGCCGGCGCTGGCGTCCGCGTCCATGGAGCAGGGCCGACGGGCGGCGTGCCACCTCTGCGGCGTCGAGCCGGGAACCGGCAGCCGCTACATTCCCACGGGCATCTACACCTTTCCGGAGCTGGCCAGCGTGGGCATGACGGTCTCGGAGGCCCGCGCCGCGTTTTCCTCGGTGGTGAGCGGGGTGGCGCCGTTCTCGGAGATCGCCCGCGGGCACATCGCCGGGGCGCAGGAGGGCTACCTCGAGCTGGTGGTTTCAGGGGACCGCCGCCTCCGCGGGGTTCACATCGCCGGCGGCAACGCCACCGAGTTGATCCACGTGGGTCAGATGGCGCTGATCCAGGAGGCGACCCTGGACGTCTTCATCGACAACGTCTTCAACTTCCCGACCTACGGGGAGAGCTATCGTGTCGCGGCGCTGCACGCGGCCGAGGCCCTCAACCCGGGCTCTGTGGCCGCGACGGGGTGATCGCGATTCGGCGCGTCCCACTGTAGCGCGCGGGCATCGTGCTACCATCGCGCCTCCATCGCGATCGCAACGGATTCGTGAATTCAGCCGTCGTTCTCGCCCTGGGTGGACGCTATGCGTTCTCCCGCCGCAGCACCCTTTCGTTCATCAGCCTGGTGGCGGTGAGCGGTCTCGCGCTCAGCGTGGCCGTGCTGGTGGTGGTGGTGTCCGTGATCAACGGCTTCGAGCGCGAGCTCGAGCAGCGGGTGCTGGGGGTGCTGCCCCATGTCTCTGTGTTCGGCCGCTCGCCGCTGGTGCCCAGCGATGCCCACCAGCGGGTTCTCGCCGAGATCCCGGGGGTGCGGGGTGTGGCGCCCATCGTCCAGGGCGCGGGCCTCGCCGCGGTGAGGGACCGGGTGAGCGGCGTGTTGATCTCCGGAATCCTTCCGCAGGCGTACACGCGGGTATCGGATTACCGCCGCCATCTGCAAGGCCCGGCGGATCTCGTGGGCGGCACCTACCGGGCCGTCCTGGGTGCGGGGGTGGCGCGGGAGCTGGACGTGGACGTGGGCGACGACGTGACCGTGGTGCTGCCGGCCGCCACCGTCACGCCCGCCGGGATTTTTCCACGGCAGAAGCGTTTTCGGGTGAGCGGCATCCTGCGCTCGCGATCGGAGGTGGACGCGCGTGCCGTCTACCTCCATCTGGACGACGCTCAGAAGCTGTTCCGCCTCGGTGAGCGGATCCACGGCTACCAACTGCGGCTCGACGATCTGTTCGCCGCGAACCAGGTGGCGATGTCGGCGGTGGCGCGGCTCGGACGCGATCGGGTGGTGGCGCAGAGCTGGATGCGGACCCACGGTAACCTGTACCACGCCATCGGTGTGCAGAAGAGCACCATGTTCGTGCTGCTCTCGTTTCTCGTGGCGGTGGCGGCCTTCAACCTGGTCTCCACTCTGGTGATGGTGGTCAACCAGCGCAGTGGCGACGTGGCAATCCTGCGTACCCTGGGCGGCGGCACCGGGACGGTCGTGGGCGCCTTCGTGCTGCTGGGCGTCCTGCTGGGCGGGGTGGGCATAGCGCTCGGCGCCGCCCTCGGCACGGCGCTGGCGCTGGGCCTGCCGCCACTGTACGAATGGATCACCGCGGCCCTGGAGCTCGATCTCATGAATCAGTACTTCGTCAGCTATCTGCCGGTTCAGGTGCGTGTTTCCGACCTCACCGGCATTCTCCTCACCGCCCTCGGGCTGTGCGTGTTGAGCACGGTGTATCCGGCGTGGCGGGCAGCCACCCTGGCGCCGTCGCGGGTGCTGGCCCATGAGTGAGCCGCGGGCCGTGGAGCCCGGAGTTCCCACTGCCGACTCGGTCATCGCCGCCGACGGCATCTTCAAATCCTACGCGCAGGGGCCGGACCGGGTGGAGGTACTGCGGGGGGTGAACCTCGCCGTGTCTGCAGGCGAGCGGGTGGCCATCATCGGCCGCTCCGGGTCGGGCAAGAGCACCTTGCTGCACGTCCTCGCCGGACTCGACGAGCCCGATTCCGGCACGGTACTGGTGGGCGGCGAAGACATGACGGCCGCGTCACCCGCCGAACGCGCGCGGTTGCGGAACCGCTACATGGGTTTCGTCTACCAGATGCACCATCTGCTTCCCGAATTCTCCGCCTTGGAGAACGTCGCCATGCCGTTGCGGCTCGGCGGCGTGCCCGCCGCCGCGGCCCGCGAGCAGGCCCGGGAGATGCTGGAGGCGGTGGCATTGGGGCCCCGGCTGAAGCACAGGCCGGCGGCCCTGTCGGGGGGCGAGCGGCAACGGGTGGCGGTTGCCCGGGCACTGGTGGGGTCGCCCCTGGTGGTGCTGGCGGACGAGCCCACGGGCAACCTGGACCGGGAAAACGCAGAACAGGTGTTCCGCCTGATGTGCCGGCTGAGTGACGAGCGCGGCATCGGCTTCGTGATCGTCACTCATGACGAGAGCCTGCTCGGCAGCGTGCATCGGGTGCTGCGGCTCGTGGACGGGCAGATCCTGTGACCGCCACGCGCGACAGCGTGGCCTGGTGGATCGCGCTGCGCTACCTGCAGACCCGCCGGCGCGAGTTCGCCGCGTTCATCACGCGTGTCTCGGTGGCCGGCTTGAGCCTGGGCGTGCTGGTGCTGACCGTGGTCGTCAGCGTGATGAACGGTTTCGATGCGGAGCTGAAGAAGCGCATCCTCGGCGCCGTGCCGCACCTCCTGATCGAGAATCTTCGGGTGGACGATCCGGGGGTTGCGGAGCTACGCGCCCGGCCCGGGGTCACCGCTGCGTACAACTTCTTCGTCGGCGCGGGGATGGTCACCGCGGCGGGCGCCGTGAACCCGGTGACCATATACGGTGTCGACGACTCCGCCGTGGGTGCCATGACCACGCTGACCGACAGCATGCAGTACGGGTCCCTGGCGGAAACGCTGAGCCACCATCGAGGTCTGGTGATGGGCGCGCCCCTGGCGGCGCACCTGGGTCTGCTCCCGGGCGACACCCTGGCCCTGGTGATCAGCGAGCCGGGGGAGGCCGGGGTCACGCCGCGCATTCTGCGCTACGAGCTGACCGGGCTGTTCGAGGTGGGGGCCGAGCTGGACTACTCCCTGGTGGTGGTGCCCGTGGCCTCGTTGCCCGCGGCGCCCGAAAGCCTCGGCACGGCCGGGGTACGGGTGACCTTGAGCGACCCCCTCGCCGCGGCCGGGGTGGCCGAGCGGCTGGCGCGGGCGCACCCCGAGTGGTCGGTGACGAGCTGGGCCGACAGCTACGGCGAGCTGTTCCAGGCGGTTCGGCTGGAGAAGCTGCTCATGTTCCTGATCCTGCTCATGGTGGTGGCGGTGGCCGCCTTCAACATCGTTTCCGGCCAGTCCATGGCGGTGAACGACAAGCGCGCGGACATCGCCATCCTTCGCACCATGGGCGCGCTCGACGGCACCATCCTGCGCATCTTTCTGTTGCAGGGGCTCATCATCTCGGCCCTCGGCATCGTGGCGGGCCTGGCGGCGGGGGCGCTCGTCGCCCGGCACATCGGCGGGGTCATGGCGGCGGCGGAGCGTTGGCTGGGCTTTAGCCTGCTGGAAGGCACCTACTTCGTGGAGGTGCCCTCGGTGGTCCAGGGCTCCGATCTGCTGGTCATCGGCTTGATCTCGGGAACGCTGTGTCTGGTGTCCGCGTGGATTCCGGCGCGCCGGGCAGCGAACGTGAATCCCATCGCGGCATTGCATTGATAAAGCTATCAGCGATCGCTATCCGCTATCCGCTATCCGCTATCCGCTATCCGCTAGTCAGCTATCGGCTGTCGGCCTTCAGCAAGAGGCGCGTCGCCGGAAATCAAGCCCTCAC
>JAWLGU010000031.1:0-7998 GCA_041690675.1 Pseudomonadales bacterium | reverse complement strand
GCGCCTCTTGCGGATAGCGGAAAGCGGACAGCGGATAGCGATTTCTCAGCGCTCCACCGCCGCCTCCCGCGCCCGGCGCCGTTCCCGCCGCATCCTCCAGCGGCGTATCACGTGAAACCTCCAGGCGACCCGCACCAGCACCATACCGGTGACTCCGGCGACCCAGCCGCAGACGAGCGAGCCGAACACCAGGGGTAAGCCGATGGCGTGGAGGTTGGCGGAGAGCCAGCTCCAGCTCAGCTCGATGGTGCTGACCTCGATGCGGCGGTCGAGAAGCCAGGCGCCCAGCCGGTAGGCGAAGTAGAACATGGGGGGTATGGTGATCGGGTTGGTGATCCAGACCAGCACCACCGAGATGGGCAGATTGCAGCGCGACGCCACCGCCAGCAAGGCGGCGATCAGCATCTGAAACGGCACCGGCAGGAACGCGCAGAACAAGCCGATGAACGTGGCGCCGGCTACCGAGCGGCGGTGGAGGTGCCACAGCTCGGGCTCGTGGAGCCACCGGCTCACGGGGCGTAGAGCACGATGCGTACGCATCGCCGAAGGCGTCGGCAGATGCCGTCTGAGGAACTTTCGCGGCATAAAAGGAATTATGCACCCGGATGGCGAAGGCGGTACATGCAGCGGTTTCTGGCGGGCTTCTGCTGCGGGGGGTTGATGCTCGCCTTCCCCTGGCCGGGCGGCGAGGCCCTGCCGGGCAGCCTGGTGGTGCTGGCCGGCTGCGGTGCTGCGGGATGGGTGGTGGCCCGGCTGTTGCGGCGCCGGCGCCCGCGCAAGGCGTGGCCGCCGGCGGGCCTGGGACTGCTCGTGGGTCTGTGCTGGAGCGCGGCAGCTCATCATCAGGCGCTGGCGGCCCGGCTCGATGCGGAGGTCGCGGGCGGCGCCGGTGAGCCGGGGCCCGGGGACCCGGTGGCGGTGACCGCGAGGGTGGAGAGCGATCCGCTGCCTCTGCGTGTGGCGCCGGGGCAGCCGCCGGCCCTGCGGTTTCAGGCCAGGGTCTCATCGCCCGCGGGCGGCGTGCCCCGAGGGGCGTCGCTGCGCCTTTCCTGGTACGGAGCCGAAGCGGTGCAGCGTGGGGACGTGTGGCGGTTCGGGGCGGCGCTGCGGGGACCGTGGGGCTACGCCAACCCCGGCGGCTTCGATTACGAGCGCTGGCTGCTCGGAGCCGGCATCGACGCCACGGGGTACGTGCGCAGCGGCGAGCTGCTCGCCCGGCCGCCACCGGCGCCGATCCAACGCGCCCGGGATGCCCTGACGGCGATCCTGGAGGATTCGGGCCTGCCCCGCCGGGGCATCCTGCAGGCGCTCCTCACCGGCTGGTCCGGGGGCATCGCCGGGCCGCAGTGGGATACCTTCCGCGCCACGGGCACCGTCCATCTGATGGTGATCTCGGGGCTGCACGTATCCCTGGCGGCGGCCCTCGGTCTGGTGCTCAGCCGTTGGGCCTGCAGAATCTGCCCGCTGCTGCCGCTGTGGCTGGATGCGCGGACGGCCGGCTCGTTGGGCGGCGCGGTGGTGGCGTCGGCGTACGTCGCCCTGGCCGGTGCCGGCGTGCCTGCGCTTCGTGCGCTGCTGATGAGCGTCAGCGTGCTGGCCTGGTCGAGCTGGGGGCGCACCAGCCGGGTGGAGAGCGGGCTGCTGCTCGCACTGGCCGCGGTGCTCGCGCTCGACCCCCTGGCAGTGCACCAGCAGGGCTTCTGGCTGTCGTTCGGCGCCGTGTTCATTCTGCTGATGGTTCTGGGGGATCGCTGCGGCGGCCAGAAACGGTTTGCGTCCCTGGTTCGTGCTCAAGCGGCCCTGAGTCTGGGCATGTTGCCGCTGGTGGCGCTCGGCACGGGCAGTCTGCCGTGGACGGGCATACCGGCGAACCTCCTCGCGGTGCCGGCAATGAGCCTGGTCGTCGTGCCGCTGACCCTCCTCGGAGGCGCCCTGGCCGCCGTCTCCGTTGCGGCCGCCGAGCTGGCCTTCCGCCTGGCGGATGTCGGCCTGAGTGGCGTGATGGCCTGGCTGGAGTGGCTGGCCCGGGCGCCCGCGCTGCACCCGGCAGCCCCCCCACTCGCGCTGCTGGCTGCCCAGCTCTGCGCGCTGTGGTGGCTGCTGGAGCCGCCGCGCTGGCAGCTACCGGTGCTGGCGCTGTGCTTCGCGCTGCTGCTGGCACACAGGCCGGCGAGGCTGCAGATGGGGGAGTATCGGGTGGCGGCCCTGGACGTGGGGCAGGGCACCGCCGTCATCGTCGATACCCGCAGCCACCGGTTGCTGTTCGACGCCGGGCCGGCATTCCCCAGCGGGTTCGAGACCGGCAGCGCGGTGGTTGTGCCGAGCCTCCTGGCGACGGGGGCCCCCCGGCTGGAGAAGGTCATCCTCAGTCACGAAGATCTCGACCACGTGGGCGGGGCCCGCTACGTGCTGTCCGCCCTGGAGGTGGGGCAGGTCATGACTTCGGGTCCACGTCCGGGAACGACAGCGTGCCATGGCCGCCGTTGGCGCTGGGACGACGTCACGTTCCGCGTCCTGCGGCTGCCGCGGCCGCCGGATGCGTCCGACAACGACCGCTCTTGCGTTCTGCTGGTGGACGACGGCAGGCACCGCACCCTGCTGGCCGGCGATCTGAGCAGCCGGGTCGAGCCCGCGCTGTTGCGGGGCCTGCGCGGATCGGGCGCCCAGCGGCGGGTCACCGTGATGTTCGCGCCGCATCACGGCAGCGCCACGTCCTCGTCGGCGGCTCTGGTGCGGTTGCTGAGGCCGGCCGTGGTCTTCGTCAGCGCCGGCCGTCACAACCGCTTCGGTCATCCCCATCCCCGGGTGGTGGAGCGCTACAGGCGGGTGGGAGCGCGGCTCCATCAGACGGGCCTGGACGGGGCTTTGCTGTGGCAGAGCAGCGAGCCGAACCGGGTGGTGCGCTGGCGGGCGGACCGGGCGCCCTATTGGCGGGCTCGTCCAGGCGCCAGATCATGTCTCGCAGGGCCGCGACCAGATCTTCCTTCTCCTCGCTGGTGAGGAAGCTGCCGATCTCCAGCTCGGTGCCGCGGCAGCGCACGGAGATGCGGGTGCGGTACCAGGGGTGTTCCGCCGCACGAACGCAGAATCGGGTGAAGTAGCGCTGAAAGCGGCGGCGGATCTGGGGGCGGGCGATCCCGCGCTCGAATATCAGATAGTCGGAAGAGAACGTCAGCACCTCCTGGAGGTGGGTTCGCCGGACGCAGTAGTACAGGCAGGCCAGCAGCACGGACATCTCGAGCGCCGTGAACGGCAGGATGAGCCACATGCCGCGATAGGCGAACACCGAGGCCATGCTTCCGGAGACGGCCACGAGGGTCGCCACCAGGTAGGTGTTGGCGCGCCAGGTCCAGGATCGGTTCGGCCGCAGCACGATGCGGCCGCCGGGGCCCACGCGGTCGAACTCGCTGGCGATCACGCCCCGTCCTCCTCCCCGGTGCGGCGCTGCAGTGCGGCGTCGGCCAGGGCACGCACCTGGTCGCTGACGAACGTGGATTCCTCGACCCGGCGGCGGCGGTCGATCCACCGGGCCGCCCGGTAACGGCTGGTGGGGGCGGGGTCGCACGGCTCGGTTTCGGAATCGGTGGCGGCTTCCACGAACAGGTCGAGAACCGCGGTCTCCGGCAGCTCGGTGCCGCTCACCGTGCTCAGGGTCACCACGGGTCCGATGCTGTGCACCTCGATGGCGAATTCCTCGCGCAGGAACCGTTTCACCGATTCCTGCCAATCCTCACCCACCATCAGGAAGGTGGCGGGAAACGTCCATCGGCCGTGCTGCTGGGCCAGCAGCAACGCGCCGGAGCCGTTGCTGACCATCACGTTGACGTGCACCTGGAAGTAGTCCCGGCCGACGGCCAATTCGGTGCGCATCCGCTCAACGCTCAGCCACAGATGGCGTCCGGTGGCGTTGGTGAAGGCGAGACCCAGGCCGTCGTCCTCGACCCGTTTCACCTCCAGCTCCACCGTTGGGGTGGGCTGAGCCTCCACCTGCAGGGCATTGAGCAGGGTGAGCTTCACCTTGGCGCCCGGCTTGATGTTCGGCTTCTGCGTATACACGTATACGCCGCCTTCGGATACATCTCTGGCCATGCAGCGCAAGGATCCGAGCGACGGATGCTTCAGCTCCACCAGCAGCGGCACTTGAATCCGCGGATAGCGTCTCTGCTCCATAGGGCCCTGCATGTGGATGGTTGAAATCGACACGGCCGCCCGCATTGTACCAGCAGTCGATTTTTAGGAAACGAAGATGCGTTTGGACAAAATGACCAGCCGATTGCAGAACGCGCTCAGCGACGCGCAGTCGCTGGCCGTGGGCAAGGATCACAGCGCCGTGGAGCCGATCCATCTGCTCTCGGTGCTGGTCGAGCAGCGCGACGGCTCGGTTCTGCCCATGCTGATCCGTGCCGGCGGTAGCGCCGAACGGCTGCGCGCACGCATCTCGGAAGCGGTCGACGCCCTGCCGACGTTGAAAACGCCCACCGGTGAGGTGGGCGTTTCCCCCGGGTTCGCCAAGGTGCTGAACATGGCGGATCGTCTGGCGCAGAAAGCCGGCGACAACTACCTCTCTACGGAGCAGGTGCTGCTGGCCATGTTCGCCGATTCCGCCACCGCGGCCGTGCTGAGGGAGTGCGGCGTGAACCAACCGGCCCTGGAGCAGGTGATCGAAGTGACGAGAAAGGGTGAGACGGTATCCGACCCCAATGCCGAGGAGCACCGGCAGGCGCTCGACAAGTACACGGTGGATCTCACCGCGCGCGCCGAGGATGGCAAGCTCGACCCGGTGATCGGCCGTGACGACGAGATCCGCCGAACCATTCAGGTGCTGCAGCGGCGGACGAAGAACAACCCCGTGCTCATCGGTGAGCCGGGGGTGGGAAAGACCGCCATCGTGGAAGGCCTCGCCCAGCGGATCCTGAACGGCGAGGTGCCCGAAGGCTTGAAGAACAAGCGCATTCTGGCCCTCGACATGGGCGCGCTCATTGCCGGCGCCAAGTTCCGCGGCGAGTTCGAGGAGCGCCTGAAGGCCGTGCTCAACGAGCTGGCCAAGCAGGAAGGCAACGTGATTCTGTTCATCGACGAGCTCCACACCATGGTGGGTGCAGGCAAGGCGGAAGGCGCCATGGATGCGGGCAACATGCTCAAGCCCGCGCTGGCCCGCGGCGAGCTCCACTGCGTGGGCGCAACCACCCTGGACGAGTACCGCCAGCACATCGAGAAGGACGCCGCGCTGGAGCGGCGCTTCCAGAAGGTGCTCGTGGACGAGCCCAGCGTTGAAGACACCATTGCCATCCTGCGGGGGTTGAAGGAACGCTACGAGCTGCATCACGGGGTGGACATCACCGACCCGGCCGTCGTGGCCGCGGCCCGTTTGTCGCATCGTTACATCACCGATCGCCAGCTTCCCGACAAGGCCATCGACCTGATCGACGAGGCGGCGAGCCGCATCCGGATGGAGATGGATTCCAAGCCCGAGGCCATGGACCGGCTCGAGCGTCGGCTGATTCAGCTCAAGATGGAGGCCGAAGCGCTCAAGCACGAGACCGACGAGGCCAGCAAGAAGCGGCTGAAGAACCTGGAGGACTCCATCTCCGAGCTCGAAAAGGAATACGCCGACCTGGAGGAGATCTGGAAGGCGGAGAAGGCGTCGCTGCGCGGCACCCAGGAGATCAAGGAGGAGCTGGACGCGGCGCGCCTCGAGTTCGAGGCGGCGCGGCGGGCCGGCGACCTCACCCGCATGTCGGAGCTGCAGTACGGGCGCATACCCGAGCTGGAGCGGCAACTCGCCGAGGCCAGCGCCAACGGCGAGGCAGCGCCGCGGCAACTGCTGCGCAACCGGGTGACCGAAGAAGAGATCGGCGAGGTGGTCTCCCGCTGGACGGGCATTCCCATCTCCAAGCTGCTCGAGGGCGAGAAGGAGAAGCTGCTGCGACTCGAGGACGAGCTTCACAAGCGGGTGGTGGGTCAGGACGAGGCGGTTCGGGCCGTGTCCGAGGCCGTTCGCCGCTCACGGGCGGGCCTGTCGGACCCGAACCGTCCCAACGGCTCGTTCATGTTCCTCGGTCCCACCGGGGTCGGCAAGACCGAGCTCTGCAAGGCCCTGGCCGAGGTGCTCTTCGACAGCGAGGACGCCATGGTCCGGGTCGACATGTCCGAGTTCATGGAAAGGCATTCGGTTGCCCGGCTCATCGGCGCGCCGCCGGGCTACGTAGGCTACGAGGAGGGCGGATACCTCACCGAGCGGGTGCGGCGCCGGCCCTACTCGCTGATCCTGCTCGACGAAATCGAAAAGGCCCATCCCGACGTGTTCAACATCCTGTTGCAGGTGCTGGACGACGGGCGCCTGACGGACGGCCATGGCCGCACCGTGGATTTTCGCAATACCGTGCTGGTGATGACCTCCAACCTGGGGTCCGAGGCCATTCAGGCCCTGGCGGAGGAAGGCGACTTCGAGCGTATTCGCTCCACGGTGATGGGCGTGGTGGCGCAGCACTTCCGGCCGGAGTTCATCAATCGCATCGACGATCTGGTGGTATTCCATCCCCTCGACCGGGCGCAGGTCCGGCAGATCGCCGAGATCCAGTTCCGGGTGCTGGAACGGCGGCTCGAGGATCAGGACATCCGCATCGAGCTCACTGCGGAGGCGGTGGACGCGCTGGTGGAAGAGGGCTACGACCCGGTGTATGGCGCCCGGCCGTTGAAGCGGGTGATCCAACGGCGGGTGGAGAACCCTCTGGCGTCACGCCTGCTGGCCGGCGATTTCGGTCCGGGGGACACGGTACGGATCGGCTTCGCGGACGGAGCCTTCACGTTCGATCACTGAGTATTGTATGGATATACAGTATCGGCTATGATCCGAATCTATGGCGGGCACGTTGCCATTGTTCGATGAGCTGGAGGCGCCGGGGCCGGGCGGAACGCCCGCACCGGCCGCCACTGCGGCCGACAACTCCCGGGCCGCCGGCACCACTCGGGCCGCCACCGACGATGCCCGCCCGACCACCACCGCCAAGGCGGATTCTCGTCATCTCCAGGCAGCCAGGCGCCTGTCCCGCAGCATGCGGCGTTTCCCGGATCGTTCGCCGCAGCAGACCCGCGCCGGCATTGCCATCTGCCGCCATCTGCGCGCGCATCTGCGCTCGCTGCTCGCCGAGTCCGAGCTCGACGGCTGAGGGTTCGAGGCGGCTTGCGCGATCGGGTAGAAGTTTGCCCATCAATCTGTGAAGCTTTCACGGCTTCGGGTGGGGTGCGAGGTTACCATCGCACCTCGGTGGGCGAGGCACTGCGCAAGCTCTTCACAAGGAAACGGATTTCATGATCAAAAAATGCCTGATGCCCGTGGCGGGCTACGGTACCCGATTTCTGCCCGCCACGAAGGCCATGCCCAAAGAGATCCTGCCCATCCTCGACAAGCCGCTGGTCCAGTACGGGGTAGAGGAGGCGGTCGAGGCGGGCCTCACGGACATCGGTTTCGTCACCGGGCGGGGCAAGCGTGCCATCGAGGATCACTTCGACGTCAGCTACGAGCTCGAGCACCAGATCGCCGGCACCGGCAAGGAGAAGTTGCTCGACGGCATCCGCGCGCTCATCGAGCAGTGCTCGTTCTCGTACACGCGTCAGAAAGAGATGAAAGGCCTGGGGGACGCCATCCTCACGGGCCGCACCCTGGTGGGCGACGAGCCCTTCGGGGTGGTGCTGGCGGACGACCTCTGCTTCGGCAGTCGCCACGGCGTGCTGCACCAGATGGTGAGCCTGTTCAAGCAGTTCCGCTGCAGCATCGTCGCCATCGAGGAGGTACCGCCCACCGAGACGGCGTCCTACGGGGTCATCGTCGGCGACGTCATCAGCGATCGGCTGGTTCGCGTCACCGACATGGTGGAGAAGCCCGCGCCGGAGGATGCCCCCAGCAACCTGGCCATCATCGGCCGCTACATCCTCACGCCGGACATCTTCGAGATTCTGGAATCCACGCCGCCGGGCAAGAACGGCGAGCTGCAGATC
>JAWLGU010000030.1:5650-46123 GCA_041690675.1 Pseudomonadales bacterium | reverse complement strand
CCGCCCCCCGACTTCTCCGCTTGCATGGAGCAGATCGATCCGCAGCAGCGCGCGCAGTGCGTGCTCGAGCGCCTCTATCGTTACTATCGCGAGACCCACCTCATGATGGGGAAGATCCTGCGCGACGCCTCGCTGCTGCCCGCGCTCCAGGAGGTGGTGGACGAGGGCTGGATGGGGCTCATTCGCCAGCTCGAGCACGATCTGGTACCGCAGCCTGCCCGGGGCGCTCGCGCCCGGCGAATGCGCGCCGCCGCCCGCGTCGCGCTGGATCTGCACACCTGGGAAATCCTGGCCGCGGCCGGACTGACAGATCGCGCGGCCGCCGCCATGACTGCCCGATGGATCGCCGCCTCCGGCTCGAGCCTCGCCGGTGCGGAGCGCAGCGCCTAGCGTACTGCGCCGCATTATTTGGCACTTATAGAGCCCCTCAAAAGCGTCAGCGCAAGGCGCCGTCCGCCGGGAATGGTTGCTCCATTGCCAAGGACGGCAACGCGGCGATGGCGCTTTTGAGGGGCTCCCTGCGGGCGCGAGCCCAGGCGGCCATCTGTGTTGTTGCGGCCGCTACCCATAGCTGGGCTATGGCGGCGCGACCGCGCCTGGCAGCTGACCGCCTGGGCTCACGCTATAAGCGCCAAATAATGCGGCGCAGTACACTAGTTCACCACCGCCTTCGCCTCCACCACCTCCTCCCCGAGCGCCCGGGCCCGCTCGAGCCGGTCGGCTTCGTCCTGCGGCAGGTGGCGCATGGCCAGGTACAGCAGCACGGCGGTGACCAGGAACATGCCCTGCCCGAGGGCGATGGCGTCGGTGAGGGCGGTGGCAGGATCGACGCCGGCCAGGGTGAACAGGTCGCTCACCTTGCCCATCACGTACGGTCCCAGCGCCAGGCCGATGATGGTGTTCATGAGCAGGAACCAGGCGCCGGCCACCGCCCGCATGCGCGGCATGACCAGGTCGTTGGCGGTGGCGGGCGCAATGGACACCCACATCGACGCCGGGACGTGGTAGGCGAAGTTGAGGAAGTACGCCATGGCCAGACTGTCGGTATAGAGCATCCACAGCACCAGCGGGCCGGTGAGGACGATGGTGATCATGCCCACCATGAGCCGGCCGTTCGCCCGGGCGGCCTTCAGGCGGTCGCCGAGCACGCCGCCGGACACCACACCCAGCAGGCCGCCGAGGGCGCCGCCGAGACCCACGTACAGCCCCACGTCCGCGGCGCTGGCGCCGTGCACCCGCATGAGAAACGGCGCCGTCCAGAAGCTGGTGCCGTAGGTGACGAAGGCGATGGTGGGAAAGGCCAGGGTGGTGAACATGAGTGCCCGGCTGCGGAAGATCATCTCGAAGGTGGCGCGGTCGCGGCCGGCCATGCCCTGGGCCCAGCTCACGGTGACGTAGACGGCCACCGCCAGCGCCACCCATTGAGCCACGCTGCCCGTCCACCAGACGAGGAGCGCACCCACCGCCGTCAGCGCCAGCGCCGCCGCCAGATTCCGGCGCACGGAGGCACCGAAACGCCACACGCTCCAGAGGGTGAACGGCGGGATGACGGCGGCGAGCTCTGTGCCGAGGACCCGAAACGGCGCCGGGTGCCGGGGCGTGACCAGCCCTTCGCTCTGCCCGCGCATGGGCTCGCGCAGCAGCCGCACCAGGCCGGCCAGCAGAATGCCCGGCAGCCCCACGGCCATGAACGCCACATGCCAGCCCTTCAGGCCGAACGGGGCCGCGGCCGGGTCGGGGTACGCGGCCGCCCAGCCGTCCAGGATCCAGCCGCCGAGGAACAGGCCCACGCCGCCGCCCAGGTACACGCCGCTGGAGTAGATGCCGATCACCGTGGCCCGGTGCCGCGGATGATAATAGTCCGAGAGCATGGAGTAGGCCGCGGGCGAGGCGCTGGCTTCGCCGATGCCGACGCCGATGCGGTAGAGCGCCAGCTCCGGGAACGACCGCGCCATGCCCGACAGCGCGGTCATGCCGCTCCAGAACAGAAGGCCCACGCTGACCAGGCTGCGCCGCACCCAAACGTCGGCGAAGCGCGCCAGGGGAATGCCGAAGACCGCATAGAACACCGCGAACGCCGTGCCGTAGAGGAAGCCCATCTCGGCGTCGGTCACCCCCAGATCGGCTTTGATGTCCTCGGCGAGGATGGAGAGGATGTTGCGGTCGATGAAGTTGAAGATGTAGACCAGCACCAGCAGCGCCAGCACCAGGTGGGCGTAGGGCCCGCCGCTCCGCGGCGCGCCACCGGACATCTCCGGGCGATCCATCCTGCTCCCTCTCCCCTCACCTAGAGCCGGGCCAGCATAGCACCCGGCCGACCGACACGCCGCTTGCCAACGCGCGCCGGATGCTTAAAATGACTCGAGTCATTTTTGACCTTGGTCATTCAACATGAGCCGACCTCAGCCGCAGATGGTTCCGTCCCGCCGGGAGCGCGCCAAGGCGAGCAAGCGCCGACGCATCGCCGAGGCGGCCGCGGAGCTGTTCCGCAGCCGCGGCTTCGACGCCGTCTCCACCGACGAGATCGCCGCTCGGGCGGACGTGGCCAAGGGCACGGTGTTCCGCTACGCGCCGACCAAAGCCCAGCTTCTGCTGCTGGTGTACGAGAGCCGCCTGGAAGCGGCGGTGGAGCACGGCTTTGCCAGCCTGAACCCGGCCGGTGTCATCGACCAGGAGCTGGCCGCCCTGTTTCTCCGGTTCCTGCGCCTGTACGACGACGACCCGGACCTGGGGCGACGCTTCGTGCGCGAAGTGCTGTTGCTGCCGCCCGCGACGGAGGACCCCGGCTACGATCTGACCGTGCGGTTCATCGCCCGGCTCGCCGACACCTTCGCCGGCTGGCAGAGCGACGGCCGTCTGGCCGCCGACGTGGATCCCCGCCTCGCCGCCCAGTCCACGTTCTCGTTGTACTACGGCACTCTGGCGGGCTGGCTCAACGGTCAGCTCTCGGCCGCTGAGCGGGACGACGCGCTGCGCCGCAGCATCGCCCTGCACTGCCGGGGCATGCTGGCGGCCGCGCCGGCGAAAAGAGCGCGCAGCCGCAGCCCGGCGCGGGGGAAACGCCCGTGAGCGGCGTGGCCATCGTCGGCGGCGGCATCGGCGGCTTGACCGCGGCCGTGGCGCTGCAGCAGCGCGGCATCGAAGCCCACGTCTACGAGGGGGCGGAGGCACTCGCCGCCGTGGGCGCCGGGATCTGGATGCCGCCCAACGCCATGCAGGTGTTCGAGCGTCTGGGGCTGGCGGACGCTATCGCCGGCCTCGGCAAGCCCATACTGCGCCCGGAGATTCACGACGCCGCCACCGGCGTCTTGCAGGTGGTGGATCTGACGGGCCGGCGGTGGACCACCGTGGCCATCCATCGCGCGCGCCTGCAAGAGGTGCTGGCCTCCGCGGTGGCGCCCGGGACCCTGCATCTCGGCCACCCCTGCCGGGCGCTGCGGCGCGGCCCGGAGCAGGCCGCGCTGGTCTTCGCCGACGGCTCGGAACGGCGCGCCGAGGTGGTCGTCGGCGCCGACGGCCTCCGCTCCGTGATTCGCGGCACGCTGTTTCCCCGGGTGCCGCTGCGCTACTCGGGGCAGACCTCCTACCGGGCGGTGGTGCCGCTCCGCCTGCCCGCGGAGCTCGCCGGCTCGGGCCGGGAGATCTGGGGGCCCGGCCGGCGCTTCGGCTTCTCCGCCATCGACGACGCCGAGGTGTACTGGTACGCGACCCTGAACGCGCCCGCCGGCGAGCAGGACGACCCCGCCACCGTGCAGGCGCGGCTGCAGGCGGCGTTCGCCGGGTTTCCCGCGCTCGTGCGGGAGCTCCTCGCGGTTGCCGGCAGCGCCATCCTGCGTACCGACCTCCACGATTTCCGGCCCATCCGCCGCTGGCACGACGGCCACGTGGTGCTGCTCGGCGACGCCGCCCACGCCACCACGCCGAACCTGGGGCAGGGCGCGGCCCAGGCCGTGGAGGATGCCTGGGTGCTCGCCGACCAGCTCGCGAGCCATCGGGATCCCGCCCGTGCGTTTGCCGGTTATCAGCGGATTCGCATGCCGAAGGCCCGGAAGATCGCCACCTTGTCGTGGCGTCTCGGGCGCCTGGCGCACCTGTCCAACACCACCGCGCGACGGCTGCGCAACACTGTGCTGCGCGCGGTGCCGGCCGCGCTGGCGCGGCGGCAGATGGAGGCACTGTTCGAGCTGAACTACTGAGCGCTGGCTCGCGGCGCCCCCGCCACAGGCGATGGCCTGCGGACGCGCTCGCCGGGTCGCTCGCCCACCGGCACGCCCGCGGCCTCGGCCTCGGCCTCGAGCCGCAGGTCGCTGATGGGCACCACGCGGCCCACGGAGAAGTCGATGCCCTCCCGATCGGCGTCCACGGTGATCACGCCGGGGTGGTCCAGTGTGGGATAGGCCCCGCAGCTCTCCCCGGCGTCGCAGATGAACTGGTCGTTGTCGAAATCGGTGCCGGCGACGATCTCGTAGTCGCCGGGCTGGGAAGCGCCGAGCCGATAGCGGTAGGTGCCCCCGGAGGCGTCCGCCTCCACCTGGTCCACCACCGTGCCCGTGGCGCTGTCCCTCAACAGCACGTACAGGTGTCCGGCGTCGGACTCGTGAACGCTGCCGCTCACCTGCATGATCACCGGCACCTCCACCGTGTTGCGGTCGGAGACCACGGTGATGACGGCGGTGTGGGTACCCTCGGCCACGCCGGTCCGCTCGACCATGACGCTGTAGCGGCCGGTGTTGGCAGCGGTCACCGCCACGGGTGCCAGGCTGAGCCAGGGCTGGTCGGCGGTGGGCGCGGATACCTGCAGGTCACCGCCGCCCGAGATCCGCACCTCGATCTCCGCGTAGGTGAACGCCGAGCCGAAGTTGAGCGAGCCCGGCTGCACCGTCAACGTGGGGTTCAGCTCGGGCGGCGCGCCCAGGGCGTTCAGCGCCGCGTACACGGCGGCGTGCGCGTTGATGATCCCGCGGTCGTCGGTCAGCTCGCCGTTGGCGAGCAACGCGTCGACGTCGTCCGGCGTCAGCGTCGGGTTCACCGACTTCATCAGCGCCACCACCCCGGCCACGTGCGGGCTCGCCATGGAGGTGCCCTGGAAGAACGCGTAGAAGTAATCGGCCGGGCTCACCGTCTCGTCGCCGAGCAGGCTCAGCACGCCGTCGCCGTAGCCGTCGCCATTCTGGTCGACGCTGGCGTCGCCGCCCGGAGCCTGCACGTCCACCGCCGCGCCGAAGTTGGAGTAGTACGAGCGGTTGCCCAGCAGATCCACGGCACCCACCGCCAGCACCCCCTGGCAGCTCGCGGGAAACGCCGCACCCGCGTCCATGCCGTCGTTCCCGGCAGCCGCCGCCACCACCACGCCCGCCTGCCGGGCCGCGGTGAACGCGCTCTGCTCCGCGGGCGAGCAGTAGCCGGTGCGGCCCAGGCTCAGATTCATGACGTCCACCGGCGGCGAAAGCAGACCGGAGTCGTTGGGCAGCCCGGCGGCGAAGCGGACGGCCTGGATGATGTCGTAGCTGGTGCCGCCCCCCACGCCCAGCACCCGCAGCGGCATCACCTTCACCCGGGGCGCCACCCCGGCCACGCCGAGGCCGTTGCTCGAAGCGGCAGCCACGGTGCCGGCCACATGGGTGCCGTGGTAGGAGTTGGGTCCCATGTCGCCGCCGTCGCCGGCATCGTTGGCGTCCGGATCCAGCCCGTCGCCGTCGCCGCTGCGGGTGGGATCGCTGATGAAGTCGTACCCGGCCACGAGTTGCCCGGCGAAGTCGGGATGCGCCATCAGCACGCCGCTGTCGATCACCGCCACGGTCACCGCCGGGTCCCCCCGGGTCAGGTCCCAGGCCGCCGGCAGGTCGATCAGGGGGTAGTGCCATTGCAGGTAGTAGAGCGGATCGTCGGGGACCGCCTGGGAATAGACCCGATAGTTCGGCTGGGCGTAGGCGATGGCGTCGTCTTGGAGCAGGGCCTTCACCGCGAGCAGCGTCTCGTAGCGGTGCCGGACCCGGTCGTCGGCGATGGCGGCCAGCCGGTCCCGGCCCGCGGTCAGGGCGCCGAGGGCCTGGCGGCGCGCCCGGCTGGCAGCGCGCCCGACCCTGGCCCGCACCGGCCGCCCCGCCGCCGCCGTCACCGGCCGGATGCCCAGCCTCGTCATGCGCTCGCTGGCCGCTCGAGCCTTGGCCGGGGCCGCGGCGCGCCGTTCGAGGATGAGCTCGCCGGGCACGAAATCGCCGCCGAACCCGCCGCTGCCCGCAGCCGTCGCCTGGGCCTGACCGATGATCAAGGTGTAGTTCGAGGCCCCGGAGTAGGCGTACACCTCCACCAGCACCTCGCCGGAGTAGGGCGCGACGACGCTTTCCGTGGGGCCGATGTTGATGGACGAGTCGAGGTACTGAATCCCCGCGGCGTCCCACAGGTACAGATCCGGGTCGTTGCCCTGGCTTGGGTCCGCCACCTGCAGGGCGATCCGCTGCCCCTGTGCCACCGCCACCCGATAGAAGTCGCTGACGTCACCCGAGGCTTGCAGGGCCCCCGGCTCACCGGCGCCCGCCACGCTGACGTAGCCGCCCACGGTCACCGGGTTGGGAATCGTCTGGGCCAGATCCGGCGCGTCGTTGGAGACGCGCGGCGCGCCGGGATCGTTTACGTCGCCGTCCACGGCGATCCCCCAGCCGGCGGTGATGGTGCCGGACACCGCGAGGGCCACAGGCTCCACGGTGATCCGCACCGTGTCTGCGGCGGAGGCGCCCGCCCGATCGGTGACGGTGAGCTGAAACGACAGCACCGTCTCCGCCGCCACCGCCGGCGCCGGGAATCCGGCCACCGCGGCGCTGGCGTTCTCCAGCGTGACCGCCGGGCCGCCGAGCTGCTGCCAGGCGTAGCGGGCGATGGCGCCGTCCGCGTCCCGGCTGGCGGATCCGTCCAGCGTGACCCGGGCCCCCTCCACCACACGCTGATCAGCGCCGGCGTCCGCCACCGGCGGCACGTTGGCCGGCGCGGCGCTGGTCCGGCTGCTGCCGCCACCACCGCCGCCACAGGCACAGAGCAGCAGCAGCATGGCACAGCCGATCATTTTTGTAGTGACTATAGTTCCCCCAACCGCATTTCGTGGCGCCTGGCAGCCTCGCGGAAAACCTTAGATGGGGGGCAGCGAGCGTGTCAATTTGGGCGTGCGACCGCCCGCCTCCGCTCGCAGCCTCGATGGACCGGGCGGATCCCGCTGATGTCAACCCCGGGGGGCCATTCGGAGGGCCAGCGCGACACCGGACACCAGGAAGGACCACGCCATTAGACGACTGGGGCGATCAGTGCAGGGCGACCGGCATCGAGCGGACCCCGCGCATGACCAACGTATCCATGTACGGATAGTGCTCTGCGGTGAGCCGGAGCCCAGGAAAGCGTTCGATCACCGAGGCTATGGCGACGAGTCCTTCCAGGCGCGCCAGCGGCGCACCGAGGCAGAAGTGTCTGCCGTAGTTGAAGGTGAGATGCGGGTTTGGGGAGCGGTCGATGCGAAATTCCTCGGGCGCCTCGAAGATCCGGTCATCATGATTGGCGGCATTGATCATCGCGAACACCCGATCGCCGGCCCGAAGCCTCTTGTGGTGAAGGGCGTGGTCCCGCTTCACCACACGCACCGTGGCGCCGGTTGGCCCATCATAGCGGAGAATTTCCTCGATGGCCGAGGCCATCAGCTCGGGCTCACGCCTGAGTCTTTCCAGCTGGTCCGGGTTTTTCAGGAGCGCTCTGATTCCGTTGCCGATCAGGTTGGTGGTCGTTTCGTGCCCGCCGAAGAGAAACAACATGGAGGTACCCACGACCTCGTCTTCGGTGAGCACCTCGCCCTCGTCCTGCAGGTTCAGTAACCGGCTGATCATGTCGTCACCGGGAGATCGTTCGCGCTCACGAATGACGTCCCGAAAGTAGTTCGCCATCTCGATGGCACCCTGCTCGGCCAGTGCATACTTCGCCGGCGAGGTGGTGGCGCTGCCGATGAACATCTGCATCTTGCCGGACCAGTCCTTCATGGCCTCCATGTCGGAAAGCGGCAGGCCCAGCAGTTCCATGATAACGGTCGCCGGCAAGGGGTAGGCGAAATCGGCGATGAAGTCGATCTCCCGCCGATCGCCGATAGCGTCGAGCCGGGCGTTCACGGCGTTTCGGATGCCGGGCTCGAGGCGATGAACCGCTCCGCGGGTGAACACCTTGTTCATGAGCTTGCGCAGCCGGGTGTGCTCGGGTGGATCCTTGAAGGCGACCCAGGTGTTGAGATAGCGGATCAACTCAGCGATGCGCTTCTGCATGTCGGCGCCTTGCGCTTCGTAAAAGGGCGACAGCCGGTCCGCCGAGATGCCCTCATCATCCGCCAGAACGCGCCGCACGTCCTCATGCCCCGTGATCACCCAGCCACCCAGCGCGCGAGAGAAGTGTACCGGATCGGTGCGCTGCAGGTGTTTCAGCGCGGGCAGGGGATCGTCGATGACCGAAGGATCGCGAGGATCGTATGTGGTTGCATTCGCATTATCGCCGCTGGTCGACACGCCGCTTCGGTCCGCTGCTCTGATGAAAGGACGGTGCGGCAGCGTAGCAGAAGCGCCCGCATTTTACCAAGCGATTGTTTGGTAAACATCAGCAAACAACTGTTTGTTTATGCGCGGGAGACGGTGGTAGTTTAGCCGCAGCGGCCCGCAGCGATGTGAATTGAGACGGCAGGACAGACCAACGATGGATCAACTCGACGATGCGCAACTGTTTCTACCCGAGCTTTGGGCTACGCACGCGGAGTTCCACCCCGACAAGGTGGCGGTCGTATGTGGAGACCACAGGCTGACATGGCACGATCTCAACTCCGGGTTCAATCGAGTGGCAAACCGGCTGACAGAGTCCGGCATTGGCCGCGGCGACAAGGTTGCGGTGGTCATGAACAACTCCATCGAGATGCTGATCGCCATGTTCGGCGTCAGCAAGGCGGGCGCGTGCCTGGTGCCGATCAGCACGCTGCTCACCGCCGAGCAAGTGGCCGGCCTGATCGACGATTCGGATGCAAAAGTCGTGTTCGCGTCAGCGGCCACTCAGTCTCTGGTCGAGCCGATCGTAGACCGTCTGCCGAAGATCCGCCCCGACGGCCGTATTTCCGTCGGCTTTCACAGCGACGGATGGGCGACGCTGGACGACTGGCTGGAAGGGGCGGCGGAAACGGAGCCGAACGTGACCTATTCGATGACTGATGATTTCAACATCATCTACTCATCGGGCACGACCGGCGTGCCGAAGGGTATCGTGCAGACGCACAAGGCGCGACTCCACTGGTCGTATTCCAACGCTCTGGAAATGCGGTTCACCCGCAACTCGATTGCGCTGGCCACCACCTCGCTGTACTCCAATGGCACCTGGTTCATGCTGCTGCCGCCGCTGTTCCTCGGCGCCACCATCGTCATCATGGAGCAGTTCGAGCCCGGCAAGCTCCTCGAGCTCATCGAGCGTGAGAGGATCACTCACACGTTCATGGTGCCGACCCAGTTCATAGGCACGTTGGAGCACCCTGGATTCGACGCCTGCGACACGAGCAGCCTCCAGACGATGGTTTCGGCAGGATCGCCACTGCGCCACGACACGAAGGAAGAGATCCTTTCCCGGATGGGACGTGGCCTCTACGAGCTCTACGGCTTCAGTGAAGGGTTCGCCACCATCAGCCGCCCCGAGGATATCGAGCGGGAGGGCTCCGTCGGCACGCCGGTGATCGGCTTCGAGCTGAAGATCCTCGACGAGGACGGCGCCGAGGTGCCTCGAGGCGAAGCGGGCGAGATTGCCGGCTACGGCAAAGGCATGATGAAGGAGTACTACAAGCGCCCCGAGGAAACCGCGCGACTGATCTGGCGCGATCCGAAGGGCCGGTCTTTTCTGCGCAGCGGAGACATCGGCAGGCAGGACGAGGACGGCAACCTCTACATTCTCGACCGGAAGAAGGACATGATCATTTCTGGGGGATTCAACGTCTTCCCGAAGGACATCGAGACCGTGATCGGTGCGCACGCGGACGTGTCCGACGTCACCGTGATTGGCGTGCCCCATGAGAAATGGGGCGAGGTTCCCATGGCCCTGGTGATCCTGAAGGCGGATGCGCAGAGCCCCCTCGAGGAGATCAGGGCCTGGGCGAACGGGCAGCTTGCGAAGCCGCAACGCGTGGTTGCGCTGGAGGCGCGGGACGAGTTCCCGCGCAACGCTTTGGGGAAGGTGCTGAAGCGACAGCTCAGGGAGCCGTACTGGAAGGATCAGAGGACGACATGAGGCGGGTGTACATCGTCGGAGCTTACAGCTCCGCGTTCGGCAAGCGGCCGGACCACACGGTCAAGGACCTGACCCGGGAAGCGGTGCTCGGCGCCCTGGCGGACGCCCAGCTCACCTCCGGCGACACCATCGAATCGACCTGGTTCGGCAACTGCGGCATGTGGACGCAAGGTCAGGGCAGCATCCGGGGGCAGGTGTGTCTCACCCCGCTGGTGCGAGAGGGCCGGTTTCCGGAGCGCATTCCCGTGGTGAACGTCGAGGGTGGGTGCGCCACTGCGTCCATGGCCCTCAATGGCGCGTGGAAGGACATCATGGCTGGCACGGCCCATGTCAGCCTGGCGATCGGGGTGGAGAAATCCTTCTTTCCGGACGCCCCCGAGAAGACCGCAGCGCTGTTCAATGGCGGCATCGATCAGTACGACCCGCAGGAATGGCAGGACTACTATCAGGAGGCCAGCGCGCAGTCCGGCAAGGAGTTCGCGACGGGACCCGACCGCACGGTTTTCATGGACACCTACGCCATGCAGGCCTGCTACCACATGAAACGCTTCGGCAGCACGCAGCGTCAGATCGCCATGGCGTGTGCGAAGAATCACGTCGCGGCCGTGGACAACCCGAGGGCCCAGTATCGTGTGGCCATGACCGTGGACGAGGTCCTGGCCGACCGGCCCATCACCTGGCCACTGACCCGAGCCATGTGCGCGCCCATAGGCGACGGCTCAGCGGCCGCCCTGCTGGTTTCGGAGGAAGCATTGGCGGATTTTCCCCGGCATGTGCGCGACCGGGCGGTGCTCGTCGCCGCAACGACGCTGGCCGGCGGGAAGTATCGTGCGCTGGACGAGCCCGGGTTGAGCCGGGGGGCGGCCGATCGGGCCTACCGCGACGCCGGCATCGGCCCCGCGGACGTGGACGTCGCCGAGGTGCACGATGCCACCTCGTTCTGTGAGCTCTATCAGGCGGAGATGCTCGGATTCTGCGAGGAGGGAGCCGGTGGGCGCTTCGTCGAGAGCGGCGCCACCGCGCTTGGCGGAAACGTGCCCATCAACACCTCGGGCGGCCTGGTGTCGAAGGGACATCCGGTGGGTGCCACCGGCTTGTCCATGATTTACGAGTTGGTTGAGCAGCTCCGGGGGGAAGCAGGCAAACGTCAGGTGCCGAACGCCGAGTGGGCGCTGGCGGAGAACGGCGGCGGCGTCATCGGCTTCGACGAGGCCGCCTGCTCGGTGATCATTCTCAAGCGCGATCGCTAGACCTCAGCGCCGAAACTGGACCCGGGCCACGCGAGGATTGGCGGGAGGCAGCGAGGAGTAGGCGGTCCAGACGTCGCCCGATTCCGGATCGATGGCGATGTGGCGGGTATACGCCGGGGCCGTCGGCAGCGGTATACGAACGATCTCACCGCTCTCAGGATCCAGGCGAATGAGGCTGGCATCCAGGGAGCCGGTGATCCACACCGTCCCACGGCGCTGATCGACCTCGACATCGTAGGCTCCCAGCGTCGCTATGCCGAGGTCCACTCGCCGGAACTCCCCGGTCGTCGGATCAAAGCGGGTGACGTGCCCGGTGTTGAATTCCGGAATCCAGACGCTGCCATCAGGTCCGACGCCCGGTCGACGGGGTCCGGAGTTCGGCGCCGGCATCTCGAGGATCTCCGCCCGATCATTCACCGTGTCGTAGACGATCAGCGTGTTGGCGGCGAGCTGGGTGCTGTACAGTCGCCCCTGGCGGTCAACCTGCAACCCATAAGGCAGCGGCAAGCCTTCCTCCCTGGGGCGTCCGGACGCCGGCATCTTCTTAATATCGACCTCCCCCGTCGACGCATCAATTCTCGCGATGCGTTCCTCGGCGGCGAAGTAGTCGTTCACCCAAACATTACCGGCCGGATCGAGATCGAGGCTGTGCGCGTACATATCGACGTCGAAAGACCGGTAATCACCGGTGGTCGTGTCCAGCTTGAGCACCTTGTGGGTTTCGCCGTTGACGATCCACAGATCACCATCGCTGGCGAATTCCAAGGCACGGGGCTGAGCGTTCACGTTCGGGTCGTGATCGACCTGATAGCTCTCATAGGCTCCGGTTTCGGGGTCCAAAGCCCACATCATGTCGTTCAGAAACGCCGTCACCCAGATGCGGCCCTGTGGCCCGACGACCAGATCGTGGGGCAAAGCGTTCTCCAGAGGCAGCTCGTACTCGGTGATGACCAGGCTCTGCGCCAGCTCACCATCCAGGGCTGGCGGGGGGACCAGCGTGTCGATGGCTGCCGGGGTCAGGTGCTCCGCCAGCCATCGTGCATAGCCCTGGTCGTCGAAGTCGGGCGGTATCACGCTGTAGACGTCGATGGCCCGCATCATGGTCATGCCGGCCAACCAGTGATCAGCGGTTCGCGGCGCCCCTCCCAGCAACACTCGCGGCCCGCCAATCTCGTGGCAGCTTGCACAGTTGAGGATGAACTCACGGCGCATTGGCGCGTCCGGCAGAAGATTCAACCAGCGGCTGCTGGGAATGTCCGCGAGCCTATTCTTCGCGGGGTGCAGCCTATGCGTTTTCGCTATGTCCCGTGCCTCGACCTCCAACGGCTGGAGCCCCGGATAGCGTATGGTGATACGACGCGCCTGCGAGACGATGTGCCGAGGCAGGCTGAAGCGACCGCGGGCACCCGTGAACACGGTGACGGAGCGCCCGTCGAGGTGTGTGGTGACCATCGCGCCCGTCAGTGCATCGCCCTCGGCTCCGGTAATCTTTCCGGACCCGTCGGAAACGACGGCCTCCGCAGGGGTATCGGTCTCGGCAACGGGCTTGCATCCGGTGAGCGCAAGCACGACCAAAGACAGAATCACTGCGAGATGGCGAGACATGGTTGGTTCCCCCGTGGCCGGTCCGTTAGTGCATGGCGGTTGGCGCTGGCCGGGAAATATAGCAGTATAGCTTTTAGCCAAACAAGCGATCGTTCAACTGCGCTACGCCATCACGGCGGAAGGCGGTTTCGGAGGAGGAATCACATGAGCAACGTTCTGGAAACGACGCGCCGTACGCACTACGGAGAAATCGAAAACGTTAACAGCAACCTCATCGACTGGCAGGAGGTAGACGGCCAGCCCGGGAACTTCATCAAAGTCCTTGCGCTGGATGAACAGCGTCACAGGGTAGACTTCTTGTTCAAACAGAACCCACACTGCGAGTTCGCCAAGCACACGCACCTGTGCACGGCGGTTGCCTACACTCTGGAGGGGCTCTGGGGCTATCGAGAAGGCGAGGAGCTGCACTTTCCCGGCACGTACTCTTATGAGCCACAGGGAAGCGCACACACGCCGTACGCGACGGATCAGGGCATGATGGTCTATGCGAGCTTTCAGGGTGATAGCCCTGACATGCTGGCCATACTGGACGAGAACGACAGCGTAATCGATACGCTGACTCTCGATTTCTTCAAGCAATACTATCAGGAGTGACGAGCGGTAAATGGCGGCAAAACCGATAAAAAAAAGGGCCAAGTCGGCCCGCGGCGGGGACAGCAGGCGCGACCAGCTGTTGGAGGCGGCTGCGCGGCTGTTCGCCAGCCGCGGCTATGAGGGCACCTCCATCCGCCACATCGCCGACGCGGTCGGGATGCTGCCCGGGTCCATCTACTATCACTTCAAGTCGAAGGAAGAGTTGCTGATCGCCGTCCACGAGCAGGGGGTGAATCAGGTCAAGGTCGCGGTGGAAAGGGCCATAGCCGAGGCCGATCGCGAATCGTGGGCGCAGCTTACGGCCGCTGCGGAGGCACATCTCGAGGCGCTGCTCGGTGACAATCCCTTCAGCCAGGTCGTGACCCCTCAATTCACCCGCAGCTTCGAGGAGCCGTTGCGGAGCACGCTGATCTCACAGCGGGACGAATACGAGGCACTGTTCGAATCTCTAGTCAAACGGCTGCCGATTCCTCGCGGGACGAACCGGCGACTGCTGCGCCTGGCGCTGCTGGGAAGCCTAAATTGGAGCCTCACGTGGTACCACCCGGGGAGCAAGTCGCCGGCGGCCATTGCCCGAGAGATGATCGATCTGTACCGGAAGCAGCTAGACCCTGCAGCTGAAGGGTAAGTTTGAATTTCCCTCCAGCTGCGGGCATCACGCTCAGAAGTTCATCGAGAAGGAGACACCCCACTCCCGCGGACGGTTGTAGTACGCCTCCACGTAGCCCAGCCCGAGCACACTGACGCCGTTGGTCACGTAGAGCTCGTCGGTGATGTTCGTGACGAAGGCCGCCAGCTCCCATCGGTCATCGTGGGGCCGATAGGTGGCGCGTGCATTCCACAGGGTGTAGTCGTCCGCCTCCAGCTCGGGCGTATTCACCGCGTCCCGGAACTGCGAGGCTTTGTGAGCAACGTCGGTGCGCACGGTTACCATGCCGGGCCCTCCCAACGAGAACTCATACTCGGCCGAGGCGTTGAAGCTGACCTCCGGCGCATTGATGAACTCGTTGCCTTCCGATACACCCGCGCTGGCAGCCGAGTCCCCGACCTTGTCGTACTCCGTGTCCAACAGCCCGAGCCCTGCCGTGAACTCCCATTGATTGGACGGCACAGCCACGATCTCCAGTTCGCCGCCAATGATGCGGCCCTGACCCGCATTCTCGATCACCGTCTCGACGTTGCCGCCGCCCAGGTCGAGGACGGCGAGGAGCTGAATGTCCTCGTAGTCGTTGTAGAAGACCGCGCCGTTCAGAGTGACGCGATTGTCAGCCAAGGTGGACTTGAAACCCACTTCCGCTGCGTTGACGAACTCGGGGTCGTAGGCCTTGGGCGCGATGCCGGAGAGGGCCCGGGAGTTGTAGCCGCCCGCCTTGTAACCGCGGGAGACGTTGGCATACCAGAGCAGGCTGTCACTGGCCTGATATTCCACGCCAAGCTTCGGTAGAAACTCGGTCCAGCTGTCATCGAGCTTTTCCGGAGGAAGGGGCACCTGACCGGATTCCGGCCGGCGCAGACCGTAGATGTATTCCTTGCTGTCGTGGGTGATTCTGGCACCGAAGGACATACCGAACCGCTCGGTGAAGTGGTAGGTCGCTTCGCCGAACGCGGCCACCGAATAGGCATCGTAATCCGAATCGATCAGCGCGGTGAGGTCCGCACCGACGGCGTCGTACAGGCCGGAAAGCAGGGGGGCCAGCAGCCGGCTCTCTCCATTCTCGAGCAGTCCGTAGATCCCGACCAACCAGTCCACCTTGTAATCCATCGAAGCGCCGCTGAGCTGCAGCTCCTGGCTCAACTGATCGAATTGCTCTGGATTGTCCACACGAACGATATCGAAAGGCGTGTGCTCGGAATCACGACGCACGTCGATGTCGTAGTCTCGATAGGACGTGATGGATTTCACCGTCATATCGCCAATGCCCCATACGACGGTGGCTGAGATGCCGTAGATGTCCGCCCAGTCTCGGGTTTCCGCGGCACCGCCCGAGTCGAACACACACTCGTCGCAGTCCAGCGTCCGGACCCACGCTTCACCGTACTGATCCAGAGGAGGTTCGAGGCCGAACTCGGCGGCCGTGGCGGGGGCGAGCAGCCCGTTGATGAGGAAGTTCGTCGTCGGATCCAGCTCATCGAAACGGACCATTGACCCTGCCGGGCCGTTCTGCTTCTGGTGCAGATAGTCAGCCTGCAGCAGAATCTCGAGATCCTGATTGGGCTCGTAGCGGATGGCAGCGCGGGCGTCGAACTCGTCCTCGTTGCCGAGATCCTGACCGATGATGTTGCGGCCCAGGCCATCGCGCTTGAACTGAGCGATGGCGACCTTGGCCGCCGTTCGTTCTCCCAGGGCGACGTCGTAGTTGGCGAACGCGTCTATGCGCCCCTCGTCGCCAATGGTGATGCCGATCCGACCCGCGTTCGTTCCCTCGGGCTTTCTGGTGATGATCTTAACGGCGCCACCGATGGTGTTGCGACCGTAGAGGGTTCCCTGCGGCCCACGCAGAACTTCGATTCGCTCAATGTCCATGAATCCGAAATCGCCCGCTACGCTGCGCGAAATGTAGACGCCGTCGATGTACAGACCCACGCCGGGCTCGTTCGGAAAGGAATAATCGTCCTGGCCGACGCCCCGGATGAAGATCTGTGCGGCACTGCCCCCGCCATTGGGGATGCCGCCGCTGATATCGACGTTGGGCGCAAAGTCACCGAGCTCGTTGAAGCTGCTCAAGGATCGGGACTCGAGGGCGTTGGCGCTGAACGCGGTCATGGATACAGGCGTCGTCTGGACCGTTTCTTCGCGCTTTCGCGCCGTCACCACCACCTCTTCTATGCGCCGCGCCGCATCCTCCGCAGCCGACGTGGAAGCGGTTGGCATCGCAAACAGCAAAGCTGAAGCTGCCGCCAGGCCGACCCATCTGGCGGAATCATTGTGCTCCATGTTTTTCTCCTCTCCCCTCCAGGCATACCAAACCAGTTGAACGTCTGTTTGGTTGATTAAGTTTTGCAGGATACTAACACCGCTCATCCTAACAACCAATCGATTGTTTGGTGATCTGAGAACGTTATCTTGGCCGCCAGCGTGCACCCGGCATCGCGCGCCAGGATGCCCGATGTTTCGTGCGTCAAGGCCAGGCAGACCGGTGGTGAGCATCTCCGGAAAACACGCGGTCGTGCTCGCCGAACAGCAGCACCAAGGGCGTGCGTCGAGTTCGGCGTACTCGAAGCGGAAATGGGCACGGCGAAAAGATAGCAGAGGCCGCTGGCAGCCTCCCGTGGGCGGCTGCCGGCCGTTACGACCGGCTGAGCACGAAGCCCTGGTAGCCGTTGGCCACGACCTCCGCGCACTTCTCCACGTAGGGCGGCACGCCGAGATACGGCATGAACACCCGGGTCTTGCCTTCCACGTTGGCGCCGAGATACCAGGAGTTGCACTTGGGGTAGATGGACAGGTCCGCCACCGCGTTGACGTGGTCCACCCACGCGTCCTCGGCCTCGGGGCTCGCCTCGATGGTCGCGTACTGGTTCGACTGCAGGTACTCGATGCAGTCCGCGATCCACTCCACGTGCTGCTCGATGGACGGCAGCATGTTGGAGAGCACCGAGGGGCTGCCGGGGCCGGTGATCAGGAACAGGTTGGGGAAACCGGCGGTGGCCAGGCCGAGGTAGGCGCGCGGCCCCTCCGCCCACTTGTCGCGGAGCGCTCGGCCGCCGAGGCCGCGGATGTCGATGCGGGTGACCGCGCCGGTCATGGCATCGAAGCCCGTGGCGAGCACCAGCGCGTCCACGTCGTACTCCCGGACCCGGGTGCGCACGCTGGTCGGGGTGACCGCCTCGATAGGCTCGTCGTTCAGGTCCACCAGGTGCACGTGCTCGCGGTTGAAGGTCTGATAGTAATCGGTGTCCACGCACAGCCGTTTGCACCCCACCGGTGTGGCGGGCATGAGCTTCCTCGCCACCTCGGGATCCTCAACGGTTTCCTGGATCTTGCCGCGGATGAACGCCTGGGCCGTGGCGTTGGCCGCCTCGTCGAAGGCCAGGTCGTTGAAGGCCCCGAGGAAGGCGAGGCCGCCCCGGGCCCAGCGGTCCTCGTATTCCGCCTGGCGCTCTCCGGCGCTGACCTCGAGGGCGGAACGATCGCCGTCGCGGAAGTCGGCGCCGAAGCCGCGCTGCCAGTTCTCCGCCCGGTACTCCCGGTAGCGCGCCTTGATGCCGGCGACGTACTCCGGGTCGAGGGGCGCGTTGCGGGCCGGCACCGAGTAGTTCGGCGTGCGCTGGAACACCGTCACCGTCGCCGCCTGCTCGGCGATCAGCGGGATGCTCTGAATGGCCGACGAGCCGGTGCCGATGACACCTACCCGCTTGCCGGTGAAATCCACCCCCTGCTGGGGCCAGCGGCCGGTGTGATAGACGTTGGGGGCCGATGGGTCCAGGCCCTCGATTCGGGGCACGTTGGGCACGGAAAGACAGCCGGTGGCCATGACCACGTAGCGGGCCGTGACCGTTTCACCGGAGTCCACGGTCACCTGCCAGAGCCCGTCGCCCTCGTCGAAGCGGGCCGCCTCTACCCGGGTGTCGTACTGGATGTGCGGCAGCAGACCGAAGCGCTCGGCCACGTGATTGGCGTAGCGCAGGATCTCCGGCTGGGTGGCGTACCGCTCACTCCACTCCCACTCCTGCGCCAGCGCCTCGGAGAACTGGTAGGAGTACTCCAGGCTCGGAATGTCGCAGCGGGCGCCGGGATAGCGGTTCCAGTACCACGTGCCGCCCACACCGCCACCGGCCTCGAACACCCGGACGTTGAGGCCCTGCTCTTTCAGCCGGTGCAGCATGTACAGGCCGGCGAAGCCGGCGCCCACCACCACCGCGTCGTAGCTGGTCGAATGTTGCTGCGGCACCTGACGGCCTCCCCGGTTCCAGTCGGGTCAAGTCTGCGGGAGATTCGCGGCGGTTCCAAGGTCGGGCGGCAAGCGCCGGGCAGCGGATTTCGGAGTAGAGTCGTCGCTCAGCCAGGTGAAAGGGGAAAGCGACCATGGCCGCCACCGATCTCGAGTCCGCCCGCTACGTCAGCTTCGCCACCTACCGCAAATCCGGAGAGGCGGTGGCGACGCCGGTCTGGTGCGCCCACGAGGACGGCCAGTTCTTCATCTTCTCGGCGGGGGACGCCGGCAAGGTCAAGCGTCTGCGCAATGGCCGGCAGGCCCGGCTCGCGGTGTGCGACGTGCGCGGCCGGGTGCGCGGCGACTGGTACCCGGCCACCGCCGAGATCCTCACCGACTCGGACGAGGCAGAGCGGGCGCTCGCCGCTCTCCGGCGCAAGTACGGCTGGCAGATGTGGCTGGCGGACGTGGGTGCCAAGCTCACCGGACGCTTCGACAAGCGCGCCTACATCCGCGCGCGGCTCGCGCCCCAGGAGTGATCGCCAGGGGATTGCCGCGGCTCCAGGCTCATGAACCGCAGCCCCAGCTCGCCGGCTACCTCCCGGTAGTCCGCCTCGCTGCCGTCGACCTCGAATCCCATGAAGCGCGCGAGGCTGCGGGCGGCCCGCGGATGCCGCCGGGCGTAGCCGGCCATCAGCTCCGCGCCTTCCTCCGGCGGGAGCGGGCGCGCCCGGCGCTGCGAGCGGCGGCCGCCGACCTCGATGCAGCACTCGGGCGTGGCGTGCAGATTGCGGTACCAGTCCGACCCGGTGCCGAAACCCGCGGCGACGTAGTAGACGTCCGGCACGGCGTCGTGACAAACCACCTCCAGCACGGTGCGGCGCAGCCGGCCCGTCTTGCGGCCCACGTGCTCCAGCAGCAGGAAGCGCCGGCCGAGGAGCCGGCCCAGCCCCACGCGGTAGAGCAGAACGGGCGCGCGCAGCAGTAGCCGCAATACGCCGGAGGGCGGGTTCAGCGCTTGGAGCCGACGAGCCACGCCCGCATTCTACCGCACCAGCGGCAGCGCGATGGGCCGCAGCGGCGAGCCGCTGGCACCCCGCAGCTTCAGCGGCGCGCCGATGAAGGCGAACTCGTAGACGCCGTCGCGGGCCAGGTCTTCGAGGTAGACGAGCTCCAGGATGGTGACGCCGTGCCGGGCCAGCAGGTAGGTGTGCACGGGCACCCAGTTGCCTTCGCCCTCGGGCGGGAAGACCTCCAGGCTCAGGTTGTCGGCGCCGACGCTCATCACGCCCCGGTCTTCCACCAGATACCGCGCGGCGTCGAGCCCCAGGCCGGGCGCTTCGGTGGCGAACGCCGCGCCCTCGGCGTACTTGCGCATCCGCCCGGTGCGGATCAGCGCCACGTCGCCCGGCTCCAGCTCGACAGCCTGACGACGCAGCGCGGCACGCAGGTCGTCGGCAGCGACGCGGTATCCCGGCGGCAGCTCGTCCAGGCCCTTGGCGGCGGCGACGTCGATGAGCACGCCGCGCGCGACGATGGGCGGGATGGTCTCCGCCCCCGCCTTGCGCCAGCCACGGTCACCCAGGTGCTGATCGGCGGCGAAGCCGTTGTAGATCTCGCCGTTCAGGCCGAAATGGTTCAGCGCGTCGATGTGGGTGCCCATGTGGGTGTACAGGGAGATGGCGTCCCCGGTGTAGCTGACGTGGGCGTTCTGCGCCGGGCCCACGTGGGCGGGGTCGTCCACCACGGTGCCGCGGGGCGTGTGGGTCAGCCAGTACTGATACGGCGGGTCGCCGAGGGCGCTGAAGCTCGGCATGCCCACGTGGTATTCCACGCTCAGGTCGTAGACCCGCGCGCCGTCGGCCCGGGAGAGCACTGCCCGGCGGGAGGCCTCGGTCATCTGGTTGAGACGGCCCAGCTCGTCGTCTTCACCCCAGGGACTGGCGCCCACCTCGGGCACCGCGCCGGCGTGGCCGAGGCCGGCGGCGAGGGTGAAGGCGGCGACGAGGCTCGCCGCAGTCGATGGGAGGATTCCGGACATGATGGGCTCCATGCGTCTTCGGGCGGACGCGCACCTTATCCATCCAGATCTGGTAGATAATCCTGCTTTACGGAATAACATTGTTTTCGAATGACGAACAATTCCATCAGCGACGTGGCGGCCTTCGTGCAGGTGGTGGAGAGCGGCAGCTTCACCGCCGCCGCCGCGCGGCTGAAGCTGTCGAAATCGGTGGTGAGCAAGCACGTCAGCCGCCTCGAGGACCGGCTCGGCGCCCGCCTGCTCAATCGCACCACCCGGCGCCTCTCGCTCACCGAGGTGGGCCGGGTGTTCTACGAGCGCAGCCGCCGCGGGCTGGCGGAGCTCGCGGAGGCGGAGGCCGAGGTGTCGCGTCTGCAGGAGCGCCCGCGCGGCCGGCTGAAGCTGAACGTACCCATGACCTTCGGCATTCTCCACATCGCTCCGGCCATCCCGGATTTCCTGGCGCGCCATCCCGACCTCACCGTCGACATGGAGCTCGACGACCGCCGGCTCGATCTCATCGAGGAAGGCTTCGACGTGGCGGTGCGCATCTCGCGGCTGCCGGATTCCTCGCTGGTGGCGCGCCGGCTGGGCACCTGCCACCACGCCCTGTGCGCCAGCCCCGCCTACCTCGAGCGCCGCGGCACGCCGCGCACCCCCGGCGATCTCGCCCACCACGACGTGCTCACCTACCGCTACCAGACTCCCGCCGACCACTGGCACTTCCTCGACCCGGAGGGCAACAGTGTGTCGGTGCCGGTGCGCGGCCGGGTCACCATGAACAACGGTCTGGCGCTCCGGGAAGCGCTGCTGGCCGGGGTCGGCATCGCCCGCTCCGCCACCTTCGTGGTGGGCCCGGACATCCGTGCCGGCCGGGTGGTGGAGCTGCTGCCCGGGTACCGCTCGGAACCGGTCTCCATCTACGCCCTGTATCCCGAGCGCCGCCACTTGTCGCCCAAGGTGCGCGCCTTCGTCGACTTCATGGCGGAGCGGATGGCCGAGCCGGGGATCACCGTTTGATCCACCGCCCGCATACCGTGACCATACCAGCCAACTTCCGCGAGGGACGCCTTTGAAGCTTCTACACACCGCTGACTGGCAGCTCGGGCTGCGCCTCAACTTCGTCGGTGGCGAGGCCGCCGCGCGGCTTCGGGCCCAGCGCTTCGACACCGTCCGCGCCATCGCCCGGCTGGCCCTGGAGCACGAGGTGGACGCCGTGGTGGTGGCGGGCGACGTCTTCGACGACAACGGCGTGGGCGGCGACACCCTGCAGCAGGCGCGGGACGCCCTCGAGGCGTTCGCCGACGTGCCGGTGATTCTGCTGCCCGGCAACCACGATCCCGCCACCGCGGATTCCGCCCTGGCCCGCCTCGGCATCACGCGCCCCGGCGTTCACGTGGCCCTGGCCCGGGAGCCCATCCGGCTCGACGCCCTCGAGGTCTACCCCTGCCCGCTGACCAGCCGTCACGCCTACGACGACCCGGCGGGCTGGCTGCCGGCGCAGGACCGGCAGGAGATCATCCGGGTGGTCCTCGCCCACGGCGGCGCCCTGAACTTCGGCGAGACCACCGAGGCGCCCAACCGCATCGACGTGGACGCCATTCTCGGCCGGGGCTACGACTACCTGGCCCTCGGCGACTGGCACGGGGTGTTCCGGGTGAATGCCCGCGCCTGGTACTCCGGCGCCCCCGAGCCCACCCGCTTCAAGGAGAAACGCCCCGGCCACGTGCTGCTCGTGGAGATCGACGCCCCCGGCGCCGAGCCGCGGGTCACCGAGCTGCCGGTGGCCCGCACGCGCTGGATCACCCGGGAGCTCGAGCTGTTCGAAGACGCCGATGTGGAGGCCTTCGCGGCCTGGCTCGACGGCCTGCCCGAGAAGTCCTGGAGCCTGCTGGAACTCACCCTGCGCGGCCAGCTTTCCCTGGCCGCCCACGCCCGGCTCGAGGCGCTCATCGCCGACTACGCGAGCCGGCTGGCGCTCACGCGCGTCGACGCCGGCGCGGTTCAAGTGGCTCCCACCGCCGACGACCTGGAAGCGCTCCACGGTGAGGGCTATCTGGGCCGGGCCATCAACGTTCTGCGCGAGGGCGAGTCGCCCGACGATGCCGCCGCGCTGCGGCTCCTGTATCGGCTGATGAAGGAGAGCGCCTGATGCACATCAAGCGGATCGCGGTGGAATCCTGGCGCGGGCTCACCTGTGAGCTGGACGATCTGGCCCCGGGCCTGAACCTGATCTGCGGCCCCAACGAGTCCGGCAAGAGCCGGCTGGTGCAGGCGCTCCGCTTCGCCCTGTTCGAGAGCAGCAAAGGCAGGGCGAGGCACAAGGCGGCCCTCTCGAGCTGGGGCGCCGCGGGCGAGCGGCCCCGCGTCGAGGTGGAGTTTCAGCTCGGCGGCGCCACCTGGATGCTGGAGAAAACCTACCTGGGCACCGGTTGCAACACGGTGCTGCGCGGCGGCGGGAAGACCCTGGAGGGGGAGGAGGCCGAGGACCGGCTCGCCGACCTGATGGGCGTCTCTCCCGGCGGCACCACCGAGCTGAAGAGCAGCGAGCGGGGGATCTGGTCGTTGCTCTGGGTCGACCAGGGGGATTCCCGCGAGCCGCCCAGTCACAACGACATCTCGCAGGCACGCCTGCAGGACCAGCTTTCCGCCGAGATCGGCGAGGTGGCCGCCGGCGAGCTGGGCCAGCGCATCCTCGCCGCGGCCCGGGAGCTGAAGACCCGCTTCTACACCGACAAGACCGACGCCGAGCGGCCCGTGCTGCGCGACGGCCGCGCCCGGGTGGAGCAGCTCGAGGCGGATCTGGCGGAGGCCGAGGCACGGCATCGCGCCGTGGCCCGGGACGCCGACGACCTCGAGCGTCTGCGCCGGGAGGAGCGCGACCTCGAGGAACGGGCCGCCCGGGCCGAGGCCGAGCTCAGCGCGGCGGGGGAACGCCATCGGCAGGCTGCCGAGGCCGTGCGGCAGCTCGACGTCTGCAACCACCAGATGGAGCTCTGCCGCCTGGAGCTGGAGCGGCGCGAGCAGGCGCTGGCGGAGCACACCCGACTGTCCGAGGAGATCCGGCGCCTCGGCGACGACATCGCCGGGCTCGAGCAGGCCCAGGGGGAAGCGGAAGCGGCGCGGCAACAGGCGGAGCAGGCCCACGCCGAGGCCGCGGCCGAGGTCGGTGAGGCCGACGACGCGCTGGCGGCCCTCGGCGGCGAGCTGCAGAGCCTGCGCCGCCGCCAGAAGTCCGCCACGCTCGGCGCCGAGCTGGCGCAGCTCGAGCGCCGGGTCGAGGAAGCCGCGGAACTGACGGCCCGCATGGAGGCGATCCGCGGCGAGCTGGCTGCGCTGGCCCCGGTGACCGCCGAGGACGTGGAGCGCCTGCGGGCGGCACGGCAGGCGGTGGAAGGCGCTCGCGCGCGGCTGGAAGGCGCGTCCGCCACGGTGGAGCTGCACGCCCAGCGGGATCTCGAGGTGGACGGCCGCACCCTCGCCGCCGGCGAGACGCACACCCTGCTGGCGGAGGACGAAAAGCACCTGGAGATCGCCGGCGTCGCTTCCCTGGTGATCCGCCCCGGTGGCGGCGAGCTGGCCCGGCTGCGGGACGCGCTGGCCGATGCCGAGCGCGCGCAGGCCTCGCTCCTGGAATCCCTCGCCGTCGCCGACGTTCAGGAAGCCGACGGGATCGCCCAGCGCCGCCGCGACCTGCAGTCGGAGCTGAAACGGCTGCGGGAAACCCTCGCCCGGTTGCTGCCGGAAGGCCGCGACGAGATCGACGCCCGCATACGGGAGATCCGCGCCCAGCTCGACGCCGCCCGGGAAGACGCCGAAGCCGGCTTCGATCCCGCGGTGCTGGAGCAGGCGGAGGCCCGCGAGCGGGGGCTGGCCGCACGGCGCGAGGCCCTGCGGGCCCAGCGTGACGCGAGGGCAGAGGCGCTCGCCAAGGCGCGGGAGCGGGTGCGGACCCTGGAGATCCAGCGGGACGAGAAGCGCCGCCAGATCGAGACCCTGCGCGAGCGGCACAGCCGGCTGCCCGCGGCCGCCGAGCTCGAACGCGACCTCGAGGAGGCGCGGCGGACCTGGAGCGAACGGGTGGGCGCTCGCGACGCGGCCCAGCGCCGCTACGAGGAGCTCGGCGGCGAGCAGCTCGAGCTGGAGCTGCGTCAGGCCGAGCAGGCGGTGCAGCAGCTCCGCCAGGGCCACCGGGAGGTCCAGCAAGCCTGCATCCACATCGAAGGCCGCCTCGGCTCCATCGGCGACGATGGCCGTTACGAGCGGGTGCAGGATCTCGAGGCCGAGCTGAACCAGGCACGCGCCGACCTCGCCCGCCTGGAACGGGAGGCCCATGCCGCCCGGCGCCTGTACCAGGTTCTCGGCGACGAGTACCAGGGCGCCCGGGAGCGTCTCACCGAGCCCGTGATCGCCCGCATCCGCCCCTATCTCGCCGACCTGTTTCCCGGCTCGGAGGTCTGGCTGGACGAGGAGATGAACCTGCTCGGCATGCGCGGGGAGCGTGTGGAGGAAGACTTCGAGTCACTGTCCGGCGGCGCCCGGGAGCAGCTCGCGCTGCTGGTGCGCATCGGCCTCGCCGAGGTGGTGGGCGCCGACGAGTCCTGGCCGCTGGTGCTCGACGACGTGCTCGTCAACACCGACGCCGAGCGCATCCGCCGCGTGCAGCGGCTGCTCTACCAGGCGGCCCGCAACATGCAGATTCTGCTGTTCACCTGTCACGGCCCCCTGTTCGATCTGCTCGGCCCGGACCGGCGCATCGAGCTGCCGCCGGCGGCGCGGCGAGCGGCGGGAGGCTGATCCGGGTGCCGAGCCCGCAGCGCGGCCGCCGGCGAATCCTCCTGCTCTCCGCCTACCGGGCCGACAGCCACGCCGCCTGGGCTCGCTGGCTCACCCGGACCTTCGATCGGTTCGAGTGGATCGTGGCGGAGCTCCCCGGGCGCTACTTCCGCTGGCGGATTCGCGGCAACCCGCTGTCCTGGCTCGACGCGGCGTGGCCGGAGCCCCATGCCATCGTCGCCACCTCCATGGTGGATCTCGCCACCCTGCGCGGGCTGCGTCCGGAGCTCGCGGGGGCGCCGGCACTCTACTACTTCCATGAGAACCAGTACGCCTACCCGCTGGGCGAGCGCCAGGTGCCCTACGTGGAACCGCAGATGGTGCAGCTCTACGGTGCCTTGGCGGCAGACCGGGTGGTGTTCAACTCCCGCTTCAATCGCGACAGCTTCCTCGACGGCGTGGCCGCGCTGCTTCGCCGAATGCCCGATGCGCTGCCCGCCGGGGTGCCGGAGCGCATCGCCGGCAAGTCCCAGGTGCTGCCCGTGCCGGTCCGCCCCATCGCGCCGGATCCCGCGGCGCGCGACCCCGGCCTCATCGTCTGGAACCACCGCTGGGAATACGACAAGGGACCGGACGCGTTCGCCGACGCGGTGCTCGGGCTCGCCGCCCGGGGCGCGGACTTCCGTCTCGCCCTGCTCGGACCGCGGCCGGCGGACGCGCCCGAGGCGCTGGCACGGCTTCGCCGCGAGCTCGGCGAGCGCGTCGTCGCCGATGGCAAGGTGCCCCGGGCCGAGTACGAAGCCACCCTCGCCCGCGCCGGCATCGTCGTCAGCACCGCGCTGCAGGAGTTCCAGGGCCTGGCCGTGCTGGAAGCGGCGAGCGCCGGCGCCACCCCGCTGGTGCCCGACGCCCTGGTGTACCCGGAGCAGCTGGCAGGCGTGTACCGCTACCCGGCCGGGGACACCGAGGCCCTGACCGCGCGGCTGGCCGAGTGGCTGAGCACCGGTGCGCCGCCGCCCCCCGACGTCAGCGCCTGGACGGATGATGCGCTGCGGGCTCCATGGGCAGACGCCCTGGTGGAGCTGACCGGCTGCGGCTAGGACCTCCATGGCCATGGCGGCCGGTTGCCGAGTGTCGTGGCGGCCGCCGCCGGGGACGGGCTAAAGTGCATGGCTCGTCTTGCCATCATCCGCCGACGAGGAGACCGACATGGAACTGCTCCTATCCTGGCTGGTGCTGTCGTTCGCGGTGTGGGTCACCGATGCCGTGCTGCCGGGGTTTCACGTCAAGAGCTTCGGCAGCGCCATTCTGGTCGCCGCCATCTTCGGGATCCTCAACTTCCTGCTCGGCTGGCTGCTGTTCGCCGTGTTCACCATCGTCACCCTGGGCATCGCCTGGCTGCTGGCGTTCATCACCCGCTGGATCATCAACTCGATCCTGCTGGTGCTCACCGACAAGCTCACCGATCACCTGCATATCGACAGCTTCGGCTGGGCGCTTGGGGGCGCGCTGATGATGTCGCTGATCGGCACCCTGGGCGAGTGGATCGTGCGCGGCATCTTCTGACGGGCTAAGGGAATCTCCGGGTTCCATTTCCGTGACGGCGCGGGCACGTTCGCCACCCCGGAATCGAATGGAGCGAACCCATGACCGACCGCAACGAAGCCCTGGGCACCATCCGCCGCGTGGACGGCGCCTTCGAGGCGCGCCTGGAGCGGGAGCTGGACCACCCGCCGGCCGCCGTGTGGCGCATGCTCACCGATCCCGCCGAGCTGCCGAAGTGGCTGGCACCCGGGGACATCGAGCTGCGCGAGGGCGGCCGGGCGAAGCTGGATTTCCAGGACAGCGGCACGGTGATCGACAGCATCGTCACCGCCGTCGACCCGCCCCGCCTGCTGGAATACTCCTGGAGCGGGCCCGGCGAGCCGACGCGCCCGGTGCGCTGGGAGGTGATCCCCGAAGGCGACGGCAGCCGGCTCGTGCTGACCCTGGGCGTGCCCGATTCGGAGGACGTGGCGCGAGCCTGCGCCGGCTGGGAGGCGCATCTGCAGATGCTGCTGGCGGCCCTCGAAGGGGTGCCCGTCAAGTTTCCCTTCGAGCGCTTCAAGGAGACGCGGGAGGCCTACAAGGCGCTGATCCCGGCCTGATCGAGCGTTCGTCTCGATCCGACAGACGGCCGCGATTCGTCAGCGGAGCGACGACAAAGCAACCGACGCGACGCCGATGTGCGGCCGCTTCCGCGCCCCTGATCGAGGAAAATCCCTCGCAGCATCAGCAGCTTGCGTACGCTCTGCGGCCGGACTCGGGACACTGGCACGGTTCCCGCAATACCTCCGGCAGGTGAGCACGGACGCTCACCGAATCAACCACCCCACGGAGGATCATTCATGAACGCACTGGCTCTGGTCGATCTCGCGGTTTCCAACGAACTCGACGGCAAGGCGCTGGCCGAGGTGAAGGGCAGCGGCATGTGGCACCTGCGCAGCTCCTCGATCTCCACCGGCAACTGGAGCGGCTACCAGTTCCGTTACTCGAGCTATCAGGGGCAGAAGTTCCACGACGGCTACCTGCAGAAGCACTACGTCGAGGGCTGGAAGCGCACCCGCGTGCAGACCGAGTACAGCACCTGGGACAAGTACGTGCGCGTCTGACGTCCTCTCCCCTGCGACGTCACCCCAAGGGGCGGAGGCCTGCGGCTCTCCGCCCCTTTTCCGTGCCTCCCGCGCACGAAGCCTCAGTAGTCACCGCCCGATGTATCTGCGGCGCACCCACTTTTCCAACTCGAGCAGAGCGAACAGGGTTACTCCGAGGGCGACGATCTCCGCCCCGTGGACGAAGTCCACCGGTCGCGTATCGAAGAAGCGCTCCATGAACGGCGCGTAGGTGAAGATGAGCTGCAGGGTGACGACGATCCCCACCGCGACGAGCACCGCCCGGGTGCCGAGGATCTGACGCCACCCCAGGGAGCTGGCGGCCAGGTAACGGATGTTGAACAGGTAGAACACCTCCATGGCCACCAGCGTGTTCACCGCGTAGGTGCGCGCCTCCTCCAGGGTGGAGCCGGCGTCGCGACTCCAGGCGAAGATGCCGAACACGCCGGCCACGAACATCACGGAGACGAAGCCGATCCGCCAGAGCAGGAAGCCCGACAGCATGGGCTCGTCGCGTGGGCGGGGCGGGCGCCGCATGATGTCGGGCTCCGGCGCCTCGAAGGCCAGCGCCATGGCCAGCGCCACCGAGCTCACCATGTTCACCCAGAGGATCTGCAGGGGCGTGATGGGCAGGGTGAGCCCGGTCAGCACCGCGGCCAGGATGGCCAGGGACTCGCCGCCGTTCACCGGCAGCAGAAACAGGATCGCCTTCTTCAGGTTGTCGTACACCGTGCGGCCCTGGCGCACCGCCTGGGCGATGGAGGCAAAGTTGTCGTCGGCGAGCACCATCTCGGCGGCTTCCTTGGCCGCTTCCGTGCCGGCCTGACCCATGGCGACCCCCACGTCGGCACGCTTCAGCGCCGGCGCGTCGTTGACGCCGTCGCCGGTCATGGCCACCACCAGGTCCGCCTCCTGGAGCGCGGTCACCAGGCGCAGCTTGTGCTCCGGGGTGGTGCGCGCGAACACGTCCACCGCCGGGGCGGTGCGCCGCAGCTCCGCCGGCTCCATCGCTTCCAGCTCCGCGCCGATGATTACCCGATCCGTGTTCTCCAGCGCGAGCTGACGGGCGATGCCCATGGCGGTGGCGGCGTGATCTCCCGTGATCATCTTCACCCGGATCCCCGCCGATCGGCATTCCTGGACCGCCTCGATGGCCTCCTCCCGCGGCGGGTCCATGAGACCGCACAGGCCCAGCATCACCAGATCCTGCTCCACGTCCTCGAACCGCAGCTCCCGATGATCGGCCGGCACCCGGCGGGCGGCCACCGCCAGCACCCGCTGGCCCTCGGCGGCGGTGGCCTCGATGCGGGCGCTCCAGGCCTCCGCGTCGAGGGGGGCCTCGCCTTCTCCGTCGCGCTGGCTCGCGCACATCTCCAGCACCCGTTCCGGCGCGCCCTTGACGAAGATGTAGCCGTTGCCCTCGTGGTCATGGTGGAGGGTGGCCATGAAACGATGCTCGGTGTCGAAGGGAATGGCGTCGACCCGGGGGAAGCGCTCCGCCTCCGACTCGAGATCCAGACCTGCCTTCAGCGCGGCGATCAGCAGCGCGCCTTCCATGGGATCACCGTCCACCCGCCAGCCGTCGTCCCGGCGGTCGAGGGACGCGTCGTTGCACAGGGCCCCGGCCCGCAGCAACTCCATGAGTCGGGGGTGGTCCTCCGCCGCCACCTCGCCGCCGTCCCGGTCGAAGCCGCCGTGGGGATCGTAGCCGGTGCCGCTCACGCCGAACCCCCCGGCGCCGGTGACCACGGCGCGCACCGTCATCTCGTTGCGGGTCAGGGTGCCCGTCTTGTCGGAGCAGATGATGGCCACCGCTCCCAGTGTCTCCACCGCCGGCAGCCGGCGGATGATGGCGTTGCGTGCGGCCATGCGCTGCACGCCGATGGCCAGGGTGACGGTGAGGATGGCGGGAAGCCCTTCGGGAATGGCGGCTACCGCCAGCCCCACGACGATCATGAGCATCTCGGTGGGCTCCCGCCCCTGCACCAGGTAGCCGTAGCCGAACACCAGCGCCGCGACGACCACCACCGCCAGCGCCAGCCGGCGGGCGAACACGTCCATCTGCTGCAGCAGCGGCGTGGTGATCTCCTCCACTTGCGCCAGCATGCCGCTGATGCGGCCGATCTCCGTAGCCGCTCCGGTGGCGGTGACCACGCCGACGCCCTGGCCGCCGGCCATCAGGGTGCCCGAGTAGGCCATGGAGGAGCGGTCGCCCAGCTCGGCGTCCTCCGGCACCGCAGCCGGTGACTTCTCCACCGCCACAGACTCGCCGGTGAGAACGGCCTCTTGAATGCGCAGGGACCGGGCACGCAGCAGCCGCACGTCCGCGGGCACCTTGTCGCCGGGCTCGAGCAGCACCACGTCCCCCGGCACCAGCTCCTCTGCGGGCAACGCCCGGCGCCGGCCGTCGCGGGTCACCGAGGCGCGTGGCGCCAGCATGTGACGGATGGCGTCCAGCGCCTTCTCCGCCTTGCCTTCCTGGAAGAAGCCGATGCCGGCGTTCACCAGCACCACCCCGAGGATGACCCAGGTGTCCACCCACTCGCCGAGGAACGCGGTGAGCACCGCGGCGCCGATCAGCACCTGAATCAGCAGGTTGTCGAACTGCGCGGCGAAGCGCCACAGCGGGCCGCGACGGCCTGCTTCCGGCAAGCGGTTCGGGCCGGTCCGCGCCAGCCGGACCTCGGCCTCCGCCTGGCTCAAGCCTCGGTCGCTGGAGTCGAGCTCCGCCAGCACCGCTTCGGTCGGCAGGCTGTGCCATGGGCGCGAGGCACGGGTCGGCGCCGATTCGGCCATGAGACTGCTCCGAGCCGTTTGCTCCGCAGCCTAGCTCAAGGGGCGGCGCTGCTCATTGAGCCCGGCTATCGGCGCCCACTCAGGATCGCAGTCGCTCGGCGTGCCAGCGCAGATGATCCTCGATGAAGGTGGCGATGAAGAAGTAGGAGTGGTCGTAGCCGGGCTGCATTCTCATCGTCAGGGGCAGGCCGGCCGAGTCGCAGGCGGCCTGCAGCAGCTCGGGCCGGAGCTGGTCCTCGAGGAAGGCGTCGTCGGTGCCCTGATCCACCAGAATCTCCCGGACTCGCGCGCCGTCCTCGATCAGTGCGCAGGCGTCGTACTCGCGCCAGGCGGCACGGTCCGGGCCGAGGTAGCCGCCCAGCGCCTTCTCGCCCCAGGGCGAGCGCATGGGCGAGGCTATGGGGGCGAACGCGGAAACGGCCCGGTAGCGGTCCGGGTTGCGCAGCGCGATGGTGAGCGCCCCATGACCGCCCATGGAATGACCCATGATGCTCTGCCGGTCCGGGTCGGCCGGAAAGTTCCGCGCGATCAGCGCCGGCAGCTCGGTTTCCACGTAACTCCGCATCCGGTAGTGGCGGGCCCACGGCTGTTGCATGGCATCGACGTAGAAGCCGGCGCCGAGACCGAAGTCGTAGGCGCCATCCGGATCGTCCGGCACCTCGTCGCCCCGGGGGCTGGTGTCCGGCGCGACGAGGATGAGCCCGAGCTCCGCCGCCACCCGCTGGGCACCCGCCTTCACCGTGAAATTCTCCTCCGTGCAGGTGAGGCCCGAGAGCCAGTACACCACGGGCAGCATACGTTGCGTGGCCTGCTCCGGGACGAACACGCCGAGGCGCATGGGTGTGGAGGTTTCGGTGGAGTGGTGGCGGTAGACGCCCTGCTTGCCCGCGAAGCAGCGGCTGAGGTTGAGGGTCTCCAGCGTGTTGATCATGACCTGCCCCGGTTGCTGCGTGTGCGCCGATCTTAGGACGCCCGGCGGGCGGATGTGAACGGTGGCCGTGCGGGCGGTCACGCCGTGAGCCGTTGGCTCGCTTTCTGCATCGCGGCCGCTCCGGAATCGACGTGAGGAGCGCTCCGATGATCCGCATCGCCATCATCGTCGGCAGCACCCGGCCGGGGCGCGTGGGCGCCTCGGTGGCCCAGTGGGTGCTGGACCGGGCCCGCCAGCGCAAGGACGCGGCGTTCGAGCTGCTGGACCTGCAGGAGGTGGACCTGCCGCTGCTCGACGAGCCCGTACCGCCCGCCCTCGGGCAGTACTCGAAGCCCCACACCAAAGCCTGGGCCGAGAGGATCGCGTCGTTCGATGCTTTCGTGTTCGTCACCCCGGAGTACAACCACGGGATCCCCGGGGCGCTGAAGAACGCCATCGACTTCCTCTACGCGGAGTGGAACAACAAGGCGGCGGGCTTCGTCGGGTACGGCAGCGCGGGCGGGGTGAGGGCGGTGGAACAGCTCCGGCTGGTGATGGCCGAGGTGCAGGTGGCCACGGTGCGCTCCCAGGTGGCGCTCTCCCTGTTCACCGATTTCGAGGAGATGCGCGATTTCAAGCCCGCGCCTCACCACCATAAGCCTCTCGACACGCTGTTCGATCAGCTCATCGCCTGGGGCGAGGTCCTGAAGAGCGTGCGGCAGCGGTGAGGATGCCGCCGGCTCTGCCGATCCTCAATGCAGCGCGGGCAGCATTGCTGCTGCAATCAGCCGCAACCACCGGAGGAGAAACCACATGATCCGCACTGCGCTCGCCACCCTGCTGCTCGCGCTCTCGGGCGCCGCCTTCGCCTCCTCGTGTCCGTTGCACATGGACGCCATCGACCAGGCGCTCGACGACCCGGCGGTGCAGGCGCGCCTGTCGGAGGAAGAGCTTCTGCAGGTGAGGGAACTTCGCCAGGAAGGCGAGGCGCTCCACCAGCAGGGCCAGCACGACGAGTCCGTGGAGGTTCTGACGCGGGCCCGGGAGATTCTCGGCATCGCCTGATCTCGAACGGACGGACGCCGTCAGCCGTCGGCCGTCATCCTGTGCCACCACTCCCGGAAGATCCGGCACCGGCTGCCGTCGGCATCGAATGTCACCTCGAAGATGCCGTCCAGGTCCACGCGGCAGCCTTCCTCGATCCGGGTGAAGCTCGCCGTCCACTTGCAGAAGCCGACGCCATCGTAGACGTTGACGATCTCGTAGGCGAAGGCGACGTTGCGCTGGCTGCGTGGCACCGCCGACCAGTACTCGAGGATGGCCTCGCGGCCGCAGGCCGGGGGCGTGTATGGGGTCTCGTAGTAAGCGGCATCCTCGGTGAACAGCTCCGCGGCGGCCTGCGGATCCCGACTCTCCCAGGCGGCCTTGTAGGCTTCCAGCCAGTCCCGGAACTCGTCCCGGGATAGGCCGTGCCGGTGGCGACTCCCGTGCAGGCGCCAGTCCGGATTCAAGCGGATCCGCCCTGCGTGATACAGGCATAAGGTGTTGCCGTCGGGATCCTTCACGTAGGCTTCGCGCCACTGCCACGGCTGGTCGTTGGGCGGGCGGGCCATGGCCACGCCCCGCGCCTCCAGCATCGTCACATAACCGTCCAGGTCCTCCACCTCGAAGTACACCACCGTGCTGGAGGTAACCGAGTCCGCCCGATGCAGGCTGAACGTGGCCTCGTTGCCAGGGGTGACGAAGCGGGCGTAGTGGTCGCTGCGGACGATTGGATGCAGGCCGAGGCGCGTATAGAAGTCCCAGGCCCGATCCATGTCGGTCACGCTCACCGTCACCTGGTTGAGCGCGGGCTCGTGTGCGCGGCTCACAGCGCCAGCGCCGGCCACCGGTCCGCCCAGGAGGCTGCCTCCTCCAGCTCGTAAGCCAGCTCGAAGAGCAGCCGTTCCTCCCCCCGGGCCGCGGCGAACTGAATGCCGAGGGGCAGGCCGTCGGCGCTCCAACCCAGGGGCACCGCCATGGCCGGGTTGCCCGTGGCGTTGTGGACGGGGGTGTAGGCGACCCAGCCGAGAACCCGCTCGTAGAGCGTCTCGAAGGCCACGGTGGGCGCCTGCTCCCCGATCCGAACCGGCGGCGCCGCCAGGGTCGGGGTCAGCACCACGTCGTAGCGGGAGAAGAAAGCGCGGTAGACGTCCTCGATCTGGCGGAAGTGGTCGACGGCCTCCGCCAGGGCGGAGGCCGGCTTCTTCGCGTACATCTCGGCGAGCGCCAGCGTCCAGGGCTCCAGCACCGATTCCGGGTCCAGATTCCGCTGCCGCGCCTGGGCCAGAAGCGCCGCCGGTCCCGACGCCCACACGGTCATGAAGGCGTCGATGAAGCGCTCGCCGTCCACCACCGGTGCCGCCTCCTCCACGCCGTGACCCAGCCGGGCGCACAGCGCCGCGGCCTGCTGCGCCGCGGCCTCCACCTGCGGGTGGGGTGCAGCGCCGGTGTAGGTGCGGGTGGAAAACGCGATGCGCAGCCGCCGCTTGGTGGGCCCGCGGACGAATCCCACCGGCGGCAGCACGGCATCGTCGCCCTGGTACTCGGTGGCGGCGAACAGCGCGGCGCTGTCGCGCACGCTGCGGGAAACGCAGTGCTTCACGCTGATGTCCACCACCGGATCCGCCTCCCCCGCGGCCAGGCGCCCGCGGCTCGGCTTCAGACCGAACAAGCCGCAGCACGCAGCGGGAATGCGGATGGAGCCGCCGCCGTCGGTGGCGTGGGCGAAGGGCACCAGCCCTGCGGCCACCGCCGCCGCGGCGCCGCCGGAGGAGCCGCCGGGGGTGTGCTCGAGATTCCACGGGTTGCGGCAGGGGCCGTGCAGCAGCGACTCGGTGGTGCCGAGCAGTCCGAACTCCGGTACGTTGCTCTTGCCCAGAGGAATGAGCCCCGCCGCCAGGCTCCGCTGCACGTGGGGTGAGGAGGTCTTGGCCACGTGGTCCGCGAACAGCCGCGAGCCGCCGGTGGTGGGTACCCCCGCCAGATCGTCCAGGTCCTTGATCAGGTACGGCACGCCGCTGAAGGGCCCTTCCACCAGCGGCCGCCGGGCCGCCGCCCGGGCGTGCTCGAAGATCGGCGAGACCACGGCGTTGATGGCCGGATTCAGCGCCTCGATGCGCGCGATGGCGGCCTCCACCAGCTCCAGGGCACTCACCTCGCCCCGGCGCACCAGCTCCGCCTGAGCCGTGGCATCCAGGCGCCAGAACGAGTCCGCGGGGGCGGCGAACGCGGCCAGGGGCTTGAAAGCCGGGGCGGCCAGGACCGCCGTGCCGGCAACGGCGGCGGTACGGGTCAGCAGTGCCCGGCGCGTGATCGTGGACATGGTTCCCTCCTCAACCAGTGCCCGCAGCTTACCACGGCGCCGCCGCCGGCCCCGCGACGGGAGCGGTCGCGCCGGCGCTTGCTCAGTGGCGGCTTGGACTCAGTAGTGGGGCGGCGGTGGCTCCGGCGCTGCGCCCCCGGATTCCTGCTGGGTGCGGAGCTGCTCCGACAGCATCGTCACCTGAGCTTCCAGGCGGTCGATGCGCGCCTGCTGCGCCACCAGGGCATCGCTCAGCTGCTGCACCGCGTCTTCCTGGAACGCCAGCTTGGTCTCCACCGCCTCGAGTCGAGCCGCTTCACCGCTCACGGGCCACTCCGATTCCCCATACGCAAGGGCGGCATGCTAGCAGAGCCCAGCGCATCAGCGTTGGTCAGCCCCGGCCAGCGGCGCATCGCCGGGCTCGAGCCCCAGGCTCTCGCGGTACGACTTCTTCAGCAGCGCCCGGAGCTTGGCGTACTGCTCCTCCACAGTGCCGGTGAGCTCCACCGTCTGGTTCTCCAGCTCCAGGGTGTGGGGCATCACCTCGCCTTCCATGGCGCTGGAGACCTCGCGCAGCGCCTCGGCGTGAATCTGCTCCTCGTCGCGCTTGGCGAAGCTGTCCTGCAACAGCTCTGCGCCGGTGGAGATTCCGCTCATGGTGGCGGGCCCGCCGAGAAGACCGCCGATGATGCTGAGCGTCCCGGCGACGACGCGGCGGCGGCGCAGCTCCCGCAGCTCGTGCCCGGCCATGGCTTCACGGTAGGTGGCCTGTCGCCAGGTGTCGTAGATGGGGCGGATGCGGCGGATGTACTCGGCGTAATAGGCATCCAGGGTGTCGATGAACATGAACTCCCGCTCCCGCACCCGCCGCACGTTGCGCATCGTGGGGTCGTCCCTGGCCGGCAGGCGCTGCACCTCGAGCCGCCCGGTTGCCGTGGGCTCGACGTAGGCATCGTAGGCGATCGGCAACAGCGCCTCGGCGAAGCGCATCTCTGCCGTGTGCCGGATGGCCATGCGCTGGGCCTCGGACAGCCCCAGATAGTGCGCAGTGAGATCGTCGGCCACCCGGGTATAGGTGGGCTGGAACGGATCCATTCCCGGCGGCATGGAATCGTCGTAGGCGTACTTGCTCGCCAAAGTCTCGTAGGTGTTCTCGAACCACAGCGCGCCGGTGGCGTCCTTCGCCTGCACCGCCAGCACCAGTCGCTCGCCCTGGGAGCGGATGATCCGGCCGCTGACCAGCACGTCCACGGCTTGGGTGTCCTGCGGCACCACCCGCACCGCGCCCCAGTTGCCGGTGGATTCCACCACCGTCTTCAGCGTATACGGGATGTAGTAGGACTCGGCCCGGCGCACTTCCGGATTCACCAATGCCTGCTGCGCGGCATCGAAGCTGTCGGGGACGTTGGGATCGAACACGGCGATGCCCACGTCCAACAGCTGTGCGTCGGGAATGGCCTGTGTAATTCTTGCCGGCGCCGTGAGATCCACGGTGCGGAAACTCTCCGACTGACACCCGGCCATACCCAGCAGGAGGACGGCCGCCACCCAGGGCGCCGTCAGCCACGGGGGTGTGGTAAGCGGGCGCGGCGGGGCGGCGCGGGCGGGACAAGGCGACGAGAGATCGGGACGGAACGGCGTGCGGGGGCGGGAAGACATCCGGTGTCCTCACGGGGCGGTGTCTCCCGATTGAACGCAAACCGAATGCCAAGCCGCTTTGCGGCCCGTCAATGGCCGGCGGAAAAGGCCGCGTGCGCCCGCCGCAGGGATACCAGCGCGTCACTCCGGGCGGCGTCGAGACGCGCCACCCGGCACTGCCGGTGGGCCTCAGCACGATCCATGAGGCGGTCGCGCAGCTCCGCCGACGCCGCGGTCACCGACTGAAACGACTCTTCCCGGCTGAGGGCCGCCGGGCAGTCGGCGATCAACGCCGCGGCCGCCGGGGCGCGGCCGCCGAGCTCGCGGCGCTCCGGCCAGCTCAGCCAGCCGTCGCCGCCGAGGGGCTGCTGAATTCTGCGGATCCACGGCTCCGCCACCTCGAGCTCCCGGAGATACGCCCACACCGCCTCCGCCGCATCACCCGCGAGGCCGTGCAGGCCCAACCGTCCTTCGTGGGCGTACCGGTCGGCGCCGCCGAGCCAGATCAGCAGACACGCCCCCGTGCACTCGGCTTCCACGACGTCGGGCTGGCAACCGGCCAGGCGATCGTCGCCATCCAGGCACACCGTCTCGGCGCTGCGCGCCAGATCCCAGACCCCGTCCGGGCGCGGGGCGTACCGGTAGCTCGCTTCGGTGGTGGCCAGCACGCTGCGCAGAAACCGGCCGATGCGCATGGCCTCGTCCAGGTCGCCGCCGGGACTGTCGAGCTTCACGGTCCAGAGGGTCTCGGGATCCTGAACGTCGGGCAGATCCTCGCCGGCGGCCAACGCCGCCAAACGCCGAACGAGCCGCCGGTGATCGCCCGGCTCGATGACGCCCCGGATCATGAGCTGCCGGCCTCGGCACGCGTCCTCCAGGGTGACGATCTCGGCGGCGCCCGCCAGCACCGGAGCCACGGCGGCGACGGCAGCGGCCACCATCAGCCCACCCAGCCTGCGAGCCCGGGCCAGCGGCGTGTCGCGTGAGTGAAGGTTCACGTACTGGCGCTCCTGAAACGACGTCCACCGGCATGGTGCCACAGCCGCCGCGGCCGTGGCAGCGATTGCCATCTGCCCGGGAGCCCCCGCCGCCGCCGTGGTATGGTTCGCCGCATGAGCACAACGGCCAAGGTACTGGTCGGCCTGGCGGTGGTCGTGGCGGTGGTGTTCGCCGCTCTGGTGATTACGGTGACGGTGATCTTTGATCCGGAGGACTACCGCGCCTACATCGTCGACGCCGCCGAGGCCCGCACCGGCCGCAGCTTCGCCCTCGAAGGCGAGCTCGGCCTGGACGTGCTGCCCTGCTGCAGCGTCGCCCTGGGCCCCGCACGGCTCGGCAATCCCCCGGGGTTCCCCGACGACGAGTTCGTGGCGGTGCGGTCGGCCTCGCTCCGCCTGGCGCTGTGGCCGCTGCTGCTGCGCCAGGAAGTGCAGATCGACGCCATCACCCTCGAAGGGGCGGACGTCCGCCTGCTGCGGCTCGAGGACGGCCGGGTGAACTGGGAGCTGGAATCCACCGCCGAGGCGCCCGCCGAGGCGTCCGCCGAGCCAGAGGACGGCACCGGCACGACGTTCGAGTCGCTGACCATCGACAGCTTCGCCCTCAGCGACGGCCGCATCGCCTACCGGGACCTGGCGGCCGGCACCTCCTATACCGTCACCGGGGCCGAGCTGCGCACCGGCTCCATCGGCTACCGACCGGGCCCGCGGGGCGCGGAGGTGGCCGCCTTCCCGCTGCAGGGCGCCGCGACGGTGACTGACGACGTCACGGGGCTCGTTGCGCAGCTGAATCTCGAGTCGCGGATCGCGCTCCAGGAGCAGCGTGCGATCCTGGAGAGTCCGGTGGTCGAGGCGGAGCTCGGCGGCCCGCCCATCCCGCTGCAGCGGCTGAACGCCACGGCGGCCGCTCAGCGCCTGGAGGCGAACCTGGACGAGACCATGACACTCGCCGTGGACTCGCTGAACGCCAATCTGGAAGCGGACGAGGCGCGGATCGAGCTCACCGCCGATGGACGCCTCGGCACGACGGAAGATCGTCTCGCCGGGCAGGTGACGCTGCGCCAGCTGTCGCCCCGGGAACTGCTGGCGGCCCTCTCGGACGCGCCCTTCCAGCCGGCAGACGAAACCGCACTCACCAGCCTGGCGGGCACCGGCCGATGGACCTTGCGGGGCGACACGTTCACGGTGGACGACCTGAACGTGGAGCTGGACGACACCCGGCTCACCGGCTCGCTGGCGCTCGCGAATCCGGATACCCCCGCCGTGCGCTTCGACCTGGAAGTGGACCGGATGGACCTGGACCGCTACCTGCCGCCGGAGGGCGAGCAGGGCCAGCCCGCGTCGCCGGCTGAGCCCACCACGGTGCCCCTGGAGACGCTGGCGGACGTCCGGGTGAACGGCACCCTGCGGGCGCGGGCCCTGCGCCTCGGCGGGGCCGATCTCGACGACGTGACCCTGGGCCTGGAAAGTGGCGACGGCAACGCCGCGGTGCGGCTGGCGGGCCAGGGGCTGAACGGCTCCTTCGAGCTCGCCGGGGCGGGCCCGGTGGCCGGCGACGACCCGCATCTGGCCGGCACGGTGACGGTCGAAGCCCTCTCCCCCCGGGCCCTGCTGGCCGCCCTGGAGTCGCCCATGGAGACCGCCGACCCGGACGTGCTCAACGAGCTCTCCGGGAGTGCCCGCTGGCGTCTCGAGCCCGCGGCTCTGGCACTCTCGGATCTGCGCTGGCGGCTCGATGGCAGTGAGCTCACCGGCAGCCTGCGGGTGGTGGACTTCGATACCCTGGCCACCCGCTTCGACCTGGCCGTGGATCGCCTGAACGTGGACGCCTATCTGGCGGCGGCGGAGGAGGACGCGGAGGCAGCGGAGGCCGAGGCGGCGGAAATTCCCGTGGAGCTGGTTCGCGGCCTCGACCTTCAGGGACAGCTCGCGGCGGGCGAGCTGGTGGTGCTGAACATGACCCTGCAGGACGTTCAGACCGAAGTAACTGCCGGCGACGGGGTGCTGCGGCTCGCGCCCATGCGTGCCGGTCTCTACGGCGGGCAGTACCAGGGCACCCTCGCCGTGGACGCCACCGGACCCCAGGCTGCCGTCTCGCTGGACCAGCAGGTTTCCGACGTCCGTGCCGAGGAGATCATGCAGAGCTTCTTCGGCTCGGACCTGCTGGCCGGCTCGCTGTCCTTCGACCTCGAGGGCACCGGCACCGGCAACACCCCCGCCGATCTGCTGCGCGCCATGGCGGGCGACCTCACCCTGGATCTGAGCGACGGCGTGTACCGGGGCACCGACCTGCGATACCAGCTCGAGCGCGCCCTGGCACTGCTGCGCCGCCAGACGGCACCCGACGAGCCGGAGGCCGCGGAGACCCCCATCCGCGAGATGAGTCTGCGCGGCCGCCTCGTCGACGGCGTGCTGCAGAGCGATGCGCTGAACCTCGCCACGCCGTTCATGACGGTGGCCGGCGAAGGGGGTCTCAACCTGATGGAGCTGGTCCTGGATTACGAGCTGAACGCCCAGGTGCTGGAAGAGGCCGGCGGGCGTCTCGCGGAGCTGGCGGGGCTGACGGTTCCTCTCACGGTCACCGGACCGATTCGCTCACCCAAGGTGGGCGTGGATCTCGAAGGGCTGCTCACCACCACCCTGCGGCAGTCGCTGGAGCAGCGCGCCCTGGACGCGTTGCTGAAGCGACGCGGCGAGACCGAGCCGGAGGGCGAGGCCGCTCCCGACCAGGCCGGCGAGCCGG
>JAWLGU010000030.1:0-5550 GCA_041690675.1 Pseudomonadales bacterium | reverse complement strand
GGCCGGCGAGCCGGTCGGCGAGCCGGCTGGCGAGCCCGTCGGCGAGCCCACCCCGCAAGAGGAGACCTCCCCCCGGGATCTGTTGCGCCGCGGCCTGCGGGATCTGCTGAAGCCGCCGCCGAAGGAGGACGAGCAGCCGGAGACGGGCGGTTAGTCCGGGTCTCCCGCGGCGGCTCCACCGGGGTGACCGGCGCCGCCTCGATCCCTGCTAGGCGTCGACGCGGATGAGCACGTGCACCAGCCGAGGTACGGCGCCCGCCACGTCCTCCGCCCGGGGCCGCCCCCGCGGGTCGAGCCGGACGCCGGCGTGGCGGGCGTCCCTGGGCACGGCGGTGAGAAATGCTTCCAGAGCTCGCCGCGACGCGACATCACCCTCGGTGTAGACCTCCGCGGTCGCGGCACGACGCCTTCCCCCCAGCGTCACCTCGATGGGTTGCGTGGGAGCCAGATTGCGCCACCAGTGATGGTGCCGGTCGGCGAAGCAGTGGGCGACACCGTCGTCGAGGTGGTAGCTCACGGGGGTCGTGAGCTCTCTCCCGCTTCGACGCCCGCGGTAATGCAGCAGCAGGGTATTGCCGCTCAACAGCCGGTGCAGCGGCGAGACGAGCAGCCGTGACACGAGCGGGTTCAGCACCCGGTACAGCCCCCGACTCACGCGAGCTCCCGGATCATGCGGTAGTGCGGGGGCAGCCCGACCTTTCGCGGAAACCGGGTCTCCAGCGCAATCCTGAACCCGTTGGCGGCATACAGGGCCACCGCCGGGTTGTCGCGATAGACGTCCAGGTGCACGGAGGAGCATTCCAGGCGCTCGGCCCGGCGAACGACGTTGGCCAGCAAACGGCGCCCGAGGCCGTGCCCCTGTCGCTGTGGTGTCACCGACAGAAAGTGCACGTAGTAGCCGTCCTCGGGAATGTACGGCGTCAGATAGTCGATGTCCTCCGCCTGATCGAGCAGCGGCTCGAGGTCGGCTCGGGGCATGAAGCCCATGACCGCGTCGCGCATGGCCCGCCGCAGCAGGGGCTCGCGATCGCCCCGGTACCCCATCTCCAGCGCGAGCAGCCGCCCGCCCTCGACCACAGCCACGGCCTCGCTGTGAGAGAAGCTGTTGCCCGGCCGGATCCAAAGGCCGGTGGCGAATCGGTGAAAAGCGCTGCGGTCCGCGCGGAACAGGTAGTTCCACACCCCCGGATCGGTCTGAAAGACGAGATCCGCCGCATCACTCGCGGCGGTTGGACCGGCATCGACGATCCGAGCCGGGCTCATCGTCCGCTCCGGATCCGCTCGGGGCGGAGCGTCAGCAGGTAGAACGCCTCCGGGTGGGCGCCCCAGAGCTCGAGGGTCTTCACCCGCGCGGGATCGGCCATGTCCCAGTATCTGGGCGCCAGCCGGCCGGCCAGCTCGACGCCGCCGTGGTCGGACAGCGCCACCTCACCGTCGAACGCGATCCACTGCTCCGGTTCCCCGACCGTGTTGGTCACCAGCAGCGACGCATACGGATCGTTGCGCAGTCGTTCGACCTTGGGTGCATCCTTGGCGGAGAACATCCGCACCACCTCACCCGTCCATTCGTACCACACCGGGACCCCGATGGGCCGGCCCCGGCGGGTGAGCGTAATCAGCGCACCCAGGCGGTGCTGCGCGAGGAAGGCAGCGTCCGCTTCCGGCAGCGTCTGTGTCATGCTTCGTCTCCAAGCGCGCCTCGGCAGCGCTCGGCAACTATAGGTCATCGACATATTTAGGTCAACGAACTAACACCAGATCATGTCCGGAGCCCACACCACGCGGTCTTCCCTGGCCACGCCCGCACGCAGCCCCAAAGGCGAAGCTGCACGGGAGCGGATCCTCGATGCCGCCCGCCGTCTGCTGATCGAGGAGGGTTACGACGCCCTGATCCTGCGCACGTTGGCCAGCCGGGCCGGAATGAAGCTCGGCAACCTGCAGTACTACTTCCCCACCCGCGAGGCGCTGCTCGAGGCGGTGCTGCGGCGTGAGGCCGACAGCGACCTGCAGGACCTTCGGGGGGCGCGCTCGGACCGAGCCGCCCCGCGTGAGGAACTGGTGCTGGTGGTGAGACTGCTGGGCCGCAAGTGGCGCGGCGAAAGCGGCAAGATCCTGGCGCTGCTCGGCTTTCTCGCCCTGCACGTGCCAGCCTTTCGGGCACTGTACCGGGACGTCTACGAGCAATTCTACGGCGAGCTCGCGGCGCTGGTTGAGCGTCTGCGGCCGGGACTGCCGCGGCGGGAGTACCGGCGCCGCGCCCGCATCATCACCGCACTCCTCGACGGGGCGTCCATGCAGGCCAGTCGTGGCGATTCAGCCGAGCTGATGGACGACGTCGCGGAGCAGGCGGTCGCGATCGCCGAACGGTAGTGGGCGTCAGCCGGTCTGCAGATTCGCCATGAGGAACGCCCAGCGATCCGCGTACTCCTCGATGAGCTTTTCCGTGGGCGTCCCGGCGCCGTGGCCGGCGCGGGTCTCGATGCGGATCAGCACCGGGTTGTCGCAGCCCTGGCCCGCCTGCAGGCGGGCCACGTACTTGAAGCTGTGCCCCGGAATCACCCGGTCGTCAGTGTCGGCGGTGGTGGCCATGACCGGCGGATAGCACACGCCGCCGCGGACGTTGTGGTAAGGCGAGTACGCGTAGAGCGCCCGAAACTCGTCCGGATCGTCGGCGGAACCGTAGTCGTCGGTCCAGAAGCGCCCGGCGGTGAAGCGGTGGAAACGCAGCATGTCCATCACCCCCACCGCGGGCACGGCCGCGCCGAACAGGTCGGGACGCTGGTTCGTCACCGCGCCGATGAGCAGGCCGCCGTTGGAACCGCCGAAGATCCCCAGGGTTTCGGGCTTGGCGTAGTCCCGGGCAACGAGGTACTCCGCCGCGGCGATGAAGTCGTCGAAGACGTTCTGCTTGTCGAGCTTCGTCCCCGCCGCGTGCCAGGCCTCGCCGTACTCACCGCCGCCGCGCAAATTGGCGACCGCATACACGCCGCCCAATTCCATCCAGGCCAGCCGGCTCGGCGAGAAGGCCGGCGTGAGGGAGATGTTGAAGCCGCCGTAGCCGTAGAGCAGCGTGGGGCGGGCGCCGTCCGGCTGCACGTCCTTGCGATGGGTGATGAACATGGGCACCCGGGTGCCGTCCTTCGAGCGGTAGAACACCTGCTTCACCACGTAGTCGGACGGCTCGAAGTCGACCCGTACCTGACGGAACACCTGGCGCTCGCCGCTGGCCACGTCGTAGCGCCAGATCGCGCCGGGGTCGTTGAAGCTCTCGAAGGCGAAGAAGGTCTCCGGGTCGTCCGGCTCCCCGGTGAAGCCGCTGGCGGTGCCGATGCCGGGCAGCGACACCTCGCGGACGGGAGTTCCAGTCAGGTCGTGAACAGTGACCGCGGAGCGTGCGTCCTCGAGGTAGCGGGCGACGAAGTGGCCGCCGATCAGGCTCACGCTCTCCAGCACCCGCGGCGCCTCGGGGACCACCTCCCGCAGCGCTGCTACTGCAGCGCCCGGCGACTCCAGGGGCGCCACGTCGATGGCCACCAGCCGGCCATTGGCGGCGTCGGCGTTGGTTCGGAAGAAGAGCTCCGTGCCCTGGCTGCCGACGAAGCTGTAACCCGCCTCGAATCCTTCCACCAGCATTACCGGCTCGGCCGCAGTCCTCAGGTTCTGGTACACCACCTGGTTGCGGTCGTCGGTGCCTTTCCACACGCCGATCACGAGATGCCGGCCGTCGTGGGACACCTCGGCGTCGAAGCCCCACTCGGGGAAATCCGGCCGTGCGTACACCTGAACGTCCTGGGTCTGCGGCGTGCCGATCCGATGGAACCACACCGCCTGATGGGTGTTCAGGCCGGTGAATTTCGTTTCGGCGTCGGGGGCGGGATAGCGGCTGTAATAGAAGCCACTGCCATCGGGCAGCCAGGAGATGCCGGTGAACTTCAGCCACTCCAGGGTGTCGGGCAGAAGCTGGCGGTTGGCCAGATCCAGCACCCGCGCCGTGCGCCAGTCGGAGCCGCCATCCTGCACCAGGTAGGCCACGAAGCGGCCATCGGGGCTCGGCTCGACGTCCGCCAGAGCCACCGTGCCGTCCTCGGCCCAGGCGTTGGGGTCGATCAGCACCTCGGGCTCCGCCTGCAGGTCGGCCTGCACGTAGAGCACCGCCTGGTTCTGCAGCCCGTCGTTGCGCAGGAAGAAGTAGCGGCCGCCCCTGCGCACCGGCACGCTGTACCGCTCGTAGTTCCACAGGGCCGTGAGCCGGGTCTCGATGGCTTCCCGCTGTGGCAGCTTCGCCAGATAGTCGAAGGTGAGGGCGTTCTGCCGCTCCACCCAGTCCGCCACCTCCGGCGACTCGCGCACGTCCTGCTCGAGCCAACGGTAGGGATCCGCCACTGGAGTGCCGTGGTAGTCGTCCACCTGGTCGACGACCCTCGTCTCAGGATACTGCATGGAGCTCCCCAGCTGCTGGCACGCCACCGTCGCTGCCGCACCGAAGGCCAGCAGACTGATGATTCGCAATGGTTTCATGGCGCGGATGATGGCGGTTCGGCCGTCCGGGGGCAACGTGGGCGCACGATCCGGTATAGTGGAGCGGGTCGTCAACAAGGCCGCCCGTGACCACCAGGCCACGCCACACACGCCGACTCCTCTCCTGCATCGCGGCCGTTCTGCTGCCGGCGATGGCCGCCGGGACCGAGCTCGTCGCTCCTTATGTCCCAACGCCTCGGGAAGACGTGGACCGGATGCTAGAGCTGGCGGACGTGGGGCCGGGCGACTACCTGATCGACCTCGGCTCGGGGGACGGCCGCATCGTCATCACCGCCGCGCTGCGCGGCGCCATGGGACACGGGGTGGAGCTCGACGGCGAACTGGTGGAAACCGCCCGCCGCAACGCCCGGCGTGCGGAGGTGGACGATCTGACGGCGTTCCGCCACGGCGACATCTTCGAGGCCGATCTCAGCCAGGCCTCGGTGGTCACCCTCTACCTAATGCCCGAGGCGAACCTGCGCCTGCGGCCCAAGCTGCTCTCGGAGCTGCGGCCCGGCACCCGGGTGGTCTCCAACAGCTTCGACATGGACGACTGGCAGCCCGACCGCCACGTGGAGGCGCGCTCCAGCGGCGGCATTCTGCTGTGGATCGTGCCCGCCCGCATCCACGGACGCTGGTCGCTGACGTTGGAGGGGCGCCGCCTCACTCTGGAAGTGACCCAGCACTTCCAGACGTTCGAGGCAAACCTGCACCGGGGTGACGAGACCCTGCACGTGATGCAGACCGTGCTGCGTGGAGAGCGCATCGCCTTCCGCGCCGGCGACGGCCGCTACGGCTACGCGTTCAGCGGCCGCATGGCGGGGCAGACCATGGGCGGCGTGGCGCAGATCCACGGTGTAGAGGGCACCCGGCTCACTGCCTGGCAGGCGACGCGCCGGTGACGTCGCCGTCCGCCTCGGGTTCAGCCGCCTGCCGGCGCTCTTCCAGTAGCCGCTCCAGCTCCGCCCGGAGGATGGCTTCCCGCAGCTCCGCCTGGCGGCGCTCGTCGCGCAGCGAGCGCAGCAGCGATGC
>JAWLGU010000029.1:9776-46327 GCA_041690675.1 Pseudomonadales bacterium | reverse complement strand
ACCCTGGGCGGGGGGCTCCTCGGTTGCGTGCTGCTGGCGCTGACCATGGCCAACGCCGGCGGCGCCTGGGACAACGCCAAGAAGTACGTCGAGAAGGGCCATCTGGGCGGCAAGGGGTCGCCGGTTCACGCCGCGGCCGTGGTGGGCGACACCGTGGGCGACCCGTTCAAGGATACGTCCGGACCCAGCATGAACATCCTCATCAACGTGATGGCCATCGTGAGCCTGGTCATCGCGCCGCTGCTGGTGTGAGTGGACGGCGGTCAGCGATCGGCTATCGCCACGGGGTCGCCCGCTGCGCTGCGGCGGCGATCCTCGCGCTGATGGTCGGCCGCTGATCGCCGGCGCCCGGATGCCTCCCCGCCGACCGCTCGTCGGCTTGGTCGTTTGCGCCGTCGCTCTCCTCGCCGCAGGTTGCGCCGGCAAACCCATGATCCGCGCGAACGACGACGGCACCCTCAGCGTGGACTGCCCCGGAGGCTATCACGACTGGTCCCGCTGCCACGCGCGCGCGGTGGCTGCCTGCGGTTCCGCGGGCTTCGAGATCGTTTCCCAGGTGAGCAACGAAGGCAGCTCCGGCATCGGCACCCGGGACTGGTCGACGTCCGGCTCGGTGGTGAGCCGGACGCTGGTGGTGCGATGCGCCGAGCCGGCCGCCCTCAGATGGTGAAGGGATCCAGCTTCTTCTTCACCATCTCGTTCTCGAGCTCCACGTACCGGGGCAGCCCGTTCTGGTACGGGGGGTAGTCCTCTCCCTCGATGAGCGGCGCCAGGTATCGCCGAGCGGCGGCGGTGATGCCGAAGCCGTCCCGGGAAATGAAGCTCCGCGGCATCCTGCGCTCCACGTTGGCCACCTTCGCCAACGGCGCCTCGCCGATCTCCCAGCGGTAGGGTTTGTCGCTCTTGCGCACGATGATGGGCATCACTGCGTTGCGGCCGGCGAGCGCCAGCTCCACGGCCGCCTTGCCCACGGCATAGGCTTGAGCCACGTCCGTGGCGGAGGCGATGTGACGCGCGGCGCGCTGCAGATAGTCGGCCACGGCCCAGTGGTACTTGTAGCCCAGCGCCTCCCGCACCATGCCGGCGATGAACGGTGCCACCCCCCCGAGCTGGGTGTGGCCGAACGCGTCCTTGCTGCCGGCGTCGGCCAGAAACGTGCCGTCGGCGTAGTGGGCGCCTTCAGACACCACCACCACGCAATAGCCTTCCCGGCGAACCGTGGCGTCCACCTTGGCGAGAAAGCGCTCCCTGTCGAAGGGCACCTCGGGCAGCAGGATCACGTGGGGGGGGTCGCCCGGCTTCTCCTGCGCCAGCCCGGCCGCGGCCGCGATCCAGCCGGCGTGGCGGCCCATCACCTCGAGCACGAACACCTTCGTCGACGTCTCGCACATGGACTTCACGTCCAGCGCCGCCTCGCGGGTGGCCACGGCCACGTACTTGGCCACCGAGCCGAATCCGGGGCAGCAGTCGGTGAGCGGCAGGTCGTTGTCCACCGTCTTGGGAATGCCGATGCAGGTAATGGGAAAGTCCATGGCTGTGGAGAGCTGGGACACTTTGTGCGCGGTGTCCTGGGAGTCGCCGCCACCGTTGTAGAAGAAGTAACGTATGTCGTAGGCGCGAAATACTTCGATCAGCCGCTCGTACTCGCGCCGGTTTTCCTGGAGGCTCTTCAGCTTGTAGCGGCACGAGCCGAACGCCCCACCCGGGGTGCTGCGCAGGGCCGCAATGGCCTTGCGGCTTTCCTTGCTCGTGTCGATGAGCTCCTCGGTGAGCGCCCCCAGAATGCCGTTCCTGCCGGCGAACACTTTGCCGATCTGCGATCGATGCTGGCGCGCGGTCTCGATCACGCCGCACGCGCTGGCGTTGATGACGGCGGTGACGCCACCGGACTGAGCATAGAAAGCGTTGGGTTTCGCCATGACCACTCCTTTGTGTCTCGAGCTAGGGCGAGTCGGGTTGTCGGTGAGACCGCGCATTGTCCGCGATGGGCACGTTTTGTGCGAGAATTTCCCGGTGACTGCGCAATTCCCGGCATGAAACCCATCATCGAGCTGTTCTGGCAGATCTGCCTGCTGCGTCAAAGCCCCGCATACGTGCCGACACAGGGCGCCTTCGTCGCGCTGGTGATCGTCGTCAACGTCATCGGCAGCCTGCTCGTTTCCCTGGGGTTCGACAGCGACGTCGCCCTCCTCGATGCCCTCACCAGCATCATCGTCGGCCAGACCGTCGTCGCTCTGCTGGTGCTTCTGGCGCTGGCGCTGCGCAACGTCACCGGCCGCTTCGTCGCCACGGTCACCGCCTGGTTCGGCTGCGACCTCATCATCACCGCCTGCTTCGCCCTGGTGCTGCCCATCAGCCTGATGCTGGGTGAGGTGGCCACCAGCCTCGCCTTTCTCATGTTTCTGATCTGGTCGGTGGCGGTGGAAGGCTTCATCATGCAGCGGGCGCTCGGGGTGCAGCTGGCCATGGGCATCGGGGTGGCCATGGCCATCTCCCTGCTCAGCGTGGCCGTCAGTCAGATCGCGGTCGGTGCCTGAGATCGACCACAGCCGGAACCGCTCAATGACGCAGCACATCTACTTCCTCGGCATCGGCGGCACCCTCATGGGCAGCCTGGCCCAGCTCGCCCGGGAGCTCGGATACCGGGTCTCCGGCTCGGACAAGGCCCTGTACCCGCCCATGAGCGAGCAGCTCGCCGCGGCCGACATCGAGATCTTCGAAGGCTTCGACCCGGCTCAGCTGGACCCGCAGCCGGATCTGGTGGTGATCGGCAACGCCGGTCTTCCCCGCGGCCATCCGGGGGTGGAGTACGTGCTGGAACAGGGCCTCCGTTACACGTCCGGCGCCGAGTGGCTGGGCTCCTGGGTCATGCCCGGGCGCTGGGTGCTGGCCGCCTCCGGCACCCACGGCAAGACCACCACCGCGAGCATGCTGGCCTGGATCCTCGAGCACGCGGGGCTCGAGCCGGGGTACCTCATCGGCGGCGTGCCCAAGAACTTCGAGCGCTCGGCCCGGCTGGGCGGCGGCCGGTTCTTCGTCGTGGAAGCGGACGAATACGACACCTCCTACTTCGATCGCCGCTCCAAGTTCGTCCACTACCGCCCGCGCACCCTGATCATCAACAACCTCGAGCACGACCACGCCGACATCTTTCCGGATCTGGCCGCCATTCAGACCCAGTTCCACCATCTGCTGCGCACCGTGCCGGGAGGCGGGCTGGTGGTGGCGCCCAGCAACGACGACGCGGTCAGCGAAGTTCTGGCCCAGGGGTGCTGGACCCCCATCGAGCGCTTCGGCGAACGGCCGATGCGGGCCCGGCCTCACGAGCGGGACACCGGCCAGCGCTGGCACGCCCGCGACACCTCCGCGGACGGCAGCGAGTTTCAGGTGTGTTTGGACGACGCCTCCCTGGGCACCGTGCGCTGGTCGCTGCTCGGCGAGCACAACGTCAGCAACGCCCTCGCCGCGGTGGCCGCCGCCCGCCATGCGGGGGTGGCGCCGGAGGTGGCGGTGGAGGCCCTCTGCGGCTTCGAAGGGGTGACCCGCCGCCTCGACCTGATCGCCGAGATCGGCGACGTGCGCATCTACGACGACTTCGCGCACCACCCCACCGCGATCCGCACCACCCTGCAGGGACTGCGTCGCCGGGTGGGGAGCGAGGAGATCGTGGCCGTGGTGGAGCCCCGCTCACACACCATGTCTCTGGGCACGCTGCGTCAGGATCTCACCACCTGCTGCGCCGCCGCCGACCAGGTGTTCTGGTTCCGCGGCGACAACATCAGGTGGGACCTTTCGGAGGTGGTGCAGAACAGCGTGATTCCCGCTCAGCAGTTCGATAACCTGGACCGGCTGACGGACGCGCTGGTGCGTCTGCCGCGCAAGAAGCGCCACATCGTGATCATGAGCAACGGCAGCTTCGGCAACATCTACCGGCTGCTGCCGGAACGCCTGCAGGCACCCGGAGGCACCGGGGACGCCTGACCGCGCGGGACGAGGAGGAGGGGAACGTCATGCGAGTCTGGTCCAACGTCATGGCCCCGGTGGTGCTGGCAATGGCCGCTGCCAGCGCCGCCCCGGGCGCCGCCGCCGAAGAATGGTACCCGTCCCGCTACGGCGCCGACGACACCTTGGGCGCCATCAACAACCTGTCGCCAGAGAAAGTGCTCCAGGCGGCGCGGCTGGTGAAGTCCGGCAAGACCTACGCACTGGGGGTACCCACCGGGCCGGAGTCGCCGGCCTACCCGCCGCGGCAGTACGCCCTGACCGTGCTACAGCTCGACGACGGTACCGGAACGCCGGGCGGCAGCAATCGCGCCACCGGCAACGACGACCTGCTCTACACCTGGATGGGCATCGGCAGCCAGATCGACGGCCTCGGCCACATGGGCATCGACCACCGTTACTACAACGGCATCCACGCCGGCGATTTCATCACCCCACGGGGGCTGACCCGGCTCTCGGTGCACGAGCTGCCCCCCATCGTCACCCGCGGAGTGCTGCTGGACATGGCCGCCCACCGGCGGGAGGCGGTGGTACCCGCCGGCACCGCCTTCAATCGCAGCGAGCTCGAGGCCGTGGCCCGCGCCCAGGGCACGACCATCGAGCCGGGGGACGTGGTCCTGCTGCACACCGGCTGGCTGAACGTGGCGGACACGGACAAGGAGCGGTTCATGGCGGGCGAGCCCGGGCTCGGCGTGGAAGGCGCCCGCTACCTGGCCGGGCTCGGCGTGGTGGCGGTGGGCTCGGACAGCTGGGCGCTGGAGGTGCTGCCTTCGGAGGATCCGGAGACGCTGTTCCCGGTGCATCCGGAGCTGCTGGCCAAGAACGGCGTGTACATTCTGGAGAACATGGATACCCGGGCACTGGCCGCCGACGGCGTGCACGAGTTCCTGTTCGTGCTGGGCCAGCCGCGCTTCGTCGGCTCGGTGCAGGCCGTCATCAACCCTGTGGCCATTCATTGACCGTGCCGCTCGAGTCAACTGCAGAGCGCCGACGCGCCGCGCGCCCCTGGAAAACCGGATGGCTCCTGCTGCTCGCCGCTGCCGTCGCGGGCTGCGCCGACTCCGCCAGCCGCTCCCCCGCGGGCGGTGACGTGACGGCGGACGCCGTCGCCCCGGGCACCGCCAGTCCCCGCCCGCCCCAGGAAGGTGAGCTGCTGTTGGCCAGCCCGCCCGGCGGTTGGGTCGAGACCGGAGCACTGGCCACCGCGGCTCTGCGCATGGCGGAGTACGGCCCAGCCACCGAGGACGACGGCACCGTGGAGCGGGTGACCTTCGAGGCTCAGCCCGGGCGGCCGTTGCCGGACCCCATCGACTTCGTGCTGGGCGTGAGCCAGGACCTGGCGAAGCGCTGCAAGTCCTTCGCGGATACCAACATCGCCTCGGGGCTGGAGAACGGCTACCCCACCTCGGTGCGGCTGCTGATCTGCAACGAGTTCAAGGACGCGCCCCAGGGCCAGGTGGTGATGGCCAAAGCCATTCAGGGGAAGGAGCAGTTCTACGTCATCACCCGGCGCCGCCTGGGGCCGGCGGCGGCGGAAGACCACCCGCCATTTTCGGCTCAGGCCATGGCGGAGTGGTCCGCCTATTTCAGAGGCATTCGAGTCTGTGATACCCGGGACCCGAAGCACCCCTGCCCGGCGCAGGGGAGCGGCGTCGACTCCTGAAGCTCACCGCTCGCGCAAGGACTCCATGGCGAACCGTCGCAGGGGCTCGGTGACGAAGCCGAGGACGCTGCGCCGGCCGGTGATGATGTCCACCCACCCCGTCGTACCCGGCTGCAAGCGTACCGCCTGCCCCTGGACGTGGATCACCCGGGCCGCAGGCCGGACCTTGACCCGGTAGTACGCGACGCTCTGGTCGTCCGTCACCACGTCCTCGCCGAGCAGCTCCACGGTGCAATCGATTGCGCCGTAGCGGGCGAAGGGCAATGCGTCCAGCTTGATCCGGCACCTCTGCCCCGGCCGCAGAAACGCCACCTGCCGCGGCGGCACCCGCGTCTCGAACAGCAATGGCGGACTCCGGGGAACAATCACGCCCAGCGATTCGCCTTCGGCGACGAAATCGCCCACGGCCACTGACAGGCGATCCAGCACCCCCGCCATGGAAGTGGCGATCCGCCCCAGCCGCAGCCGTTCCGCCGCCTCGCCAGCAGCGGCCTCGCGTTCGGCGATCTCCACCACCAGAGCCGATATCGCCTCCGCCAGCGCCTGGCGCTCGCTCCATTCCAGCGCCTCCCGCTCGGTCCGCAGGCCGCGGATGCGCGGCCCCAGCGCCTCGGCTCGATCTGCCGCGGCGTCGAGCTCCACCCGCTGGGCTACCAGATCCCGCCGGGCCGCCAGCAGCTCGAAGCGGCTCACCGCGTCCCGCTGGTGCGCCAGCCGGGCTGCCAGGTGGCGCTCCTCGCGAATGGCCAGCAGGCCGCGCAGGTCCGCCGCGCGCCGCCGCAACGCCCGCTGCTCGACCTCCAGCGCACGGTGCTCGGCATCGATCCGGGCGAGCCGGCTGCGGTGAGCCGCCAGTCGCACCCGTACTTCCGTTCCCAGCTCGGGTGGTGCGGCCCCTCCCGACTCCAGCAGCTTCGCGGCCGCCCGCAAATCCCGGAGCCGCTGCCGCTGGGTCAGCAGGGCTCTGCGCGCGCTGCGCCAGCGGGCTCGGGCCACGCCGGATTCCAGAACCACCACCGCGGCCCCCGCTGGCAGCACGGCGCCCTCCTCACCCAGCACCTCGGCCACGTGGCCGGCCACCGGTGCCCGAAGCTCGGCCACCCCCACATCGGGCCGCGCTGCCGCGGGCGCCGTGACCACCACCTCCACGTCGGTGGCCGCCGCCCAAAGCGCCATGGTCAGCAGCAGCCCCCCGCCCAACCCCGCCGCCCGGGTCGCCGACAGATAGCGAGGCAGGGCCCCGTCGCTGCCTGCAACAGCGCTCATCCGGCTCGCGCCGCCGGCCCGTCCGCAACCGCACCCGCGGGTGGCGCCAGGGCGAGGGTGCGGTCGCACCGGGCCAGAGACGTGCTCCGGTGGGAGACGACCACTACCGCCGCATCCGGGAGAAACTGCCGCAGGCGCCGCAGCAGAGCCGCCTCCGCGGCCACGTCCAGGGCGGCCGTGGCCTCGTCTAGCAGCAACAGCCGGGGCCGGGAGAGAATGGCCCGAGCCAGGGCCACCCGTTGCCGCTCGCCGCCGGACAGCGCCCACCCGCCGGCCCCCACCCGGGTGTTCAGGTGCTCGGGCAGGCGTTGCAGCAGCGGTTCCAGGCCGCACACCAGCGCCACCGTCAGAATCTGCGGCGGCGACGCGCCGGGATCGCCCAGCTCGATGTTGCCGGCGATGGTGTCGGAGAAGATCACCGGTTCCTGTCCCACCAGCCGCACCTGCCGCGACCAGCTCGCCCAGTCGCAGCGCCCCGCCTCCACGCCGTTCAACAGCACCGCCCCGGCAACCGGACGCCGCAGCCCCGCCAGGGTGCGGAGCAGCGTCGTCTTGCCACAGCCGGAGGGTCCGGTGACCCCCAGCCACGTGCCGCCACCCGCGCTGAAGTCGAACGTCCGGCGCGGCTCACCGTCTGCCGTCGGCCGAAGACCTCGTGCCTGGAGCAGCACTGGCGCCTCGTCCGCGACAGGGGCGCCCGCCGCCTGCGGCCAGGCGGCGGACGCCAACGCGTGCAGCAGGGTCTCGCGGCCGGCCCGCTGACGCCGGTGGTCCGCCCAGGCCCGCGGCAAGCCCGCGAGCCTCAGCAGCGGTTGGGTGAACTGCATGGACAGCAGGTTGAAGGCGATGTACTGGCCCAGGGTCATGGCGCCGGTCATGACGGCGGAGACGCCCACCAGCATGATGGTGATGATTGACAACCTCTGCAGCAGCTCCACGGCCTGAGCGGACAGCCGTTGCCACAGCAACAGCCGGTAGTGGGCACCCGCCCGGCGGACGTCCAACGCCTCCCAGCGGGCGGCGAAGCGCTCCGCCAGATCCAGGCCGCGCAGCATCTCAGCGGCGGACGTGCTTTCGAACCAGGCCGCGGCCAGCCGGCCGCGCAATCCGCCGAGCACCGCCTCGTGGCGCTCGCAGCACCGGGCACTCCAGACGCTGAGCCCCACGTACAGGGGCACGAAGGCCAGAGACACACCGAGCAGCAGCGGACTGAACGCAAACATCAGCAACCCGAGCAGCAATCCATAGAGCAGATCGGCCACGGCCTGGGGCCGGGTCTCCAGGGCGAACCGCGCCGTCTCCGCACATCCGGCGACGGCATCCCAGCCGGCACTCGCCAGCCCCGCGGCCGCCGCAGAGCCTGCCGCTTCGCGGTAGACGCGGCTTCGCAGGGGCAGCGCCGCCGCCTCGCCCTGGCGGGTCGTGTGCACGATGGCCGCCGCCGAGAACAGGTACTGAAACCCGGTGAGCAGCGCCACCCCGCCCACCAGCACGAGCAGGGTGTTGTGCGCGCCGTTGCCCACCACTTTGTCCACCACCAGCATCATGGCGATGGGCATGGCCAGCGCCAAAAGCTGTCCGAACAGCCTCAGGTAGACGGTGACCGCAAAGTCGGCGCCGTCCCGGCCCGACTGAACGGGATGTCGGCGCCCATCGGGATAGAGGGCACGGCACGGGAACAAGGCCGCCAGCGACCGGGCGTCCACCTGCGCCGCCTCTCCGGACGGGCCCGTCTCCACTCGGCACACGCCGTGGTCCGCGATTTCCACCAGCACGCTCGCGCCGTTTCGTCCCAGGCAGACCGCGCGCCGCGTGACGGCAGCGAGCTCGGCGACGCTGCCCATCCGGGCCAGGGTCAGCCCCGGCTGGCGCCCGGCGAACTCGATCAGGCTTGCCGTCGGCTCCTCGGCGGGCCGCCGGCGCAGCCCTTCCGCCACACCGGGGTGGGACGATCCCAGAAGCCGTTGCAGGTGTCGGCGCAGCACCTGGCCGTCCGCCGGGCGCTCAGGCGATGAAGCGGAGCTCATGGTCACCGTCATCGCCCTCCAGACCCAGATGCCGCCGGACCGCCGGCGTGCGCGCGCCCCGGCCCAGCCGGCGCAGAAAGCGCCGCAGGCGCGGCCGCGGCCCCGGAGCCTCCGCGCCGACGATCTGGTTCACCCGGCCGATTGCATCGGCCAGTCCGCCCTCGGCCGCGATCAGCCAGACGGCCACTGCCGATCCGAGCTGCACGGCCGGCGTCGCCGGGTGCGCCACCGCCGGAATCAGCAGCTCGGTCAAGTGGACGTAGCCATCGTCCACTACCGCCCCCGGACCGAACGGTTCCAGACACCGCGTCAACACCGCGTCCACCTGCTCTTCCCACGTGGCACCGCCCCGGGCGCCGAGCAGCGCATCCTCGAAGGCGGTGCCGAGCAGCAGCGCCACCACGTCCTGCTGCGCCAGGGCGCGGGCGAGGGCGTCGTCGTCGCCGGCCACGGCCGTGATCAGCCAGACGCGCAGCAGGCGAAACAGCCGGTGGCGCTCGCCGTACCCGCTCACCAGCGACCCCAGGCGCAGCCCCGGCAGCAGCCGCAGGGCCATCCGATCGGCTACGGTGCTGGCGAGCTCCACGGCCTGGTACAGGGAGGTGACGGCACCGACCGTGCTCTCCACCGCCCAGCGGTCCATGACCGCCCCCAGGGCCCGGCCCAGGGGCGACTCCGCATTCAGCGCCCCGGCGAGCCGCGCTCTGGCCTCCGCATCGTCGAGCGGCGTCGCGAGCCGCTGGCTCCTGCGGCGCGCGAGCTCGGACATGGCCAGCCGGCCGCCGAGGCGGAGCGACAGGGCGAGGTGATGGTCGTGCACCAGGCGCTCGAGCTGCCGGCGGTCGAAGCCCAGGGCATGCAGGTGTTCCCGCTCCGTCATCCCCAGCGCCGCCGCGCGCAGCCGATAACACTGAACCCTCGAGCCGCCGGCGGTCCCCGTCAGCTCCCGGACGTAGCGGCGGGCCAGATGATCCACGGGCAGCACCGCCCCGCGATCCGGCGGCGGGCCGCACGGCGCGCGCCGGTCCCCCCGCCACGGCCCACGGCGCAGCAGCAGGCTGTCGGGGGCACGGGGCGCCTCGAGCAGCCGAAGCTCGTTCAGCCGACGCAGGGTGGCGCAGAACCGGCGGGACGGCAGGGCCGTGGTCGTGGCGACCGTCGCGCCGTGACGGGCGGCCACTTCTCCGAGCAACCCCAGGGCGGCCCGCCGCGCACGCTCCGGCAGCACGTCGCGCCAGCGCCCCGCCACGTCAGCCCCGTCCATGGCGGACCCCGGGTCCTGGGGCGCGAGCAGGGCCAACAGCTCCGGCAGCGCGGCCTCGAGATCGGCCCCGGAACCGCCGAGGCAGCGAATTCCCAGGGCCGCCAGCCGTGCCACCTCGGGGGCCGGCGCCTGCGCCGCCGGGGCCGCGCTCGCCAACGCGGCGCGCAACGCGGGCGCCGGCGACGGGCACCGCTCGTTGACCAGGTAGAACTCCACCAGCCGCGGCCTACCTTCGCCGGCTCCGGGCGCGCCGTCGCCGGGGCGAGTTCGCAGCAAGCGGAACCCGCACCAGGCGAGCCAGCGAAGATGGCTGCGGTTGCGGGCGTCGGTCGCGTTGACCAGCACGTCGTAGTCGAGCAGCAGTGCCCGCACCCAATCGCGGCTCTGCAGCACCAGGCTGCGACCGTCCGCGAAGAAGGCCTCGCTGGCCAGCAGCCATGGCATGCCGACACGCAGGTCGTCCCGAAGGACGTCGGTGACCCCCCACAGGGCCCGGATCACGCCGGACCCGCTCACGGCGTAGGCCCGGTCGCTGTTCAACAGGCAGCAGAACAGACCCGCGCGGACCCCGAGGCCCCAGCAGGCGACAATCTCCCTCGCGTCCTCGAACCGCAACAGCGGCGCCAGCGCCAGCGCATCCGCGAACCGGGCCGGACGGATCTCGAGCATGACCATCTCCTGCAGACGAGCGAGCGGTGAGGAAAGCCCGCCCGGCGGCGCCGTGCCAGGGGAAATCGGCCCCGGACTGCGTGGGAAGGCTTCGCGCCGGCTCGACGCTGTAGGAAAACGCCCCTGCCGGCCTGCAGCCATGACGCAACGTGACGTGAGCGGCCTGGGAGCCGCCGCGCTGCGCGGCTACCGTTGGCCAACCCTGTACGCGCACCGACGCGTCGGGGCAACGGGGATGAAACAATCATCACAGGGAGCGAGAACCATGTGTGTAGCAGGTGAAGAAACTCTCGAAGTCTCCTCGGGCAGCACGGGCGGCACGTCCGGCACCGAATACTACGGCGGCGCCGTGCCGGAGATCGTGGTCACCGCCGACCGCATCGGGATCAACATGGACGTCTACGACGCCATCGACTGGACGGAGGTGCTGCCGGCCACCCTGACCGGTCTGCTCGGCGGTCTCGGCGGCGGCCTCATCAGCGGGCTGACCGGCGAGATCGCGGGCACGCTCGGCGCCATCGAGACTCAGGAGGGGATCGATCTGGTGGATCTGGTGGAGATCAAGAACGACATGGTCTACGTGCCGGGCTTCCATCCGTACACGCCGTTGCTGTGAGCGCCCAGGCCCGGTTGGACAGAACCTTCTGCCCAACCGGGCCGGACGTGAACGTGCAGAACCTCTGGAAGAAGATGAGCCTGCCGAGAGACGAACAGCTCGAACGCCGGTTCGCGGACGCGGGGCTATCCCGGCATCTCCTCTACCCCTGGTGGTACAGAACGTTCGTCGCCCTGGGGCTGAAGCTGAGGCCGCCGGTGGAGTTCAGTTACGCCGAGCATTTGTTGTACGGTGGCGTGACCGTGGTCGCCATGCTGATCCTCGCGCTGGCGATCCAGATTCCTGTGACGCACGTCCCGGTACGCATGGGAACCGCCCTGACCCTGGCGAGCCTGGTGGTGGTGGTTCCCACCATGAACTGGCTGCGTTACCGCCGCATCCGCCGCCGCATCGGCTGGCCCCCTTAGCGGCGCAACTCGCGGCGCACCTGCATCAGAAGGCCGCGGTGTCGAGGCCGGTGACGGCGCCGCTGTCCGCCGCGATGCTCTGCTCCAGCCCCAGGGTCCGCGGCAGCAGCCGGGCATAGTAGAACTCCGCGGTGCGCCGTTTGGCTTCGCCGAACTCGTCCGCCGGCGCTGCCCCCGCCATTCGAGCCCACAGCCACGCGTACAGGGTGTACCCCATCAGGTCGAGATAGTCCGCAGCCACCGCCCCCGGCAGGTCGGCGTCGTTCCGGGCCCGTTCCAGCAGCGAGGCGGTAGCCCGCTCGAGCCGGCAGAGCGCCACTTCTGCCGGCTGCCGGTAGCGCTCCGGCAGGGGCGCCTGCCGCAGCCGGGCGAGCAGCCGGTTGAGGGTGGCGCCGCCGTCGCGCAGCACCTTGCGCCCCACCAGATCCATCGCCTGGATGCCGTTGGTGCCCTCGTAGATCTGGGCGATGCGGGTGTCGCGAACCAGTTGCTCCACCCCCCACTCGGCGACGTAGCCGTGCCCCCCGAAGACCTGCTGCGCCAGCACCGCGCACTCGAAACCGCGGTCGGTGAAGAAGGCTTTCGCCACCGGCGTCAGGAGCTCCGAGAAGGCCTGGGCTTCGGCGTCCCCGAAGTGCTTGCCGAGGTCGAGCTGCAGGCCCACGAACATGGCGAAGGCGCGACCCCCCTCGGTGAGGGCGCGAATGGTGAGCAGCATGCGGCGCACATCGGGATGCACCAGCAACGGGTCGGCGGGGCCGTCGGGGTTCACCGGCCCCGTGGGGGCACGGCCCTGCAGCCGCTCCGCGGCGTAGCGCGCGGCGGCCTGGTAGGCCATGGCGCCCGCGCCCAGCCCCTGCAGTCCCACCGACAGCCGCTCGTAGTTCATCATGGTGAACATGGCGGCGAGGCCCTGATTCTCCTCTCCGACGAGGTAGCCCGTGGCACCGTCGTAGTTCATCACGCAGGTGGCGCTGCCGTGGATGCCCATCTTCCGCTCGATCGCCCCGGCGGCGAAGTCGTTGCGGCGGCCCGGCTCGCCCTCGTCGTCCGGCAGGAACTTGGGCACGATGAACAGCGAGATGCCGCGGCTGCCCGCCGGCGCGTCGGGGAGCTTGGCGAGCACCAGATGCACGATGTTCTCCGCCAGATCGTGCTCGCCGCTGGTGATGAAGATCTTGTTGCCGGTGATCCGGTAGCTGCCGTCCGCTTGCGGCACCGCCCGGGTACGCATGATGCCCAGGTCGCTGCCCGCGTGGGCTTCCGTCAGCGCCATGGCGGCGCTCCAGGTGCCGGCATAGAGCTTCGGCAGATACAACGCCTTCTGCGCCTCGCTGCCGTGGGTGTCGATGCAGATGGCGGCGCCCACGGTGAGGGTGCCGTACAGGTACAGGCTGGGGTTCGCGGCCCAGAACATCTCTTCCAGCAGGCAGCCGAGCACCTTGGGCATGCCCTGGCCGCCGTACTCGGGATTCCCCGACAACCCGAGCCAGCCGCCGCCGGCCAGCTCGGCGAAGGCCTCCTTGAATCCCCTGGGGGTGGTGACCCGGCCCCCGTCGAAGCGGCAGCCCTCAGCGTCCCCGACCGGGTTGACCGGCGCCAGCACCTCACTCGCCAGCTTCCCGCCCTCCGCCAGAACCGCCCGGACCAGATCATCTGACAGCTCGGCGAACGCCTCGGCGAACGCCTCGGCGGACTCCGGAGCGTCCCGCCAGACGCGCTGCACGTCGAACAGCTCGAACAGCAGAAACTCCAGGTCCCGTTGCGGCGGATGGTACTCCAGCATGACTACTCCTCGATCTCGACCACGGTGACTCAGAGGGCGGTGATGGCGGAAGCGTCCGCCCCGAGCAGAGTATCCGGCCCTGCCTGCAGCGCCAGACGGTGGGCGCTGCGGCGGGGCAGCAGCCGGCGGAAGTAGAAATCCGCCACAGCCAGCTTGCCCGCCAGGTACGGATCGGCGTCCCCCGCCTCGCGTTTGCGGGCCGCGGTGTCGGCCACCCGGCCCCAGCAGTAGGCCAAGGCACAGTAGCCGCTGTAGAGCAGGTAGTCCACGGCGGCCGCGGCCACCTCGTTGACGTCCTGCTGCGCCCGCTCCCCCAGCGTCAGCGACAGCTCCCCCCATTCCCGGGCGATCTCGGCCAGAGTCGCGCCATGCTCCGGCCGGCGTTCTCCGAGCCGCTCCGCGAGGCCGTTCATCTCCGCGAGGAAGCGCATGAGTCCCTTGCCCTGGGTCATCAGCACCTTGCGCCCGAGAAGGTCCAGCGCCTGAATCTGGGTGGTGCCTTCGTAGACCAGGGTGATGCGCAGGTCCCGCACGTACTGCTCGACCCCCGTCTCGCGGACGTAGCCGTGTCCGCCGAAGATCTGCAGGGCGTGATTCACCGATTCGAACCCGAGCTCGGTGAGGGCCCCTTTGACGATAGGGGTGAGGAAATCCAGCTCCTCCATCGCCTGGCGCTGGGCCTCGCCGCTGCCCCGCAGGGCGTGGTCGGCGCGCAGCCCGGCGTAGTACACCAGCGCGCGGCCGCCCTCGGCGATGGCCCGCTGGGTGAGCAGCATGCGCCGCACGTCCGCGTGGGCGATGATGGGATCCGCGGGCGCCTCGGGCGCCACCGGGCCCGCCAGCGCCCGCATCTGCAAGCGCTCCTCCGCGTAGCCGAGCGCCTGCAGGCTCGCCGCGTGGGCGCCGCACACCGCCTGCAGCCCCACCACCAGGCGCGCCGCGTTCATCATGGTGAACATGTAGCGCATGCCGCTGTTGACCTCTCCCACCAGGTAACCGGTGGCGCCCTCGAAGTGCAGGGTGCAGGTGGCATTGCCGTGGATGCCCATCTTTTCCTCGATGCCGTCGCACGTTACGCCGTTGCGGCTGCCGTCCAGGTTCACCTTCGGCACCACGAACATGGAGATGCCGTGAGTGCCCGCCGGCGCCTCCGGCAGCCGTGCCAGCACCAGGTGGACGATGTTCTCGGCCAGGTCGTGCTCCCCGGCGGAGATGAAGATCTTGGTGCCGGAGATGGCGTAGGTGCCGTCGGGCTTCGGCTCCGCCCCGGTTCGCGCCAGCCCCACATCGGACCCGGCCTGGGGCTCGGTGAGGCACATGGTCCCCGTCCACGCGCCGGACAGCAGCTTGGGCAGGAAGGCGGCTTTCTGCTCCGCGCTACCGTGTGCCGACAAGGCGGTGATGACGCCCCGGGACAGGGCCGGGTACATGGCCCAGGCGACGTTGGCGCAGCACAGCAGGTCCTCCTGGAGCAGGCTCAGACTGTCCGGCAGCCCCTGGCCGCCGTAGGCCGGGTCTCCCGTGAGCCCCGCCCAGCCACCCGCGGCGTAGGCGGCATAAGCTTCCCTGAAGCCGGCAGGTGCGGTCACGGCACCGTCATGCCAGCGACAGCCTTCGGCGTCCCCGCTCCGGTTCAGCGGCGCGAGCTCGTTGTCGGCAAACCGCGCAAGCTCGTCGAGCACGGCATCGATGAACGCACCATCGGGGGCTTCCGCCACGCCGTCCGCGGAGGTGGCGAGACGGGCGTAATGGCCCGGGAAGTCGAAGACCTCGTGAACGAGAAATCGAATGTCCTTGAGGGACGCCGGCATGCCTACCTCCTGCGCAGGAGGCGTCAGTGTAACGCGCCGGCGGGCGCAGGCGAGCCCGCGCTGGAGGCGTCAGGCGTGGATGTCGAGGAGAAAGCCCAGCATGGCGTCCGCACTCTGCACCACCTTGGCGGAGGCCTGCACCTGGCGCTGATGCACGCGCAGCTCCAACAGGGCTTCCACGGCGTCATCCGGGCTGCCGGAGCTGGCCGCGCCCGGCGCCGCCGCCGGCGCCGCCGACCGCGGCGGGGAATTCAGCTCGGCAATCTCCTGAGCGGCGTGCTCCATGCCTTTCAGGCCCGCCCTGATACCGTCCACGCCCGCACCACGCACGCCGGCGGCACTTCGGGCACTCTCCATCATCGGGTTCACTGCCATGATCAGCTGCTCCGTTCGCCCGGCTCTCGGCGAGCCCTCGGCGCATAGCAGATGATCGCCGCCGCGCAAGGGCTGCGCCGTGACGCACACCCCGCACGCAATGTGATCCACGTCGCACGCTCACCATCGCCCATGGCTGCTCGCCTCCCGCGCACCGGGCGGTCACGCTGGCGGCATGCTGGATCACCTTCTGCGACGGCTGCTCCCGGGCACCTGCCTGTGCTGCGGGCAGCCGGTGGCCGTAACGAACGATACGGATCTTTGCCCATGGTGCCTCGACGCATTGCCTTGGAATCACCCGGCCTGCCCCCGCTGCGCCCGGCCCACGGTCGCTCCCACCCTGTGCCGCCGCTGCGACGCGCGGCCACCACCCTTCCGGCACGCGGTGGCGCCGCTCCGCTACGAAGGCCAGCCCGGCCACTGGGTGCGCCAGCTCAAAGACCGTCTCGGCATGGTGGAAGGCCGGGTGCTGGGGATGCTGCTGGCGGAAGCCGCGGCACGCCGCTATCGACCGAACGACCCGGCCGTCGCCGCGCCGCAATGCCCCGACGCGCTGGTTCCGGTGCCGCTCAGCGCCCGGCGCCTCGCCTGGCGCGGTCACAACCAGGCCATCTCCCTGGCACTGCCGGTGGCGCGGCGGCTGGGGATTCCGCTGCTGCGCTACACCGCGACCCGACGCCCTGGTGCGCGCCATCAGCGCGGGCTCTCCCGCAACGCGCGTCTGCAGAACCCTTTGGGCGCGTTCCGTTGCCGGCGCCGCTGGCCTCCCCCCGGACCCGTGCTGGCGCTGGTGGACGACGTGCTCACCACCGGCGCGACCGCCGCAGAGCTCGCCCGGGTGCTGCTGGAAGCGGGCGCGCGGGAGGTGCACGTGCTCGCGGCGACCCGCAGTCCGCGGGTGGATGCTGCCCGTACCTGGTAGACTGGCCAGCCGTGGTTTCGGAGCCGGTTCGCCGATGCAGGAGGAAACGCCGTACGCCCGCCTGTCGCCGGACGCGATCCTGGATGCCATGGAGGCTGCGGGCTTCGCGCCCACCGGCGGGCTGCTGGAACTGAACAGCTACGAAAACCGGGTATTCCAGCTCGAGCTGGAGGACGGCGCCTTCGTGGTCGCCAAGTTCTACCGCCCCGGCCGCTGGAGCGACGCGCAGATCGCCGAGGAGCACGATTTCACCCTGGAACTGGCTGCCGCGGAGCTGCCGGTGGTGGCGCCGCTGGTCCGTGACGGCCGGAGCCTGTTCCGCCACGAGGACTTCCGCTACGCGGTGTATCCGCGCCAGGGCGGACACCCGCCGAATCTGGAAGTGGAGGAAAACCTGCGGGTGCTCGCCCGCACCGTCGCGCGCATCCACGCCATCGGCGCCACCCGGCGGTTCCGCAATCGCCCCGACCTCACCGTGGCCCGGCTGGGCCGCGAAAGCCGGCAGTTCCTGTTGGAGCAGGGATTCCTGCCCCCGGACGTGGAGCCGGCCTACGCCAGCATCACCGAGCACCTGCTCACACGCCTGGAGACGGCGCTGGGCAGCGGTGCGCCGCCGGGAACCCGGGGGCGCATCCACGGCGACTGTCATCTGGGCAACGTGCTGTGGCGCGGCGAGGCTCCCCACTTCGTCGACTTCGACGACTGCGTCAACGGCCCGCCGATTCAGGACCTGTGGATGCTGCTGTCCGGGTCCCGGGAGGAGCGGGAAGCTCAGCTCTCGGTGATCATCGAGGCCTACGAGACCTTCTACCCCTTCGACCGCTCCACCCTGGCCCTGATCGAGCCGCTGCGTACCCTGCGGATCATGCATCACGCCGCCTGGATCGCCCGCCGCTGGCACGACCCCGCCTTTCCCCGCGCCTTTCCCGCCTTCGACTCCAGCCGCTACTGGTCGGAGCACGTGCTCACGCTACGCGAGCAACTGGCGGCCCTGGACGAGCCGGCGCTTTCGGTGTGACCTTCAGTCCAGACCCAGGGCACGCCTGTTCGCCAAGAGGTTGGCGTAGCCGGCCAGCAGGTGGGGCAGCTCCTCCGGCGGGCAGCCTTCCAGGCGACTTTCGAAGGCCCGGGTAACCCGGGGCAGCGGCGCCACCTCCGCGTCCCGCCCCGGTTGTCCCAGGCGCCGCGCTGCCTCCACGTGGGTCGGGAACACCCGCATGCCGCCGACGATGATGCGGTCCAGGTCTGCCGCCATGGCCTCGGGATCGGCGTACGTACCCTCGAGGGGGGCGTGCACCTGCAGATGAACGCGGCCCTTGTAGCCGACGATGCCGTCCACCATGCTCGCCAGGTCCTCGCCCGGTTGTTTTCGATAGCTGCCCGTCAGCGCGGCGACGTACAGCTCGTGAGCCTTGCGGCGGTCGCAGGGATCCAGCTCGTAGCTCACCGAAACGGGAACCAGGTGCACGTGGCGCAGCAGATCACCGAATTCCCCGAGCTCCTTGCGGTACGCCAGGGAGAGCATCTTCAGCAGCGCGGAGTCGGTACGGTCGAGACCGTCCTTGGCGCGGCCTTCGCGCTGGGCGATCCACACCGACTCCCCTTCCTCGAGGGAATGGCGGATGTAGCTCGAAGTGCGGACGAGCGCCTGATAGGCTGCCTTGGCGCCGGTCACGCTGCGCTCCACCACGAAGCTCTTGTTCAGACGCATCAGATCCGCAGCGTAGGGCTCGGAGAGCAGATTATCACCTACCGCCATCCGCGCGGTGGAGTGACCCGCCCGGTGCAGCAGGTAATTGAGCAACCCCGAGTCCATGACGATGTCCCGGTGGTTGGAAACGAACAGGCGCGGCCGCCCCGGCGGCAGTGATTCCAGGCCCGCCACGGAGAGCTCGTGGATGGTGTCGCGGATGATCCGGGCCATGTACTTCGAGAGCCAGAGCTGCACGTCCTGCACGCTCGCCAGGCCGGCGGTGCGTCGCGCGATGACGTGCTGGGCCAGCCGGCGCGCCAGCCACGGCAGGCTCCGCGACAGCCGGGGCGCGAAGAACGCGGCGGCGGCCTTCAGCAGGTCCGGATCCCGGGACAGCCGGCGGATGACGCCCGGGACCTCGTCATCGCGGTACGGCCGGATGGTCTCGAAATTGTGCATGTGCGCACGGTAGCGGCTCCCGGTGCAAAAACAAGCCCCGCGAGATCGGCGGCGCGCCGGGATTGCACTACCATGGGAGCACGAAGCGCCCCGGTGGAGGGACCATGACGACCAGCGGACTCGGCACTCGACCCTACCTGCGCGGCCTCACCGATCTCGGCAACGGCGCCTATGCCTGGCTGCAGCCCGATGGCGGCTGGGGATGGTCCAATGCAGGGCTGGTCACCGACGGGGACGCCTCGCTGCTGGTGGACACGTTGTTCGACACCCGGCTCACCGCCGAGATGCTCGAAGCCATGCGCCGCGCTGCTCCCACCGCCACCCGTCGCTTCGACTGGCTGGTGAACACCCACTCCAACGGCGATCACTGCAACGGCAACGAGCTCGTCACCGGCGCCGAGATCGTCGCCTCCCGGGCCTGCGCGGAGGAGCTGGCTCACGAGAATCCAGCCATGATGGCGGCCCTCATCGAGCGGGCGCCGCAGATGGGCGAGGTGGGGGAGTTCTTCCTGCACTGCTTCGGCGCCTTCGACTTTCGCGGTATCACCCAGTGTCCGCCCACCCGTACCTTCGAGGGCGAGCTGGAGCTTCGGGTGGGTGACAAGCCGGTGCTGCTCAAGCAGGTGGGGCCTGCCCACACCGCCGGAGACGTGCTGGCCTGGGTGCCCACGGAACGCCTGGTGTTCACCGGCGACATCCTCTTCATAGAGGGCCACCCGATCCTCTGGGCGGGGCCGGTGCAGAACTGGCTGGACGCCTGCGACTACATCCTTACGTTGCAGCCGGAGTGCGTGGTACCGGGCCACGGCCCCATCACCGACACCCGCGGCGTGCGCGCGGTGCGGGACTATCTCGCCTACATCCGCGACGAGGCCCGGAAGCGCTATGACGCCGGCTTGTCAGCGGTCGAGGCGGCCAGGGACATCTCGCTCGAGGATTACGACAGCTGGGGGGACGCAGAGCGGATCGCCGTCAACGTCAGCGTGCTCTACAAGGAATTCGCCGGTGACCGCTCCCCCAACGATGTCACGGCCCTGTTCGCCCTGATGGCGCAGCTTCACCGCGAACGCCGCTGACGGCAGTGCCACCCCCGGCAGCCGTGCAAAAATTTCACGGAGCCGGTAATCAGGGGATGTCCCCGGAGATCTGCCCTGCGTCCGCCAGGGGCCCCACGCTGCTGAAGTAAACGGCGAGATCGTTCATGTCCTCCGGGGTGAGGGCCTGGGCCACGGGCGACATCAGTGGGTGGTAGCGCTCGCCGGTCCGGAACGCCTCGAGCTGGAGCTGCAGATAGCCGGCGCGCTGCCCGGCCAGGTGAGGAAAGAGCGGGTTCGTCGACACGCCGGCCTCACCGTGACAAGCCACGCAGTGGGCGGACTTCCGCCCGCCGGCGGCCGGGTCCCCGGCGCTCGCGGCGGTGCCGCCGAACAGCATCAGCAACGTCATCGCTCCGGTCATCACGCGGCGTCTGGCCATGGTCGGTCCCGCAAGTTGTGCCGATACGACAGGGTCATGCACGTTTCCTGCCGGCACCGCGCCCCAGGCTGGCTGGCATATTGCATCCCAGCTCAGTCGTCGTCCCGCCAGGAGCAGGTGCAGATGCAAAAACGCGCCACGCCCGCAATTGCGGCCGCGACGTGGACCGCCTTGGTACTCGCGGTCGGGACCTGGGCCGTGTCCGCTTCGCTACGCGCGGCGGAGGCTCTGGTCCGACTTTCCCAGGACGATACTCAGTGGGTCATGCCGGCTAAGAATTACGCCTCCACCCGCTTCAGCAGGCTCGACCAGATCAACGCCGACAACGTGGGCCAGCTCAGCCTGGCCTGGTCCTTCTCCACCGGCACCACCGCCGGTTTCGAAGCGGCGCCGCTGGTCGTCGGCGATACGCTCTACATCGTCACCCCGTGGCCCAACAAACTGTTCGCCCTGGACACCACCGACGGCTCGCTGCGCTGGGTCTACGAGCCCGAGCCGGAGCGGGCGGCCAAAGGCGTGGCCTGCTGCGACGTGGTCAACCGGGGCGCGGCTTACTTCGACGGCAAGATCATCTACAACACTCTGGACAACCACACCGTCGCCGTCGACGCCGCCAGCGGCGAGGAAGTCTGGAAGACCAAGCTCGGCGACATCAACGTGGGCGAGACCATGACCATGGCGCCGCTGGTGGTGAAGGGCCTGGTGCTGGTGGGCAACAGCGGCGGCGAAATGGGGGTGCGTGGCTGGCTCACCGCGCTGGACGCGCAGTCGGGGGAGATCGCCTGGCGCGCGTACTCCACCGGCCCCGACGAGGACGTGCTGATCGGTGAGGAGTTCGATCCCTATTACCCGGCCGATGCCGAGCCGAACCTGGGGGTGACTACCTGGCCGGCAGGGCGCTGGGAGGTGGGCGGCGGCACGGTGTGGGGCTGGATCTCCTACGACCCGGAGCTGGACCTGATCTACTACGGCACCGCTAATCCAGGGCCCTGGAACCACACCCAGCGCCTGGGCGACAACAAATGGACCGCGAGCATCTTCGCCCGCGACCCGGACACCGGCATGGCCCGCTGGGCGTATCAATGGGGCCCCCACGACCTCTTCGACTACGACGGCATCAACGAGAACCTGCTGCTGGATCTCGAGATCGATGGGACCACGCGCCAGGTGCTTGTGCGGCCGGAGCGCAACGGCCACATGTACGTGCTGGACCGCACCACGGGGCAGGTGCTCTCCGCCGACACCTACGAGCACGTGACGGTCACCAACGGCATCGATCTGGAGACCGGCCGGCCGAATCATGTCGAGGCGAAAGAACCCGCGGAAGGCGAGATCACCCGGGACATCTGCCCGGCGGCGCCCGGGGCCAAGGACTGGCAGCCGTCCGCATACTCGCCGCTCACGGGCCTGATCTACGTGCCTCACCAGCACCTGTGCATGGACATGCGGATCACCGAGACCAGCTATGTGGCGGGCACGCCGTTCGTCGGCGCGGAGGTGGCCATGCACGCCGGGCCCGGGGGCTACCGGGGCGAGTACATGGCCTGGGACCCGGTGGCCCGGAAGAAGGTCTGGACCATCCAGGAAGACCTGCCGGTGTGGTCCGGCACCGTGGCCACCGCCGGAAACGTCGCCTTCTACGGCACCATGGACCGCTGGTTCAAGGCGGTGGACGCGCACTCCGGCGAGGTTCTCTGGCAGTTCCGGGTCGGCTCCGGCATCGTCGGCCAGCCCATCACCTATCAGGGGCCGGACGGGCGGCAGTACGTGGCCGTGGCCTCCGGGGTGGGGGGCTGGGCCGGCGCCGTGGTGTCGGGAAATCTGGATCCGCGCGTGCCGTTCGGCGCCCTCGGCTTCGTCGGCGCCATGCAGGACCTCCCGGAGCACACCGCCGCCGGTGGCACCCTCTACGTGTTCGCGCTGCCCGAGGCGCCTGGGCGCCAGCAGCCGGCCAGCGGAGCGCGCCCCGATGGCTCGTGAGCTCCGTTGCCTGGCGCCCGTGCTACTGGCGATGCTGGCGGGTGCCGCCGCAGCCGCGCCTCCGCCAGAGGCGGTGGCTGAAGCCGCACCGGAGCGGCTGCGAGTGTGCGCCGACCCCAACAACCTGCCGTTCTCCAATGCCGCGCGGCAGGGGTTCGAGAACGCGCTGGCCGAGCTAATCGCCCGGGAGCTCGACTCGGAGGTGTCCTACACCTGGTGGGCGCAGAGGCGCGGGTTCGTCCGCAACACCTTGAACGCCGGGCAATGCGACGTGGTCATGGGAGTGCCGGTGGGCTACGACCCGGTGGATACCACCCGGCCCTACTACTGCTCCACCTACGTGTTCGTACACGACCGCCGCCTGGCAGCGCCGCTCCGGGACATCACAGACCCGCGGCTGCGCGAGCTCACCATCGGCGTCCATCTCACCGGCGACGACGGCGCCAATCCGCCGCCCGTTCACGCCTTCGGGCGTCAGGGCATCGTCGACAACGTGGTGGGGTTCATGATCTACGGCGACTACCGGCAACCGAACCCGCCCGCCCGGCTGGTGGAGGCGGTTTCCAGCGGCAGTATCGACGTCGCCGCAGTGTGGGGCCCCATCGGCGGCTACTTCGGCCGCCGCGCCGATCCGCCATTGAGCGTTCAACCCATCACCGGCACCGACGCATTCGCCTTGCCGTTCCGCTACGGCATCGCGGTGGGCGTGCGCAAAGGGGCCGTGGGTTTGCGCGATCGCCTGCAGCGGGTGCTGGACGAACGCCGGGAGGACATCGGCGCCCTGCTCGCCCGCTACGACTTGCCGGCCGTCGATTGCGAGCCGGCCTCGAGGAGGTGAGCCCCATGACCGCCGAGGCAATCCGATTCACCGCGCTCGCTCCCGCCGCGAGCCTGGCCGTCCTGCTGCTGGGGGTGTCGGCCTGCGGCGGGACGGGCGACAACGCCGAAGGCTACGGCGACGAGGCCTCCACCGCCGTGGAAGGCACCTTCGATCCCGCCGGGCCCATCGCCGGCGAGGGCGAAGGCCGACTCCCCGGGGAAGGCGATCTCGCCATCTACATACCCGCCACCAATCTGTTCCCGGGCTCGGCCCGCATCGACCCGGGGATCCAGAACCCCTTCTCCGGCGATCCCAAGGCCGTGGCCGCCGGGGAGCGGCACTACGCCGCCTTCAATTGCGGCGGGTGCCACGCGCCGCTGGGCGGTGGCGGCATGGGGCCGCCGCTCTCGGACGACGCCTGGATCTACGGCAGCCACCCGGCCCAGATCTACCTCTCCATCATGCACGGCCGGCCGGAGGGGATGCCGGCCTGGAGCTCCATGCTGCCGCGCCGGACCGCCTGGGAGCTGGTTGCCTACATCGAGACGCTGAACGACATCGAGGATTACCCCGCGGCCAAGGGCTTCGACAGCACGGAGATACGCACCGCGAGGACCGGCCAGGCTTCCGACCGCGCGCCGTCTCCATGACCGGACGCGGGCAGCTCCCGGGGCTCGCCCTCGCCGCAGCCGCCGCCGGGTGCAGCGGCATTCAGTCGGCGCTGGAGCCGTCGGGACCCAGCGCCCGGGAAATCGCGGCCCTGTGGTGGGCCATGGCCGGCGGCGGGGCGGTGATCTTCGTTCTGGTACTGGTGGCGCTGCTCTACGGCGTCTTCGCCAGCGGTGAGCGCCGCCGCATCAGGCCCGACCTCATGGTGGTCTCCGGCGGCATCGCACTCCCGGTGGTGGTGCTGTCCGTGATGGTGCCCTTCAACGTCACCGTGTCTTCGGGGGTCTCGGCGCCGCGCTCGCCGGACACCCTGACCGTTCGGGTGGAAGGGCGTCAGTGGTGGTGGGACATCGAGTACGACACCGGCACGCCCGGGAGCACCTTCACCACCGCCAACGAGCTGTACCTGCCGGTCGGGGAACCGGTGGAGCTGATCCTCACGTCCGGCGACGTCATCCACAGCCTGTGGATCCCGCGGCTCGCCGGCAAGCTGGACCTGATTCCCGGGCACACCAACCGGCTCATGCTCGAGGCCGACGAGCCGGGCCGGTTCCGCGGCCAGTGCGCCGAGTTCTGCGGCGTGGGCCACGCCAAGATGGCCTTCTACGTGGTGGCGGTGGAGCCGGAGCGGTTTCAGGCGTGGCTGGATGTCCAGCGTCGGCCGGCGCCACCTCCCGCCGGCGCGCTGGCCCAGCGCGGCAGCGAGCTGTTCGCCGCCTCCGGATGCCCCCTCTGCCACACCGTGCGCGGCCACGGCGCCTGGGGGCGGGCCGGCCCGGACCTCACCCACCTGGGCAGCCGGCTCAGCATCGGCGCCGGCACCCTAGGCAACGACCGCGGCAACCTGGTCCGCTGGATCGCGCACAACGAGGCCGTCAAGCCAGGCAACCGCATGCCCGACTTCGCCGATCTGGACGTGGAAGCCCGCGAAGCCATCGCGGCCTACCTGGGGGGCCTGCGATGACCGAGGCTGCGGAATCGGAGGCCGCCGGCGAGCCGGCCCGCGATCCCGAGCTCGAGCGATTCCACCGGGTCTGGAGCCCACCCACCGGAATCCGCCGCGTCTGTGCCGTGAACGCGTCCATCGTCGGCCGGCGGTTCATCGTCGCCGGCTTCGCGTTCTTCCTGCTCGGCGGCATCCTCGCCCTGCTCATGCGCACCCAGCTGCTGGTGCCCGAGAACGACTTCCTGACCCCCGAGGTGTACGACCAGCTCTTCACCATGCACGGGACGACGATGATGTTCCTGTTCGCCGTCCCCATCATGGAAGCCTTCGGCATCTACCTGATCCCCGCCATGATCGGCGCCCACGACATGTCGTTCCCGCGCCTCGGCGCCTACGGCTTCTGGTGCTTCCTGCTGGGGGGAGTCCTCATCTACTCCAGCTTCTTCTTCGGCACCGTGCCGGACGGGGGCTGGTTCATGTACGTGCCGTTGACCGGCCTCGAGTTCTCACCGGACAAGAGCCAGGACTTCTGGCTGCTCGGGGTCACCTTCGTGGAGATTGCCAGCATCACCGGCGCCATCGAGCTGATCGTCACCATCCTGAAGATGCGCGCCCCCGGCATGTCGCTGGACCGCATGCCCATCTTCGCCTGGTACATGCTGGCCGTGGCCTTCATGATCGCCGTGGGCTTTCCGCCGCTGGTGCTGGGCAGCATCCTGCTCGAGGTGGAACGCAGCGTGGGGCTCCCGTTCTACGAGGTGGCCCGGGGCGGGGACCCCCTGCTCTGGCAGCACCTGTTCTGGATCTTCGGACACCCCGAGGTGTACATCGTCTTCCTGCCGGCGGCGGGTCTGCTGTCGGCGATCCTGCCGGCCATGGCCCGGGGCCCGCTGGTGGCCTATCACCTGGTGGTGCTCGCGGTGATCGGCACCGCCTTTCTGAGCTTCGGCCTCTGGGTGCATCACATGTACGCCACCGGCATCCCCCGGCTGGCGCTGTCCTTCTTCGCCGGCGCCAGCCTCGCCGTCGCCATCCCCAGCGGCATCCAGGTGTTCGCCTGGATCGCCACCCTGTGGAACGGCAGGCCGGTGCTGCGCACGCCGCTCTTGTTCATCATCGGCGCCATCCTGATCTTCGTGCTCGGGGGGCTGACCGGGGTCATGGTGGCCATGGTGCCGTTCGACTGGCAGGCCCACGACAGCTACTTCGTGGTGGCCCACTTCCACTACGTGCTCATCGGCGGCATGGTGTTCCCGCTGTTCGCCGCCTTCTACTTCTACGTCCCCCGGGCCACGGGGCGGATGCTGTCGGAAGCCCTGGGGCACGTGAGCTTCTGGCTCATGTTCGTCGGCTTCAACGTGTCCTTCCTGCCCATGCACCTCACCGGTCTGCTGGGCATGCCGAGGCGGGTGTACACCTACCCCGCCGCCATGGGCTGGGACGGCCTCAACCTGACTTCCACCATCGGCGCCTATCTGGTGGGCGCCGCGGTGCTGGTGTTCATCGTCAACGTGCTGTGGTCGGTGGTGCGCGGCCGCGACGCCGGCACCAACCCGTGGGGTGCCGACGGCCTGGAATGGGGCAGCCGGACGCCCCCACCCCCCTACAATCTGCGCAGCATCCCGCCGGTACGCAACCGCCACCCGCTGTGGGAAGAACCGGATCTGCCCGAGCGCATCCAGGGCGGACTGGAGTACCTGGGAACCGCGCCGGAAGGACGGCGGGAGTCCCTGGTCACCTCCATGGTCGCCGCCAAGCCGGAGTACGTGGTGCGCTTGCCGCACCCGACGTTCCTGCCGCTGCTGGCCGGGCTCGCCACCGGGGCGGGGTTCGTCGGCGTGCTCGTCTCCGCCTACTGGCTCAGCCTGGCCGGCGTGGTGGCTCTGATCGTGATCCTCGCCCTCTGGTGGTGGTCGCCGCTGCCCGAGAAGAGCGAGAAGGACGTCGGGCAGGGTCTGTGGCTGCCCATCGGCGCAGGGGATTCCCGCTGTGCCGGGTGGACCGGCGCGGCGGCCTTCCTGCTGGTGAATGCGTCCGTGTTCACGTCGCTGGTCTATGCCTATTTCTATCTTTGGACGGTCTCCGAGGTCTGGCCTCCGCCGGGCTTCGCACTCGATGGGGGCGCCCCGGTGCTGTTGGCCCTGGCGATCCTGGCGCTGGCGGTGACGGCCGCGCTGGGAGCCACCACGCTGCTGCGCGGCAACGCCGCCACCCCCGTGCTCGGCGCGCTGGCCGCGGCCGTGCTGGCTCTGGGCGTCGCGCTCTACGCCCTGACGGTTGTGGGGGACTCCCTGCCGTTCCGGCCGGGCGCCAACGCCTACACGGCCACGGTGACCGTCCTCGGCGTCTACGTGATGCTCCACGTGGGGGTGGCGCTGCTGGGGATCCTGTACGCCGTGGCGCGGGTGTTGCACGTGGGTCTGCGCAACGAAGGCACGCTGGCCGTGCGCATCGCCGCCTTGCTCACCGCCTACGCGGGGGCGCTGGGGGCGGTCGCCGCCGCAGTGCTGTACTTCGGCCCATAGGAGGGTAGCCGACGTGAGCGATCCGGTCCCTGCCGACGAGGACCGCGCCGTTGACGACCGGGGGCGCGAGTTCATTGCCCACAGGCACCGCTTTCCCGCCAACGGCTGGGGGTTCATGCTGGCGCCGGTGCTCTGGTTCGCGTACTTCCTGGCGGTCTACGCGCTGCAGGGCGCAGGGTGCGCCGTGGGGCTCGACAGCCGGTCGCTGCTGGGCGTGAATGCCCTGGGCTTCGCCCTGGCCAGCCTCACCCTGGTCGTGCTGGTGGCCATCGCCCTTACGGGCGTCTGGTCGTACCGGGCGTGGCGGCGCCTGCTCGAGGAGCTCGAGGACGAGGAGCACCAGACCCGCGGCCACTCCGCCTTCCTCGCCTACGGAGCCCTGCTGCACGCCGGCCTGTTCCTGGTGGCCACCTTGTGGATCGGCATCCCGATCCTGCTGCTAGAGCCGTGCAGGCTGATCACGAGCTAGCGTACCGCGTCACCCTGAGGTGGCGACCTTCAGCGCCCGGATCACGGACCAGCTTCCCATGACCATGAGCAGGGCGAAGGCCATGCGCTTCAGCGCCGTGTCCGAGACCGGCGGTGGAAGCCGGCGCCCCGCCCAGGTGCCGAGAAGCACCAGGGGCAGTCCCACGAGGAACAGGCGCCACACCGGGGTGGTGAGGCCACCGGCGTAGCCCACGGAGATCGTGCGGAAGGCGGTGGATAGGGCGAAGGTCGCCAGCAGCGTGGTGCGGATCTCGGCGATGGAGAGCGGCTGCCGGTAGTTGAACCAGCCCATAACCGGGCCGGAGGCCGCGAACAGCCCTCCCAGCAGGCCGCCGGAAAAGCCGGCGGCGAAGCAGGCCCAGGGCGGGGAAAGGCGCTGCCGCGGCCGCGGCCGGATGGTCATGGCCAGGCTGCCGAGGACGATGAAGGCGCCGAGCAGCAGCTCCACCACCCACTGTGCCCGGGCGTCCAGGTGCTCGAGCAGCCAGACCCCTACGGCCACGGCCGGCACCAGCCCCGCCACCGTCCAGGTGAACACCGGCCGGGCCAGATGGTGGCCGTGACCCCGCAGCGCGAGGAGGATGTTCACCAGCGCCAGCAGGCTCACCACGGCAGTGATGGTGGGCACGTCCACCAGACCGCCGCCCACCATCACCGCCAGGATGATCATTCCCATGGCGAAGCCCGCCACGGCCTGAACGTAGCTGCCGGCGGCCACCGCCAGCAGAAACGGGATCAATGTCGCTGTGTCCACTCGAACCTCGCATCCACGGGGCGCGCAGTATATCGGCTGCGGTTTGCTATATTGGCGGCGATCAACCCGATACGGCGGATTCATGGATCTGGACCTGAACGGTCACACGGCGCTGGTCACGGGCAGCTACCGGGGCACCGGCCTGGTCATCGCGCGCCATCTGGCGCGGGAGGGCGCCCGGGTGCTGGTGCACGGGCTGCTGCCGGGGCAGGCGGAAGCCGCGGTGGCGGAGCTCGGCTGCGGCGTACCGGTGACCGGCGACATCACCGAAGACGAGGGCGCCGAGGCGTTGATCCGGGCGTGCGCCGGCGAGTCCGTGGATATCCTCGTCAACAACTTCGGCACCGCGGATTCGGGAAGCTGGACCCAGACGGGGAGCGACGGCTGGCTCGACGCATACCAGAAGAATGTGCTCTCGGCCCAGCGCATGATCCGTCACTTCCTGCCGACCATGGCCGCCCGCGACTGGGGCCGCATCATCAACCTCGGCACCATCGGCTCCACCCGGCCCGCCGCCCGGATGCCCCACTACTACGCCGCCAAGGGAGCCCTGGCCACCGCAACCATGAGCCTGGCCCGGGAGACCGCGGGCACCGGCGTTCGGGTCAATCTGATCTCCCCCGGGCTCATCCTCACTCCGGAGGTGCAAGCCGCCTACCTGGCGCGGGGCCGCGCCGAAGGCTGGGGCGACGACTGGGAAGCAGTGGAGCTCCGGGTAGCCGCCGACGTGCCCATACGCCGCATCGTTCGGCGGGAGGAGGTGGCGGACCTGGTGGTCTTTCTGGCGAGTCCCAGGGCGGACGCCCTGCACGGGCAGAACATCCGCATCGACGGCGGCAGCCTGGACGTGCTGACGTGAGGCCGCCCGCGGTCCTCGAGCATCTGCCCTGGCGCATCGCCGGGCTCGTGCTGCTGGGTGCGCTGATGGTGGCCTACCAGCCGGAGGCCGGCGGCCTGGTGAACCGTCTGCTGATCCCGCTGGTCATGGCCCTGGCAACCTGGATGATGGTGCAGAACGTGGCCGCCGTGGCCATCGGCACCGGGGTGCTGGCCGCCATCCACAGCGATCCCGGCAGCAGCGATCCGCTGGAGTCCATCGCTTATCCAGCGCTGGCTGCGGCGAGCGGCGTGGTGCTGGCGGCGGTCTTCGTGCAGCGCTTTCGTCGTCGCATCGCCGAGACCCACGAGGCGCGCTGGCGCCACCGCCGGCAGCCCCCGGACGAGTCCCGGGATCGGCGCCCGTGAGCCTCGCCCAATCCATCGCCCGCCGCATCTTCCGCGGCTACGAGACGTATCGGCAGGGATTTCAGAAAATCACCCTGGCGGCCCGCAGCCGGTTCGAGAAGGCTCAGTGGCACGCGGTGCAGGTGGCCAGCGCCGAGCGGCTCGCCTCGTACCACCACCACGTGGAGCGCACCGCCGAGGACATCGGCGCCATGCTCGGCGACCCGGTGGATTCCAAGCTGTGGCGGCACATTCGCGCTGCCTACGGAGACCTCATCTGCCGGGAATACAACGCCGAGCTGTTCGAGACTTTCTACAACTCGGTGCACCGCACACTGACCAACGACGCCGACGTCACCGACGACGAGATGTTCGTCACCAGCAACCACCCCACCCCGCCGGTCGCGCCCGCGGAGTCTCTGACCATCACCTACCGGCCGGAGCGCGGGATCGTCGAGATGATGCGGGACATCGCCAGAGACCTGCCGCTGGAGCTGCCGTGGCAGAACAAGGATCGGGACATCGGCAACGTCCTGCGCTCGCTGGCGGAGGCCCGCCCGGAGATTCAGAGCACCGCCGGCGTCTCGGTGGAGATGCTGCGCTCCATCTTCTTCCGTAACAAGGGCGCCTACCTGGTGGGCCGGCTCAGCTACGCGGAGCGGACGTGGCCTCTGGCCCTGCCGCTGCTCCTGGACGAGCAGGGGCGGCTGTACATCGATACCCTGATCTGCGACGAGGACGAGCTGTCCATCATGTTCAGCTTCACCCGGGCGTACTTCATGGTGCACACCAACTACCCTCACGCCCTGGTGGACTTCCTGCAGACGCTCCTGCCGAACAAGAAGCGCTCGGAGGTGTACGCCTCCCTGGGGCTCCACAAGCACGGCAAGACCGTTTTCTATCGCGACCTGCTGGACCACCTCTCCCGCTCCGACGACGAGTTCATCATCGCCCCGGGGATCCGCGGCATGGTCATGACGGTGTTCTCCCTGCCGTCGTTCCAGACGGTATTCAAGATCATCAAGGACCGGTTCCCGCCGCAGAAGAACATCACCCCGGAGGGCGTGCGGGCCAAGTACCACATCGTCAAGCGCCACGACCGCGTGGGGCGGATGGCCGACACCCAGGAGTTCCAGAACCTGATCCTGCCGCGGGAGCGGTTCAGCGATGCCCTCATCGAGGAGCTGCAGCGGGAGGCAGCGTCCTCGGTGGCCATCACGGACACCCAGGTGAAGATCCGCCACGTCTACACCGAGCGGCTGATGACGCCGCTGAACATGTTCATAGAGAGCGCCGACGATCAGTCGCTCAAGGAAGCGCTGGACGAATACGGCAACGCCATCAAGCAGCTGGCGGCGGCAAACATCTTTCCCGGCGACATGCTGCTGAAGAACTTCGGCATCACCCGGCACGGCCGGGTGGTCTTCTACGACTACGACGAGATCTGCTACCTCACCGACGTCAACTTCCGCCGGGTGCCGGAGCCTCAGACTCCTGAGCAGGAAATGGCGGCGGAGCCCTGGTTCACCGTCGCTCCCAACGACGTGTTTCCGGAGGAGTTCCGCCGCTTCCTGTTCGGGCGGCCGCGGATCAAGCAGATGTTCGAAGCCATGCACGGCGAGCTGTTCGATCCCGACTACTGGCGCGGCCTGCAGGCGGCCATTCAGGCGGGCAAGGTAATGGACGTGTTTCCCTACCGGCGCAAGAAACGCTTCATGCGCCACGCCGGCACCGATCAGGTCGGCTCCGGCGAGCCGTCCTGACGCCTCTTGTACGACACGCTCTGGTCAGGGCCCTGTTCAGGGGTCACAATTCCGCCCACGGATGCAGGAGAACGGCCGTGCGGCGCACGATATCCATCAGAAACGAGATCGCCCCGTTGCTGGATCGGCTGATCCACCAGCTCGACTCGGAAGGCAGCGCCACCCAGCGCGCCTATTTCCTGCGAATCCGCCGGGAGCTCGAGCGGGCCCAGCACGATCTGGAGCTGGTCACGCCCATACGCGAGCTCACCTCCACCACCGCGGTGGGCTTCAGCTTCTCCTCAGACGCCGGAGCGCTCATTGCGCGCATTCTGGAGAAGGCCGAGGAGCTCGGGCGCGACCTGGACGTGCCGCCCACTACTCTGCACTGCGCCCGCCGTGCCGGCCCCCGCGGCGCGCCGCGGCGCGTGCGGGGGCCGCGGCGCACCTCAGGGTTTGCCGGCGCCGGTGGGCACCTCGTTGAACGGCACGCCCTTGTCCACCCTCGGCTCCTGGGGCAGCCCCAGCACCCGCTCGGCGATGATGTTGGCCATGATCTCGTCGGTGCCGCCGGCAATCCTGAGCCCGGGAATGCTCATGTAGGTGCCCTGGAACAGGCCCGCCTCGGCGGAGAGCTCCTCGTCCCAGATGGCCCCGGATTGCTCGAGCAGGTCGATGGCGAACGAAGCCATGTCCTGGGCCTTCGGTGCGCCCACCAGCTTGCCGATGGAATTCTCCGGCCCCGGTGTATCGCCGCGAGACAACGCGCTCAGGGTGCGGTAAGCGGTGAACTTGAGCCCGGCTTCCTGGCAGTACCAATCCGCCAGCTTCGCCCGCACGGCCGAATTCTCTATGGCCGGGTGCCCGTCGATGTTCACCCGCTCTGCCAGCCTGAACACCGAATCGAACCCCACCGCCACCCCGCCGGCGCCGATGGACGCGCGCTCGTTCATCAGGGTGGTCAGCGCCACCTGCCAGCCTTGACCCACCTCGCCCAGGCGCTGACGGTCGGGAATGCGCACGTCGGTGAAGTACACCTCGTTGAAGTTGGCGTCGCCGGAGATCTGCTTGATGGGCTTGGTCTCGATGCCGGGACTCTTCATGTCCACGTAGAAGTAGGTGAGCCCCTTGTGCTTCGGCACCGTCGGATCGGTGCGCACCACCAGGATGCCGTAGTCGGAGTAGTGGGCCCCGGAGGTCCAGATCTTCTGGCCGTTCACCACCCACTCGTCTCCCTCCTTGACGGCGCGGGTGCGCAATGCGGCCAGGTCCGAGCCGCCCGCGGGCTCACTGAAGAGCTGGCACCAGATCTCCTCGCCGCTCGCCAGCTTGGGCAGGAACCGGGCCTTGGTCGCCTCGTCCGCGTACGCCATCAGGGTGGGCGCCGCCATGCCCTGGCCGATGCTGAACACGCCGCCCGGCAGATCGTACTTCGATTCCTCCTGATTCCAGATCACCTGCTCGATGGCGGAGGCGCCACGGCCGCCGTACTCCTTGGGCCAGGTGATGCAGGCCCAGCCGGCGTCGTACTTGCGTTTCTGCCAGAGCTTGGCCTGCTCGATGTAGTTCAGCCCTTCGAGCTCCTGCGGCGTCGGCACGTTCTGCTCGAGCCAGCGGCGGGCCTCCTCGCGAAATTTCGCTTCTTCCGGGGTGTCGTTGAAATCCATGATGTCTGCTCCCGTATCCGTGTTCGTTCAGGCCGCGTTGCTGTGTTCGACGGCGGTGATGAGCTTGTCCTGCCAGAGGCCTTCGCTGCCGATGTTAACCGCCAGCAGCTTGGAACGCCGGTAGTAGAACTGGCAGTCGAACTCCCAGGTGTAGCCCATGCCCCCGTGGGTCTGAATGTTCTCCTTGGAGGCGAAGTAGTAGGCCTGAATGGCGGACACCCGCGCCGTGGCCGCTGCCAGCGGCAGCTCGGCCGCGTCGGTGTTCAGCGCCCAGGCGCCGTAGTAGCAGTTCGAGCGCGCCAGGGTGTTCTTCACGTACATGTTGGCCAGCTTGTGCTTGATGGCCTGATAGGAAGCGATGGGCCGGCCGAACGCGTAGCGGCCGAGCGCGTACTCCCGGGCCTGCGCCAGGGCCGCCTCGGCGCCCCCCACCTGCTCCCAGGCGAACAGCACCGCCGCGCGATTCAACAGCTTTTCGGTGAGCGCCCAGCCCTGCCCCGGATCACCCAGGGGCTCGGCGGCGGCCTGTTCGAAGGTAACGTTGCCGTGGCCCCGGGTGGGGTCGAGGGTAGGCACCGGGGTCACGATGACGCCAGGCTGATCCGTGCTCACCAGGTACAGAGCGGCGCCGTCACCGCCTTCGTGACGGGCCAGCACCACCATGACGTTGGCGAGGCCGGCATCGGCAACCGCGGTCTTGCCGCCGGAGAGCTTCCCTCCGGAGACCGTGGTTTGCAGCGACCCCGGCGTGGTGCGGCCCGGCCCTTCCGCCATGGCGAACGCGCCGACGGCCTCACCGGCGGCCAGCTTCGGCAGCCACATCTCCTTCTGCTCGGCGCTGCCGGCGAGCAGCAGCGCCTCCGTGGCGAGGTACACCGACGAGGAGAACGGCACCGGCGCGCACACCCGGCCGAGCTCCTCGGCAATCACGCACAACTCCAGATACGACAGCCCAAGTCCGCCGAGGTCTTCCGGGATGACGGTGGCCGTCCACCCCATCTCGACGATCTTACGCCACAGCTCCGGGTCGTGATCCGTATCGCCTTCCAGCACGTTGCGGACCACGGCCGGCTTGCAGTTCTCGTCGAGAAACCGCCGGGCCTGGTCCCGCAGCATGTTCTGGTCTTCGGAAAATTCGAAGTTCATGCACTTCCCCCTGAAATGGTCGAGCTCTGGATTTTCTCCGCTTTGCTCGCAAAAGGCGAGCCGGCCGGGACCGCCCCGCGGGGCGCGCTTTCTTCCTGCCGGACCTCCCCCGTAGAATGCGGCCATGAAGCCAACCAACTATGCGGAGCTCGGTTTCGTGCGCGTGGCCGCGGTGGCCCCGGAGCTGGTCCTGGCGGACCCGCTGGCCAACGCCGAGCGCATCGCCAGCCACCTGCGCAGCCTGGGCCGGGACAACGTCAGTCTCGCGCTGTTTCCGGAGCTCTGTCTCACCGGCTACTCGTGCGAGGACTTGTTCTTCAGCGGCGACCTGCACCACCGCACCCGGCGCGCCCTGGCGGCCCTGGCAGCGGCCACCAAGGGTCTGGTCTGCGTCGTCGGGGCGCCGTGGCAGATCGACGACGGGCGGCTCTTGAACTGCGCCGTGGTGCTCGGCGGCGGGACCGTCAAGGGCATGGTGCCCAAGACGGTCCAGCCCAACCACGGCGAGTACTACGAGCGCCGCTGGTTCGCCTCCGGCGAGGGCGTGGACGAGGCGGTGGAGGATGCGGGGCTCGGCCACTTCCGCATCTGCCGGGAGCAACTGTTCCGGGTAGGGCCGCTGAAATTCGGCATCGAGATCTGCGAGGACCTTTGGGCTCCCAACCCGCCGGGGATTGCGCATTGCCTCGCCGGTGCCCACCTCATCGTCAATCCGTCCGCCAGCGACGAGCTGGTCGCCAAGGCGGAATACCGCCGGGATCTGGTGCGCATGACCAGCGCCCGGGGCATCTGCGGCTATCTGTACGCCTCCAGCGGTCCCATGGAATCCACCAAGGACGTGGTGTTCGGCGGCCACCTCCTGGCCTGCGAAAACGGCCAACCGCTCGCCGAGGGCGGGCGCTTCGCCTTCGAGCCGCAGACCCTCATCACCGAGATAGACGTGGAACGCCTGCGCCACGACCGCATGCAGAACACCAGCTTCGCCCAGGCGCCGCGGCCGCCCGCCTATCACCGGGTGGACGCCCTGGCCGATGCGTTGCCGCTGCAGGGCCTGTACCGCCCCGTGGATCCGCACCCCTTCGTCCCCAGCGACGAGGCTCAGCTCGACGCCCGGGCCGCCGAGATCCTGAGCATTCAGGCCACCGGGCTGGCCCGGCGGGTGCTGGCCGCCGGCAGCGACGCCCTCGTCATCGGGCTGTCCGGGGGGCTCGACAGCACCCTGGCGTTCCTGGTGTGCCTGGATGCGCTGGAGAAGCTCGGACGCAGCCGCCAGCACCTGCTGGCGCTGACCCTCCCCGGGCCGGGCACCAGCGAGCACACGCTGGGCTCAGCACGACAGCTCGCCCGGGCCGCCGGCGTGATGCTGGAGGAGATCTCCATCACCGCGGCAGTGACCCAGCACCTGGCGGATCTGGGTCACGACGTCACCACGGACGTGGTGTTCGAGAACGCCCAGGCCCGGGAACGCACCCAGATCCTGTTCAACTGGGCCAACAAGGCCGGCGGCATCGTGGTCGGCACCGGCGACCTCTCCGAGCTGGCGCTGGGCTGGTGCACGTACAACGCCGACCACATGGCGAACTACAACGTCAACGCCAGCGTGCCGAAAACCATGGTGAAGTACCTGGTTCGCTGGTACGCGCGCCACCGCGCCAGCGGGGAGCTCGCGGACGTGCTGGCGCGGGTTCTGGAGACACCCATCTCGCCGGAGCTGCTCGCCACCCGGGAGGGCGAGATCGCCCAACACACGGAGGCGATCATCGGCCCCTACGAGCTGCACGACTTCTTCCTGTTTCATTTCGTGCGCAACGGTGCACGAGCCAGCAAGATCTTTCATCTCGCCTGCCTCGCCTTCGCCGGCCGCTACGAGCCTGCCGAGATCCGCGCCTGGCTCGAAACGTTCTTCCGCCGCTTTTTCAGCCAACAGTTCAAGCGCACCACCTTGCCTCCCGGGCCCAAGGTGGGCACGGTGAGCCTGTCGCCGCGCGGCGACTGGCGCATGCCGGACGAAGCCTCCGCCAAGGGGGTGCTGGCGGAGATCGAGGCCCTGGCCACGGAATGACGAGGAGCATCATGGCGGTACTGACGATGGTTCTACGAGGGGCCAGGCACATCGTCCTGGCGGCGCTCGCCGGCGCGGCGGCCACGGCGGC
>JAWLGU010000029.1:3684-9676 GCA_041690675.1 Pseudomonadales bacterium | reverse complement strand
ACGGCGGCAGCCCAGACCGACGCCACGCCCTTCTGCGGCGATGAGGGGGTGTGGATCCAGATTCTGGGCAGCGGCGGTCCGGAGCTGGACGACGGCGCCGCCCCGGCCAGCTATCTGGTATTCGTGGACAACCGGGCGCGCTTGCTGGTGGACGCGGCGCCCGGCTCGTCGGTGGCCTTCGATCGCGCCGGGGGGCGGTTCGCCCATCTCGATGCGGTGGTGCTCACCCAGCTTCAGGCACCCCACTCGGCGGAGTTGCCGGCGTTCGTTCACGGCTCGTTCTATTCCGAACGCAATCGGCCGCTGACCGTGCTGGGTCCGGACGGTTCCGGCATCTATCCGGAAACGTCGAGTTTCGTGGAGCGGTTGTTCGGCCCGGAGGGAGCGTTCCCGTATCTGGCCGACTTCCTCACCCCCCGGTCCCGGGGCGGCTACGAGCTGATCGTGCGCGACGTGCCGGCGAGCGGGCGCCGGCGCTGGTCCGGATTCGGCTCCGACGGTCTGCTGCTGTCCGCGATCCCCGTCTCCCACGGAGACGTGCCGGCCCTGGCGTGGCGGGTGGACATCGGCGACATCGGCATCGTCTTCACCGGCGACTTCAGCAATGCCAAGAACCTGGTCCCGGAGTTCGCCGCCGGGGCAGACGCTTTGGTCATTCACCACAACGTGCCGGAAGGCACCCGGGGCCGGCTGCTCGACCTGCACGTGACCCCGGGGGAGATCGGCCGCATCGCCCGGCAGGCCGGCGTGCGCATGGTGATCCTCGGTCACCGTGCGCAGCGCACCCGGGGACTCGAGTCCGTCAGCCGCCGCGCCATCGAGGAAAACTACGACCGCCCCCTGATCTTCGCCAACGATATGGAGTGCTGGGGGCTGTAGGCTGGCCCCGCCATGCTGCTGCTCTACACCGTCACCCTCACGTTCCTGAACCTGCTGTTCTGGCTCAGCATCCTCTTCAACGTGCCGGGGACGTGGCTGATGGTGATGGCCGCCGTGGCCGTGGCCTGGTGGCAGCCGGCCGGAATGACGCTCGACTGGGGCATCGTGGCCGGGGTGACGGGGCTCGCGCTGCTGGGGGAGGTTCTCGAGTTCGTGCTGGGGGCCGCCGGCGCCCGCCGGGCGGGCGGCTCGAAGCGGGCGGCCCTGCTGGCCATCGCCGGCGGCGTGGTGGGCGCCATCCTCGGCACCGCGCTGCCGGTGCCCATCGCCGGGACCTTGCTGGGGGCGTCCCTGGGGGCGTTCGCGGGCTCCCTGCTGGGAGACCTGTGGGCCGGGCGGCCGTTGGGCGGCAGCCTGCAATCCGGCCGCGGCGCCGCCCTGGGCCGGTTCTGGGGCACTGTGGCCAAGCTGGCCGTAGGCGGGGTCATGGTGGCCATCCTGGCCGTGGCGCCGTGGCTGTGAAGCGAAGACGGAGATCCCGATGCACCACACCGACCCTGGCACCGTGATCGAGTTCTGGTTCGGCCCCCTCACCGGGGGCTTCGCCGCGGAGGAACGGCGCAAGCGCTGGTTCGCCGGCGACCGCGCCCTGGACGACGAGATCCGCGCGCGCTTCGCGGCGGTGTGCGAGCGGGCCGCTGCCGGATCCCTGGACTGGGGGGACGAGCCGGAGGCGCTGCTGGCCCTGATTCTGGTCTCGGATCAGTTCCCGCGCCACCTGCACCGCGGCAGCGCCCGGGCGTACGCCACCGATCCCCTGGCCTTGGCCACGGCGCGCCGCGGCATCGAGCAGGGGCTGGACCGGACGCTCGGGCTCGAGCAGCGGGCCTTCTTCTACATGCCGTTTCAGCACGCGGAGTCACGGCTCGCCCAGCACACCTCCGTGGGGCTGTTCATGGCGCTGCGCGACGAGACGCCGCCGGGCCGGCGTCACCTCACCGGCGAGTTCCTGCGCCACGCCCAGCAGCACCGCGACATCGTGCTGCGCTTCGGGCGCTTTCCCCACCGCAACCGGATTCTCGGGCGCGAATCGAGCCCGGAGGAGCTCGCGTTTCTGGAGACGGCCCCCGACTACGGACAGAGCCCGTCGCCAGGCCCGGCTGCCCCGGACCCGGTGTAACGGGGCGCGCTGCTCCGGGTCGTCACGACCCGGCGTGCTGGCGGAGGTAATCCGCGGCGAGCCGGCTCATGGCTTCGACCCCCAGCACCAGAGCCCCCTCGTCCACGTAGAACAGCGGCGAGTGGTTGGGGATCGCTTCCTCTGCGGGCACGTCGTTCGGCCGGCCGCCGATGAAGAAGAACAGGCCGGGGACCTGCTGCTGATAGAACGAGAAGTCCTCGGCGCCGGTGATGGGCTCGCCGGCGCGGACGTTCTCGGCCCCGTAGACGTCCCGCAGGGTGGGCAGCATGGACTCGGTGAGCTTCGGGTCGTTGAAGGTCACCGGCACCCCCGGGTCGATCTCCACCTCCGCCGTGGCGCCCATGGCCGTGGCTACCGAGGTGGCGATCTGCCGGATCTTGGCGTGAATCGCCTCCTGCATGTCGGGCTCGAAGCTGCGAATGGTGCCGGACAGCTCCGCCACGTCGGGAACGATGTTGTTGCGCACGCCGGAGTGGAAGGTGCCCACGGTAACCACCGCCGGCGCCCGGGTGATCTCGAGCTGCCGGCTGACGATGGTCTGTAGCGCGGTGACGATGTGCGCTCCGACGACGATGGGGTCCACCCCGGCCCAGGGCTGGGCGCCGTGGGTCTGGCTGCCCTGCACGCGGATCTCGAAGCGCTGGGCGCTGGCCATGGCGCCACGCGAGCGGTAGCTCATCTGACCCACCGCGTCCCCCTGGCTGATGTGCAGACCGAAGACGGCGTCCACGTCCGGGTTCTTCAGCACGCCCTGTTCCACCATCATTCCGGCGCCGCCATCCTCGCCCTTGGGCGCGCCCTCCTCCGCCGGCTGGAAGATGAACTTCACCGTCCCCGGCAGCTGCTCGCGCATGCCGGCGAGCACCTCGGCAGCGCCCATGAGGATGGCCACGTGGTTGTCGTGGCCGCAGGCGTGCATCACCCCCACCTCCTGGCCGTTGTAGGTGCTCCGCTCGATGGAGGCGTAGGGCAGGCCGGTGCGCTCGACCACCGGCAGGGCGTCCATGTCCGCCCGCAGCGCCACCACCGCGCCCGGGCGCCCGCCCCGGAGGATGCCCACTACGCCCGTGTGGGCGATGTCGCGCTGAACCTCCAGACCCAGGCTCTCCAAGTGCTCCGCCACCAGCTCGGCGGTGCGAAACTCGCGATTCGACAGCTCCGGATGCTCATGGATGTCGCGCCGCCAGGCGATGACGCGTTCTTCCACCGCTTCCGCCGCCACCCTGAGATCCTGCGCCGGTGTCGCGTACCCGGCCATTGTCCACAGCCCGAGCAACAGCCCCGCACCGAGGATCCCTCGAATCATGGTCATGCGCCTCTCCCGCACCGCTGACGACACCACAAGGGTACCCGAAACCAGCGGCTTCGCCAGCGCCGGCGGCGACTCGCCCGCGGCTATTCGGCCACCAGGGTCACGCGACCGATCAACAGGCGCCGGCCGGCGGCGCCCCGGTGGGTGTGCAGGATCAGGGAACGGACCCGCGGCAGATCCCCGTCCCGGGGGTGGAGCAGCGCAGTCAACGGGTAGACCAGTCGCTGCGCCCCCGGCCGAACCGGCAGCCGCAGGTGTGCGGCGGTGCCGTACTCGCCGTGGTAGCGCACCGCCGCAGTCAGGCTGGCGGGGGCATCGTCGGGCAGGAACACGTCCACCGCCAGGGCCGAAAAGCCGGACCAGTCCGGAACCACCTCGTCCAGGGTGACCCCCGGATACCGCGCCGGCGCCCACTGCACCTCCAGCACGGATCCGTGGGCGTAGCCCGGCCATTGCGCCGGTGCCGTCGTCGCCCGGGTCGCGCTGTTGCTCGAAACCAGCGGCGCCAGTGCCCAGACGCTCGGCTCCAGCAGTACCGGAAAGGCGCTGTCGCGGTGGGCATAGGCCAGCAGAACCCGCCCCGGCGCCGCGCTGGCGAGAACGGCCACCAGGAGCGCCACCGCTCCCCACACCAGCACGCGCGCCGATGGCGCCCCGCCCGCCGTCGCGTGCAACCGTCGGGTGGCGATGAGGCCGAGCACCACGGGCACCACGCCGAGCAGGTCCAGACCGAAATCCGTGACGCTCGCATGCCGCGAGGTGAACAGCTGCGCCACCTCGGTGAGCACCGCCAGCAGCGTGCTGACGGCGCCGATGGTCACGGCGCCGCTGCGCGGGAACACCATGGCCAGGAGCGCGGTGATCACGGCGAACAGCGGTATGTGCAGGGCGTTGCTCAAGGTCTGACCGAACAGATCGGCCCTTCCCAGGGTGCCGAACTGCTGGCCGGCGATGAGCACCACCAAACCGCCCAGGGCGAGCGCGACGCGAGGACCCCTGACGGAACGGGACACGCTTCCATCGCTCGCCGTGGTATCAACCATTGGTCACCCTGCTCTGCCCGCTACGGCCGCTCATGATACGCTGCGCGGCGAACGATCATCATTGTGGAGAGGGGAGACCCCATGGATTTCGATATCGCCATGACCGACGAGCTGCTGGCCACCACCCGCGCCGTCCGCAAGCGCCTGGATCTGCACAAGCCGGTACCGCGCGCGGTCATCGAGGAATGTCTGGAGCTGGCCGTGCAGGCCCCCACCGGCTCGAACTCCCAGGGCTGGCGCTGGATCGTCGTGGACGATGCGGACAAGCGCCGCGCATTGGCTGACATCTACCGCAAGAGTGCCGACGCGTATCTCTCCCAGGCCGGCGCCGAAGCTGAGAAGCGCGGCGATGCCCAGACCCAGCGGGTCATGAGCTCCGCCGTCTACCTGGCGGAGCACCTTCACGAGGTGCCCGTGCACGTGATCCCGTGCGTCGCGGGCCGTCCGCCGGCGGACGTGCCCCAGGCCATGCTCGCAGGGCTGTACGGCTCCATATTCCCCGCCGTGTGGAGCTTCCAGCTCGCGCTGCGGGCCCGCGGCCTGGGCTCTGCGCTCACCACGCTGCACCTGGCTTACGAACGCGAGGCGGCGGCGCTCCTCGGGGTGCCGGACGACGTCCTGCAGGTTGCCCTGCTACCGGTGGCCTACACCCTGGGCACCGACTTCAAGCGCGCCGAGCGCCCGCCCGTTTCCACCATCACCCACTGGAACGGCTGGTAGCACCGTGGCCGAGGCGTCTCCGACGCGCTCCGAGGACCACGCGGCGGCGCTGTGCCGCGAGCTCGAGGCGCGCTGGCACCGGGAGATCCCCATATCCGCGGCCATGGGGATCTCCGTCAGCCAGTTCCACGGCGGGCGTCTGGCGGTCACGGCCGAGCTCGCCGCCAACGTCAACGTCCACGGCACCGCCTTCGCCGGGAGCCTGTTCTCCCTCGCCTCACTCACCGGCTGGGGGCTCGTGTACCTGCAGATGCTGGACCGGAACCTCACCGGCTCCATCGTCTTCGTCCAGGGGCAGATCCGTTGCCTGAAGCCGGCGGAGGCGGACGTGACCGCCCGGGCGGGATGGTCCGAGAGCGCCGCCGCCGCGCTGGACGCCCTGGCGGACAGCGGCCGGGCGCGCTTTCATCTGAACGTGGAGCTGGATGCAGGCAATGGGATCGCCGCTACGTTCAGCGGCGAGTATGGGGTGAGGTGTTGAAAGCGCTATCCGCTATCCATCTACTTCGTCACCGACGAGCGCATCGATACAGTGCCGGCTTGTCTGCGACGGACCTTCGAGGCCTTAGGCGGGGAGTGCAGCTCGTACTTGACGACTGCGGCTTCTCCCATCCGGCTATGCCGGCCCTACCGGGCCAAGACCAAGGGCAAGGTCGAGCGCTTCGACCACTTCCTCCGCAACAGCTTCTGGACCCCGCTGAAGGCCCCCGGTTCGCCGCCTCCGGCCGCGCCGAAGACACAGATCCAAGAACTCTCGACGCTGGCGTTCATCGAGCGGGCAAATGTCCGCGCCGCTGCACTCCCAACGTGGTCCTCACTCCCGTAGCCCCTGCGCAA
>JAWLGU010000029.1:0-3584 GCA_041690675.1 Pseudomonadales bacterium | reverse complement strand
TGGCATGACGATTGCTCCGATGGACGACCACACACCGGTCGCGACGTCCCCGCCAAGCCCGGCCGCAAGGACGATTAGGGTATAATCCGCGCCATGAGCCAACGTCCCGAAGACTCCACCGCCGACCCGGATCGCCGCCCCGAGGGCGATGCGGACCGTGGTGCCGGCGAGCAGCGCAAGAGGGCCCTGAAGCCCTGGCACGTGGTATCGAGCACCTTGGCGGCGGCCTTCGGCGTGCAGTCGAGCCGCAACCGCGAAAGGGACTTCACCCACGGCAAGGCGCACCACTTCATCATCGCCGGGATCGTCTTCACGGTGGTGTTCGTGCTCGCCGTGGTGCTGGTGGTGAACCTCGTGCTGAAGAGCGCCGGCTAACCAGCGGCCACCGCCCGCATCCGCGCCTCCAGCCGCTCCATCGCCTCGAGCAGCCCGAGCTGCTGCCGCGCGCGCTGCAGATTGTCCCCAGGAGCGTCGACCTTGAAGTAGCGATCCCCGCGCAGATGGTCGGTGAGAAATCGCACGGCCAGCATCAGGGTCACGTAGCGGGGCGCCAGCACCGCCGCGTCCACGTCCGGGGCCGCGGCGCCTGAGCCGAAGAAGCCGCGCACCACCCCCGCGTAGCAGAGCAGGTCGAAGCCGTCCGCCGTGGCGGCCGCGGATCGCACCAGGTCCCCGAAGTCCCAGGCCCAGTTCCCCACCATCACCGTGTCCAGGTCGAGCACGCAGACCACCTCGTCGCTGTGGGCGTGAAACAGCAGGTTGTCCACCTTGCAGTCGCCGTGCACCAGCCGGTCCCGGCGCTGAAACAGCCCCGCCAGATCCATCCGCGACTGCAGCGCCGCCAGCACCGCCGCCACCTCCGGGCCCGGGTCCGTCACCGCCACCGCGTCCTCGAGCTCCGCCCGATAGTGGCGGAGCTGCAGGAACCCGGGAATGGGGTCCGGCACCGCCGCCGGAAGGTCCTCGAGCGCGCGCTGAAACGCGCCGAACGCGCGCCCGGCCGCCTCCGCCTGCTCCGGATTCTCCAGCGCCCGCAGGGTTCGGGCCGGAGCCACGAACTCCGTGACCCGCCACACCCCCTGGTCCGGGTCCTCATGCCACAGCAGCCCCGCGGCGGTGGGAACCAGGGCCGGCACCGGAACCCGGCCGCTGCTCGTGAGGTGGGCCACCACCGCGGCCACCTTCTGCATCACCGACCTGGAATCCGGAAACACCCGCTCGTTCACCCTCTGCAGCACGAACCTGTCGCTGCCGACGCCCAACAGCCAGGTGTCGTTGATGTGGCCTGCGCCGAGCGGCGCTAGCGAGAGGGCGGGCGCGGACGGGCCGAACCAGGCTGTGGCGGCAGCCCGCGCCCGCGCCGCCCTCACGACTGCGTCCCCCGCATGTCCAGCCATCGGCGCAGCACGGGCACCGGCGCCAGCAGATACTCGCCCACCGGCGCCGCCGCGGCAGCGAGACGCCGCCGTGCCTCGTCGACGGCCAGCGACCCGTCCAGCACCCCCAGCACCAGGCCACTCAACGCCGCCAGCTCCCGCGCCAGCGCCTCCAGCTCGGCGGGACCGGCACCGCTCCGGGGCAGCTCCCGCCAGGAGCGGGCGAGCGCCTCGAGTTGCGCCCGGGCACCGGCATCCCCCCGCGCCTCGGCCCGGCACAGGCCCGCCATCCGGCGGGTGGGGAGGCTTTCCGGCGGCAACGCGTCCACCGCACGATTCAGCGGCGTATCCGCATCGTACGGGCGGGCCTGCGGCATCTCCCGACCCTGCAGGCGGGCGGCCAGCGCGTCCTCGCCGAGCAGCCGCCCGTACCATTTCACCGGCTCAAGCACCTCCACCAGCGGCAACCAGGGCTGCTGCACGCCGGCTTCCAACAGCAGCGCCCGGCTCTGCGCCGCCACGTCCACGCCGGCCCAGCCGGGCAGGCGCGCCAGCACGGCTTCGAGCCGCCGATACATGTCGTCCACGTCTCCCGGCCCCGCGGGCGACCAGAACCGCTCGGCCAGCGCCGGCATCCGGCTCCACAGCCGCACGTCCAGCACCCGCGCATCCACCAGCTCGGACCAGAGGCACGCCTCCGCGCCCAGCAGCGTTCCCGGCTCGCCGCCGGACCGCCCCGCCGGCTCCTCCCGCCATTGCCGCGTCCAGGCCATGCCGTCCGCCACGTGCTCGAGCCGGGGGTCCACGAGCAGGGCATCCTCCCGCTCGACCAGCTCCGCCTGCGGTGCGGCGGGGTCGAAGGCATAGTGCACGTCCGCGGGGAAGAACAGGTCCAGGTAGTAGGGCGCCGACACCACACAGTCGTGGCCGGCCGCGAGGGCGCGGTCCCGCGCCGTGGCGCCGCGCCAGCTCTGCACAGTCACGCTACCCGGAAGGTCGGGATGCAGCACCTCGTCCCACCCCAGGGACCGCTTGCCCCGACCGGCAAGCAGGGCTGCGAGCCGGGCGTTGAAGTGCGCCTGCAGTTCCCGGACGTCCGCCAGGCCGTTGCGGCGCATGTACTCCTGAATGCGGGCATCGCTGCTCCACCAATCGGGGTGCACCTCGTCTCCGCCGATGTGCACGTACGCGTCGGGGAAGACCTCGGCCAGCTCTTCGAACAGCGCAGCCAGGGCCTCCATCACCTCGGACCGGCTGGGATCCAGGCACTCCCGATGCACCCCGAAGCGGCGGGTGGGCCGGGCCTCGCCGCTGCCCCACGCCGGGTACGCGGCGAGCCAGCTGGCGGTGTGGCCCGGCACGTCCAGCTCGGGCACCAGGCGGATCCCCAGCTCGGCCCCGCGAGCCACCAGCCGGCGAAGCTCGTCCCGGCTGTAGTGCGGACCGGCGCAGAGCTCGGGATACCGGTGGCTGGGAAACCGGAAGCCCTGGTCGTCGGTGAGATGCAGGTGCAGCACGTTGACCTTGAAGACGGCCATGGCCTCGAGGGTGCGAAGCAGGTCGTCCGCTGGAATGAAGTGACGGGCCACGTCGATCATGAGCCCGCGCCAGGCGAAGCGCGGCGCGTCGTCGATACGCTGGGCCGGCAAGCCGCCCCCTTCCGGCCAGAGCTGGGTCAGGGTCGCGAGCGCCCGCAGCACGCCCCATTCAGCCGGCGCCGCGACCTGGACGCCGGCGGCGCTGACCTCCAGGACGTAGCTTTCGTCGTCTCCGAGTGCGGGAAACGGCGCCGCGGCCTCCCGGCAGCGCAGGGTCAGCGGCCGCCGCTCACCCCCGCCGGCGCGCTGCGGCCGGCTGGCCAGGAACCGTTCCACCGCCCGCTCCAGTCGGGCCGTGCGAATGCCGGCGAAGACGGGCTCCAGCGCCACGTCGGCGGGCAGCGGCGCGGCTTCGAGGGGGCTCAGCCGGGCCGGCCACGGCATCAGGCTCTGGCGCTGGAACTCGTCGATCATGGGCGGATTCCCTGCATGCGGCCCTTCTCGCCCATGCGCGACTCCCTGTCAACGGCTCGCCAACGGCTCGCCAACGGCTCGCCGACGGCGCGGGCTTCGGCAACGGCAGCCGGTGTGCAGCTTGAGGAGGCGCACGCGGCGTGCCAACATCGCGCCCCGACCACGGGGCCGGACGGGTGCATGGAAATCAAGGATC
>JAWLGU010000028.1:0-46538 GCA_041690675.1 Pseudomonadales bacterium | reverse complement strand
CCCGGAGCAGATCATCGACATCCTCGGTGTCGACACCGCCGAGCTCATGGAGACCATCGATCACAACCTGCAGCACGAGAAGCAGGATCGGCTGCTTCAGCTCAAGGTGCTCTCCGACAACGTGCCCGGGGAGTACCTCGAAGAGTTCAATGCCTATTCCGCGCGGCTTTCCCGCCATGTGCTCGAGGAGTTGAACCGCTGGCTCGCAGAGCGGGATCGCGGCCGGGACTGGTCCGGCACCGATGAGCGGGTCGTGCTGGGTCTCGGCATTCATCAGATCAATCGGATAGCCCGGCCGGGTGGCAGCCCGACCGAACACGACTACGAGGAGTAAACCATGTCCCAGGCCAGTAGCCGTCTTCTCGCCGCGTTGCTTTTTCCCGCGCTCACGTCCTGCGGTGGTGCGGCCGGCGGAGGTATCGATGGAGGCCCCAACGTGGCAGACACGGCCCTCGGCGGCAGCGGCGGTGTTGTCGGCACGGCGCAGGGCTTCGGCAGCGTCATCATCAACGACCTGGTCATGGACATCGACGATGCGCGGTTCGAGATCGAGGGCGAGCACGCCGGTGTCGGGCTCGTTGGTCAGAATCAGCTCGCGGAAGGCCAGCAACTGGTCCTTCTCGGTGACGTCGAGAGCCGACATGCCACCGAAGTGTTCTACCGTTCCGATGTCAAAGGGCCGCTGGAGGCCACGCCAATCTTCGATCCGCTCACGGGAGTCGGTCAGCTCACGGTGCTGGGTCAGACCGTGAAGGTGAACTCGGCAACCCGCTACAGTGGCGGCGCCGCGCTCGATACTCTGCAGGTGGGGGATCTTCTGGAGTTGAGTGGCGCGAGGAACGCCGCGGGCGAGCTGGTGGCGACGTTCATCGAGCGCGAGGCCGCCCTGGCGGAATACAAGGTCGTGGGCCGAGTGAGCGGGGTGGCCGCGCCGGGTTTCACCGTGGGTGGCCTGGTCGTCGATACCCAGGCAGGCGGCCTGGTCAATCCCGCCGTGGGTGATCTGGTGGAAGTGAAGTTTGCAAGCGACGCCTACGTCAGCGGTCAGCCGGGCGGTGCCAGGACGGTGGAGGTTCTATCCGGGCTCGATCTGCGGGAGGGCGAGCACTTCGAAATCGAGGGATACGTGGATGCGTTCGTTGGCCCGATGGATTTCAGCGTCAATGGCGTGCCGGTGGCCGTGGGCTCGGCAACGGAGTTCGAGAAGGGCCGCGAGGACGACCTGGCGCTGAATGTGCGTGTGGAGGTGGAAGGCGTCGTGCTGGGGACGGGGGTGCTCGAAGCGGATCGGGTCATCTTCAAGCCCACGGCGGCCATTCGCGTGGAAGGATCGATCGCCGAAGGGGGCATCGACCTGACGGGCCGCACCGTCACCACCGCAGTCGGCATCGCCTTCGTCGTGCGTAACCTCACCGAGCTGGAAGACGAAAGCGCAGCCGGCGCCGATCCGCTTTCGCTGCAGGATCTCGCCCCCGGCGACTTCGTCGAGATCCGCGGCTTCCTCGACGGGCCCGATGTCGTTGCTGCCGAGATCGAGCGGGAAGACTCGGAGCCGGGTCTCGTCACCAGGCTCCGTGCCCCGGCCGATGCGGTGCCGACCGTGGACGCGAATGGTGATCTGCACCTGACCCTGCTTGGTGTGGAGGTGATCGCATCACGGGCAGGGACGTTGTTCGAGGACGTGAACGAGGATCCGGTCGACCTGGAGCGGTTCGCGGCCTTGGTTCAGGCGGGTACGGTGGTGGAGGCGAGCTGGGATGAATTCACCAGTGCCGGCGCTGTGCCGTCCCAACTCGCCATCGAAGAGGAGGACGATTAGCGGGGCTTCAGACGATTCCCTGCTCGATCATGGCGTCGGCCACTCGGCGGAACCCCGCGATGTTCGCGCCGAGCACCAGATTGTTCGGCTGGCCGAACTCGGCCGCCGTCTCGCTGGCGCGCCGGTAGATGCCCGCCATGATCTCCCGTAGCTGGTTGTCCACTTGGCCCATGCTCCACTGGGTGAGCCCGGCGTTCTGCTGCATCTCGAGCTGGCTGGTGGCCACGCCGCCGGCATTGGCCGCCTTGCCCGGCCCGTAGGCGACGCCCGCTTCGAGGAACAGATCCACGGCCTCGGCGGTGCTCGGCATGTTGGCGCCTTCGCTGATGCAGGTGACGCCGTTGGCGACGAGCGCCTCGGCGTCTGCGGCAGTCAGCTCGTTCTGCGTGGCACAGGGAAAGGCGGCCTCGGCCGGATAGCGCCACACCGCGTGGCCGTCCGCGGGATAGTCCGCCATGGGGGTGAGCTCAGCGTCCGGGTGGGTCTGCAGGTAGTCGGCCAGCGGCCGGCGGTCCTGCTCCTTGAGCCGTTTCAAGGTGTTCAGATCGATGCCGCTTGCGTGGTGGATGGTGCCGCTGGAATCCGAGCAGGTGATGGGCCTGGCGCCGAGCTGGTAGAGCTTCTCGATGGTGTAGATGGCCACGTTGCCGGCGCCGGAGACCAGGCACGTGGTCCCCTGCAGATCGCGGCCGCGGGCGGTGAGCATGTTCTCGGCGAAGTAGACGCAGCCGTAGCCGGTGGCTTCCTTGCGGCCGAACGAGCCGCCCCAGGTCAGCCCCTTGCCCGTCATGGAGCCTTCGAAGCGGTTGGTGAGACGCCGATACTGGCCGTAGAGGTAACCGACTTCCCGCATGCCCACGCCGATATCGCCGGCCGGAACGTCCACCACCGGCCCGATGTGCCGGTGCAGCTCGGTCATGAAGGCCTGGCAGAAGCGCATGACCTCCACGTCGGAGCAGCCCTTGGGATCGAAGTCGGCGCCGCCCTTGCCGCCGCCGATGGGCAGGCCGGTCAGGGCGTTCTTGAAGATCTGCTCGAAACCGAGGAACTTGATCACCCCGGAGGTGACGCTGGGGTGAAAACGCAGCCCGCCCTTGTACGGCCCCAGGGCGGAGTTGAACTGAACCCGATAGCCCTTGTTCACCTGGACGTTGCCGGCGTCGTCGACCCAGGTGACCCGGAACAGGATCTGCCGCTCGGGCTCGACGATGCGCTGGATGATGCCGTGCTCGAGGTAGCGTTTGTCCTTTTCCAGCAGCGGTTGCAGGGACTCGAGCACCTCTTCCGCGGCCTGGTAGAACTCAGCCTGTGCCGGGCTGCTCCGCTTCAGGCTCTCCAGCACTTCGTGAACGTAGGACATGCATGGTACTTCGACTGCGACTACGGCGGCGTAGTATGCGGTGCCGCCGTTCCCCGTTCAAACCGCGCGTCCGCAGGGGGTGGGAAGGCAACGTGCCAGCGCCGGACGTTCCTGGATCAGCCCAGCAGGGTGAGGACCCCCAGTACCGCCAGCAGCACCGCGGCGATGCCGTGGATCAGCCGTACGGGGATGCGTTGCCCGGCCCGGTCGCCCAGGTACACCACGGGGACGTTGGCGATCAGCATGCCCAGGGTGGTGCCCGCGATCACGGCAACCAGGGCAGGGTAGCTGGCGGCGAGCGCCACCGTGGCCACTTGCGTCTTGTCCGCCATCTCGGCGAGGAAGAACGACACCGTGGTGGTGGTGAAGACGCCGAGTCGGCTCACCACGGCGTCTTCCTCCTCGATGCGATCGGGGATGAGCACCCAGACGGCCATGCCGATGAACGAGAGGCCTAGAATCCAGCGCAGGGTCGATGGCTCCACCATGGAGGTGACCCAAGCGCCGAGCCAGCCGGCGGCGGCATGGTTGATCACGGTGGCGACGAAGATGCCGGCGATGATGGGCACCGGCCTGCGGAACCGGCTGGCCAGCGCCAAGGCGAGCAGCTGGGTTTTGTCGCCGATCTCGGCCAGGGCCACGATGCCCGTCGAGACGAGGAAAGCCTCCATTCGCTGTGCTCCAGGCCGGACGAACCACCACGACCACGCGCCCCGCCGGCCTCCCTCGGGGGCATGGTCAGTGGTCTCGCCAAGCTCGGAAGCCGCGTGCGCCATGGCCTGCGAGGTCGCCCGGCCAAATATGTTGACGCACGCCCCGCTCGAGGCGGGCGGCTACTCCCCAATGACGACGGCGAGTATAAAGGTTGATGCCCCCTGCGGGCCACTGTGCCGGGACTACCCGGTTTCACCGATACCCAACGCCCGCCGGGCTTCTTAAGCTGGAGGCATCGCGATCGCGAGCCTGCACCTTAAGGAGGATGACGATGAGCGAATCCATGGAACCAGCGGCGCAGCAAGCGGCGCAGTTACCTCGCCTGAACGAGCCGGCCCCTGGATTCTCGGCGAACACCACCCACGGCACGCGCTCGCTGGAGGATTACCGTGGCCGCTGGCTCGTCTTGTTCTCCCATCCCGCGGACTTCACGCCGGTGTGCACCACGGAGTTCATGGCTTTCGCCGGGGCCTACGACCGCTTCCAGGCACTCAATTGCGACCTTCTCGGGCTCTCCATTGACAGCAACTTCGCCCACATCGCCTGGGTGCGCAACATCAAGGAGAACTTCGGGGTCGATATCCCTTTTCCCATCATCGAGGACCTGTCCATGCGGGTGGCATCGGCCTACGGCATGATCCAGCCGGGCGCCAGCGACACCTCGGCGGTGCGCGCCACGTTCTTCATCGATCCGGATGGGCGCCTGCGAGCCATGGTGTACTACCCCATGAGCAACGGCCGCTCCGTGGACGAGTTCGTCAGGCTGCTGACAGCTCTGCAGACGTCGGATCAGCACGGCGTCGCCACGCCGGAAAACTGGCAACCGGGCGACAAGGTGATCGTGCCGCCGCCGCAGACCGCGGAGGCGGCTGCGAAGCGCCTGGAGGAAGGATACGAGTGCACCGACTGGTACTTCTGCAAGAAAGAGGTCGCCAGAAAGTGATTCGGGTGCTCGGTGTCGGGGCCGGGCGCGCGGCGTAGACATCCATCCGCGCTGCTTGCATCATCCCCTACCTGCGACGGGTGTGGGGACGGGTCGGCGTATGGGACGGATGCTTTGGGTCATGATCGCTTCGCTCGCCGGGCAGGCAATGGTCAAGCCATCGGCAATGGCCGAGCCATCGGCGCAGCCCCTGGCCCCGGAGACGCTGCGGGTGGAAGAGCTCGGACCACCGTCGCCGCATTGGCTCATCGCCAACGACGCCAACTTTCTCGGCTACATGGACAGCAAGGTCTACCTGTTCGACGGGGATTCCGGGGCCATGCTGGCCATGATCTCCGCGGGCGGCTACCGCAATTCCGTGGAGTTGGCGCCGGGAATGAGCCACGTCTACTCGCCCGAGACCTACTACACCCGCCACACCCGCGGCGAGCGCAGCGACGTGGTGACTCTGTACGACACCGTGAGCTTCCAGGCCGTGGGCGAGGTGGTGATTCCGCCGAAACGCGCCACCGGGATGCCCAACCGCCACTACAGCGGCATCAGCGACGACGGCCGCTTCGTGTACGTCAACAACATCACCCCTGCCATGTCGGTGAGCGTGGTGGACGTGGCCGAGCGCCGCTTCGTCACCGAGATCGAAACCGCGGGCTGCACCCTGGTCTATCCCACGGGTGAGCGGTCTCTGGCGCTCTTGTGCGGCGACGGCACGGTGCAGGAGCTGACCTTGGCCGAGGACGGCACCCTGGCGCAGCGGCGGCGCTCTCCGCAGTTCTTCGATGCGGAGGCCGACCCCGTCACGGAGAAGGCGGTGCGGGTCGGAGACCGGTGGTACTACTTCTCGTTCGACGGCTGGGTGCACGCGGTGGACTTCGGCGGCGGCGCGCCCCGGCCGGCGCCGCGCTGGTCGCTGTTCGACGACGAGCAGCGGCGCGAGAACTGGAAGGTGGGCGGACTGCAGTTCGCGGCTGTCCACGCCGCCAGTGGGACCTTGTACGTGGTGATTCATCAGGGCGGGCCGGGCACGCACAAGGATCCCGGGAACCAGGTGTGGGTGTACGACCTCGCCACCCGCCAGCGCCGCGCGGTGTTCGAGCTGGCGAGCCCGGCGAGCTCCATCGCGGTGACACCGGATGCGGCCCCGCTGCTGGTGGCCGCGAGCCCGGAGGTGCCGGCCCTGTTCGTCTACGACGCCCGCTCCGGCGCCATGCAGCGGGTGATCGAAGGGCCGCCGTTCATGCCCACCATTGTGCAGACCGTACCCGCGGCCGCGGTCGTCGGCGAGGCCGCCACGGCGGGCTCGCCGTGACCCTGGATCCGGTGGTGGCGCTGGCGGGCCACGGCGGCCTGGCCTGGCTGTTCGCGGCAGCCGCGCTGCACAAGCTGCGCGACTGGCGGGGGTTTCGCTTCGCCCTGGCCGGCTACGGCCTGGTCCCCGCGCCACTGGAACCCGTTGCCGCGGGATCGCTGGTGCTCGTGGAGCTGGCGGTGAGCGGGGCCCTGCTGCTGGCCGCGCCGCCGGCTGCGGTGGCGGCCGCTGGCGTGTTGACCCTCTATGCCCTGGCCATGGCAGTGAATCTGCTGCGCGGCCGCCGGCTGGCGGATTGCGGGTGCGGCGGCGCCGCGCAGCCCCTGTCCTGGGCGCTCGTGTCCCGAAACCTGGCCCTGGTCGCCGTGGCGCTGAGCCTGCTGCTCCCCGTGGCAGCGCGCCCGCTGGGCTGGATGGACGGCTTCACCGCGGTGGCTGCAGTCGCGGCGGCGGCAGCGCTATACGCCGCGGTCAACGCCCTGCTCGCTGCCGCCACGCGACTGCGGGAGGCGCTGTGATGGAACAGGCCCTGCTGATCTCGAACCTCGTGCTCTGGGTGGTGGTGCTCGCTCTCGCCGTCGTGGTGCTGGCCTTGGCGCGACAGATCGGCGTGCTCCACGAGCGCGTCGCGCCGGCCGGGGCGCTCACCCTGTCCGGGGGCATCGCCCCCGGGGAAACGGTGCCGCCCCTGACGCTGACGACCCTGACGGGCGAATCCCTGCAGCTCGACGGCTTCGCCCGAGCCGGGCGCGCGGTGCTGGTGTTGTTCCTGGCCCCCACCTGTCCCATGTGCAAGTCCCTGCTGCCCGTGATCCGGCGCGTCGCGCGGGAAGAGGGCGACTGGCTCGACGTCGTGCTGGCCAGCGATGGCGGGGAGCCCGAATCGCATCGAGCTTATGTCAGCGAGCAGCGTCTGGAGGCGTGGCCCTACGTGCTCTCCCGCGAGCTGGGGATGGCGTTTCAGGTGTCCAAGCTTCCCTACGCCGCGCTGGTGAACGAGCGCGGCGTGCTGGCGGCGAAGGGCCTGGTGAACACCCGGGAGCATCTGGAGAGCCTGATCGAGGCCCGCCGGCTGGAGGTGGCCAGCATCAACGAGTACATGAGCAGGAACCGCGAGGGCAACGAGGAGGTGCGAGCATGAACTGGCTGGATCGATACGCCGCGCGGAGCACCCGACGGGTGGCGCAAGCCACCTCACGCAGGCATTTTCTGTCGCGGCTGGGCATGACGCTCGCCGGCGCCACCGTGGCGCTGCCGCTGCTGCCCGTCGCCCGGGCCGGCGCTCCTCGGGAAGCAGGGGATCCGGAGAGCTGTGACTACTGGCGCTACTGCGCCATCGACGGCTTCCTCTGCAGTTGCTGCGGCGGCTCGGCGAACTCCTGCCCGCCCGGCACGGAGCCGTCGCCGGTGACCTGGATCGGCACCTGCCGGAACGACGCCGACGGCCGGGACTACGTGATCTCCTACAACGACTGCTGCGGCAAGAGCGCGTGCGGGCGCTGCAACTGTACCCGCAACGAAGGGGATCGCCCGGTGTACCAGCCGTCCAAGAGCAACGATATCAACTGGTGCCTGGGCACCACCAACAACGTCTACCACTGCTCCACGGCGGTGGTGATCGGCCGGGCCGCCGAGTGAGATGAGGCTGGCTCTGGCCCTGCTGCTGTGGGCGGTGGCGAGCGCCGCCGTGGGAGACCCACGGGTGAACTACATGCTCCACTGCATGGGCTGTCACCTCATGGACGGGAGCGGCATGCCGCCGGACGTGCCGCGCCTCAGTGGACGGGTGGGTTACTACCTCGTCTCCGCGGAGGGGCGGAGCTACCTCATCCAGGTGCCGGGAGCGTCCCAGAGCCTGCTGAACGACGCCGAGCTGGCGGAGGTGCTCAACTGGATCGTCGTGGAGCTGGGCGGTGAATCCGCACCGGGGGAGTTCGAGCCCTACACCGAGGCCGAGGTGCGGCAGCATCGCCGCGCGCCTGCAGGCGACATCGGCGCCCGGGCCCGGCGTCTGGCCGGCGAGCTGCCGTTGTGAATCCCCTGAGCCTGGCCACCGGATCCGCTTGGGGTGCGCGTGCCGCTCCGTTCCGCAGCTAGCCGCCGCCGAGCCTGCGGAAGCGCCGGTTCAGCACGATGAAGCAGGCGAGCCCCACCGCGTAGCCGAAGTAGAAGTACAAACCCAGCCCGCCAGCACCACGTTGCAGCCGATGGCCACGATCACCACCGTGACGGCGATGATCAGCAGTGGCAGCACGAGGCTCACGAGCCCGGGCTGGCGGCCTGGGCCGGGCTCCGAGCCTCTGCCGGTGCCGCCAGCACCGTTGCCAGCACGCTGCCGTAGCCGTGGAACACCCGGTCTTCGTCGACGAGGTCGTGATCCTGAAAGATGCGGTGCACCTTCGGCAGATGGCAGAACGGCACCGCGGGGTAGTAGTGGTGGTAGATGTGCATGCCGAAGTTCACGTCGGGCATCAGCAGCTTCTGCCACCAGGGCAGGATGATCAGCGGGGTCGCGTCCTCGACCCGCGCCGACTCGAGTCCGTACTGATGCTCACAGATGGCCGACCAGCGCAGGAATCCCTGGGTGACCGTGGCCAGAGGCAGCGCCCAGTAGAGCAGGAACTCGTCCCAGCCGCCGAGGGCGGTGAGGAGCAGCGCCCAGGCGACGTAATAGGCGGGGCGCACCCAACCCGGCACGGTCGCCAGGCGCTTGTAGGGCATCGCCGCGCCCAGGGACTTGCCCTTGACCAGCTTGACCAGATTCAACCCCAGCACCTCGGCAGCGAACTGACGCAGCAGCTCACCGCGACTTTTCGGGTAGGTCCATGCCTCGCCGTTCTTGCGGACGAAATCCGGATCCTTCTGCGTGAAGAAGTGCTGGTGGTGACCGAGGTGCACCTGGGCGTACTTCTCCGTGGTGGTGACCAGCAGCGGGTACGCGGTGAACACGTTGGCGATGATGTCGCCGCCGGGGAAGCGGAACGCGCTGTGGTGGGCCTGCTCGTGCATCAGGAAGCCCAGTGCCAGTTGCCGCGAGCCGATGAGCACCACCGCCAGCGCGGTGACCAGCCAGTGATCCGCCAGCTCCGCGCCGATGATGAACAGCGCGATGGAGCCCCACAGCACGCCGGCCTGCAGCAGCCAGCGCAGCGGCGCCGGATGGGCCAGAGCCATGACGGCCCGATCGACCTCCGCGGGCACTTCACCGCGGCTGACCTTCATGGACGGCGGATACAGCAGGGGCTGGGACGAACTGGTGGGCATGGCGCGCAGCTTCAGCAGGTGGACACGGAGTTTGTATCACAAGCCGGCGATGCGATGCACGGGCCGGCATGGTCCCGATTTTGCTGGTGCTGGTCCGTAAGCCGTGGAGGAGCCCACCATCGCCAACCGCGAGCCCACCGGAAAACCCGTTCCGGACGCGTCCGTCAGGCCGTGGCACACCCGGCCGGTGCAGGAGGTACTCGAGCATCTCGACGTGGATCTCGCCGTCGGCCTGAGCGACGAGGAGGCGGACAGGCGCCGCCGGGAACACGGCAGCAACCGTCTCCAGGTGGTGGAGAGCCGGCCGTGGTGGCGGGTGCTGCTGGCTCAGCTCAACAGCATGGTGGTGTATCTGCTCGGCGCCGCCGCGGTCCTCGCGTTCGCCACCGGCCGCTGGCCCGAGGGATTGGCCGTGGTGGCGGTGATCGCCGTGAACACCGCCATCGGCTTCTTCAGCGAATGGCAGGCGGTGAGATCCATGGCCGCGTTGCGGCACATGGGAGAGCAGGCGGCGCGGGTGCGACGCGATGGCCGGGAGCGCGAGTTGGACGCCGCCGACATCGTGCCCGGCGACGTGGTGCTGCTCGAGCCGGGTGAGCTGATTCCCGCGGATCTGCGACTGGTGGAGGCCGAACGCTTGCGGGTCAACGAGGCGCCCCTGACCGGCGAGTCGCTTCCCGTGAACAAGAGCCCCGATGCGGTGGACGCGGACACCGTGCTGGCGGAGCGGAGGGACATGCTCTACAAGGGCACCTCCGTCGCCGACGGCACGGGCCTCGGCATCGCCGTGGGCACCGGCACCGGCACCGAGCTCGGCCGGGTGCTGCAGCTCGCGCAGAGCGCGGAGGCTCTGGCGACGCCGCTGCAGCGGCGCCTGGACAGCCTCGGCCGGCGCCTGGCCTGGCTCACCCTGGGCATCGCCGCGGTGGTGGCCGTGGTCGGCCTGCTGGTGCGCCACCAGGACGCGACCCTCGTCGTCGAGACCGCGCTGGCGCTGGGCATCGCCGCCATCCCGGAGGGCCTGCCCATCGTCTCCACCATTGCCCTGGCCCGGGGCATGTATCTCATGGCGCAGCGCAACGCGCTGGTCAACCGGCTCACCGCGGTGGAGACCCTGGGCGCCACCCGGGTGATCTTCACCGACAAGACCGGCACGCTGACCGAGAACCGGATGCGCCTGGAGGTCGTGGCGACCCCGCAGTGCACGTGGAACTCGGGTGCGGAGGATACGAAGCCCGCCGAGGGTCTGGTCCGTCGGGCTCTGGAAATCGCCGTGCTGTGCAATTCCGCGTCCCTCGCCGGGGAGGGGGACGGGAAGGGCGATCCCACCGAGGTGGCTCTGCTGGTGGGCGGACGCGACCTGGGCCTGGAGCGGCGGCAGCTCCTGGCGGCGCGTCCGCAGGTGCGGGTGGAGGAGTTCGAGCCGCGGGTGAAGAAGATGGCCACCTTCCATGCCGGGGATGACGGCATCTACGTGGCGGTGAAAGGGGCGCCGGGGGCGGTGCTCGAAGGGTGCAGCCGCATTGCCGGCGGCAACGCCGATGCCGGGCCGCTGGACGACGCGCAGCGCGACACCTGGCGTGGCCGGGCTCGCGAGCTGGCGGGGCAAGGGCTGCGGTTGCTGGCGGTGGCGGACAAGCGGGTCGACTCCGAGGAGGCGGAGCCGTATCGCGATCTGTGTTTCGTGGGCCTGCTCGGTTTGCGTGACCCGCCACGCGCCGGCGTGAAAGCCGCCATCGACCGATGTCAGGCCGCCGGTATCCGGGTGGAGATGGTCACCGGGGACCAGCCCCAGACCGCGGAGGCCATCGCCGGCGCCGTGGGCATCATCGGCGACGACGAGGATCCGGAGTCGGTGGTGATGCTCGGCCAGGCACTGGAGGACACGGACGCGCTCGACGACGACCGGCGAGCAGAGATCTACCGGGCCAACATCTTTGCGCGGGTGAGCCCGGAGCAGAAGCTGAACCTGGTGCGCATCTATCAGGAGCGGGGCGAGATCGTCGCCATGACCGGTGACGGGGTGAACGACGCGCCGGCCCTGAAGCAGGCGGACATCGGCGTGGCCATGGGGCGGCGCGGCACCGAGGCGGCCAAGCAGGTGGCGGACATGGTGCTGCGGGACGACGCCTTCGAATCCATCGTCGCGGCGGTGGAGCAGGGGCGGATCATCTTCGGCAACATCCGCAAGTCGGTGATGTTCATGCTCACCACCAACGTGGCGGAAGTGCTGGCCGTGACCGTGGCGACCCTGGCGGGCTGGACCCTGCCGCTGCTGCCGCTGCAGATCCTTTACCTCAACGTGCTCACCGACGTTTTTCCCGCGCTGGCGCTGGGGGTCGGCCCCGGCAGCGGCCAGGAGATGCGTCGGCCGCCGCGGCCTCCCCGGGAGCCGGTGCTGACCCGGTCGCACTGGCTGGAGATCTCGGGCCTCGCCGCGGTGCTCGCCGCCTGTGTGCTCGGGGCGCTGCTGCTGGCGGAGCGGAGCCTCGGGCTCGAGCCGGCCGAGGCCGTGACGGTGTCGTTTCTGACCATTGCCTTCGGCAAGCTCTGGTACACGTTCGCACTGCGGGACCCGGGCTCCGGGGTGTTCCGCAACGAGGTGACCCTGAATCCCTGGATATGGGGCGCCATGGCCGTCTGCGCGCTGCTGCTCGTCGCGGCCGTGTATCTGCCCGGCCTCAACGCGCTGCTGCAGACCAGCGACCCCGGTTGGTCCGGCTGGTGGCTGCTGCTCGGCATGAGCATTCTGCCCTTCGTCGCCGCTCAGCTCCTGCGGCAGGTGCAGAGAGGCCTGCGCTCCGGGCCCGCTCAGTCGTAGCCCGGCGCTTCCCGGAGCCGGCGCGCTACCGGAACCATGAGCACCGTGGCGAGGAGCGAGCAGGCGAGCATGGAGAGCGCCACCCGCGGCGCTTCCCCTTGCACCAGCAGAGCGCTGGCGCCGCTGATCAGGCCGCCGCCCGCGAACTGCACGGCGCCGAGCACCGCGGCGGCGGTCCCTCCCAACTCGCGGAAGTACTGCATCACGCTGGCCTGGACGTTGGGCGACGTCGCCCCCATGGCGGCGATGATCAGCATCAAGGCCGGGATCACCAGCCAGCGCGGCACCGGCAGGGTCAGGACGGCCAGCAGGGCGAGCACCGCCAGGGTCTGGAGCCGCACCGACACCGCCAGTATCTGCCGGGGCTGAAACCGGAGCAGCAGCCGGCGGTTGAGCAGGGCCACCCCGGCCATGGCGGTCACGATCATGGCGAACACGGCGGAGAACCCCACATTGCCCAAACCCAGCCAGTCCTGCAGCAGGAATGGTGCGTGGGTCAGGTAGATGAGGATGATGCTGAAGGCCAGGGCCTGCAGCGCCACCAGGCGCATGACGGTGGCGTGGCGCAGTACGAGTCCGTAGTTCGTGACCAGGGTGTGCAGGGGCTGGCGGGCCCGTGTCTCTGGAGGGGGCGCGCTGCGGAACAGGAACCGCTGCATCAGCACGGCGACCAGCACGGCGTAGACCGCCAGGAAGCGGAAGATGCCTTCCCAGCCGTCGATGGCCAGCAGCAGGCTGCCGATGCTCGGGGCTGCCGCCGGCGCGAGGAACATGATGAGGGCGATGAGCGAGAACAGACGCGCCGTTTCCGCGCCCGAGGTGCGGTCGCGCACGATGGCGGGCACGCTGACGGCCACCCACCCTCCGCCGAAGGCCTGCAGCGCCCGCCACGCCAGCATCAGCTCGAGCGAGGACGCCGTGGTCACCAGCAGGCTGCCGGCGATGAAGACGGCGAGACCGGCGAACAGGATGGGCCGGCGGCCGAAGCGGTCGGACAGCGGCCCGCCGACGAGTTGCCCCGCGGCCAGCAGGAAGACGTAGATGCTGAGCGTGAGCCCCACTTCGCTGCTGGACACGCCGAGATCGGCGGCGATGTCGGGGAATGCCGGCAGGTAGGCATCCAGGGCGAAGGGCACAAGGGCGACGACGAGCGCCAAGAGCGGCGCAATGCGGCGGTGTGACAGAAGCTACTCCTAGGATCTCGATACGGGGCGGCCGGCGGCCGGTCCAGCCCGCCATGATGCCGGATTACCCGGTCTGCGTTGAAGGGCGGGCTGCGCTGCGGTTTCGGGCGGATCGCCGTAGGGGCCCGCGATAGTCTAATGTTATCTATCGAATCAGATTAATCAATTGGAAAAGCCTATCGCCGGCCCCTACAGTGCGTCTCACAGCAACCGAGAGAGCAACCCATGTCATTGATCAACACCGAAATCAAACCGTTCCGGGCCAAGGCGTTTCGAGACGGGGAATTCGTCGATGTCAGCGACGCCGATCTGCGCGGCCACTGGTCGGTGGTGTTCTTCTACCCGGCCAACTTCACGTTCGTCTGCCCCACTGAGCTCGAGGACCTGGCGGACAACCATGCGGAGCTCCAGCGGCTGGGCGTGGAGATCTACAGCGTATCCACCGATACCCATTTCGCGCACAAGGCATGGCACGACACCTCCGACGCCATCCGCAAGATCCGCTTCACCATGGTCGGAGACCCCACCGGCACCATCAGCCGCAACTTCGAGGTGATGATCGAGGCGGAGGGCGTGGCCGACCGGGGAACCTTTGTGGTGGATCCGGACGGCCGGATTCAGATCGTCGAGATCTCCGCAGGCGGGGTCGGCCGGGACGCTTCGGAGCTGCTGCGCAAGATCAAGGCGACGCAGTACGTGGCCGCGCATCCGAACGAGGTGTGCCCGGCGAAATGGCGGGACGGCGAGGCGACGTTGGCGCCGTCGTTGGATTTGGTTGGAAGGATTTGAAGTCGCTATCCGCTATCCGCGATCCGCTGTCCGCAAGAAAGGCAGTCAGCGGTCGGCTGTCAGCAGGAGGCGGATAGCCAGGTGCGGGCGAGGCCGCTCTTGCTGACGGCTGAAAGCTGAAAGCTGATTACTTGATGGGAAACGACGATGCTCGACGACAACCTCAAGACCCAATTACAGACTTATCTCGAGAAGATCGCCGAACCGGTGGAGCTGGTGGCGTCCCTCGGCGATGGCGAGCACTCCGGGCAGCTCGACGAGCTGCTCGAGGAGATCGCTGCGCTCTGCGACCGCATCAGCCTGCGCCGTGACGGCGACGATGCCCGCCGGCCGTCCTTCGTCATCCGCCGGGTGGGATCGCCGGTGGAGGTGCGCTTCGTCGGGGTGCCCCTGGGGCACGAGTTCAATTCGCTGGTGCTGGCGCTCTTGCAGGTGGGCGGACATCCGCCCCGGGTGGATCCGGCCGTGGCGGAGCGGATCCGCGCTCTGACGGGCGAGTACCGGTTCGAGACGTACTTCTCCTTGTCGTGCCAGAACTGCCCGGACGTGGTGCAGGCGCTGAACCTCATGAGCGTGCTCAACCCCACCATCCGTCACACCGCCATCGACGGCGCGGCGTTTCAAGAGGAGGTGGCAGCGCGGGAGATCATGGCCGTGCCCGCGGTGTTCCTCAACGGCGAGCCCTTCGACCAGGGGCGGATGTCGCTGGAGCAGATTCTCGACCGCCTCGACAGTGCCGGCGCCGGCGACGCGGCCGAGGCGCTGAACCACAAGGAGCCTTTCGACGTGCTGGTGCTCGGCGGTGGGCCCGCGGGAGCGGCGGCCGCGGTGTATGCCGCACGCAAGGGTATCCGCACGGGCCTGGTGGCGGAGCGGTTCGGCGGTCAGGTGCAGGACACCCTGGCCATCGAGAACCTGGTGTCGGTGTCTTACACCGAAGGGCCGCGGCTGGCGCGGGATCTGGAGGAGCACGTGAGGCGCTACGACGTGGATCTGATGAACCAGCGGCGAGTGGAACGGTTCCTGCCGGCGACCCGGCCGGGCGGGCTGCACGAGCTCCACTTCGCCGGTGGCGGCACCCTGCGGGCACGTGCCGTCATCATCGCCACCGGTGCGCGCTGGCGTCAGCTCGGGGTCCCGGGAGAGCGCGAGTACCGCAACAAGGGCGTGGCGTACTGCCCCCACTGCGACGGTCCGCTGTTCAAGGGCAAGCGGCTGGCGGTGATTGGCGGCGGCAACTCCGGCGTCGAGGCCGCCATCGATCTCGCGGGGTTGGCGGCTCACGTTACGGTGCTGGAATTCGACCCGAGCCTGAGGGCGGACGAGGTGCTGGTGCGCAAGCTCATGAGCCTGCCCAACGCCCGCGTGCTCACCGCCGCCGAAACCACGGAGATTCACGGCGACGGCCGGAAGGTCGAAGGACTTTCCTATCGGGACCGGAACAGCGGCGAGTCGCACCGGTTGGCGCTGGATGGGGTGTTCGTGCAGATCGGACTGGTGCCGAACAGCGAGTGGCTGCAGGGCACGGTGAGCATGACGCCTCGCGGCGAGGTGGTGGTGGACGAGCGGGGCGGTACGTCGGTAGCCGGCGTGTTCGCCGCCGGCGACGTGACCACCGTGCCGTACAAGCAGATCGTCGTGGCCTTGGGCGACGGCTCACGGGCGGCCCTCGGCGCCTTCGATTACCTGATGCGCACGGCCACGCCGGTCGCCCAGCAGGGAGATCGGGCCGCCTGGTGCAATGCGTAGGTCCAGCGATGGGTCGCGCGTGCTAACCTACGCGGCTGCTACAGGGGAGAGACGATGACGGCAGACATTTCGAGAATCCTCCACGTGGACGCCAGCCAACGGTTTCACGGGTCGGTGAGCCGCGGCCTGTCGCAGCTCGTGATCGACGAGTTGCTCGGCCGCTTCCCCGAGGCCACGGTGGTGCGCCGCGATCTCGCGGCCGGGGTGCCGCTGGTGGACGACGCCTGGATCGAGGCGAGCTTCACGCCAACCGAGCAGCGCAGCCCGGTCCAGCGCGCGGCGCTCGCCGAGTCGGACGCCCTGGTGGAGGAGATCCGCGGCGCCGATCTCTGGGTCATTGGCACGCCGGTGTACAACTTTTCGCTGCCGCCGGTGCTGAAAGCCTGGATCGACCAGATCTGCCGGGCCCGGGTCACCTTCGCATACACCGAGCAGGGGCCGCGGGGCCTGCTGGCGGATCGGAAGGTGTTCCTGACCCTCGCCTCGGGGGGCAGCAAAGCAGGCAGCGAAACAGAATACCTCACGCCCTACGTGCGCCACGTGCTCGGCTTCATCGGCATCCGTGACGTGGAGATCATTGCCGCCGATCAGCTCACCCTGGGCGGCGAGGAGAAGATCGCGCAGGCGCGCCAGCAGGTGATGGACGTCGTAGCCAGACTGTGATCCTCGGGCGCGCCCGCGGGGGCATGCCAGGGGTTACAACGGGTAGACGATGGTGTTGGGCACCAGAACCGAATCGTACACCACCCGCTTCTCCGCGAAGCGGAGGTGGTCCTCGGCGTCGCGCACCACCACGTCGAGGTAGCGGCCCACGCTGAGAATTCTCGGCAGCTCGTCCTGCAGCACCTCGACCACGGTGTAGTGTGCGGTCACCCGCATCTCCGACCCGGTGGGGGCCGGCTCGGGGCGTATCTGGGTGATGTGGTGGCGGAGGTAGCGGGGCTCGTACATGATCGTCTCCCGCACCGCGCGCACCCGGTCCCGGAGCATGCCCCGGGACTCGCAGCGCATCACGGCCAGCGGCAGTCCGGCATCATGGTTCTCCCGCGGGATCACGAGGTACAGGCTCTCTGCCGTGAACAGGTCGGGCCACGCCTCCAGCGGACCGTCGTCGAGCAGGCGCGCATACTCGGCGTAGAGGTCCTCGAGCTCGAATCTGAGGTCAGCGGACGTCACAGCTCCATGACCTCCCGGTAGTGCCGGTAGAACGCCCGCAACGCCACTTCGGTGACCATGTGGGGCTCGTCGTCGGTGCCGCGCCCACCCATGAGCATGATGCCCTTGCCCGTGCCACCGTGCTCGATGCCGTCCTGGGCGAGCTTGATCACCTCGCTGTCGTCGGCGGAGACGAGTCCGGCGGCGCTCATGAGATTGGCCTGGCGCAGCCGCCGGGTCGTCATGGCCTCGTCGTCGTCCGCGAAGCCGAAGAACGTCCAGTGCAGCTCGAAGGCACCCGGGTCGCAGGGCTGGATCTGCCGCAGAGCGAGGGTGTTGGACTGCTGCTGCACGATCAGGTTGGGCCATACGGTCTGCATCACCACGGTGGCGTCGTCGCTGAACTCCTTGACCGGGTCGAGCAGCCGGGGGTCTTCCAGGACGAAGTCCTCCCGCAGATTCGCGATGTCGCGGGTGTGCTCGGATGCCTGCTGGGTGCCCCGCCGGGAGATGAGCAGCGCGTGTGCGCCGGACGGATCCATGCGGACCTGGGAGCGCTGATCCGCCCGGAACAGGCCGAAGGTCACCAGGAACACGTGGAGCAGCGACGCGTGGTACGGGTCTTTGATGTTCTCGAACATCAGCTTCCAGTTGCCGGGAATGCGCTGGCGGGCGTAACCCAGCACGCGGAGCGCGCGGCCGTCGAAAACCCGGTCGAAGTAGGCCGTGTTGGTCTCCCCCAGGTAGCGCTCGAGGCTCGGCATGTCGCGGGCGAAGCTGGCGAAAATCACCCCGCCCCGGGTGGCGATGGCCAGCTCCGGGAGGTCGTGATCCTCGCGACGAAAGTCCTCGGGCATGCCACCCTGCTGCTTCACGCCCTTGACGAACGGCACGCCCTTGAGACGGCCGCGGGCATCGTAAGACCAGTGATGGTAGGGGCAGACGAACATACGGCAGTTGCCGCGGCGCTCGCGGCAGACCTTCACGCCGCGGTGGGCGCAGCGGTTGAGAAAGCCGTGGACGGCGCCGTCCTGGCCGCGGGTGATCACTACGGAACGGTCGCCGATGCGGGTGACCAGGTAGTCGCCGGGCTCGGGAATCTCGGCCTCGAGGCCCACGTACGCCCAGCTCCGGCCGCAGAAGATGCGATCCATCTCCCGCTCGAAGACGCCCGGGTCGGTGTAGATCCGGTAGGGTACCTCGGTGATGCCGCCGTCTGGCCAGACGAGGGGCTCGGCCACGATGCCTCCGCGTATTCGTCGATTGACCTGATAATACTTTGGTATCAAAGTATTTGAAATCCGGAGGATGCCGATCCGGCAGGCGGTGTCCGAGACGAGGAGCACGGCACATGAGCGAACCGCAAGTCCGCCTGGTGGACCTGACCGACCGGCCCCTGGTTGGCGAGCCGCCGCAGCGGCTGAAGCCCGCGAAGGACTGGCCGCCCGTCATCATCAGCGGCGAGACCATCGACCGCGAGATCGAGCGGCTGGCGGATCTGCCGCGCCCGGCCAACGGGCGGCGCAAGGTCATGTTCGTTCATCCCGCCGCGCCGGACCCGGGGCGCGGTCTGACCCCGGGTGTGCAGGTGACCCTGGACGTGCTTCTGCCGGGCGAGGAGACCGTGCCCCTCAGGCACAACGCCACCGAGGTCAACTTCTGCATTCGCGGCGGCGGCGTGGCCGAGGTGGGCGATCGCAGCATCGAGTATCAGCGTTACGATACCTGGAACCACCCGTCCTACTGCATTGCGCGCCACCGTAATCCGACCCGGGAGCTGCAGGCCCGCCTCACGTACTCCAATGCGGCGCTGCTGGAAATGATGCGGGTGCACCTGCTCGAGGAGGATCCGCAGGACGAGCCGGCGTCAGAGCCGGAGGCGGAAGCCGGGGCCGGGCGCCCGAACGGGCTGGAGACCTTCACCATCGGCGAGGACGGTGCGGCGCTCATGCCCTACGAGACCCTGATCAATCCGCCGTCGGTGCCCTCCCGCGCGCTGCATTGGCCGTGGGCGGAGGTGAAGCGGAACCTCGACAGGCTCGAGGCGCTCGGCAGCGACTACGTGGGCCGGCGTCTTTACCTGCTGTTCAATCCCCGCACGGAGCGATTCAACGGCACCACGCCGAACTTCTTCGCCACCATCACCATCCGTCCCGGCGGCATCGTCGACCGGCCCCATCGGCACGTTTCCTCCGCCATCAACTACTACTTCCACGGCTCCGGATACAGCCGGGTGGAGGGCAAGCGCTACGAATGGAAGGCGGGGGATCTCATGGTGTCGGCGCCGGGCTGGGCCGTGCACAACCACGCGTCCTATGAGGGCGAGCCGGTGTACGAGCTGACCATTCAGGATCAGCCCCTGAACATCTACATGGAGTCCCTGGTGTGGCAGGAGGATCTGGCAAAGCCGCCGCGGATCCTGGGCAGCCACGAGGGCTTCGCCACCAACCGCGACCGGGTGTAGGGGAAGCCGTGTTCTTCGATCCCCGCGTCGACCCGCGTCCCGCACCGCTGACCCACAACCCGCTGAACGCCCTGGTGGCGCCACGGCCCATCGGCTGGATCGGCACCGTTTCCGCGAGCGGCGCCGAGAACCTGGCGCCGTTCTCCTACTTCAACGTCTTCTCAGCCGACCCGCCCGTGGTAGCCTTCGCGCCCAACGCCCGGCAGGACGGCGCCCGTGCCAAGGATACCCTGGCCAACGTCCGGGAAGTTCCGGAGTTCACCGCCAGCGTGGTTTCTCTGGACCTCGCCCATGCCATGAACGAGACGTCCCGCGTGCTTCCCGCCGGGGAGAGCGAGTTCGTCCGCGCCGGGCTCACCAGCGCGGCCTCGCGGATGGTGCGGGCGCCGCACGTGGGGGAAGCACGAGCCGTCCTGGAGTGCCGGGTGGCGGAGATCGTCACCTTGCCGTCGCGGCCCGGCGGCCGGCGCAGCCATCTGGTGATCGGCGAGGTGGTGGGTATCCACGTCGACGACGCGCTCATCAGGGACGGTCGCGTGGACACCCTGGCTATGGCCCAGGTGGCCCGGCTCGGCTACTTCGACTACACGAGCGTGACGTCGCTGTTCGAGCTTCCCCGGCCGGATTAGTCCGTGATGACATCGAGGATAGGATGAGAAAGACGAGGGCGGACGACACCGCCGATCTGGAGCGCTTCGGCGATCCGTTGCAGAGCTTCGGCCACCTGGCCCGGCTCACCTTCCGCGCCTTCGCGCGCACGCTCGAGCAGCGCATCCTTCCCCACGGCATCACCATCGGCCAGTGGCGATTCCTGCGTGAGCTGTGGCGGGAGGACGGCATCACGCAACGGGAGCTGAGCGAGCGTCTCAGCATGCGCGAGCCGAGCACCGTGGGCGCCGTCCGATCCCTGGAGGCCGCCGGCCTGGTGCGCCGGGTGCGCGATCGGGACGACCGGCGCAAGATCCGCGTCCACCTGACGCCCCGGGCGAAGCGCCTGCGAGTGCCGCTGCTGCGCCACGTGCGCGACGTGAACGTGGTGGCGACGGCGGGCATTCCGGAGGAGGATCTGGAGACCACTCGCCGGGTGCTGCTGCAGCTCATGCGCAACCTGGCAGCCGCGCAGCCCGGGCAGGCGCCTCTGTCGGAGGTGGAGGAGGTGTGAGCGCGGGCAGAGGTCAACGAATCGGCTGGGGTCAGCCGAAGCGGCAGGTGACCTGGCCGTGGCGTCCGTAGTCGGCGACGAACTCGTCGCCCGGGCGCACGTCCACCGGCCGGGTGAAGGATCCGGTGAGAATGAGCTGGTCCGGCTCCAGAGCGATGCCGTGGGCGGCGAAGCGGCGTGCCAGCCAGATGGCGCCGTTGGCCGGGTGGTCCAGCACTCCGGCGCCCAGGCCGGTCTCTTCCACCAGCCCGTTTCGCCGCAGGATGGCCCCGCACCAGCGCATGTCCACCTCGTCCGGGCCGAGGGGCGCGCCCAGCACCACGGCGGCGCTGGCGGCGTTGTCCGCTACCGTGTCCAGCAGTCCGCGCGGGCGGCCGGTCTCCGGGTCCACCCGATGACTGCGGGCGGCGATGATCTCCAGCGCCGGAACCACGTGGCGGGTGGCGGCGAGAACATCGTCGATGCTCGTGTCGTCGCCGCTGACCCGGCTGTGGAGCACCAGGGCCAGCTCCACCTCGACACGGGGATCGGTGAAGCGCGACGCCTCGATGGCGGCCCCGCTCTCGAAGATCATGTCGTCCAGCAGGGTACCGTAGTCGGGCTCGTCGATGTGCATGGCGCGCTGCATGGCGCGGGAAGTGAGGCCGATCTTGCGGCCGACGATGCGCCGGCCCGTGGCGAGCTTTTTCTCGATCACGGCGTCCTGCACGCGATAGGCGTCCGCCAGGGTCATCTCGGGAAACAGTGCCGACGTCGGCCGCACCTGCGTGCGTTCGCATTCCGCCCGCCACAATTGCTCGGCGGCCTGGTCGATCTGCGCTGCGCTGAGCGCCGGCTTGCGGTTCATCGTGTCCTCCCGGTGTGCCGTCGAGTGTGTCCGCTTCCGTGAGAGTTGCCTACCGTCATTTCAGCGGAGACTCAACATGAGCACCGATACCATGCAGACCGCGGCGGCCTTGTTCGGCGCCATCGAACGGAAGGATCCTGGCGCCGTGGCGGCGCTGTACGCCGACGATGTTCAGGTCTGGCACAACTTCTCCAACGCGTGTCAGGACAAATCGACGAACCTGGGCGTGCTCACCGGCCTGTGCCAGAGTGTTCCGCGCATCCACTACGACGTGATCGAGCGGCGGCTGCTCGATGACGGCCGGGTGATGCAGCGGCACGTGCTGAGGGCGGTGCTCGACTCCGGCGAGGAGATTCTCATCCCCGCGTGCATCTTCATCGGCGTTCGCGACGGGCGGATCGTGCGCATCGACGAGTACCTGGACACCGGCCAGGCGAACCGCCTCAGAGCCGCCACCGGCCGGGCCCCGGTGTCCGCGTGAGGGCCATGGCAACCTGAGTCTACAGCCGTTCCGCGAGCCAGGCGTGGATGCGCTCCGCCACCTCCTCGCGGGCGCCCGCAGGCTCGGTGAGGTAGTGGTCCCCGGCCATGAACTGCAGCGTCTTGTCCTCGGCGGCCAGCGCCTCGTGAATGGCCCGAGCGTCGCTGGGGAATACTCCGGTGTCCGCCATGGACTGGATCACCAGGGACGGCACCCGAATCCGCGCCAGGTGCGGCGTGCCCCGGCATTGGGATTCCTTCAGGCTCCACATGGACAGCCAGGTGCGGCAGGTGTTGGTGAGGCCGATGCCGCGGGGTGAGTAGTTGGCGGTTTTCGGGTCGCCGGCGTAACACTGGCGCTCCGGCCGGTCGGAGGGATCCAGGGAGGGATCCATCAGCCGCGGGTCGGCCCAGGTTCGGTACAGGTTGAAGGCGCGATCGCTCATGCCGAGCTCCGCCAGGCGATCCAGCTCGGCGATGGCCCAATCCGTGATGCGGTGGTTGCGGGCCTCCTGGGCGACACGGTAGCGGCTCAGGAACTCGTCGGAATAGGGCGGTCCGTTGTCCGGATTGAAGATGGAGAGGGACTCGTCCGTGGCCACCGGGTCGCGTTCGTCGGTGACCGCGGCATCCATCCACGCGGTGAGCACCTCGGGACGTCCGGCGTGTGCGTTCAGGGAGACGTAGTAGTCGCAGGGGGGCAGTTCCAGCACCGCTTCCGGCAGGGTCAGCCCGCGGGTGGCGGAGATGTTGGGGTCGCTGGCCTGGGACTGATAAGCCCCCATCAACGAGCCGCCCCCCGAGTTGCCGATGATCACCACCTGCTCCACGCCGGCCTGCTCCTTCAGCCAGCGCACCCCGGCGCCGATGTCGATGAGCGCGTGTTCCAGGATGAAGAACGCTTCGTTGCCGCGGAAGCGCGTGTTCCAACCCAAATACCCGTAACCGAGCCGCGCCATGTACTCTGCCGGGTAGTGCTCGCTGAAGTCCACGTTGTAGTGGGTGGCGATGAACGCCACCTTCGGCCGCCGTCCCTTGGGGCTGTAGTACAGGCCCTGACACGGCATGAAGCCAGCGCCGTTGCGCGCCGACGTGGCCGAGACCAGGGATACGAATTCCCGTTGGATATCCTGTGCCATGCGATTCACTCCAATCCGAGGTGCTGCCGGGCGAGGTTGCGCCCGGCCACCAGGTTCGTGAGCTTCTGCCGGGCCAGTTCCCGGGACAGATACTTCATGCCGCAGTCGGGCGCCACCACCAGGCGTTCCGGCGGGACGTGCTCGAGGGCCGCGAGGATGCGCTCGGCCACCAGCTGGGGAGACTCGGCGGCCGGGTCCCTCAGATCGATGACCCCGACATGGATACGCTTGCTGGGCAGGAGCTGCAGATCCTCCAGGTCCAGACGCGGCTGAGCGCATTCCAGGGAAATCTCGTCCGCCCGGCAGGCATCCAGCTCCGCCAGGACCGCGTAGCGGTTGGGCTTGTCCGCCACGTGTCGGCCGTAGCCGAAGCAGACGTGCAATGCCGTGGTGCCGTCCGCGTCGGCCAGCGCCAGATCGATGGCGGCCCGGGCGTAGGCGCGGGCCTGGCCGGGGCGGGCCTGCACGTAGGGCTCGTCGAGCTGAACGATGTCGGCGCCCGCGGCGAACAGCGCGGCGACTTCCTGCCGCACCGCGATTGCGTAGGCCTCCGCCAGGGCCTCCTCGTCGCCATAGTAGTCGTCCTGAGCTTGCTGGGTCAGGGTGAACGGCCCCGGCAGCGTCACCTTCACGGGCTTGTCGGTGTGCCGTTTCAGCAGCGTCACGTAGTCGGCCTCGGCGCTGTGTCGCCAGACGATGGGGCCGACGATGCGCGGCACCGGCACCAGCTTACCCGTTCGGTCCACGGCTTCGCCGGGACGGTCCAGGTCCACGCCGTCCAGAGCCGTGGCGAAGCGGTTGGAGTAGCTCTCCCGGCGGATCTCGCCGTCGGTGACGAAATCCACGCCGGCCGCCAGCTGCTCGTCCACCGCCTCCAGGGTGGCGCGGCGCTGCGCCTCCTCGAGGTGGTCCGGCGCGACCCGCCACACTTCCCTGGCCCGCACCCTGGGCGGCAGCCGGGCGCTGAGCAGCTCCCGGTGCACCAGCCAGTCGGGCTGGGCGTAGCTGCCGACCAGGCCGGCGGGAAGTATGCTCGTGATGGCGCTCATCGTGGAAACTCCCGCGCCACCGGCGCGCCCAGGGCAGCGCCGGTGGCCGAAGCAGCGGGCTCGGTCACCGCTGGTAGGCGAGGGTGAGGCCGTAGGTTCTCGGCCAGCCGTAGAAGTGCTGATTGAAGAACTGGGCCGTCTGGGTGAGGCCGGCGGTGTAGGTCTTGTCGCTGCAGTTCTTGCACCACGCCTGCACGCGCCAGCGCTCGTCGGCGCTGCGCCAGCCGCCGCTGGCGTCCCACAGCCAGAAGCCGCCGGTCCTCGCCGCGGGGTGATTGAGCACGCCGTCGGTGAAGTACTTGCTCTCGTAGTTGCCCGCTCCGCGCACGAAGAAGTTGCCTATGGCAGTGGGCAGCTCGTAGTCGGCGGCGATGTAGTAGCTCTCCTCCGGCGACCGGGACAGCTCCAGGGAGGTGTGGTCGGTGTCCACCAGGTAGGTGCCGTTGCCGATGTCCACCACCCGACCGCCGCAATCGGAATCCGCCAGGGGGCCGGGGCCATTCAGGTCGGCGCAGAACTCGTCGTACTCCGCGTCCAGCAGGCCGATGTTGGCGGTCAGGGTCAGGTTGTCCATGGGCAGCGCTGTGATCTCGAGCTCGATGCCCCGGTTGGTGGCTTCGCCGATGTTCTGCGCAGCGGTCTCCTGACCGGTGGGGTTGTCGGGGGCGGGAATGAACACGCCGAACTGCAGGTCCTCGAACTTGGTGTAGAAGGCGGTGGCGTTGACGCGCAGGCGCTGATCCAGCCAGTCGCTCTTGATGCCGATCTCGTACGACTTGGAGGTCTCGTCGTCGGTGGGCCCGGCGGTGAGGCTCGATCCGGCCCGGGCGCCGAACTCGCCGGCCTTGAAGCCTTCCGCGTAGGTGGCGAACACCATCGCCCGGTCGTTGATGTGGTAGTCGAGGCCCAGCCGGAACGAGGTGTTGTCGCTGTCCAGCTCACCGACCACCGTCATGGGCGTGCGCGACATCTCCGAGATGCTCGGCAGCGAATCAGGATTCAGCTTGTCGATCTGCGTGCCGAACAGGGTACCGGGGTTGCGCTCGAAGTCCTTCTTCTCCTCGGTGTAGCGCACGCCGAAGGTCAGGTTGAGGTCGGGCGTGACGGCGTAGATGGCCTGGCCGAAGGCGGCCCGGCTGTCACCGTCCTGATGCGCGTAGTCGGCGGACGACGGGTTGCCGAGCGTGGGAAACGACTGAACCAGCTCGTGCTCCTGCTCGAAGTAGAAGAGCCCCAGCACCAGATCCAGGTTGCCCAGCATGCCGTCGCGGCCGGCGAAGTTCGACTGCAGGCGCAGCTCCTGGCTGAACTGGTCGTGCACCTGGTCGCGGAACGTGGGGAAGAACGGCACCTCGGTCTGGTCAAAGTCGCTGGCGATGAAGTCGTCCGTCTCGATCCAGCCGGTGACGGAGGTGAGTGTGAACTCGCCGAGGTCCCAATCGACGATGCCCGTGAGGCTGTTCTGGTCGGTGTTGTGGAAGTCGAGAGCGTCCCGGCCCACGGTGAAGGCGCCGTCGTCCGGCTCCTGGAAGCCGAACAGCAAGCGAATGAGCTGATTGGGGTCGGAGCGTTCGTCGCCACCGGGGGCGTCGCTGCGCTCCTCGAGCCACGAGCCGATCAGCGTCGCTTCGATGCGGTCCGTGGGGGTCCACACCAGGGTGGCGCGCACCGTGTCCACGTCCTCGCCGTTCAAATCCTCGCCGTTGACCCGATTCTTGAAGTGGCCGTCGTAGTTCTGCAGCATGGCCGATACCCGCATGGCGAGCTTGTCCTGCAGAATGGGGAACTGCACCGCGCCGCGTACGTCCATGCGGCCGTGATTCCCCGCCGTGACCTCGCCCTTGTAGTCGAAAGTGCCGTCGGGGCGAATGGTGGTGAGCGCGATACCGCCCGCCAGGGAGTTCTTGCCGAAGGTCGTGCCCTGGGGGCCGCGCAGCATCTGCACGGTGTCGACGTCGAAGAAGTCGAGCAGCGTGGCGATGGGCCGGGAGATGAACACGCCGTTGATGGACACGCCGGTGCGCATCTCGTTGGTGGACTCGATGTCCTGACCGCCCATGCCGCGCACGTGGATGGCGGCGGAGTTGGGGAAGGTCACCACCGGCTGGATGTGCACGTTGGGGGTGGCGGGGCCCACGTCCCGGAGATCCTGAGCCGTGATCTTCTCGAGCATGGTCTGGTTGTAGGCGGTGACGGCAGCCGGCACGTCCTGCACGCTTTCCTCGCGGTAACGAGCCGTGACCACCACCTCCTCGATCACCTGTTGCTGAGCCTGTTCGGCGAACGCGCTCTGCGGCACGGCCACGGCGGCCAGCAGGCTGGCGGCGGACACCGCCATCTCTGTACCTTTCATTTCTCTCCCCTCGATTTCACGGGTTGCTCGGAATCGGAGAGGCGCGACGGACGACGCGCCTCCGCAATCTTCAGGAGGCGCCGGCGGCGCTCTCGTCGACGCTCATGGGCTCGGCGTTGACGTCGCGCTCGTCCAGCTCGCGGGTCCAGGCGGCGAACTCCAGCAGGATGCCGTCCGGGTCCTTGAAGTAGATGGAGCGCACGAAGGTGGTCGGGGTGAGCTCCGGGCTCGCCTGGGTTTCCGAGTCGTCGTGATTGACCACCGGCGTGCAGTCGATGCCGGCGTCCTGGAGCTTCTGCTGATACTCCTCCACCTTGTCGGCCGGAATGTTGAACGCCACGTGGTTCATGCTGGCATGGGCCGAGGTGATGGAGCCGCGGCCGACCAGATCCTGCGCGTGGGTCAGGCCGGGCACCGACGCCGGGGCGTCCGGAAACCAGAAGAACGCGAGTTGATCGCCGTTGCCGATATCGAAGAAGAAATGCTGGCCCATGCCATTGGGCAGGTTGATGGTCTTGGTCAGCGGCATGCCGAGCACGCCCGAGTAGAAGTCCACGGTTTTCTTCATGTCCCGGCATACCAGGGCAAGATGGTTGATACCTCGGATGTCGAACTTCTCGTTGCTTCGGCTCGTCATGGCTTCGGCCCTCAGTACTTAGTTTCCTTAGCTTTAGCTTATGACTATCTTCGACGAAGGGCATCGTGTCAATACGTTGACAAAGGAATCGGGCTACGGGAATAGTGGCCTCCCGGAGGGACACAGGAGGAAGCCATGCCGCGACTCAGACAGGTATCACGGGATCAGGCGCCGGAGAACGTGCGCAAATACTACGACGCCCTGTTCGGCGACCGTGATCCGGTTGCTCAACCCGGCACCGCTACCGGAACGCCGGGCAACTGGTGGACGGTGTTCGCCCTCGTGCCCTACGTGTTCGATCACGCCACCAGCCACTTCGGAATGTTCGGCATGTTCGCCGACAAGAGCGTGAGCCAGCTCGATCCCGCCCTGCGGGAGCTGGCGATCATCCGTGCCGGGTACGCCCAAGGCAGCCGCTTCGTCTTCTCGCAGCATTGCAAGGCGGCACGGCGCTTCGGCGTCTCCGACGAGAAGATCGACGCAATTTCGGGCTGGCAGCTCGCCGACTGCTTCGACGCCCGGGAGCGCGCCGTGCTGGCGTGGACGGATGCGCTGGTGCTGCAGGGCGGCCGCGCGTCGGATACCCTGTTCGAAAAGTTGCACGACGAGCTCTCGGACGAAGACATCCTCGAGCTGACGTACCACGTGATGGGATACAACCTCCACGCGGTGTGCTGCAAGGCGCTGCGTCTGGAGCTCGACGACGTGGACGACCGGATCACCGAAGCGCCCGCACCGGATACCACCGACCCGAACTGGGCGGGGCGGGCCTGGCGGGCGGACTAGGGGCCGGTCAGCCAGCGGGCAAGACGCTTCTCCAACTCGACGACGAGCAGCAGGGCGATCCCCGCGGCGACGATCACCAGGCCGTCCGCAGTCGCAACGGGGCGGCTTTCGAACAGCGCCTGCATGGGCGGCAGATACGTGAAGGCGAACTGCGCGGCCACGACGAAGGCCACGCCGGCGAGCACCGCCGGCGTTCCCAGCACCCCCTGCCAGGTGAGTGAGGTGCCGTGGACGTAGCGCACGCTGAACAGATAGAAGATCTCCATCACCACCAGCGTGTTCACCACCATGGTGCGGGCCGTTGCCGTGTCCAGGCCCCGCTCGGCAGCCCAGGTGTAGATACCGAAGGCGGCGGTCACCATGAGCAGTGACACGAAGACGATGCGCCACGCCAGACGGACGGGCAGCAGAGGCTGGGTCGGCGGTCGCGGGGGCCGCCGCATGGCGCCGGGTTCCGTGGGCTCGAATGCCAGGGTCAGCCCCAGCGCGACGGCGGTCACCATGTTGATCCAGAGGATCTGCACTGGCGTGATGGGCAGGGTCAGGCCCAGCAGAATCGCCAGGATGAGCGTGAAGGATTCGCCGCCGTTGGTGGGAAGGGTCCAGGCGATGACCTTGCTGATGTTGTCGTAGACCGTGCGTCCCTCACGGACCGCGGCGACGATGGAGGCGAAATTGTCGTCGGCAAGGACCATCTCGCTGGCGGCCTTGGCGGCTTCCGTGCCCCGGCCCATGGCGACCCCGACATCGGCACGCTTCAGCGCCGGAGCGTCGTTGACGCCGTCCCCGGTCATGGCCACCACGGCGCCGTCGGCCTGGAGACACTCCACCAGGCGCAGCTTGTGCTCCGGCGTGGTACGGGCGAAGACGGTGGTGTCCCGGGCACGGCGACGGAATTCGTCCTCGGTGAGCCCTTCGAGCTCCTGACCGGTGGTCGTCTGGGGATCGTCCGCGAGCTCGAGCTGGGAGGCGATGGCGCGGGCGGTGGCGGCGTGATCCCCGGTGATCATCTTCACCTCGATGCCCGCGGACCGGCATTCCGCTATCGCCGTCACGGCCTCGGCCCGGGGCGGATCCTGCAAGCCCATCAGTCCGAGCAGGATCAGGCCGTGCTGCAGGCGCTCGGGGTGGATCGTCCGAGTCTCGTCGGCGGGAGTGCCGCGGGCGAGGGCGATGACGCGCTGGCCCTGTGCGGCGAGGATCTCGACCCGGCGATGCCAGAGCTCGGGGTCCATCGGCTGGTAACCGTCCCGGGTCGCGGCCTGACTGCACATGGGCAGCACGCGCTCGGGAGCGCCCTTCAGATACACCACCGGATGGCCGTTCCTGCGGGCGTGCAGGGTGGCCATGTAACGGTGGCGCGCGTCGAAGGGCAGGTGGTCCAGGCGCGGGTGGCGGGCCCGCGCGGCCGCGGCGTCGTGCCCGGCCTTCATGGCCAGCGAGAGCAGCGCGCCTTCCATGGGATCGCCTTCCACCCGCCAGTCCCCGTCGGTATGGCGGAGGTGGGCGTCGTTGCACAACAGCGCCGCCAGGGTGAGCTCCTCGAGCAGCGGGTCCTCGGCCGGATCCACCGCCTCGCCACCGACGTAGAACCGCCCCTGGGGCTCGTAGCCCGTGCCTCCCACGTCGATTTCCGCTGCGGCGGTGATCAGGGAGCGGGCAGTCATCTCGTTCTTGGTCAAGGTGCCGGTCTTGTCGGAGCAGATCACGGAAACCGACCCCAAAGTTTCCACCGCGGGAAGCTGGCGGATGATCGCATTGCGGCTCGCCATGCGCTGGACACCCACGGCTAGACTGATGGTCATCACCGCGGGCAGCCCTTCGGGAATGGCTGAGACCACGACGCCGACGATGGCCATGAAGGCCTCGGTCATCCGATAGGCCTGCACCAGCACCGCGTAGGCGAAGACCAGCACGGACAAGCCCAGCACCACGGCGGTGAGCTGCCGGGCGAACCGGCCCATCTGCCGAATCAGCGGCGTGGTGAGCTGCTCCACTGCGCCGATCATGGCGCTGATGCGGCCGAGCTCCGTGGCCGCACCGGTGGCGACTGCCACGCCGGTGGCGCTGCCGGAGGCCACCAGTGTGCCCGAGTAGGCCATGCACAGTCGGTCGGCCACCCCGGCCTCGGCCGCCACGGGCTCGACGGACTTGTCCACGGGCACGGATTCGCCGGTGAGGATTGCCTCGTCCACCCGCAGGTTGCGGGCGCCCACGAGGCGCACGTCGGCGGGAATCCGGTCGCCGGCTTCGAGCACCAGCATGTCCCCCGGCACCACGTCGTCCACGGCCACCGCCTGCCGCTGACCGTCGCGGATCACCGATGCCCGCGGATCGATCATGGCGCGGATCGCCTCCAACGCCCGCTCGGCCCTGCCTTCCTGGATGAAGCCGACGGCCGCGTTGATCACCACCACCCCCAGGATGACGGCGGCATCGGCGAGGTGTCCGATGGCGGCGGCCAGGGCGCCGGCCACCAGCAGCACGTAGATGAGGAGGTTGTGGAACTGGCGAAGAAAGCGCACCACGGCAGGCTCCCGACGACCCTGAGGGAGGCGATTGGGGCCGTAGCGCTCGAGTCGCTGGGCGGCCTCGGATGCGGACAGCCCGTCCGGCTCCGCCCGCAATGCACGGAGCGCCTGGTCGACGGAGAGCGCGTGCCACGCCGCCGCTCCGCCGTCCGCCTCGCGGTCGCTGCGTTCCTGCATCATCGATGGGTCGGACTGCTTGCGAAGGGCGCTATCGTGCCCGATGGAGCGCGGCTCCGCCACGATCCGCGCCGCAGCCGGGGCTCGCGCGTGTATAATCCGCAGCGCGGCGCAATGGTGCGTCGCAGGTGCCGGGTGCTCGGGAAATCGGTGCGATTCCGATACTGACCTCGCAACGGTATTTGAGTGGCCGCTGCCACACGCCACTGTGCGACAGCATGGGAAGGCGGCAACGGCCGGGATGGAGCATCCTCCACCCAACTCATCAGTCCGGAGACCGGCCTGGCACTGCCCGTGGATCCCGCCCGAGGTCAGGCGGCTCACCGAGTATCAATCATGACCACATCCAGATCCTCGATCGGCGCCATGCTGTCGGTCGCCTGTGCCTGTTCCGCGTTCTCCAGTCTCTCCGCCGCGGCGGATGCGAGCTCTAGCCTGGCGGAGACCCGCTGGGAAGAAGTCGTCGTGGTCGGGAGCCACGTGCCCCGGCCGGCCCGGGAAGTGGGCAGTGCCGTCACCGTGTTCGGCGAGGAGGACATCGCCGCACGAAAGGTCGTTATGGGCTCCGAGCTGCTGCGGGAGGTGCCGGGCGTGGCGGTCAGCCGCTCCGGTCAGGTGGGGAACCTGACCCAGGTACGTATTCGCGGGGCGGAGGGGAATCATACCCTGGTGCTCGTGGACGGCATCGAAGTGAACGATCCGGCGTTCGGCTCCGAGTTCGACTTCGCCAATCTTCTCACTTACGACGTGGGCCGGGTCGAGGTGCTGCGGGGGCCCCAGAGCGCGCTGTACGGCAGCGACTCCATCGGCGGCGTGATCAGCATCACCACCCGCGCGCCGGAGCCGGGACTCGACGCCCGCGCCGAGGCGATTGCCGGCTCGTTCGGCACCACCCAGCTCGGCGCCACGGTGGCGGGCGGAGGGGATCGGTTGTCCGGGGCCGTGTCCGCCGTGCGCTACGACACCGACGGCATCAGCGCGTCCGCCATTCAGCCGGAAAAGGACGGCTACGAGAACGCGACGCTGCACGGGCGGCTCGACGCCGAGCTGACGCCGCAGGTCTCGGCTCGCGCCGTCCTGCGGCGGGTGGACAACCGGGTGGAGACGGACCGGCAGGATTTTTCGTTTCCGCCTGGGCCCACGGAGGGGCTCATCATCGACACCGATGACGTCAAGGAGTCGTCCCAGCTGTACGGCTTGCTGGCGGTGGACGCGGAGCTGCTGGACGGCCGCTGGCTGCATCGCGCCGCCTACGGCTTCACCCGGGCCGAAACCGACGTCATCGAGACCCGGCGCGAGGTGAGCGCCAGCCGCGGCGAGCGGCGAAAGCTCGAGTACAGCAGCACGCTGCGCCTGGGCGGGAGCGACGCCGAGCACGCGCTGACGGCCGGCGTGCAGCACGAGGCGCTGGAGTTCTCCAACCGCTCCGCGTCCCTGCCCGCGGCGAATCAGCGACGGGAGGACGATCAGACCAGCCTGGTCGCCGAATATGCATTGAGCCTGGCGGAGCGCGCCTCCGTCTCGGCGAGCCTGCGGCACGACTACAACGATCTGTTCGACGACGCCACCACGGCTCGGGTGACCGGCTCTTACCTGCTGACGGCGTTGGGGACACGCGTTCACGCCAGTTACGGCGAAGGGATCACCAATCCGGGCTTCTATGAGCTGTTCGGCTTCATCCCCGACAGCTTCCAGGGGAATCCCGATCTCGTCCCCGAGCGGTCGGTGAGCTGGGACGCCGGCATCGAGCAATCACTGCTCCAGGGGCGCCTGCTGGTGGACGCCACGTACTTCCGCGCCAACCTGGAGGACGAGATCGCTACCGTGTTCGACTTCGCCACCTTCTCCTCCACGGTGGTGAACCAGCGCGGCGACAGCGAGCGCCAAGGCGTCGAGCTCACGGTGGAGGCCGAGCTCCACCCGCGCTGGTCGCTCTTCGGCACCTATACCTACCTGGACGCCACGGAGCCGGACGGCAGCCGGGAGGTGCGCAGGCCGCGCCACGCAGCCAGCCTCAACGTCAACGGCCGCTTCCTCGACGGCCGCGCCCGGCTGAACATCGGGGCAGTGTTCAATGGCGCCCGCGACGACCTCGAGTTCGTCTCGTCGACCCCGGAGGATCGGGTGCGGCTCGAACGTTACACCCTGGTCAATGGGGCGCTAAGCTACGACGTCGACGAGCGGGTGCAGATCTTCGTCCGCGGCGAGAATCTGCTGGACGAGGAGTACACGGAAGTGTTCGGCTATCGTACGCCGGGCGCGGCGGGCTATCTGGGAGTTAGAGCCAGGCTATGAAAGAGGTCAGGCACCGGAACGACATCTACGGAGACGGTCACGGGTCGCCGGAGGAGGCCACCCCGGCCATCCCCGCGGCCACCGTGGTGCTGCTCCGCGAAGCACCGGAGCTCGAGGTGCTGATGCTGCACAAGACGTCCAAGGTGGCCTTCGGCGGCATGTGGGTGTTCCCGGGCGGCCGCATCGACCCTCACGACTACGATGCGGACGGCGACCCGCACACCGCGGCCCGCAATGCGGCGGTGCGCGAGACCCTGGAAGAGGCGGGGATCGTCGTCAGAGCGGACCGCTTCGTCTGGTTCGCTCACTGGACGCCTCCGCCCTCGACCCCCAAGCGGTTCGCGACCTGGTTCTTCGCGGCACGGGCCGACGATCACGCCGTCTCCGTGGATGGCGGCGAGATTCAGGATCATGCCTGGTTGCGGCCGCGGTCGGCTCTGGAGCAGCACGCCGAGGGGCTCATCGATCTGGCGCCACCCACCTGGATCACCCTCCACCAGCTCTCGCTGTACCCGTCCGCGGATGCCTTGCTCGATCGGCTGCGGTCCATGCCGGCCCGACATTACGAGACTCATCTGGCCACCCGGGCCGACGGCGTGCGGGTGGCCATGTGGCACGGGGATGCGGGCTACCAACCCGGCAACGCCGACCTGCCGGGGTCGCGGCATCGGCTGGTGCTCGCGCCCGGGGGATTCGTGTTCGAGAACACGGTGGAATCCTACTGACCCGGCGGCCTCGTAGTTCCTGAACGCGGCCTTTATCATCGGCGTCTTTGTCACGCGCAGGAGGACGATGGGCCATGGCCGACGACGACTGCCTGTTCTGCAGGATCATCCGGGGTGAGATTGCCTCCACCAAGGTCTACGAAGACCCGCTCTGCTACGCCTTCGAGGACATCAATCCCCAGGCACCCACCCACGTGCAGATCATTCCACGCAAGCACGTGGCCACGCTGAACGATCTCATCGCCGAGGACGAGCCCATGGTCGGGCATCTGGTGACCGTCGCCGCGCGCATCGCCGAGGAGTGGGGGATCGCCGACAGCGGCTATCGCACGGTGTTCAACTGCAACCGTGCCGCCGGCCAGTCGGTCTACCACATCCACCTGCACCTGCTCGGCGGCCGCAGCCTGGGCTGGCCGCCCGGCTGAGCGCGCCGGGCGCTAAAGCTGCCGGACCAGCGCCCGAGTGAATTCAAGGGTCGAGGCGGTGCCTCCGAGGTCACGGGTGAGGGTTCGGCCTCGGCCGATCACCTCCCGCACCGCTCGCCGCACCCGCTCCGCCTCCTCGGTGCGGTCCAGGTAATCGAGCATCATCGCGGCGCCCAGGATCAGCGCCGTGGGATTGGCGATGCCTTTGCCGGCGATGTCCGGCGCGCTGCCGTGCACGGCTTCGAAGATGCCCTTGTCGTCGCCGATGTTGGCTCCGGGGGCGAGACCCAGGCCACCGACCAGCCCGGCGCAGAGATCGGAGAGTATGTCGCCGAACAGATTGGTGGTGACGATGACGTCGAAGCGGTGCGGGTTGATGACGAGCTGCATGGCGCAGTTGTCGACGATCATCTCCTCGCACTCGATCTCCGGGAACTCCTTCGCCACCTCCCGGGCCACGCTGACGAACAGGCCGGAGGTGGTCTTCATAATGTTGGCCTTGTGCACCACCGTGACCTTGCGCCGGCCCAGGCGCCGGGCCGTGTCGAACGCGTAGCGCAGCACCCGGCGCGATCCGGTGCGGGTGATCACGCTGCGCAGCTCCGCCCGCTCCCCGTCTTCGCTGAGGGTATGGCCGACCCCTGAGTACAGGCCCTCCAGGTTTTCCCGAACGATGATCAGGTCCACGTCCTGGTAGCGGGAGGGGACGCCGGGAATGGAGAGGGCGGGGCGGACGTTGGCGAAGAGCTGGAAATGCTGGCGCAGGGACACGTTGACCGAGGAGAAGCCCCGGCCAATGGGGGTCGTGATGGGCCCCTTCAGGGTGGCCGGGTTGCGGGCGATGAGCTCCAGGGTCTCCGGTGGGATGAGGTCCTGGCCCTGATCCAGAGCGTTCTGGCCGGCGATCGCGTAGTCGAAGGCGAGGGCGCAGTCCAAGGCATCGAGTACCTCGACGGCGGCTTCGACGATGTCGGGGCCAATGCCGTCGCCGGGAATCACCGTAACGCGGGTTTCCGCCATGCTGTGTCTCCTCCTGTGGGGCGTCGGGGGCGCGGATTATATAGATGCCGGCCGGTGGTGTGTCACCGGCGGCGAGGATCTGCAGATTTTCCTCGCAAGATTTACACGGCCGGGAGTGCAAGCCCTGCCGGGCGCCGCGGGCCGGGCCCTCCGGCCCCTTCGTCTCGCTTGTCGGAAACGATGGCACGATCCCTGCACGCGGACTTGGCGGTTCGCACGGGAGGAAATTGATGATTCGATACAGCCGGGGAGCCGTCGCTGCTCTGAGTGGCGCGGTCTGCATGGGCATCGTCCTGGTTACCGCCCAGGTCGCGGCGGCGGCCCAGGGCGCGACTCGGGACCAGGCTTCGAGCCAGGGCCCGGTGGGCGACACCAGCTACATGCCGGTGGCCATCGAGAGGCCGTTCCAGGAAATCTACCAGGAGATGAGTGCCCGCAAGGACGAGGTGGTGCGGCGCCAGCAGGCGCTCCTCGAGCGGCGCTATGATCTTTCCGACAGGCCCGTGGACGGAGTGTCCATGACCCGGGGCAAGCCGGTGCAGGGCGGGGTACGGGTCAAGCTGCCGGACGGCGTCACCTGGCAGCAGCTAGCGCAGATGTCCCCCGACGAGATCCGCCAACGGGGGTTGTGGCCGGAAGGATTCAAGCCGTTGCCGCACCCGTTTCACGAGGAGGGGGGCATGGTGTTTCCTCAGGTCCATATCGACGAGATCCTGGAGCAGGAGGGGCGCGATCTCAGTCGTTTCGACTTGGATTACGACCTCCCTCAGCACTTGCTGCCCGAGTTTCCGCCGCCCATCTTCCTGACGACCCGGCCGGAGCTGGGCGACGTCTCCCAGGGCCAGCTCGTCACCTCCCAGAACTACTACCAGCTCTTCAACGGCATCCTCAATCCCAAGCAGCTGGAAGGCCTGCGGCTGCTGGTGACGCCGTTTCCCCAGCAGCAGTTCAACCTCACAAACGACCGGCGCAGCGAGAAGCCGAGCATGGGCGTCACCTGCTTCGAGTGCCACACCAACGGCCACACCAACGCCGCCACCCACCTGGTGGGCGACATCCGGCCCCAGGAGGTGCGGCGCCGCATCGACACGCCCACGCTGCGCGGGGTGAATCAGCAGCGCCTGTTCGGGTCCCAGCGGGCGCTGCGCACGGTGGAGGATTTCACCGAGTTCGAGCAGCGCGCGGCCTACTTCGACGGTGACATCGTCATCGCCCAGAAGAAGGGGGTGAACTTCCTCGAGCGCGGCAGCGAGGTGCACGCCATGGCGGAGTTTCAGGAGATCCTGGACTTTCCGCCGGCGCCGAAGCTGGACCCGTTCTCGCGCCTCGATCCGGAACAGGCGACCGAAGCGGAGCTGCGGGGCCAGCAGGTGTTCTTCGGCAAGGGCCGCTGTGCCGAATGTCACGCGCCGCCCATCTACAGCGACAATTTCATGCACGATATGAAGGCTGAGCGCTTCTACGACGAGGACGAGGTGGTCAACGGCCGCAGGATGACCGACGGCGGACCCACCAAGTCGTTCCCGCTGCGCGGCATAAAGGACAGCCCGCCGTACCTGCACGACGGCCGTTTGCTCACCCTGGACGACACGGTGGAGTTCTTCAACCTGGTGCTGCGGCTGAAGCTGACCGATGAAGAGAAGCAGGATCTGGTGCGCTACATGTACACCCTCTGAGGCGATCGGAACCCTGTTTGGGTGGCTCGGCGGAGACCCGGGACCAGGAGCTCGAGGCGCTGCTCGCGTCGGTCGAGAACCGGCGAGGGCGGTGGGTGTGGACCCTGCTGGGGTCGTTGCTTGCCGTGCTCGCTCTGGTGCTGCTGGTGGCGTGGTGGCGCGGGGACGGCGATGCGGTCCGCTACCTGACGGAGCCCGTGCGGCGCGGTGATCTGACGGTGATGGTCACCGCCACCGGGGCCCTGGAGCCGACGGATCAGGTGGACGTGGGGACGGAGATCTCCGGAACCATCGAGACGGTGCTCGTGGATTTCAACGACACCGTGCGTGCCGGGCAGGTGCTGGCGCGCCTGGATGTGGAGCGGCTTAGTGCGGCGGTGGCCCAGTCCCGGGCGGCGGTGTCGTCGGCCCGGGCCCGGCTCGCGGAGGCCGAGGCCACCGCCGAGGAAGCGGGCCTTCGGCTACAGCGGTTGGAGCGCGCCAGCGCCCTCAGTGAGGGGCGCGTGGTGAGCGAGGAGGAACTCACCGTGGCGCGCGCGGCGATGGCGCGGGCGGATGCCGGAATCGCCACCGCTCGCGCCGCCATCGCCGAGGCGGAGGCGCGGCTTTCGTCGGATGCCGCGAACCTGGAGAAGGCGATCATCCGGGCGCCCATCGATGGCATCGTGCTCACCCGCCAGGTGGAGCCGGGGCAGACGGTGGCGGCTTCCCTGCAGACGCCGGTGCTGTTCACTCTGGCGGAGACCCTGGCGCGCATGCAGCTCAACGTGGCCGTGGACGAGGCGGACGTGGGGCAGGTGGCGCCGGGTCAGCTTGCCACCTTCACGGTGGCCGCCTACCCGGAGCGGGAGTTTCCCGCGGTCATTCAGGCGTTTCATTACGCCCCCACCACCACGACGGAAGGGGTGGTGACCTACGAGGCGGTCCTGGCGGTGGAGAATCACGACCTGTCGCTACGGCCGGGCATGACGGCGACGGCAGACATCGTGGTGGAGCGGCGGGACGACGTTCTGCTGGTGCCGAACGCAGCGCTGCGTTTCGAGCCGCCGCAGCCGCAGGAGGAGACGCCCCTGAGCATCACGCCACGAGCGCCCATGCGCCTCCAGCGCCCGGTACGGGACGACGCGGTGACGAGAATCTGGATCCTTCAGGACGGCGAGCCGCAACCCATGGAGGTGGCGGTGGGCGCCACCGACGGGACTGTCACGGAGATCGCGGCGGGCTCCCTTCGAGAGGGGCAGGCGGTTGTGGTCGATTACCAGTCTGTCGCGTCGCCTTGATGAGTCCGGAGCCATGACGGCGAGTCCGCTTCTGGCGCTGGCGGGGGTGGTGAAGATCTACGGGAGCGGTCGCGCCGCGGTGCGGGCCCTGGACGGCATCGACCTGGCGGTGGAGGCGGGTGAGTTCGTGGCCATGATGGGGCCGAGCGGCTCGGGCAAGTCCACCTGCATGAACATCCTCGGTTGCCTGGACGCCCCCACCGCTGGCAGCTATCGCTTTCGTGGCATTGAGGTGGCGGGACTCTCGCGCGATCAGCGCGCGCTGCTGCGCCGCCACTATCTCGGCTTCGTGTTCCAGGGCTTCAACCTTCTGCCGCGCACTTCGGCGCTGGAGAACGTCGAGCTGCCGCTGGTGTACCGCGACATCTCCGCGAGAATCCGCCGGGCTCGCGCCGCGGAGACCCTGGAGATGGTGGGGCTCACGCCCTGGGCCCGGCACGCACCCAACGAGCTGTCGGGGGGCCAGCAGCAGCGGGTGGCCATCGCCCGGGCCATGGTGTCGAACCCCGCCGTGCTGCTGGCCGATGAGCCTACCGGCAACCTGGATTCCGCCAGGAGCCTGGAGATCATGGAGCTGCTGGCGACCCTGAACCGTCAGCGTGGCGTGACCATCGTGATGGTGACCCACGAGCCGGAGATGGCAGCGTTCTCCCATCGGGTCGTCCGCTTTCTGGACGGTCGTATCTGCAAAGAAGAGGCCGCGGCATGACGGGCAACGCCCTGCGCCTGGCTCTGGTGGCCATCCGCCGCAACGCCCTGCGTTCCGCCTTGACCGCGCTCGGCATCGTCATAGGGGTGGCGGCGGTGATCACCATGGTGAACCTCGGACGTGGCGCCACGCGTCAGGTGACCGAGCAGATCGGCAGCCTGGGGAGCAACCTGCTGATGCTGCAGCCGGGCCAACGTCAGGGCTTCGGGGTTTCCAGCGCCGCGCCGCCCTTCGAGCTCGCGGACGCTGCCGCCATTGCCCGGGACGTTGGCGGCGTGGCGGCGGTGGCGCCCTCCGTTGCCGGCCGTGTGGTCGTGGTGTACGGCAACGAGAACTGGACCACCACGGCACACGGGGTGGACGACGCGTACTTTCGAGTGCGTGACTGGCCGGTGGTCGTGGGGCGGTCGTTCAACCCGGCGGAGCTTCGTGCCGGCAAGCCGGTGTGCGTGCTCGGCGCGACGCTGAAAAGCGAGCTGTTCGGCCGGCTGTCGGCGCTGAACGAGCGCATCCGCGTGGGCAGCCTCTCCTGCGTGGTCGTGGGCGTGCTCGAGCAGAAGGGACAATCGGCCATGGGCTCGGATCAGGACGATCTGGTGTTGCTGCCCCTGCGTGCCTTCTGGCGGCGCCTCGGCTCCAACCGCCAGGTCAGTCTCATCCAGGTATCGGCTCGCGACGAGGTGTCGACGACGAAGGTGAGCCGCGACATCGAGCGGGTGATGCGCGAGCGGCGCCATCTGTCCCGCGGCGAGGAGAACGATTTCCGGGTTCTGGACATGAAGGAGATCGCCGAGACCGTGGCGGGCACCACGCGGGTGCTGACGCGTCTGCTGGGCGCCGTGGCGGCCGTGAGCATGGTTGTGGGCGGCATCGGCATCATGAACATCATGCTGGTGGCCGTCACCGAACGCACCCGGGAGATCGGCATTCGCCTGGCGGTGGGGGCGCTGGAGCGGGACGTGCTGCTGCAGTTTCTGGTGGAGGCCGCCGTGCTGGCCGGATTCGGGGGTGTCCTGGGGCTGATGCTGGGGGTGTTGGCATCCTTGCTGGTCAGCAGCGGTCTCGGCGTTCCCTTCGTTTTCGACGGACCGGTCGCCGCCCTGGCAGTGGCGTTCGCGACGCTGGTAGGGCTGGTGTTCGGCTATGTGCCCGCGCGACGGGCGGCTCGTCTCGATCCCATCGATGCGCTCCGTTACGATTAGCCGGGCACGCTGCTTGCTTCATCGCTCCGCGGTCCCGCTCAACCGAGGAAAGCTTCATGGCAAAAAGTATCCGCATCATCCCCGCCGTCCTGCTGGCGTCGACGCTGCTGATGGCACTCGGCGCATCCACCGCGACAGCGGCGCCGCTGTTCGCGCGGCAGTACAACCTGTCCTGTGCCGTGTGCCACTCGGCGTTCCCGGCACTGAACGCATTCGGCGAGCAGTTCGCAGCCAACAACTTCCGCCTGCCGAACTGGCGGGACACCACGGTGCAACTCGGCGACGAACGCCTGGCGCTGCCGGCCACCGCGCCCCTGGCGTTTCGCGCCCAGGCCTTCGTCCAGGCGCGGGAAGGGGAGGCGGTGGACGTGGTCACCGGCGAGCGCACTGAAGCGGACACCGACTTCCAGGCGCCATACCTGATCAAGGTGATCTCCAGCGCGCCGCTGTCGGACCACATCACCTACTACTTCTATGCCATCTTCGCGGAGAAGGGCGGCAACGGTGAAACGATCGTGGAGGACGCGTGGTTCTCCTACGATGACCTGTTCGGATCCGGGACGAGCGTCATGCTGGGACAGTTTCAGGTGTCGGACCTCATGTTTCCCCGGGAGGTCCGGCTGACGTTCCAGGACTTCATGGCCTATCGGATGGCGGGCATCACCTACGACCGGGGCGCCCTGTTCGAGCGCAGCTTCGGACCCGTCGACGCTGCGCTGGGGCTGGTGAACGGCAACGGCATCACGGAGAACTTCACCATCAACAGTCCGGGCTTCCGGCGCGCCGATCACCTGTTCGACAACGACACGGACAAGGCGGTGTTCGGCCGGCTGGCCACCGAGGTGGCGGGTATTGACGCGGGGTTATTCCTGTTCGGCGGGGAGCAGCGGAACGCCGTGGGTCCGGCAGGCACCGGCAGCGGTGACCGCGACACCGATAAGGAGATCGTCGGCCTGGACGTGACCGGGGAGGTCGGACCTCGGGCCCGCTGGTTCGCCCAGTTGCTGTGGAACCGCTGGGACGGGTTCCTCGAGGCCGACGAGGAGTACGACTGGTACGGCGGGTTCGCCGGGGTGGATTTCGTCGCCAACGATCGCTGGACCTACTCGCTGCTGTACAACTACGCGGACGCCAACGACCTGGACAACACGGACACCGTCTTCGAAGGCATCGACATCAACAGCGTGACCCTGAACGCATCGTACTACTTCATGCGCAACGTGAAGGGCGTGCTGGAACTGAACGTCGATCTGCTGGACGACGATCCGCAGACGGGAACCTTCTACACAGGCCACCTCACCCGCGAGCACTACATCCTGGTGGGCTTCGATGCTGCGTTCTAACCTGCTGGGGCTGGTGGGCGCTGCCATTCTCATCGCTCCGTGGGCGACCGCCGAGCCGGCGGCGTCCCCGGCCGATCCCGCCACCGCCGCGCTGGGGCCGGAGACCCGGGCGCTGCTGATTCGGGAGATGCAGTCGGTGGCGGACGCCATGAAGCGGATTCACGAGGCGCTGGTGCTGGGGGATCACGCCACCATTGCTGACCAGGCGGGCCGCATTCACGACAGCTTCGTTCTCGATCAGGCGCTCACCGCAGCCCAGCGCCAGGAGATTCTGTCCCGGCTGCCGCCGGAGTTCCTGGCCCAGGACCGGCGCTTACACGCCGTCGCCGGAGAGCTGGCGGCGGCGGGGCGTCAGGGCGACCCGGACCTTGCGGGATTCTGGTTCGAGGAGGCGACCCGCGCCTGCCAGACCTGCCACCGGGATTTCGCGGCCAGCCGGTTTCCGGGGCTGTTGCGGCCGGAGCCCGCCGGCGAGCCCGCCGGCGAGCCCGCCGGTGAGTCTCACGACTAGCGGCTGGCATTGCATCTGCATCTAGAAGCCGAAACGCGGGAGGCCCCATGTGGGAATCGTTCTTCAGCGTGGCAGGGGTGGTGGGGGTGCTGATCGTCTTCGTCAGCGCCTGGTGGATGGTGCGGGCCATGCGCGGCCGGCGCGGCGGCGGGAAGGCGCGCCCGCGGGAGGCTCCCTCGCGCGAGACCGGCCGTGACACGGACCGCGACGGGCGCCCGTGATCCGGCGCGCCAACGATCCTCCGAACGACGAGGTCCGTGCTACCGCCCCGGACGTGGAACGGCTGGCGCGCTGGCTGGACGATGCGTTCACCGTGCCCGGCACCCGCTTCCGGGTGGGCTGGGACGGCATCCTCGGCATGGTTCCGGGCGTCGGCGAGCTGGTCACCACGGTGCCGGCGATCTGGATCGTGCTGCGTGCCGTCAGCATGGGCGTTCCCGGCCCGGTGGCCGCACGGATGGTGGGCAACATCGCGCTCGAGAACGTCATCGGCACCATTCCGGTGGTCGGTGACCTGTTCGACTTCGCCTGGAAGGCCAACCGCCGCAACCTCCGGCTGCTGGCCCGATACCAGCGGGACCCGACGGGCACCCGCTTGCGGTCCGCCGGCGCGCTGGCGGTGGCGCTGGTGGCCGTCGTGCTGGTGGCGGTGATACTGGTGGCCATCCCATTGATGATCGTGGCTGCGCTGCTGCGGTGGGCGGGGGGTGCCGCCTGATTCCACCGGGTTGCGCATGAAACGCGTTTTAATCATGCTACTGGCCTGTTACCGGTGGGCCACCAACGAGCACGCCGGCCGGCGCTGGAGGAAGTCGACCATGACCACATCGACGCTGTCCCGGGTACGTCGCTCCGTCTTTCCGGAGGAAGGGGATACCTGGGAGTCCATAGCCCAACGGGAGCTGCCGAACATGGACCCGGAGGAGGCGGTGCAGCTGCTGCAGAGCCTGAACCTCCACGTATTCATGCGGCCGGCCGCGCCGGCGGACTCGCCCCGGCACGGCAATCCCATCCTGCCGAGCGACGTCATCTTCGTCGAGCCGCCCCTGGCACAATGAGATGAGCGGCGCGGTGATCTGCGATGCCCGGGTGGTGGCGGCCCACGACGGCGTGGCCGAGCTGGTGGTCACGTTGCGCCACGACAACGGAGGGCGTTCCCGGATCACCCTGGACGAAACCGCTGCGGCCGCCCTGCTGGAGGCTTGCAACGCCGCCCGTCCCGAAGCCCTGGAGGGGCAGAGCTGGACCCGGGTCAGGGAGGCCCTCACGATTTCCTGGAATCGATTTCAACCGAATGTGGGGAGGATGAAGTGATGCTGGACCTGGTGATCAAGAACGGCCTGGTCGTGGACGGCACCGGCTTGCCGGCGTACCGGGCGGACGTGGGGGTGGCCGGCGGCCGCATCGTCAAGGTCGGCCGGGTGAGGGACCCCGCCAGGCAGACGGTGGACGCGGCCGGCAAGGTGGTCACGCCAGGCTTCATCGACCCGCATACACACTTCGATGCTCAGCTGCTGTGGGACGGCTACGCCAAGCCGGCACTGAGCCACGGTGTCACCACCATCGTTCCGGGCAACTGCTCGCTGTCGCTGGCGCCGTTGAAGGCCAAGCACCGTATGCGGCTGGTCGGCATGTTCAACCAGATCGAGGAGATGCCGCTCAAAGCCTTCGAGGAAGGCGTCGAGTGGAACTGGGAGACCTTCGACGAGTACCTGGCACGCATCCGCCGGGGGCTCGCCATCAACGTGGTGCCCCTGGTGGGGCACAGCGCCCTGCGCCTCTGGGTGATGGACGCGGCGGCTACCGAGCGCACCGCCACCGCCGAGGAGCTCACCGCCATGCAGGCGCTGCTGCGCCAGTGCCTGGATGCGGGTGCTGCCGGTCTCTCCACCAGCTTCGTGGACATGGACGAGACCCTGCAGCCGGTGCCCAGCCGCTATGCGGACACCCGGGAGCTGGATGCCCTGGCTGCGGTGCTCGGCGAGTACGGGCGCATCCTGCAGATCGTGCCGGAGTTCTATGATCCGGACCTGACCATGGCCCGGGTGGATCAGCTCGCCGAGCTCTCACTGCGGCATGGCATACCCACCACGTTCTCGCCCCTGTTCGTCAACGACGACAACGCGGATGCGGTGGAGCGGGTGATGCGCCGGGTGGACGAGCAGTTCCAACGCGGCGCGCGGGTGTGGCCCCAGGTGCAGACCCGGCCCATCGACATCAGCTTCTGTTTCGCCGTGCCGAGCCTGCTGTTCATACGCCTGCCGAGCTGGTACGCCATCATGCGCTTCGGCACCCACGAGCAGATCGTCGCCGCGTTCAGCGATCCGGATCAGCGGGCCAAGCTGATCCAGGAGGCGGCCCCCATGGAGCCCCTCTGGTCGGGTCTCGTGCTGCGCCAGGTGAAGAGCGAGGGGAACGCGGACCTGGTGGGCAAGACGTTGAAAGAGATCGCCGAGCTCAGGGGCACCAGGCCGCTCGAGGCCATGATCGACCTGTCCCTGGAAGAGGATCTGCAGGCTCACTTCCTGGCGGCGTCCCTGGGCCACAGGGACGACGCGCGGGTGGGGCGTCTGTTGACCCATCCCCGGGTGCACATCGGCGCCAGCGACGGCGGCGCCCACATCCTGTCCTTCGCCACCTACGGCGACACCGGATATCTCTTCAGCCGCTTCGTGCGCGACACCGGCATTCTCGGGCTCGAGGCGGCCGTGAAGAAGATCACCAGCGACACCGCGGCCATCTGGGGCATTCCGGAGCGGGGCCTGCTGCAGCCGGGGTACGTGGCCGACATCGCCATTTTCGATGGCGAGACCATCGACCGCGGCGAGGAGCGTTACGTGCAGGACGTGCCCGGGGAAGGCAGCCGCTACGTGCGTGACTCCGTGGGTGTGGACACGGTGATCGTCGGCGGAGAGGTGGCCTGGAGCGCGGCAGCGGGATACACCGCGGCCCATCGTGGCGCCGTGCTGCCCGGGGCGCGCGCGTCGGCGGATCGGCTGAACGTGGCATGAGCGAGCGCATCATCGTCGTCGGCTGCGGCATCGCCGGTATGTGCACGGCGCTGGCGTTGGCCAAGCGAGGGCACGAGGTCACGGTGCTCGAGCGGGACACGCCGCCGCCGGAGGGGGACGCCGAGCAGGCCTTCTTCCAGTGGCCGCGGCGCGGGGCCTCGCAGTTCCGCCACCCCCATGCCTTTCTCGGGCTCATGTGCAACCTGCTGCAGGACAATTACCCCGACCTGCTGGAGGCGTTCTACGCGGCCGGGGCGCGGCGCCTGGAGTTCAAGGACATGCTGTCTCCGGAGCTGGCCGAGCGTTACCACGCCGAGCCCGGCGACGAGCGGCTGTGGGTGCTGCTGTGCCGCCGCGCCACCATCGAGACGGTGCTGCGCCGGTATGTGGGGCGGTTCCCCAACATCCGCATCGAGAACGGGGTGACCATCGACGGCCTGGTGACGGAGCGGGTCGCCGACGGGGGGCTCGCGGTGAAGGGCGTGAAGCTGCGCCGGGACTGCGTCGAGAGGCACGGGCTGGAGATTCTCGCCGACGTGGTGGTGGACGCCAGCGGCCGCACCAGCCGCTTTCCGCGCTGGCTCGCCGAGCTGGGGGCACAGGTGCGCGAGGAAAACGACGACGCGGAGATCCTCTACTACACCCGCCACTACCGGCTCGAGCCCGGAGCCAAGGAACCGCCCAGGGACTCCAAGGACCGCTCCGCCGGCGATCTCGGATACATCAAGTACGGGGTCTTCCCTGGCGACAACGGCCATTTCGCCATCATCGTCTGCGTGCACGACAGCGAAACAGAGCTCAAGGAGGCGGTTCGGGACGGGGAGACGTTCGACGCCATCTGCCGGAGCATTCCGGGGCTGCGTCCGTGGGTGGAGGAGGGCAAGGCGGAGCCGACCACGCCGTCGTTCGGTATCGGCGACATCCGCGCCGTGTGGCGTCATTACGTGCAGGACGGTCGGCCGCTGGCCACGAACTTCTTCGCCGTGGGCGACGCCGCCCTGCGGACGAACCCGCTCTACGGCCGGGGTTGCAGCATCGGCATTCTCCACGCCCACATGCTCGCCGAGGTGCTGCACGAGATCGCCGACCCGGTGGAGCGGGCGCTGGCGTTCGATGCACGCACCGAGACGGAGCTGCGACCCATCTTCGAGACCAGTCTGAGCGAAGACAAGAGCGGAATCCGCCGTGCCCGTGCCGCCGCGGCCGGTCGGCTCCTCGAGGAAACCCGGCCGAAATCCCTGAAGCAGCGCTTCGCCCTGGCCTTCGGCGACGCCCTGGCGGCGGCGGCGCGTTACAACCTCCGTGTCATGCGCGGCATGTCCCGCACCATGAACCTGCTGGAACGGCCGGGCGGGTTCCTCGATGACCGCCGCACCCGCTGGATCATCTATCTCTACATGCTGCGCGGCCGGACCCGCAACGCCATGGCGCGCCACCAGCGCGGGCCGAGCCGGGAGGAGATGCTGGCGCTGGTGGGTGACCACCGCGCGATGATGCGCTAAGATGCGCGCCACCTCGAATCCGCCGCGGCATCGGGGCGCGTAGCTCAGTTGGTTAGAGTGCTGCCTTCACACGGCAGAGGTCGCTGGTTCGAATCCAGCCGCGCCCACCA
>JAWLGU010000027.1:28682-46606 GCA_041690675.1 Pseudomonadales bacterium | reverse complement strand
AGCTGGATCATGTGGATCACCGCCGCGGTGGCTGATCCGAGGCCGCGCGCCGGCGGCTGGTCTCGAAGAACTCCAGGACCGCCAGAACGCTGATGAAGTTGATGAGGGCGTACGCCAGCGCCAGGTCGAGGAAATCGGGGCGTTCGTAGAGGTACGCGATCACCGCCAGCAGCAGCACGGTCTTCGTGCCGAACATGTTCACCGCCAGAACCCGGTCGTAGACCGTGGGGCCCAGCAGGGCCCGGGTGAGCGCGAGACCCATGGTCACGAGAATGGCGATGGAGGCGACGATGAACATGATCTCAGTGCCGGGTGAGCGCCGCGACCCGGCGCTTCATCTCCCCCTGCATGAGGCCGGTGGCGTCGTCCTGGGTGATGCAGTGCACCAGCAGCTCGCCCTCGTGATCGTCCAGGGTGATGGTGCCGGGGGTCAGGGTGATGCAGTTGCCCAGCGTGGCCTGGCCCAGCGCATCCAGGCTGCGCGCTTCCAGGGTCACCACCGTAGGTGAGATGGCCGGGCGGGGGCTCAGGATGAGCTTGGCCATCTGCACGTTGGAGCGGACGACTTCCCGAATCAGCCATGACCAGAAGCCGGGCAGCCGCAGCGCCAGCCGGACCCAGTACGTCTCTTCGTCGAACGTCCCCATGCGGGTGGCCAGCACCACCACGAGACCGCTGGAGATCACGCCGAACACCAGCATCAAAGGTTCCAGGTAGCCGCTCCAGCCGAGCCACACGGCGAACAGCAGCACCAGGCTGACGAGCATCCGCCAGCGCGGTGTCATTGGCCGCTCTGCATGAGCATCCATGCCCCCCCGATTCGCTTGGGGTTAGTCTGGCAAGGAAGGTTCATTCGGGCAAGTTAGATGAGTTTTCAGGCTCACCGCGCTTCCGCGAGCCAGCTCCAGGCCTCCGGCGCGTCGGCTTCCTCGAAGTAGCGGACGTAGGCGTGGCTGAAGGGCTCCGACAGCCGGATCATCCAGCACTCGTGGCGCAGCTGACCCACCACGGCGACCCGCGGAAACGCGTCGGGGAGGTGCAGCCGGAGCTCCGGGTGGTGGTCCCGGGCGGCTCCGGATTCCCACCCCTCGAAGTCCGCCAGGCGGATCAATAGCCGCATGTTGCCGCCCCGGGCGGCCAGGGACTCCAGCTCCGAGGTGAAGCGCTGATAATCCTCCGAGGTGAGGCTGCCGGCAGCGCGCACCGTCACCACCTCGTCGTCGGTCCGGGTTACCGAGAGCACGGCCATCTCCTCTGCGTCGTTCGGCCCGGGAGGCCTAAGGGGTAGCAACCTCCGTTCCACCCTTCTCCAGCCGCTCGCTGGCCGGGGGCGCGCCGTGCTCCAGATGCATCCAGCGCTTGAGCAGCGGCGTCAGCAGCAGGATGACGAGGCCCATGATCAGGGGCACCACCACCAGCAGCAGGTAGAACCCGGGAAGCCCCTCGATCACGAAGGTGATCTCGCCGCGTTCCAGGGCCACCGAGAACCGGGCTACCAGCCCGGCCAGCAGGTTGGCCAGGGAGAAGGTGAAGAACCAGACCCCCATCATCAGCGACTGCAGGTGGGCAGGCGCCAGCCGAGTCACCATGGACAGACCCACCGGTGAGAGGCAGAGCTCGCCCCAGGTGTAGACCACGTAGGTGATCAGCAGCCAGTGGGGGCCGGCCAGACCGCCCCGGGCTTCCAGGGCACCGGCGACCATGGCGAGGAAGGCCAGGCCCAGTAGCCAGAGCCCCAGCGCGAACTTGACCGGGGTGGAGGGCTCGAGACCGCGGCGGCCGAGAAACAGCCAGAGCCACGCTAAGGCCGGCGCGAACAGGATCACCGAGGCGGGATTGGCCGACTGGTACCAGGTGGCGGGAAACGGCTCGTCCAGCAGGCCCCAGAGCGTGCGGTCCGTGTTCTGGGCGGCGAACACGTTCATGGAGCTGCCGGCCTGCTCGAAGGCGGTCCAGAACGCGATGTTGCCGAGGAACGCCAGGATCAGAATCACGCCGATGCGCTGCCATTCGATGGTCGACAGGGTGGGCGCCGGCCGGCGAGCCGGCCCGGACCCCTGGCCAGGCGCGGGCTGGGTGCGGCGTTCCGGGGCGAGGCCGATGCCGGCGAGGTAGCGTGGCCGCAGGTACTGGTAGCAGAAGATGCCGAGGATCATGCCCACCGCGGCGCTGCCGAAGCCCCAGTGCCAGCCCACCGTTTCCCCCAGGGTGCCGGCCACCAGGGGCGCCAGCACGCCGCCCAGGTTGATGCCCATGTAGAAGATGGTGAAGCCGGAGTCGCGCCTCGGATCGTGCTCGTCGTAGAGCTGGCCCACCATGACGCTGACGCAGGGCTTGAAGAACCCGGTGCCGATGACGATGAGGGTCAGCCCGCCCATGAAGCAGAGCAGCGCGCCGGGGCCGGACTGCAGCGTGACGGCTGCGCCCGGGGTGATGCCGAAGAACTCCGTGGCCGCCAGGCACAGGTGGCCGGCGGCGATGATCCAGCCGCCGATGAGCATGGAGCGGTGGGTGCCGAGCAGGCGGTCCGCCAGGATGCCGCCGAAGATGGGGGTGAGGTAGATGGCCCAGGTGTAGATGCCGTAGAGGAGGTAGGCGTCGTCCGCGGCCCAGCCGAAGCCGGGATTGGCGGCCAGGCCGTCCTCGTCGCCGGTGGAGGCGATGAGGTAGAGCACCAGCAGGGCGCGCATGCCGTAGTAGCTGAAGCGCTCCCACATCTCCGTGATGAACAGGACCCACAGTCCTCGCGGCTGATTCATGCGCACCCTCCCACGACCCGGACCTCGGCGACGCGAAGCACCATCACACCACCCGGGACTGGTGGTCTTTCCAGTAGGGCTCCCGCAGCACCCGCTTGAGAATCTTGCCGGTACCGGTCTTGGGGATGTCGTCGACGAACTCAACGGAGCGGGGCACCTTGTAGCCGGCCAGGTGCTCCCGGGCGAACGCCTGCAGGCCGGACTGGTCGAGGTCGGAGTCCGGGCGCTTCACCACCACGGCGTGGACGCTCTCACCCCACTCCTCGTCGGGGATGCCGAACACCGCCACTTCCATCACGTCCGGATGGTGCTCCACGGCGTCCTCGATCTCGGCGGGATAGATGTTCACGCCACCGGAGATGATCATGTCCTTCTTGCGGTCGCAGATGTAGTAGAAGCCGTCCTCGTCGAAGTAGGCGATGTCTCCGACCGTCTGCCAGTCGTCCCGGCGCTCCTCCATGAACTTGTCGTGGGCCTTGTGATAGGTGCTGAACACGCTGGGGGAGCGCACGAACAGCTCGCCGGGCGTGTGCGGCTCCGTCACCACCTGGCCGTCCTCCGTGTACAGGCGGATCTCCACCCCCGGAGTCGGCTGCCCGCAGGAGCCCCGTTTCTCGCGCTGGTACTGGGGCAGCAGAACCGTGTTCACCCCGAGCTCCGTGGAGCCGTACACCTCGTACAGCGAGTTCTCGGGAAACTTGTCGAGGTACTCCATCTTCAGCGCGTACGACCAGGGCGCGGCGTTGGCGATCATGATGCGCACGCTGGAGCGGTCGTGGCGGTCGAGCACCTCCGCCGGGAGCTGGCAGATGCGCCGCACCGGGGTGGGCGCCGAGAAGGTGGTCGTGACGCGGTGCTTCTCCACCAGGCGCAGCCAGTCCTCGGGATCGAAGCTGCGCTGGATGATGGCTGTGTTGCCCAGGTTGGTGGCGATGGCCAGGAAGCCGCTCGGGCCGGAGTGGTAGAGGGGGCCGGTGGGAATGTAGACATCGTCCTGGCGGTAGCCGATGAGCTCGATGAGGCGCGCGAGCTGCAGCGGGTCGCCGATGCCCTGACGCACCGCGCCCTTGGGCTTTCCGGTGGTGCCCGAGGTGTAGATCATGGTGCCGGCGGTGGCGCCGCCGGTGTTCACCTCCACGGGGCTCGCGTCCTCCGCCGCCACCAGCCCGGCGCTGGCATCCATGTCCTGGCCCGGTTCGCCGTCGAAAACCAGCAGGTGCGCCATGTTGCGAATCTGCGGGCGGATCTCTTCGAACAGTGGCACGTACTCGGCGTCGATGAAGCCCACCTTGGCGTCGGAGTTGTCCACCACGTAGGCGGCTTCTTCCGCCGTGAGCCGGTAGTTGAGGGGCACGGCGACGGCGCCGATCTTGCGGGCGGCATGACCGCATGCCACGGCCCAGAGCGAGTTGTGGCCACACCACAGCACCCGGTCTCCCGGCCTTACGCCGCGGGCGAGGAACACCCGGGCGAGCCGGTTGGCGTTGGCTTCGAGCTCCGCGAAGGACCAGGTGGTGACGGTGTCGTCCGGGCGGTCGTCGATGAGCGCGGGTTTGCTGCCGAGCGCGGCGGCGAGACTGGTGAGCGGATCGGTGGCGGCAGCGGTGTCGGACATCTGGTTCTCCCCCGGTCATGGATACGACGGAGCCAACCTATAGCGTCTTTCGGCTCCGGTTTCCAGGGCCGGGGCCGCCGGTCGGCCCTGGAAGGGATCAGGCCGTGGAGGGCGTGGCGGTCGGCGCCGCCGGGCGGGTGGCGCGCTTCAGCACGTGGCGATAGCCGTGGGAGAGACAGGCCCGGCCGTGAAAGTAGCCCCGCCGGGCCAGCAGCCGATGGAAACGGGGCAGGTTGTAAAGCGGCACCCCGGCCAGCAGGTGATGCTCCACGTGGTAGTTGACCCGGTTCGGCGCCACCAGGGCGCGCTCCCACCAGGAGACCAGCGTGGTGCAGGTATTGTCGCGGGGATCCGCTGCCAGCCGGTCCTTCGCCACCCCGTGCTCGCCCATGAAGCGGAGCCGGGTCAACGCCGGATAGACGAACAGGTAAGCCCCCCACCACAGCGCGTACGCCCAGGGCGCTCCCGCCAGGGTGAGCAGCGTGATCATCACGGCGTGGGTCACCAGGAACGGCGCGTTACGCCGGGGCGTAAGCCGGCGCAGCTGCCGCCAGGTGTCGCGGATGCCGGTGCGCCCCGAGAGATCGCGACTGAACTTGCGCTTCATGCTCGCTCTGTCGGCGGGGTAGGCGAGCGCGATGCCCAGATCCGGGTCCTGCTCGGTGCCGGCGAAGCGATGATGCTGCAGGTGATAGTCACGGTAGCGGTAGAGGCTGCTGTTCACCGGCCCGCCGCACAGCCAATGCCCCACCAGCTCGTTGGTACGGCGGCGGCGGAAGAAGATGCTGTGGGCGCAATCGTGGTTCAGCACCGCCAGGCCGAGCTGGCGGGCGCCGAGCACCACCACGGCACCCAGCCACGTCAGCGGATTCGGCCAGACGATGGCCACGGCGAAGGCGCCGGCGATGATCAGGTAGTTGGCGGCCAGCACGGCAGTGGCCTTCAGGTCCGAACGCTGCAGGCAGCCGGCGATCTCCTCGGCGCTGAGATAGTCTTCGGCTCGCTCGGGCACTGACACGGTGCTGGTTCTCCGCTGTTCCTCCCGGCGATTTATTACATAGAATGGAGAAAGCTGTCAAAGGAAGTTATATGTCCGCGGGCGAAGCCGAGCTGTCGGCGCCGGAGCTGATCCTCTCGCTGGTGGATTCCGCCTCCCAGCCGCTGCTGCCCGCTGCCCGTCTGGTGGCGGCCGGCGCGCTGTTCGGCATCGACGCCGGGGCCATTCGCGTGGCCGCGGCGCGGCTGGTGAAGAAAGGCGTGCTGCTCCAGGAGAGTCGGGGCGTCTACCGGGTGGGCACCCGGGGCGATCCGTTGCGCCGCCGGGTGCTGGCCTGGAGCCGGGTGGAGGACCAGCTTCGCCCCTGGGACGGCCGCTGGTTCGCCGTGTTCACCGGGCATCTGCGCCGCTCGGACAAGTCCCTGGTTCGGGCGCGGGAGCGGGCCCTGCGGCTGCGCGGCTTCGCCGAGCTCGAGCCGGGGCTGTCGGTGCGGCCGGCGAATCTGCGGGTGTCCTTGGCGGAGCTGCGCGCCGACCTGGTAGCGTGGGGGCTGGACGAGGGCGCGCGCCTGCTCCGCATCGATGCCCAGGACCCGGAGCGGCCTCTGGAGCCCGGGGCTCTGTGGGACGTGGCGGGGCTCGAGGCCGGGTATCGGGCCAACCTGGCGCGGCTCGAGGCCAGCCAGGCCCGACTGCCTCACCTCGATGTCGAGGCCCGGGCGCGGGAGACGCTGCTGGTGGGCCGCCGGGTGATGCACGACATCCTGCTGGATCCGTTGCTGCCCGAGACCGTGGTGGACACCGCCTTGCGGCGGCGGGTGATCGACGCCATGAAGGTCTACGACCGGCTGGGCAAGGCGAGCTGGCGTGAGTTTCACCGCAGGGGAGCGTGCGGATGACGGGATCGTTCGAGCTGAGCATGAGCCGCGAGTTGTTCGTGCCGCGGGAACTGGTGTTCGACGCCTGGACCGATGCGGCGCACCTGGCGCAGTGGTACTCGCCTCAGTCGGACGGGCAACGCGGCGCCGCGGCGGTGCCGCACCCCGGTGGCGCGTTCGAGGCACGTTGGCAGGACGCCTCGGGGGCAGTCCATGAGGACGTGGGGGCCTTCCTGGCCGTGCAGCGGCCGGAGGGTTTTCGCTGCCGGCTTCGCTGGCGCGACGCCGCGGTGGAGAAGACCGAGCTGACGGTGAGCTTGACGGAACTCGGCGGGGCCTGCCGAATCAACATCCTACAGGAGGGCTTCACCAGCGCGGCGGCCCGGGACCGGCGCCGCGAGCTCTGGGGAAGCCTGCTGGATCGATTGGAAGGTTATTTCGCCGTCATCTGACCCGGCGCAGGAGGGGGTCGTGACGGCGCGGAAACGAGGCGGGGAAAACGAAAAGGGCCGGTCTTGGACCGGCCCCCCCGTAAAGCCCGCTAGAGGCTATCGTGTTATCGATTGCCCTCGCGAGCAAAACGGCTAGACATGGATCACCTCCTTTCTTATCCGCCCGACATGCCGAGCAATATAAACCCCCACCGGGGGCGCCGCAACGACCGCGGCGCGGCGTCATGAGCGATTCGGACCGGGACCGGTGGAACGACCGGTATCGCGGCGGCGCCTACATCACCCGCACCCACCCGGCGGTGCTGGTGGCGGAGCAGGCGCCGGAGATCTTCGCCACCCAGCGGGCCCGGCAGCGCGCCGATGGCAGCGACGGTCCGCTGCGCGCCCTGGATCTGGCCTGTGGCGCAGGCCGCAACGCGCTGTATCTGGCGCAGCTCGGCTACGAAGTGGACGCCGTAGACATCTCCGCCGAAGCCCTGGAGCGTGGCGGACGAATCGCGCGCCGCCGGGGACTGCCCGTGGCCTGGATGGAGCGCGATCTGGATCTGGGGCTGCCCCGGGGCCTGGGCGATTACGACCTGGTGACCATCATCCGTTACCTCGACCTGTCCCTGGTGGCGTCCGCCGCGGAGCGGCTGCGTCCGGGAGGCTATCTGCTCTGCGAGACCCACCTGGTGACCAGCGAGACTGTCATCGGCCCCCACAATCCCTGCTTCCGGGCGCGACCCGGTGAGCTGCGCGCCGCCGCCACCGGGCTCGACGTGGTGGAATCCTGGGAAGGGCTCGCCCGGGACCCGGACGGGCGGGCGGTGGCGCTGGCCCGGCTGGTGGCGTGGCGGCCCTACCTGTCTCGCTGACGGGGCAGCCCGGCGCCGTCACCAGGTGTCGATGTGGGGGCGCTTCTTGCCGTTGCGGGCAGCGCCCGCCCCGGCACTCTCCAGCGCCATGAGAATCCAGCGCCGGGAATCCGCGGGATCGATCACGTCGTCGATCTCGAAGGCCTGCGCCATGCTGACCCCTTTGCCGCGGTCGTACATGCGCTGCACCATGGCCTGATAAGTGCGTTCCCGCTCGCCGGGATCCTCGATGGCCGCCAGCTCGTTGCGGTAGCCCAGCTTGACGGCGCCCTCGAGCCCCATGCCGCCGAACTCTCCCGTGGGCCAGGACACAGTGAACAGCGGCACCTTGAAGCTGCCTCCGGCCATGGCCTGGGCGCCGAGGCCGTAGCCCTTGCGCAGCACGATGGTGAAGAAGGGGACGCTGACGTTGGCTCCCACCACGAACATTCGCGCGAAGCGCCGCACCTGGGCCGACTTCTCGGCCTCGGGGCCGACCATGAAGCCCGGGGTGTCGCAGAGGAACAGCAGCGGCACGTCGAAGGCGTCGCACAGCTGCATGAAGCGGGCGGCCTTGTCGGCGCCTTCGCTGTCGATGGCACCGCCCAGATGGGCGGGATTGTTGGCGACGATGCCGATGGGCCGTCCTTCCACCCGGGCCAGGGCGGTGATCATGCCGTGGCCGTAGCCGCGGCGCAGCTCCAGCACCGAGTCGTTGTCCGCCAGGTGCTCGATCACCCGGCGCACGTCGTAGACCCGCAGCCGGTTCTCCGGGATCAGGTGGCGCAGGATGCGCTGGTCGGCGCACTGCCACTCCGTCACGGGGCCCTGGAAGTAGGCCAGATAGCGCTTGGCCACCTGAATCGCTTCCGCTTCGTCCGCTACGGCCACGTCCACGACGCCGTTGGCCACCTGCACGTCGAGCGGGCCGATCTCGTCCGGCGAGAACACCCCCAGGCCGCCGCCTTCCACCATGGCGGGGCCGCCCATGCCGATGTTGGAGCCTTCGGTGGCGATGATGACGTCGCAGCAGCCGAGCAGGGCGGCGTTGCCGGCGAAGCAGTAGCCGTTGGTGATGCCTACCAGGGGCACCAGCCCGGACAGCCGGGCGAAGTAGTTGAAGGCGTAGCAGTCGAGCCCGGCCACCCCTGTGCCGTCGGTGTCGCCCGGCCGGCCGCCGCCGCCCTCGGCGAACAGCACCACGGGCAGGCGCTGGCGCTCCGCCAGCTCGAACAGCCGATCCTTCTTCAAATGGTTCATGTGCCCCTGGGTACCGGCCAGCACCATGTAGTCGTAGGACATGGCCACCACCCGGGCCCGCTCGGCGGGGAACAGCGAGCCGTTGACGCAGCCGATGCCGGCCACCATGCCGTCGCCGGTGGTCTTCTCCATGAGCTCCTCGATGGAGCGACGTCGCCGCTGGGCTGCCACCATCAGCGGCCCGTATTCCAGGAACGTGCCGGCATCCACCAGATCGGCGACGTTCTCCCGGGCGGTGCGGTGGCCGCGGGCGTGGCGGCGAGCCACCGCGTCCGGGCGGTTCTCGTCCAGCCCGTAGCCGTGGCGCTCGATGGCCTCCGCGAGATCGGCGCGGATGGCGTCGAGATCGACGTCCGCCTCGACCGCCACCTGACCGGCCTCCACCTCGGCCTCCTCGACGACCAGCAGCACGTGGCCTTCGAATACCGTCTGGCCCGCCTCCACCCGCACGTCGCGCACCATGCCACCCACGGGGGCCTCGATCACGTGCTCCATCTTCATGGCATCCATGATCGCCAGCGTCTGCCCCGGACGCACCGGCTCGCCGGGTGCTACCTCGATGCTCACGACGGTGCCCTGCATGGGGGCGGCGACGTGCCGGTGGCCCGGCTCCGGCACCACGTCCCCGGGCGCGCCGCGTTCGACACCGTCGGCGGCGGCCGACGCTGGGGCCGCCCATGTGGGCGACTGTGATGGCGCGGCCGGCATGGCGCGCACCAGGTCCGCCATGTGATCCTCGACGTAGCGGGTGTAGACCGCGTTGTCGCGAACCGCGTCGGCGGCGAGCAGCGCGCGCAGGAAGGGGATGTTGGTGGGCACGCCGTCGATGCGGAATTCCGCCAGGACGCGCTCCGCGCGGGCCAGCAGGGTGCCCGGAGCCTGATGCGAAGCGGCGGCGGTGTCGGTGACGATGACCTTGGCCAGCATGGAGTCGAACGCCGGGCTGGTGGTGTAGCCGGCGTAGCCGTAGGTCTCCACCCGCACGCCGCCGCCGGTGGGCACCTCGAACCGGTTTAGGGTGCCGCCGCCCGGCCGCGTGCTGCCGTCCTCCTGCATGGTCTCCATGTTCACCCGCGCCTGCAGCGCGCGGCCGCGGGGCGCCGGCACGTGGTCGCGGTCGAGCCCCAGCTCCGCCAGGCTGGCGCCGGTGGCGAGCGCGATCTGGGTCTGCACCAGGTCGACGCCGGTGATCTCCTCGGTCACCGTGTGCTCCACCTGGAGTCGGGCGTTGGCTTCGATGAATACGAAACCCTGCTCCGGGTCGGCGTCGTCCAGCAGGAATTCCATGGTGCCCAGGTTGTCGTAGCGGGCGTGGGCGGCCAGAGCCAGGGCGGCGTCCAGGAGCGCGCGGCGGGTCTCGACAAGCAGACTCGGGCTCGGCGCGATCTCCACCAGCTTCTGGTGGCGCCGCTGCAGGGTGCATTCCCGTTCCCAGAGGTGGCTCACCTCGCCCTTCAAGTCGCCGAGGATCTGCACCTCCACGTGCCGCGCCCGCTCCACCAGCCGCTCCACGTACAGCTCGCCGTTGCCGAAGGCGGCCTCGGCCTCCGAGGCGCAGCGCTGGTAGGCCGCCTCGATCTCCGAGGCGCTGCGGACGATGCGCATGCCGCGTCCGCCGCCGCCGGCCACGGCCTTGATCACCATGGCGGTGCCGGCGGGAAGGTTCGTGAAGAAGTCTCGGGCTTGATCCAGCGAGGTGGGCCCCATGGTGCCCGGCAGAACCGGCACGCCGCACTCCGCCGCCAGGTTGCGGGCAGTGACCTTGTGACCGAAGCTTTCCAGGATCTCGGGGCGGGGTCCGACGAAGACCAGTCCCGCCTCCCGCACCCGCCGGGCAAAGCCGGCGTTTTCCGCGAGAAAGCCGTACCCGGGGTGCACGCCGTCGCAGCCGGTCCGCTCCGCGACCTCGAGGATCGCGTCGCCGTCCAGGTAGCCAGCGCTGCCGCGGCCCGGCAGTGCCTGCGCCTGGTCCGCCCGCCGTACGTGCAGCGACTCGGCGTCGTCCTGGCTGTAGACGGCAACGGTCTCGATGCCGAGGTCGGCGGCGGCGCGGGCGATACGGATGGCGATTTCGCCACGATTGGCGATGAGCAGGCGCTGGAGCATGGGCGTCGGGAGTCGTGAATATGGAACGTTGGTCGGTGAGACTACATTGTTCGCCATCCGCTGTCCGCTCTCCGCCATCCGCTGGAGCGCCGTCCCCGGGTTCGAGGCTTTGCCCCTTGCTGACCGGCCATTTCGCCCGAATCTCGCGAAGCCCCTCTTGCGGACAGCGGACAGCGGAAAGCGAAGAGCGACTTCCTAATCCTCATACCACCCCCCCGGCGCTGGCGGCCGCATCCACAGGTGGCTGTACCAGTAGAAGGTCCCGCCGCCCGCCCGTGCCGGCGCGGTGCAGGTGTATTTGCTGCGTCCCACGGGCAGGGGATGGCGTGCCTGAATCTCCACCAGGCCCGCGTCGGCATCGAGCCAGGTGACCCGGGGCGGCGGCTGGCCGCCGACGAAGCAGGACAGCGCCGGCAGGTTCGCGTCCGGCGCGGCGAGGGCGAGCCGTAGCGCCGGCGCGGCGCGGGCGTCGTGGGGCAGCACCGGGTCCGCGCCGGTGACCACCCGTACCGAGAACGGCCGGGTGCGGAGCTTTTCCGCCAGCGAGTCCAGCGCCGCGTACGGCCCGGCCATGGGGAACCTGGGCAGGGCGGCCAGGGGGGAGCCGGGGCCGACGGGGCCGGAATGCTGCCCGAACGCGACGAAGCCCAGCTCGCGGGTCAGCGCAGCCAGCTCCGGGGTGAATTCGCCGTACGGGTAGGCGAGGGCGGCGAGAGGGTGGCGCAGCTCCGCGTCGAGGCGCGCCTGGGCGGCGCGGACGTCGGCGGAGATCCGGCGCCGCCACGCGGCCTCGCTTTCCTCCGGCGGCCTGTGCACGTAGTGGGCATGGCGCCGGGAATGATTGCCGATCTCGGCGCCCCGGGCTTCCAGGGCGCGCAGCTCGTCCCAGCTCAAGTAGCCGGCGAGGTTCCGGTCCAGGTAATCGGTGCTGACGAACACGGCGTAGGGCCAGCCCCGGCGCTCCAGCCGCGGCGCCGCCTCGGTCAGGACGGAGCGGTGGGCGTCGTCGAAGGTGATGGCCACGGCCCGCGCCGGCACCGGGTCCTCGCCGGTGAGGGCGGCGATGATGCGGCTGAGGGGCACCACCCGGTAGCCTCGATTCTGCAGGTGGTTCAGGTGGGCCTCGAAGAGCTGCGGGGTGACCGAGGTGCTCGGGGGGGTGTCGTCGCCCACGTGGTGATACAGCAGGATCACCGCGTGCCAGTCGTCCGCCGATGCGGGGCCGGCGTCGGCCGCGTCGCAAGCCCAGGCGCACAGCGCCAGCAGCGAGGCGGTGAGCGCGCGCGCCGGCCGGTGGCGCATCAGCGGGTGGTGGCGGGCCGGGGTACGATGGCGAACGTTCCGAGGGCGCGGGCCAGATGCCGGCCTTCGCCGTCGAAGATGTCGCTCTGCAAGGTGGCCGTGGTGCGTCCGCCGTTGACCAGCTCGGTGTCGCAGATCAGGGCGCCGCTGCGCCACGGCCGGAAGTAGTTGATCTTGATCTCGATGGTGGTGCAGACCCGATCCTCGGCCAGGGTGCCGGAGAGGGCGCCGCCCATGCCGGTGTCCGCCAGGGCATAGAGCACGGCGCCGTGCACCAGTCCGTGGGGGTTGAAGTGATCGTCGCGGACCGGCAGCTCCACGCGGCAGGAGCCCGGCTCCCGGGCGGTGACGGTGAACCCCAGCAGCTCGGCGAACGGATGTGGTCGTTCCGTCGTTGATTCGGTCACGGTGCGGCCTCCACGGTGCCGGGCTCCGCCGGGCCCTTGATCTCGATGGTGTTGCCTTCCGGGTCCTGGAGGTAGATGGACGGCCCCATGCCTTCGGCGCCGTAGACGCGCCGGACCTCGCTGGCGGTCACCCCGTGACGGGCCAGGTGGGCGGTGATGCGCTCCGGCTCGAATGGCTCGACGCGCAGGCAGAAGTGGTCCAGGTTGTGGCCGTCCTCGGCGCTCGGCGCGGTGCCGCCCATCCGCCCGAGCTGGCCGTCTGCGGCGACGATGTCGATCAGCGCCCGCCCGGCCCGGAGCTGGATGAGCCCGAGCTCGGCAACCTCACGCTCCACCGGGCAGCCGAGCACCCGGCGGTAGAAGTCGACGAGACCCGCGCTGTCCCGGGCGCGCAGCACCACGTGGTCGAGATGAGTCATCTGGAATGGCACGGTATCGGACATGGGGGCGCCTGGTTTCACGGTGCCGGCAAGCTTACCGTGGGTGGCCGACGCCCGGCCAGAGCCGCCGGCCCGGCTTGCCCGGCGTTCGCGGCGCTGTAGTAGAATCCCCCACCCACCATGACGGCCCATCGCCATGCAGCAGACCCCTCAGACGTTCGAGGTGACCCCGGAGAATTTTCAGTCGGGGGTGGTGGAGCGGTCCCGGCAGGCGCCGGTGATCCTGCTGTTCTGGGCGGATCAGGTGCTGCCCTCGGTGGAGCTGCGGCGGGACCTGGAGAACATCGCGCGCGCCTACGAGGGCAAGGTCTACGTGGCGCTGGTGGACGTGTCCCGGGATCCGACCCTGGCCCAGCACCTGCGGGTGCAGGGGCTGCCCAGCATCCGGGTGGTCCAGGACGGCCAGATCGTTCATCAGTTGGAGGGGCCGCAGCCGGAAAGCGTGCTGCGCTCGCTGCTCGAGCAGCTCACCTTGTCGCCGGCAGACGCGCTGCGCGAGGACCTGGCCCGATTGGTGGAGGCCGGACAGTACGAACACGCGCTGGCGGTGCTCCAGCAGGCCAGCCAGGAGGAGCCCCAGAACCAGGCTTTCCGGGTGGAGCTGGCCGACGTGCTGGCGCGGCAGGGGGAGCTCGAGGAGGCGCGCCGTGTGCTCGCCGGTATCCCCGAGGATACCGAGGAGCGAGACCGGCCCGCGACCCGGGTGGAGCTGCTGGAGGAGGCTGCCGGGCTCGAGAGCCTGGCGGAGCTGGAGCGCAAGCTGGCGGCGAACCCGGACGATCTGGAGACCCGTTACCGGGTGGCGGTGCAGGCCGCGGCGGCCGGGGACTACGAGCGCGCCCTGGAGGAGGCCCTGGCCGTGCTGCAGCGGGATCGCGGCTTCCGCGACGACATCGGCCGTCTGACCATGATCCGCATCTTCAAGGTGCTCGGGAAGGGGTCGGAGCTCGCCTCCCGGTATCGGCGGCGCATGTTCAACTTCATGCATTGAGCGTGATCCACGTCCGGGTGCCGGCGGCGGCGCTGGCCTATGCTTGCTGTACGGCATGATTGCAGCGGGTTGCGGCATGGAAGCGCAGGAGCACTCACCCCTGGTACTGAGCTGGCAGAAGCGATGCGCGGTGCTCGACGGCCGCGGGCGCGGCCTCACCCTGGGCGCGCTCTCCGACGCCGGGTTGCGCGTGGAGGGGCCGTTCACCTCCCGTTGTCATGCCACCATCGAGCGCCGCAAGCAGTTCTACGTGCTGGTGGACCACAGCACCAACGGCACCTTCGTGCAGACCGAGGACGAGCGGGTGAGCTTCGTCCACCGGGGCGAGCTGCGTTTGTGGGGTGAGGGCTGGATCAGCCTGGGCGAGCCTCCCAGCGAGTCCTCCGCGGTCCGCTTCCGCCACGAGTGACGGGGGCGTTCCGGTGCAGTGGACCTGGCGCAGCGCCCAGCAGACCCACCGTGGCAACCGGCGGCGGCACAACGAGGACTCGGTGCTGAGCCGCTCGGGGTGCGGCTTGTGGGCCGTGGCCGACGGCATGGGCGGGCACCAGGCGGGGGAAGTGGCGAGCCATGCCATCACGTCCGCTCTGTCCCAGGTGCAGTTGCGGGGCGCGCTTTCGGAGCAGGTGGACGCGGTGGAGGACGCCCTGCTGGCGGTGAACGAGCAGCTTCGCCTGCACGCGTCCTGCCAGGGCATGGGGACCACCATCGGCAGCACCGTCGTGACCCTGGTGGCGGAACGGGACATCGCCGTGGTGCTGTGGGCCGGCGACAGCCGGCTGTACCGGCTGCGTAACGGCAAGCTCGAGCAGATCACCCGCGACCACAACCCCGTGAGCGACCTGCTCGACAGCGGGGCCGTTACTGAGGAGGAGGCCCTGGCGGCGGACACCAACATCATCACCCGCGCAGTGGGCGGGCAGCCGCGGCTGTTCCTCGATGTGGCGGTGTTCGACGTGGCGCTCGAGGACACCTACCTGTTGTGCAGCGACGGCCTGTATCGCGAGCTGGGCCGCGAGGAGCTGGCCGCGGGCCTGGCCGGGGAGCGGCTCGAGGAGATCGCCGAGGACCTGCTCCAGCGCTGCCTCGATGGCGCCGCCAGCGACAACGTCTCGCTGGTCATCGCCCGCCCGGAGGCGCCATGAAGGGCACCGCTCAGGACGCCACCGTGCTCCGCTGGGACGACAGCGTTTCCGCCGGCGAGGGCGGCGGCCCGGGCCGGGCGCCGGGCGAGGCCACGGCGCCGCGGGTGCTCAAGCAGCGCTTCGTGCTGGAGGAGAAGCTGGGCAGCGGCGGCATGGGCACCGTGTTCCGGGCCAAGGATCTGCGCAAGGTGGAGGCCCGCGACCGCCATCCGTTCCTGGCGATAAAGGTGCTGAACAACGACTTCCGCGAGCATCCCGAGGCGTTCATCGCGCTGCAGCGGGAGGCGGCGAAGTCCCAGGCCCTGTCCCATCGCAACATCGTCTCCATCTACGATTTCGACAAGGACGGCGATGTTCCCTTCATCATCATGGAGCTGCTCGAAGGGCAGGAGCTGGCCGCGTTGCTGCGCGCCTACCCCACCGGGCTTCCCGACGACACCGCCTGGTCCATCATCCGCTGCCTGTGCGACGGCCTGGAGCACGCCCACGAGGCGGGCCTGGTGCACGCGGATTTCAAGCCCGGCAACGTGCTCGTGGCGCCGGACCACAGTGCCAAGATCCTCGACTTCGGCATCGCCCGGGCGGTGCAGATCAACCAGGCGCAGGGGGAGGACACGGTCTTCGACCCCACCCGCCTCGCCGCCCTCACTCCCGCCTACGCCAGCCGCGAGATGCTGGAAGGCGCGGACGCCGAGATCCAGGACGACCTCTACTCGCTCGGCGTGGTCATCTACCTCATGCTCACCGGGCAGCACCCTTACGGCCGCACCCCGGCGGACGAAGCGGCGCGACTGGGCCTCACGGCCGAGCGCCCGCGCCGGCTCAGCCGCCGGCAGTGGCGGGTGCTGGAGCGTTGCCTGGCGTTCGATCGCAGCGCGCGGCCCGCATCCGTGGCCGAGCTGCGCAAGCATCTCTTCGAGCCGTCCCCCTGGCGCTCCCGCACCGTGCTGGTGGCGCTGGCGGCCGTGCTGGTCACCTTCGCGGCGAGCGCCCTGAAGGAGGGCGCCGCGGTTCAGGAAGCCGTTCAGGTGGCCCAGGTGGAAACCCGCCAGGACACCCTCATGGATGCGCAGATCGCCCGGGTGCAGGCGTTGCTGCAGGCGCCCGTCATCGACGCCGAGTGGGAGGCCAAGGTGGCCGAGGAAGTGGCCATCCTGCGCTCGCTGGAACGCTTCGAGAGCGCCGGCAAAGGCGTGCTGGCTGCGGTGCGGCAGCGTTACCGGGAGGAGATCCTGGCGGCCGACGATCCCGGTCGGGCCGTGGACCTGTACCTGCGCGCCCTCGACCACGGCCCCATGCCCGAGGCCGCCGCGCATCTCACCCGCCTGCTGAGCGAAGGGGTGACCGCGCTGCTGGACGAGCCGCTGCTGGAGGTGGCGTGGATGGACGCCCTGGACCAGGCCCTGGAGCGTTACCAGCGCGTCTTTCCCGGCAGTCCGGGGCTTGCCGCCCTGCGTCTGGAGACGGTGGACGTGCTGACCGGCGAGCTCGATGCCAGCCTGGCCGCGGAGCGCTTCCCCGCTGCCCGCCGGGCGTTGGCTTACCTGGAGACGTACGGGTTCGACCTCGACACGCTGGACGCCCTACGCAAGCGGGTGGACGGCGCGGAGCGCGCGTTCGCGGCCCGGGAGGCGGCGCGGCGGCGCCAGGAGGGTCTGGTGGCGTTTCGCAGCGAGCTGGAGACGGCGCTCGGCGGCGCCTGCCTGCGCTTCGATCCCTCCACCGCCGCGGACGTGGTGGAACGCTGGGTGCGCCGATACCGCGACTTCGCGGCCGAGGGGAACGCCCGGGTGGCGGAGCGGGTGAGCCACTGTCTGTCCCAGCTCGAGGCCGTGGATCGAGAGCGGGCCGTGCTCCTGAGGCAACGCACGGTGACCCTGTTCGGCCCGTTGCCCGGGCTGGATCCCTGCAGCGCGATCAACGAAGCGGGCGGTGCCTGCGCGGATCGGCTCGGCGAGGCTGCCTGGGGGCCCGGACTGGTGCTGATACCTGCCGAAGCCGACCAGCGTTTCGCCATCACTCGTCAGGAAGTGAGCTGGGGAGATCTGGCGCCGTTCTGCAGAGCGACGGACGCGTGCCCGGAAGCGGGGCCGCCGGATATGCCCGTGCGCGACGTGCCGGTGGACCTGGCCCGCGCCTTCGCGGCCTGGCTGACGAATCGCAGTGGCTTCACCTACCGTCTGCCCACCCACCAGGAGTGGCTGACTGCGGCCCGTGGCGCCGCTGAGACGCGCAGCCACTGCGCCGTCGAGGCGGGTCCGCTGCAGCGGACCCCGGGGCCGGTGGCCGCGACCGCGGGAACGCCCGGCGAGTATGGCCTGGTGAACGTGCTCGGCAACGTCCAGGAATGGGTGATCCGTGAAGGCGAGTTGCAGGCGGCGGGCGGCGCCTACACGGATCCCGCAGCCGCCTGCGTGCCGGAAACCCTGCGGCCCCAGGACGGCAGCCCGGATCCCGCCACCGGATTCCGCCTGGTACGGGAGGTGTCGTGAGCCTGATGAAGCTGGCGCCGGAGTCCGTGCGCCTGCGGCGCATGGCCAAGGCGTACGCCGCTGGAGAGATCAGCGAAGTCGAGTACCGGCAGGCTCGCCGCGAGGTGATCGACAGCTTCAGCGCGGTACCCCCGGTGGACGACGATACCCGTCCGCGCTGGCCGGAGGAACCCACCCTGCGCAGTGGCGCCGCGCCGCCGGCACGGCCTGCGGCCGACCACGCGGCCGGCAAGGCCGCCGGCAA
>JAWLGU010000027.1:0-28582 GCA_041690675.1 Pseudomonadales bacterium | reverse complement strand
TACCCGTCCGCGCTGGCCGGAGGAACCCACCCTGCGCAGTGGCGCCGCGCCGCCGGCACGGCCTGCGGCCGACCACGCGGCCGGCAAGGCCGCCGGCAATGCCGCCGGCAAGGCCGCCGCGGCGGAGCCGAGCGGGAGCCGTCGCTGGCTGTGGCTCGCGGCGCTGGGACTGGTCGCCGCGGCCACCTGGCTCACCGTGCCCCTGGCCCTGGGAGCGGAGCCGGGGCCGCGCACCTGCGTAAAACCGTTGGGCTATGTCGCGCCGGTTTCTTGTCGTCCTCCGGCGGCGTCAATCGCAGCGCGATATGGCCTGTGAGCGAACACTAACGCGTTGGCTGCCTGCCGTTATACACAGGGCGGGGATTTGCCCGACAATCGCGCCAATTGCCCGCCATCGTTCAACCGCTTTTTCATGTGACCTTCGTAAGGCATTGATTTGAAAAGCCAATGTGTTCGATGATCAAAAGTTGACCAGCAGCGGCCGGTGGCGGGCTGGTGGGGCCTCGGAGCCCATACGCAGAAGTTATCCTCAAAGTTATCCACAGAAATGGTGGAAAACTCCCGGCCTCCGCGGCCCCCGCGCGGGCGCTACAGCAGGCTGCGCAGCATCCAGGCCGTCTTCTCGTGGATGCGCATGCGATCGGAGACCAGGCTCACGGTGGATTCGTCGTCGGCCGTCTGGGCGGCGGGAAGCACTTCCCGGCAGGTCCGCACCACCGTCTCGTGCGCGGTCACCAGATCCTGCACCATCTCTTCCGCCGCCGGCACGCCCGCCACTTCCTCGATGCTGCTCAGCTCCGCGAACTCCTTGTAGGTTCCGGGAGCCGGGTAGCCCAGGGTGCGGACGCGCTCGGCGATCTCGTCGACGGCGGTGGCGAGCTCCGTGTACTGCTCTTCGAACATCAGGTGCAGCTCGCGGAAGCGCGGGCCGGTGACGTTCCAGTGGTAGTTATGGGTTTTCAGGTACAACGTGTAGGTGTCGGCCAGCAGTCGGGACAACCCGCCGGCGATCTTCTGCCGGTCGTCGCGGTCGATGCCGATGTCGATGTGGGTTTCGCCCATGGTGCGCTCCTGTCACTGATGTGGAACTCAGTGTGGAGCAGGCCCCGGGGATTGTGAAATGACCTGTTTCTAACGGGGCGATTGATGATAGCTATCGCCGCCCAGAAGCCAGTTGGCGAGGCTCGAGCCCGACGCGTCGAGAAAGCCGACCCGCTCGGCCGCCTCGCTCCCCGGCACGCCGGCCACCAGCAGACCGAAGGCGAGGAAGACGACGGCGAGCAGGATCATGGTGGCCAGGGTGCCCCGGGGCGCCCGAATGCGTGAGAGGCGGAATGATTCGTCCATGGTGAGCTCCTGGTGTCGCTTGCCTGTGTCCGTTGCTCGACGGGAACCAGCTTGTCATGATTCGTGCCAATCGTCCGAGGTGAAAAAATAACGGCATATCAACGAGTTGTGCAGGAGGGCTGGAGGATGGACCGGTGTCGAAGTGGTGAGATCCACCAAACGTTGGCCGCGTAGACGAGCCTGACGCCGCCCATCGCAGGGTGTACGTTGCCAAAGCTGAGCTAGATTTAACGGGAGAAGAGCAATCCATCGCGGCAGGTCATGCCCTCAGCCACTTTCCACATCTCCCTGGAGGAATCCCACGCGGTTCTCAAGAAGGTTCTGCCGCTGATGAGCCGGCAGGGTGTACCCACGATTCCCGAGAACTACGCGGTCTGGTACGACTACGTCGCCGAGGCGAGCGAGGCCCTGGTGGCGGATCTGCGCACGCGCATGGAGCGGGGCAGCCCGTTCACCCCGGAGGTCTGCGAGCAGCTCTACGACACGCATTTCCTCGACCACTTCCGCGCGGAGGTGGCGGACATCCAGTCGAGCCTGCGCCAGGCGGTGAAGAGCATGCTGCGGGAGCTGGGCGAACTGGGGGAGGAGATCGCCAGCTTCGAGCACGTGCTGGACGATGCCGGCGAGTCGCTGCGCGACGATCCGACGCCGCAGCAGCTCGAGCGCCTGGTGGCGACCCTCGCCCGGGAAACCCGGGCCGCCCGGCAGCGGAGCGCCGACGTCGAGCAGTCGCTCCAGGACATGGCCGAGGAGATCACCCAGCTGCGCGCCCAGGTGAACAGCCTGTCGCGGGATTCCCGCACCGACGCGCTGACCGGGGTCGCCAACCGTGGCGCCTTCGACGACACCTTGCGGCGCATGATCGGAGAGGCGCGGGAACCGGGTGGCGGCCTCTGCCTGCTGCTGGTGGACGTGGATCGTTTCAAGGGCTTCAACGACAGCCATGGCCACCTGGCGGGTGACGAAGTGGTGCGCTTCGTCGCTCAGGAGATCCAGCGCGGCGTCAAAGGGCGTGATTTCGTCGCCCGCTATGGCGGCGACGAGTTCGCCGTGGTGCTTCCCGACACCGTCTACGACGGCGCCCTCATGCTGGCGGAGAGCATTCGCGCCATGATCGCCGCCCAGGCGGTGAAGACGGACTGCGCCGGCGAGCTCCAGGGCCTGAGCGTCTCTGTGGGGGTGGCCGAGCACCGCCGCGGCGAAGACGGCCAGTCGCTGATACAGCGCGCGGACGCGTGCCTGTACCACGCCAAGGCGACGGGCCGCAACAGGGTCGTCGGCGAGCGTGACCTGCCGGACGGGCGAGCGGATTAGCCGCTGCGCCGGCGCCGTGCGAGCCGGTAGAATGCCGGGCTTTGGCGGGAGCTTGCGGATGCGTCTGACCCAGGGCATTCATCGTGCGGTGCAGCTGTACGGGGACCGTCCGGCCCTGGTGGGGCCCGGTGTCCACCGTACCTGGCGGAGCTTCGCGGAGCGGGTGGCGCGGCTCGCCGGCGCGCTCCAGGCCCAGGGAATCGGGCCCGATGACCGGGTGGCCATGCTGGCCGTCAACTCGCCGCGCTACGTGGAGTTCTACTTCGCAACCCTCTGGGCCGGCGCGGTCATGGTGCCGGTGAACACCCGCTGGTCGCTGGCGGAGAAGGTCCACTGCCTGAACGATGCGGGGGCGCGCCTGCTGCTCGCCGACGCGGCCGCCGGCGACGAAGCGGCGGCCCTGCTGTCGAGCTGCCCGGAGCTGGAGCGGGTCATCCACGCCGACGACGGCTCGAGTCCGCACTTCGCGGACTACGAGTCCCTGCTGGCGGCCGAGGCGCCGGTGCCGGACGCCGAGCGGGGTGGCGACGACCTGGCGGCGCTGTTCTACACCGGGGGCACCACGGGCCGCGCCAAAGGCGTCATGCTCAGTCACGACAACTTCATGGCCAACTCCATGACGGCTCTGGTCAACCTGGGCATTCGCAGCGACAGCGTGCACCTGCACGTGTCGCCGCTGTTCCACGTGGCGGGCGGCTCGCGGGTGTTCACGACCACGGTGGCCGGCGGCACCCATGCGGTGATTCCGCGCTTCGAGCCAGGGCTGTTCCTCGATGCCATCGAGCGCTACCGGGTCACCGTGACCGTGGTGGTTCCCACCATGCTGAACGCGCTGCTGCAGTGTGCCGATCTCGACCGCTACGACCTGTCGAGCCTCCAGCTTCTCACCTACGGCGCGTCACCCATGCCGGAGTCGCTGTTGCGCCAGGCCATGGAGCGGCTGCCGGGGGTGCAGTTCCTGCAGTCCTACGGCATGACCGAGCTTTCGCCAGTGGCCACGTGCCTGCCGCCTCGCTATCACGTCTTCGAGGGGCCGGACGCTGGGCGCATCCGCTCCGCGGGGCAGTCGGTGTTCAACGCCGACGTGGCGGTGATGGACCCGGACGACCGGCCGCTGCCGCCGGGGGAGGTGGGCGAGATCTGCGTGCGCGGGCCCATGGTCATGAAAGGCTACTGGCGCCAGGAGGCCCTCACCGCGGAAACCCTGCGGGGCGGCTGGATGCACACCGGCGACGCCGGCTACCTGGACGACGAGGGGTTTCTGTTCCTGGTGGACCGGGTCAAGGACATGATCATCAGCGGCGGCGAGAACGTCTACTCGGCCGCGGTGGAGAACGTGATCTACCGCTATCCGGGCGTCCATGAGTGCGCGGTGATCGGCGTCCCCAGCGACACCTGGGGCGAGACGGTGCACGCCATCGTGGTGCCGCGCCCGGGGGCGGAGATCCACGTGGACGGCCTGCTGGCCCACTGCCGGGAGGCGCTCGCCGGCTACGAGTGCCCGAAGTCCGTGGAGATCCGCCACGACGAGCTGCCCAAGAGCGGCCCGGGCAAGATCCTCAAGAGCGAGCTCCGCAAGCCGTACTGGGAGCACGAATCCAGGAGCATCCGTTGACGGTCGTGGGCCGGTATGGAGCCGCGGCGGTGCTGGCGCTCCTGGCGGCGAGCCCGGCGTTGCAGGTGCCGGCGAACGAGATTTCGTCCTTCGATGGCGACGTGGCGGCCCCGCTCGCGGTGCGCAACCTGTCCCCGGTGGCGCAGACCTTTGCCCTGCCTCGGACCCTGGGCGCCGTGCTGCCGCCGCGCGCGGGCACACTGGCGCTGCACGTGGAGCACGCCAACAACTTCACCGCGAACCGCGACGGTGACTCCTGGGCGTATCTGGACGGCACCACCACGGTCACCACCCTGACGGTGCGCCGCGGCTGGGGAACCCGCCTGGAGTGGGGCCTGGAGGCGCCGCTGGTGGTTCATGGCGGCGGAGCGACGGATGCCTTGATCGACGGCTTCCACGACCTCTTCAGCCTGCCCGACGGCGGCCGGGACGGCGCGTCCCGCAATGTCCTGGACTATCGCCTGGTCCACGAAGGCCGGACCGTGGCCCGGGTGGACGACTCCGAGCGGCATTTGGGGGACGTGCGGGCCCTGCTGGGGGTCCGCCTGCTGGACCAGCCGGGACGGCAGAGCGCGCTGCGGGCGGTGGTGGAGCTGCCCACCGGCCGCGCCGAGAATCTCACCGGCTCCGAGGGCGTGGACGTGGCGCTCTGGTGGGAAACCCGCGACCGGCGCTGGCTCGAGAGCCTGGGGTTGACGGTGACGCTCATGGGCGGCGTCGCCTTCCCGGGCGACAGCGACCTGGCGCGGGACGCACTGCGGCCCGTGGTGTTCTCGGGGCATCTGGGACTGCATTATCCGCTGCGGCCGGCGCTCAGCCTGCACGCCCAACTCGACGGGCACAGCGAGCTGGCGGATGCGCCGATACCCCAGATCGGCGATCCGGCGCTGCTCGGCACCTTGGGGGCTACCTGGCGGTGGCCGTCGAGCCGGTGGCTGGCGCTGGGCGTGGTGGAGGATCTCACCACCCGCAGTGCTCCGGACGTGGTATTCAGAGTCTCTGTGGGCGGCCGGTTCTGAAGCCGATGGTGGACGTGCCCCGCCTGGAAAGCTGCCTCGCCACCCTGAGCGAGGACACCTTCGACCTGATCGTGGTGGGCGGCGGCATCACCGGCGTGGGAGTCGCCCGCCATGCCGCTCAGGCGGGGCTCAGCGTGCTGGTGCTGGAGGCGCGGGACTTCGCCTCCGGCACCTCCAGCCGTTCCACCAAGCTGATTCACGGCGGCTTGCGCTACCTGGCCATGGGGGACGTGGCCCTGGTTCGGGAGAGCGCCCTGGAACGCAAGAGCCTCCGGGCCATGGCGCCCCACCTCACGGAGCCCCGCTGGATGGTGGTGCCCGCTGCCAGCCTCCCGCAGTTCGCCAAGCTGCGGGTGGGCATCGGCCTCTATGAGCGGCTGGGGGCCGTGGACACGGCGGAGCGGCATCGCAACTGGCGGCGCCGGCAGCTCGAGGAGCACGAGCCGCTGCTCGACCGCGCGCGCCTTCCCTGGGCCTGCGTCTACCGGGAGTACCTCACCGACGACGCCCGGCTGGTGCTCGCGGTGCTGCGCGCGGCGGTTCGGCTCGGTGCCCGCGCCTGCAGCTACGCCCGGGTCCGTGGCGTGCAGCCGGACGGGGCGGGGGCCCGGGTGACGGCCCGGGACGAGCTCACCGGGGAGGAGCGGGAGCTGCGCGGCCGGGTGTTGGTGAACGCCACCGGCCCCTGGGTGGAGACCTTGCTGGAGCCGGCAGCGGTGCCGCGCCTGCACCTTTCCAAGGGCGTGCACGCGGTGCTCCGCCACGCCCGCCTGCCCGTGGCCCATCCGGTGATGATGACGGCGGCGGATGGCCGGCCGGTGTTCGCGATTCCCCGGGGTGCCGTGACGTACCTGGGCACCACCGATACCACCTACGGCCGGGGCCCCGAGCACTGGCCCGAGGTGCTGGCCGGGGACGTGGACTACCTGCTCGCGACCGCCAACACGCACTTCCGTGTGGAGCCCCTGTGCCGCTCCGACGTGCTGGCCACCTGGGCGGGCCTGCGCCCGCTGGTCAACCAGCCCGGCAAAGCGCCGAAAGAGATGTCCCGGCGCGACGAGATCTGGCGCGACGGCGCGGTGGTCAGCATTGCCGGCGGTAAGCTCACCGGATTTCGCAAGATGGCCGAGCAGGTCATGGCGGTGGTGGCGGACCTGCTCGGCCGCGAGCTCCCCGCACCGGAGCCGCTGGCGCCGGTACCGGGCGGCGACGTCCCGGACGTGGCGGCGCTGGCGCGGCGGCTCGCCTGCCGCTACGCGGTGTCGGGGGCGCTGGCGGAGCGCCTGGCGCGCCTGTACGGCAGCGAAGCGGAATCGCTGCTGGGCGAGCGGCCCACGGCGCTGACAGCTTCGGTGTTCGCCGAGGAGGTGAGCTGGGCGGTGAGCGTGGAAGGAGCGCGCCGCCTGGAGGACGTGCTCTACCGGCGGCTCTCCGCGGCCTGGTTCCTGCCGGAGGAGCGGGACGCGCTGCTCGAGGCGGCGGGGCCGGTAATGGCCGAGCGGCTGGGCTGGACCCCGGCCGCCCTGGAAGCGGAGACGGCGCACCTGCGGCGGCGGCTGGAGTCGGAGCTGGATCCCCTCGCTGTGCAGTGAGGGGCCTCACTCGGCCGTGAGGGGGGCCAGCAGGAAATGCCCGTGGCTCACGCCGATGGGACGCGAACGCTCCTCCTGCCAGATCTCCGAACGCACGTTGGCCACCCGGCGGCCGTGGCGGGTGACGATGGCGCGCCCGTAGGTGGGCTTGGGCCGACCCGAGCGCAGGTAGTCCACCGAAACGTCGATGGTCTTCGGCAGCCGCTCGCAGGAGGTGTCGTAGAGGAGCTGGATCACCGCCGTGATCTCCAGCAGCGCGCCGATCACGCCGCCGTGGATGGCCGGCAAGGAGACGTTGCCCACGAGGTGATCCTGGAACGGCATGATGGTGGTGATCTCGTTGCCCTTCTGGTCCACCTCGATGCCGAGGAAGCGGGCGTAGGGGATGTGCGCCAGCACCGCGGCCATGTCGCGGCCCCGCCCCTGGGCTCTGAGCTCCGCGAGCAGCTTCACGACGCACCCCGCGGCTCGCTGGACGTGCCCAGCATGAAGCTGGCCACGCAGGTGGCGATGGGCTCGTCCACCGTGGTCTGGTAGGCGGTGGCGCGCACGAAGGCGATGTGCCGGGTGCGCTTGAAACAAATGGCGTGGGCGAAGATGTCCTGGTGGGGCCGCGCCGCACCCATGTAGTCGATGCGCAGGTCCAGGGTGGCGATGGATGCCGCCCCGGTGGTGCCGTCTGCGGGCCGCACCGCCACGCCGCAGGTGTTGTCGAGCAGCGCCGTGAGCACCCCGCCGTGCACCACCCCCGTATCCGGATCGCCCACCAGGTGCTCGGCGTAAGGAACTCGTACCACGCACCCGGTCTCGTCGTAGCTCACCAGCCTCATGCCGATGGCCCGGGCGTGGGGGATGTCGAGGATGTGCTGCTCCAGGGACTCCACGAAACTCCTGTAGCCGATGGTACACTCGGCGGCTGGGAAAAACGCTAGAGCTTATTGGGAGGGCCCGGCCATGGCAATGCAGCACACGCCACTGCTGATGTCGAACATCCTGGATCGCGGCGCCACGGTGGCGCCCCGGGAAGAAATCGTCACCGCCACCGAGGGCGGCATCCGACGTCAGACGTACCGCGAGATTCGGGACAGGGCGCATCAGCTCGCCCACGCGCTGGCGGAGGCAGGCGTCGAGATCGGCGACCGGGTGGGCACGTTCATGTGGAACGGCTCCCGCCACCTGGAGGCGTATCACGCAATCGCCGGCATGGGCGCAGTGCTGCACACCCTCAACATTCGCCTCTCCGACCACGACCTCGAATACATCATCGACCACGCCCAGGACAAGGTGATCATCGTCGACGCCGACGTCCTGCCACTGCTGGAGAAGCTGCACGGCCGCATGCCCAGCGTGGAGCGCATCATCGTTGCCGCCGAGGAAGGCTTCGAGAACTGGGAAACGAAACTGCCCAACGCAGTGGACTACGAGGCCTTCATCGCCGGCAAGCCCACCACCTACCAATGGCCCGTCATCGACGAGAACTCCCCCCTGGGGCTGTGCTACACCAGCGGCACCACGGGCAACCCCAAGGGCGTGGAGTACGAGCATCGCTCCCAGTACCTGCACACCCTGACCCAGTGCATGACGGACAGCATGGGGCTGTCGGCCACCGACTGCCTGCTGGGGATCGTTCCCATGTTCCACGCCATGGGCTGGGGCGTGCCCTGGTCGGCGCTGATGCTGGGCTGCAAGCAGGTGCTGCCGCACCGGTTCATGGACCCGGCACGATTGATCCAGCTCATCGCCGACGAGAAGGTGACGGTGTCGGCGGCGGTGCCCACCATCTGGCAGGGGGTGAAGGCCATCTACGAGAGCGACCCGGACCGCTACGACCTGTCGAGCCTGTCGCGGGTGACCTGTGGCGGCTCGGCACCGCCGCCCTCGCTGATCCGCTGGTACTGGGATGTGCTGGGCGTGGAGATGATCCAGGGCTGGGGCATGACCGAGACCTCGCCGCTGGCCACCCTGTCCCGGCGGGTCATGAAGCGATCGCAGCTCGAGCTTTCCGAGGACGAGCAGTTCGCCAACGTGGCCAAGGCGGGGCAGGTGATGCCCGGGATCGAGGTGGAAATCTTCGACGAGAACTTCAATCGCCTGCCCCACGACGGCGAGACCGTGGGCGAGATTCTCATCCGGGGCCCGTGGATCTGCTCCGAGTACTACAACGACCCGCAGCCGGAGAAGTTTCACGACGGCTGGCTCATCACCGGCGACGTGGGCAAGGTCGATCCGGAGGAGTACCTGATCATCAGCGACCGCTCCAAGGATCTGGTGAAGAGCGGCGGTGAGTGGATCTCCTCGGTGGATCTGGAGAACCACCTGGTGGCCCTGGAGGGTGTGGCCCAGGCCTGCGTGGTGGCGCAGCCGCATCCGAAGTGGGACGAGCGGCCGGTGGCGCTGGTGGTGCTGAAGCCGGGGGCGGAGGTCTCCAAGGAAGCCATCCTCGAGCACGCGGCGAAGACGTTCGCCAAGTGGCAGCTCCCCGACGACGTGCTGTTCGTGGACAGCATCCCCCTCACGTCCACGGGCAAGATGGACAAGAAGGTGGTGAGGGCCGACCTGGAGCAGCGGGGTTACGTGCTGCCCGAGCTGCGGGACAAGGCGAGCTGAGGTTATCGCCCCGGCTGCAGCGCCGGAGCCGCCCATGAGCCCGGCCCGCCGCTGGCTGAAGCTCCAGGCCGCCGGCAGCTCGGCGCGGCTGCGCTCGGCGACCCGCGCCTGGCTGCGGCGGCACCGCGGCGTCGCCGCCTTCCTGGAGCGCGCCGGCTGCCTCAACGTGGACGAGCTCACCCTGGCGCGCGGTGTTGCGGTGGGGCTGTTCATCGGCCTGACCCCCACCCTCGGCGTTCAGACGGCTCTGATGCTGGGGGCGTCGGTGCTGCTGCGCGCCAACTTTCCCGCCGCGTTCGCGGCGTCGTGGATCAACAATCCGCTCACGTTCGCCCCGCTCTACCTGGGATTCCATCAGCTCGGCGAGCAGGTGACGGCGTTTCTGCCGGTGCGGTTCGATTCCCTTTCGGGTCTCGAGGAGGAGATCGCCGAGGAGACCCTCTCCCTGGTCATCGGCAGTTTGTGCATCGCCCTGCCCGGGGCCGTGCTCGGCTACTTCGGATTCCTGTACGTCTGGCGCAGGTTCGATCTTCACTTGCCGGGGCCGTCGCCGCGGCACCCCGGCAGCAGGGTGGACAAGGCTCCGGGGGACGGCCAACATCCCGGTTGAGCCAGAGGGGGAGGCTGTGATGGTGATTGTGAATCTGCTGGTTTTCGCCGGCCTGATGATCGTGCTGGCGAGGCTCGGCGGTCCTGGATTCACCTTGTCCCGGCGCATCCTCTCCGGGCTCGTGGCCGGGGCGGTGTTCGGTCTGGCGCTTCAGCTCGTTTATGCATCCGATCCCGACGTGATCCGCCGGACCCTCACCTGGACCAACGTGGTGGGCAGCGCCTACATCAATCTGCTGCGGCTGATCATCACGCCGCTGGTGCTGGTGATGATGGTGGCGGCGGTGGTGCGGATGCGTGAGGTGGCGGCCCTCGGGCGCATCGGCGGCCTGATCATCGGCATTCTCATCGGCACCACCATGGTGGCGGCCCTGGTAGGTATCGGCGTCACCAACCTGTTCGGGCTGAGCGCCGAGGGCCTCACCGAGGGGGCCAGGGAGCTGGAGCGCTCCGCGGCGCTGACGGCCCGTTACGAGGAGTTCGCAAGCCTCGGCCTCGCCGACATGCTGGTGCGCTTCGTGCCGTCCAACGTGTTCGAGGATCTCACCGAGGCCCGCCCCACCTCCATCATCGGAGTGGTGATCTTCGGCATCCTCTTCGGCGTCGCCGCGTTGGGCGTGGCTCGGGAGAACCCGGTCCGGGGAGAGGCGATTCGCCAGTTCGTCGACACCGTCCAGGCCATCGTCATGAAGCTGGTGCACATGATCATGGCGCTCACCCCTTACGGGATCCTCGCGCTCATCACCAAGGTGGTGGCGGGGTCCGATGCCGCCGACGTGCTAAACCTGGTTGGATTCATCGGCGCGTCCTACCTGGCCATCGCCATCATGTTCACGGTGCACGGCCTGCTGATGGCCGTGGGCGGCTTAAATCCGCTCGCCTACTTCAAGAGCGTGTGGCCGGTGCTGACCTTCGCATTCACGTCGCGCAGCTCCGCGGCCACCATCCCGCTCAACGTCGAGACCCAGATCGAGCGGCTCGGCGTGCCTCAGCCCGTGGCCAACCTGTCGGCCAGCTTCGGCGCCACCATCGGGCAGAACGGCTGCGCCGGCATCTACCCCGCCATGCTGGCGGTGATGATCGCCCCCACCATGGGCGTGGATCCCACGGGCCTCGCCTTCATCGCCGGACTGGTGGGCATCGTCGCCATCAGCTCCTTCGGCGTGGCCGGTGTCGGCGGCGGCGCCACCTTCGCCGCCTTCATCGTGCTGCCCGCCATGGGCTTCCCGGTGACGGTGGCGGCGCTGCTGATCTCCATCGAGCCCCTGATCGACATGGCACGCACGGCGCTGAACGTGAACGGATCCATGACCGCCGGGGTGCTGACCGCGCGCCTGCTGGGGGACGCCGAGGCGGCCACGGTGGCAGTGGTGAACCCTAGGTGAGAACGATCTCGTACAGAGGGAGTTGCCGTCCGGGGATGCTCTCCGACGGGCGTTCGCCGATACGCGCCGCGCCCAGGCTTTCGTAGAACCCGGCGGCGTTGGGATCCGCCTGGAGTACCAGGCGCTCGGCCCCGGCGTGCCGGCAGGCCTTCAGGGCGTGCTCCAGCAGGACGCGGCCGTAGCCACGCCCGACGTGCTCCGGCTCGACGAACAGGGCGTCGAGCTCCATGGCGGTGGGAGAGACCTTGCTGAGGGCATAGAAGCCGCGGACCTGGCCATTCTCCTCCGCCACGTGATATCCGCCGGAGCCCACTTCCTCGGGGGCGTAGGTGAGCTCCGCACGGCAGGCCGCCATGAAGTCGTCCGGGTAGCCCCAGTGGGCCTTGGCGCGGAAGGCGAGGGCGGAGAGCGCCTCCGCCTCGTCCGCAGTGGCCGGCCGGATCTCCATGGCGGTTCCTGGCTCAGCGCCCCTGGTACTCGGGCTTGCGCTTCTCCATGAAGGCCTTCGGGCCCTCCTTGGCGTCCTCGGTCTGGAACACCGGGCCGGAGATGCGGCTCTCGATCTTCAAGCCCTCCTCTTCGGGTTTGCCCAGACACTCCTTCACCGACTGGCGGATCGCCTTCACGGCCAGCGGCCCGTTGCCGGCGATCTTCTCGGCGATCTCCATGGCCTTGCCCATGTAGTCGTCGGTGACGTAATTCAGAAAGCCCAGGGCCAGCGCTTCTTCGGACGTGATCAGATCGCCGGTGAGCAGCAGCTCCATGGCCTTGGCGTAGGGCATCTGCATGGGCAGACGCACGGTGGAGCCGCCGGCGGGGAAGATGGCCCACTTGACCTCCTGCACCCCCAGCTTGACCCCCGGTGCGGCGATGCGGATGTCGGTGCCCTGCACCAGCTCCATGCCGCCGGCGATGGCGTGGCCGTTGATTGCGGAGATCACCGGCTTGCCGGGATCGAAGTTGCGCAGCAGCGAGCGGCTGGTGAGGCCGGGTTCCTTGGCGACCCGTTCGTCCCACTCGTTTTCCGGCTTGCGGGTGCCGGAAACCATGGGAATGAGCTGGCCCAGGTCGGCGCCGGCGCAGAACGCGCTGCCGGTGCCGGTGAGCACGGCCACCCGTACGCCGTCGTCGCGCGCCACCTCTTCCCAGGCGTCGGCCAGGCGCACGGCCACCTCGGGGTTGATGGCATTACGGGCATCCGGGCGATTCAGGGTGATCACGGCGACGTGGCCGCGCGTTTCGTAGTTTACCAGGGACATAGGCTTCGTCCGATGTTGTTGAAATATGGGAGGCCGACTGTACCGGTTACGGGCGCTGAAACTCCAGCGGCTCTCCCTTGGGTCCTTCGATGAACCGGCCGTCCCGGTAGCGCAAGTGGCCGTTGACCCAGGTGGCGGTAACCCGGCCGTGGAGGCTGATGCCCTCGAACGGGCTCCAGCCGCACTTGGAGTGGATGGTGGCATCGGGCGGGCGGGTATCGTCGATGAGCACCAGGTCCGCGTGGTATCCCTCGCGGATGAAACCGCGCTCCTTCACCCCGAACAGGAGCGCCGGCGCGTGGGCGGTCTTCTCCACCACCTGCTCGACGCTGAGCACGCCCTGGCGCACCAGCTCGAACAGCGAGGGCAGCGCATGCTGCACCAGGGGCAGTCCGGCGGGCGCCTGCAGGTACGGCCGTGCTTTCTCCTCGGCGGTGTGGGGCGCATGGTCGGTGGCGATGACGTCGATGCGGCCCTCGGTCACGGCGCGGCGCAGGGCGTTGCGGTCGGCCGCCGACTTGATGGCTGGATTGCATTTGATCAGCGCGCCCTTCTCGGCGTACCAGGTGTCGTCGAAGAACAGGTGATGCACGCACACCTCGGCAGTGATCCGCTTGCCGTCCAGGGGACCCGGCGAGAACAGCTCCATTTCCCGGGCGGTGGTCAGGTGCAGCACGTGCAACCGCGAGCCGAAGCGTCGCGCCAGGCTGACCGCCAGAGACGACGAGCGGTAGCAGGCCTCGGCGGAGCGGATGTTCGGATGCTCGGTGACCGGGATGTCTTCGCCGTAGCGGGCGCGGGCGGCGGCTTCGTTGGCGAGGATGGTCGGCGTGTGCTCGCAGTGGGTGACGATGACCAGGTCGGTGCCGGCGAAGATGCCCTCCAGGGTCTTCTCGTCGTCAACCAGCATGTTGCCGGTGCTGGCGCCCATGAACACCTTGATGCCGCAGGTCAGGCGCGGGTCCACCGTCTTGATCGCCTCCAGGTTGTCGTTGGTGGCGCCGAAGTAGAACGCGTAGTTGGCTTCCGAGTGCTCGGCGGCGCGGCTGTGCTTGTCGCGTAACGCCTCGTGGGTCACCGTGAGCGGATTGCAGTTGGGCATCTCCATGTAGCTGGTGATGCCCCCGGCCACGGCGGCCCGGGATTCCGTGGCGATGGTGCCCTTGTGCTCGAAGCCCGGCTCCCGGAAATGCACCTGATCGTCGATCATGCCCGGAAGCAGCCAGGCGCCCCGGGCATCCACCACCTGAGCGCCCGCCGGCGCGGCGCGGCCGATGCCGGCGATCCGGCCGTCCTGAATCAGCAGATCGCCCTCGGTCACGGTGCCTTCGTTGACCACGCGGGCGTTGGTGATGAGGGTGGCGTCGCTCATGAGCCGCTCCGGCTGCGGTTGGTTTCTCGGGAACGCGTACTTTAACCCCTGCCAGGCGCCGTGTCCGGGCCGCCCGCGGGTGTGTCGTCCGTCACGGTGCCGGCGCGCGCCGTGTGGCTATACTCACCCTGATTCATCGGAGGTTTCCGCTCATGAGAAAAGGACTGCTGATCGCCGCGTCGCTGGCGGCGCCCTGGCTGACGGGCGCGGCCAGCGCGGACACCCTGTTCGGGGTCTATGCCGGTGCCGGCAAATGGCAGCAGGACTACTCCGGGGACGTGGCGTCCGGCATCACGGACATCGACCTGGAGCGGGATCTCGACATCGGCGACGAGAACAACAACGTCCTGTACCTGGCGCTCGAGCACGGCGTTCCGGTGCTGCCGAACCTCCGCTTCAACTACGCCGACGTGACGGGCGACGGGCGCAACACGCTCACCCGCACCGTGGAGTTCCGCGGCGAGGTGTTCACCGTCAGCGAGGACGTGGCCTCGGAGGTGGACTTCGAGCAGATGGACGCGGTGCTCTACTACGAGCTGCTCGACAACGTGGTGTCGCTGGATCTGGGCATCGGCGCGCGCTGGGTGGACGGCTACGTGCAGGTCGCGTCCACCACCGACACCGGGCGGGCGGACTTCAAGGGTGCCTTGCCCATGCTGTACGGCCGCGTGCGGGTCGACCTGCCGTTCACCGGGCTCTGGGTGGGCGGCGATCTCATGGGGCTCACCTACGACGATCACGATCTGCTGGATGCCACCGCGCAGCTCGGCTGGGAATCCCCCGTCGGTCTCGGCGCCGAGCTCGGCTGGCGCTCCTACCAGCTCGATCTCGATACCATCGACGACATCGACAGCGCCGACATCACCATCAGCGGGCCGTACGCCGCCATTAATTTCCACTTCTAGCCTATAATCGGCGGCCATGAGGTCGCCGAAGGTGGAGTCGCTGCTGCGCAAGGTGCTGCCACCGGCAGGCCTGATTGCCGAGCCGCGGGCGAAGAAGCCCTTCGAGACCGACGGCCTCACTGCCCTTCGTGAAGTTCCGTGGCTGGTGGCCCTCCCCGAGACCGAGGACCAGGTGCTGGCCGTGCTGCGCATCTGCCGCGAGCACGGCGTGCCGGTGGTGCCCCGCGGCGCCGGTACCGGGCTCTCCGGCGGCGCCCGGCCGATCGCGGACGGCGTGCTGCTGGGACTTTCCAAGCTGCAACGGATCCTCGAGATCGACCTGGAGAACTGCGTCGCCCGGGTGCAGCCGGGGGTGCGCAATCTGGCCATCAGCGAGGCGGTGGCCGGGCACGGGCTCTACTACGCGCCGGATCCGTCTTCCCAGATCGCCTGCAGCATAGGCGGCAACGTGGCGGAGAACTCCGGCGGCGTGCACTGCCTGAAGTACGGGCTCACCGTCCACAACGTGGTGGGCGTGCGGCTGGCCACCATCGAGGGCGAGGTCCTCACCCTGGGTGGCAAGACCCTGGATTCCCCCGGCTACGACCTGCTGGCGCTGGTCATGGGGTCGGAGGGCATGCTGGGGGTGGTGACGGAAGTGACGGTCAAGCTGCTGCCGGTGCCGCCGCAGAAGCGAGTGGTGCTGGCGGCCTTCGCCGAGGTCGCCGCGGCGGCGGATGCCGTGGGGGCCATCATTGCCGACGGCCTGGTACCCGCGGGGCTCGAGATGATGGATCGGCTGGCGATCCAGGCCGCCGAGGACTTCGTGCACGCCGGTTATCCGCGGGAGGCCGAAGCCATCCTGCTCTGCGAGCTCGACGGCGTGGAGGCGGAAGTCGACGCGGATCTGGCGCGGGTGCGCGCGGTGCTGGACGATCACGGCGCGTTCGACGTGCGGGTGGCCACCGGCACCGAGGAGCAGGAGCGGCTCTGGCTGGGCCGCAAGGCCGCCTTTCCCGCGGTGGGGCGCATTGCGCCGGACTACTACTGCATGGACGGCACCATCCCGCGCGCTCATCTGGCGGACGTTCTGCGGCGTATCGGCGGGCTCTCCCGCGAGCACGGCCTGGCCGTGGCCAATGTGTTTCACGCCGGCGACGGCAACCTCCACCCCCTGATTCTCTACGACGCCAACGTCCCGGGGGAGCTGGAGCGGGCCGAGGCCATGGGCGCGCGCATCCTGGAGCTGTGCGTCGCGGTGGGCGGAACCGTCACCGGTGAGCACGGGGTGGGGGTGGAGAAGCTGGATCCAATGTGCGCCCAGTTCACGCCGCCCGAGCTCGAGCAGATGCACCGGGTCAAGGCCGCCTTCGATCCTCTGGGGCTGATGAATCCCGGCAAAGCGGTGCCGACCTTGGCCCGCTGCGCGGAGGTGGGGGGCATGCACGTGCACCGGGGCCGCCTGCCGTTTCCCAACCTGCCCCGCTTCTAGACCGGTGGCGGATCTGGCCCAGGAGCTGGTGGAGGCGGTTCGCCGCACGATCGAGGCGGGCGAGACCCTGCGCATCGTCGGCTCGGGCAGCAAGGGGGCGCTGACCCGGGGCCGCGAGGCCGAGCCCGGGGCGCCGGAGGGCCGCCTGCTGACCGTGGCCGATCATCAGGGCATCGTCGACTATCGTCCGGAAGAGCTGGTGATCACGGCCCGGGCCGGCACGCCGCTGCGGGTCGTGGAGCGTGAGCTGGCCCGGGCGGGGCAGAGACTGGGCTTCGAGCCCCCCCGGCTTCACGGCGGCGGCACCCTGGGCGGTGCCGTGGCGTGTGGCCTGTCCGGGCCCGGACGTCCCTGGGGCGGCTCGGTGCGGGACGCTTTGCTCGGGGTGGAGCTCATCAACGGTTACGGCGAGCGGCTCACCTTCGGCGGCCAGGTTATGAAGAACGTGGCCGGTTACGACCTCTCCCGGCTGCAGGCGGGCGCCTTCGGCACCCTGGGCCTGTTGCTGTCGGTGAGCCTGCGGGTGGCGCCGGCGCCGGAGCTGGAGGAGACCCGGGTCTTCGAGCTCGACGCGGCATCGGCGCTGGCGCGCTGCCGCGACTGGGCCCGGCGGCCGTATCCCATCACGGCCACGGGCTTCGTGGACGGCCGCCTGCGGGTGCGGCTGTCGGGGGCACCGGCGGCGGTGGCGTGGGCGGCCGGCGAGCTGGGTGGCGAGGTGGAGCCCGACCTGCACTTCTGGGAAGACCTCCGCGATCATCGGCTGGAGTTGCTGGCGGACGGCGCGGGGACGCTCTGGCGCGGCTCGCTGCCGCCGGCGGCGGAGGCTCCGCTGCACGGCTGCCTGGTCACCTGGGCCGGCGCCGAGCGCTGGTGGCGCTCGTCCGGCGCCGACGGCGCCGACGAGGACGCAGGGGTGGCGGAGCAGGTGCGTGCGGCGGGCGGGCACGCCCGCCGCTTCGACGGCAGCTTCGGCGTGCGCCGCTGGCCCGGGATCGGCATCGCGGAGCTGCGCTATCTTCGCCGCCTGAAGGAGGCGTTCGACCCCCGGGGCGTGTTCAATCCGGAGCTGGCGGCGCATGAAGACTGAGCTTCCCCTCGAAGTGCTGGCCACGGAGGAAGGCGCCCGTGCCGACGCCATCCTGAGAAGCTGCGTGCACTGCGGCTTCTGCAACGCCACCTGCCCGACCTATTCCCTGCTGGGGGACGAGCTGGACGGCCCCCGCGGCCGCATCTACCTCATCAAGGAGATGCTGGAAAGCGAGCAGGCGGATCCGGTGGTGCGCACCCATCTGGATCGCTGCCTGACCTGCCGCGCCTGCGAGACCACGTGCCCGAGCGGCGTGCGCTACGGCGAGCTGCTGGAGATCGGCCGCGGCTACCTGGAGCGCCGGTTGCCCCGCCGTGGGATCGATGCCTGGATTCGCCGGCGGCTGCTGAACCTGGTGCCGCAGCCGCGGCGGTTCCGCCGCTGGGTGCGCCTGGGGCGTGCCGTGCGCTGGCTGCTGCCGTCGCGGCTGCGCCGGCAGGTTCCCCCGGCGCCCCGGTCCGGCGGCTGGCCGCCCCCGGACCCCGCCGCCGAGCGCCGGGTGCTGGTGCTGCAGGGTTGCGTTCAGCGGGTTTCCACCCCCGAAGTCGATGGTCTGCTGGCGGAGCTGCTGGCGTCCCGGGGCATCGCGGCGGTCGCCGCCGCAGGCGAGACCTGCTGCGGATCCCTGGCGCTCCACCTCGGCGAGACCGAACGGGCGCGGGAGACCATGACCGCCAACGTGGCGGCGCTCACGCCGCTCCTGGACGGCGTGGAGGCGGTGATCTCCACCGCCAGCGGCTGCGGGGTCACCGTGAAGGACTACGGCCGGCTGCTGGGCGGCGATGCCGCGGCGCGGCTGGCCGAGAAGACGCTGGACGCGGCCGAGTATCTGCACCGCCTGGACACCACCTGGCAGCGCCGGGCGCCGTACCGGCGGGTGGCGTGGCACGCGCCGTGTACCCTGCAGCACGGGCAGCGGGTTCGCGGGGTGGTCGAGCGCCTGCTCGAAGCGGCCGGCTACGAGCTGGTGCCGGTGGCCGAGCCCCACCTGTGTTGCGGCGCGGCGGGGACTTACGCACTATTGCAGCCAGAGCTGGCCGAGCCGTTGAAGAAGCGGAAACTCGCGGCGCTCCAGGCCCACGGCCCGGAGGTGATCGCCACCGCCAACGTGGGGTGTCAGTTGCACATGAACGAGGGCGCGCGGGTGCCGGTGGTGCACTGGCTCGAGCTGCTGCGCTGAATCCAGGGGAGGGGAGAACCTTGGCAGAACACGACGACCGCGTCGCGGCGCGGCATTACGGCTTTCTGTGCTTTCTCACGTTGCTCAACGTGATGAACTTCGTCGACCGCCAGCTGCTCGCCAGCTTCGCCAACTTCATCGTCCCGGACCTGGGACTCAGCAATACCCAGTTCGGCCTGCTGACGGGTTTGTTCTTCATCGTATTCTATTCGGCCATGGGCCTGTTCATGGGCGCGCTGGCCGACATGGTGAATCGCACCCGGCTCATTGCCGTGGGACTGGCCCTGTGGAGCGGGCTCACCGCGCTGTCCGGGGCCGCCCGGGGATTCTGGACCCTGGCGGCGCCGCGCATGCTCATCGGCGTGGGGGAGTCGATCATGACCCCCACCTCCATGTCGCTCCTGGCCGACCGCTTTCCGGCGTCGCGCCTCGGTTTCGCCTCCGGCTTCTACTACATGGGCGTCCCCATCGGCGTGGGGGTGAGCCTGCTCATCGTCGGCTACCTGGGGCCCGCCATCGGTTGGCGCAACTGCTTCTACCTGCTCGGCATGCTGGGGCTGCTGCTGGCGGTGGTGATGCTGTTCGTCAAGGAGACGCCGCGGCGTCACGAGCTGGAACGCCAGGCCGCCGAAAGGGCGGGCACGCTGCCGCCGGACACGGCGCCGCAGCAGCCCCAGAGCTTCCGTTCCATCCTCGCGACGCTGGGCTTCGCGCTGCGCAACAGCCCGGCTCTGGGCCTGACCATCGCCGGCGGCGTGGCGCTGCACTTCATCCTCGGCGCCGCTGCCTTCGACCAGCTCTGGTTCGTGCAGGAACGGGGCTTCGAGCGGGCGGAGATCGCCCGGCTGACGGGCTGGATCGGCATGATCGCCGGCCTGCTCGGTAATCTGTTCGGCGGCGCGGGCGGCGACTGGTGGCAGAAGCGCACCGGCATGGGCCGGCCCATGTTCCTGTTCTGGATCATGCTGCTCCTGGCCCCCATCAACGTGGCCTACCGGCTGGTGGACCCGGAGAGCATCTGGTTCTGGATCGGTGTGTTCGTCGGGTTCTTCCAGCTCGGCTGCTTCTACGGCCCCACGTTCTCCACGGTTCAGGAGCTGGTGCCGCCGCAGATCCGCGCCACGGTAGTGGCGTTCTACATTCTGCTGTTGAACCTGGTGGGGCTGGGATTCGGCATCACCGCGGGCGGCATCGCCATCGACCTGTTCGCGGCAGCCGGCAACGAGTCGCCCTACACGTGGACCCTGCTGCTGTTCACCCTGTTCTCGCTGACGGCCATCCCCTTGTTCTTCCTGGCGGGCCGCCGCTTCCGCGGCGACCGCGAACGCCTCTTCGCCGAGGTCGCGGCGGCCTGAGCGAGCCGGGGGGCCGGGATCAGCCGCGGAAGGTGCGCCAGCGGGCGCGGATCTCCGCCGCGGCCTCGGCGTCGCCCCGGGCTTCCCGGGCGTCGGCCACCAGCAGCCAGCCGTCACGCTGGGCGCTCCGGTTCGCCGCCAGGGCGATGGCTTTCTGGGCCATCTGCTCTGCGACGTCGGGCCGGTTGGCGGCGAGTTGGAGCCGCCCCAGACGCAGCCACAGGGACCCGTCCCGGGGGTCCAGACGAATCGCTCGCTCCACGTAGGCGATGGCGCTGCCCAGGTCGCCGCCGTCGGCGGAGCGTTCGCTCTGCCGCAGCAGCGCCAGAGTGGGGCTGGCGGTGCTGGGGCCGGCCGAGGCGGGCGCGGGCGGTGATTCCGGTGCCGTGTCCGACGGCGGGACGGGCGGCACCGCTGGCGGCCGCGGCGATGAGGGGGTGGCGGCGCAGCCCACCAACAGCAGCGCCGTGAACGTCAGACCCGGCAGGGCCGGGGTGGCGGCAATGTTCAGTCGTTTCCGAGCCAAGAGCGCAACCGGTCGGTGATGGAGCGCAGGTTGATACCACAGCCCGGCTTGCTCCGCAAAGCGGCCTCCCGCGGCAGCGGCACCTCCACCACGTCGGCGCAGCCATCGTGGGCGAGCAGGCCGCTGGCGTACTCGATGCTGTAGAGGTCGCCGCCCGCCAGGTGGTGCAGCGGCTGAACGCCCAGGTGGGTCATGATGCGGTCCCAGACCTTCAGGGCGCCGGCGGCGCCGGTGAGGCCGGTGGAGGTGTTGTCGTCGGCGCCCACCCAGATCACGCTGAGGTGCGCGTCGTCGAAGCCGGCAAACCAGCTGTCCCGATAGTCGTCCGACGTTCCCGTCTTGCCTGCGGTGCCGGCTCGCGCGAACCGCGAAGACTTGCCGGTGCCCCACCGCATCACGGCTTCGAGGCCCCGGTTGAGGGTGCCCACCGTCTCCGGAGCGATCCGCTGCTCCAGGGCGAGGGAGTGTCGGGACAGCGGGCTGCCCGACTCGTCGAGCACGGCCACCACGGCCTTGGGCGGCATGTAGAAGCCACCGCTCGCGAAGGTTCCGTACAGGGCGCTGACCTCCAGGGGGGTGAGGGCTTCCGCGCCCAGCAGCAGGGACGGGTAACGGTTCTTGGCTTCCATCCCGGTGAGCGAGGTCAGGCGTTCCGCCACCTGCTCCACGCCGAGCGCCAGGCCCAGGTTGACGGTGGCCAGGTTCAGGGAGTCGCCGAGGCCGCGCACCAGCGGCACCGGGCCGTGAGCCTCGTTGTCGAAGTTGCGCGGCGACCAGGTGCGCCCGCGCTGCTCCACGTTCACCGAGGCGTCGTCGATCATGCTGGCCAGGTGGTAGCCCTGCTCCAGCGCCGACAGGTAGACCACGGGCTTGATCAGCGAGCCGATGGGCCGGCGCGCCTCCAGCGCCCGATTGAACCCCTGGAATCCGGCGGTGCGGCCGCCGGCCACCGCCAGCACTTCACCGGTCTGGCTGGCAGTGACCACCACCGCGCCCTGCAGCGACTCCGCCGGCAGCTTGCGGCTGTGCTCCAGGTCGGCGAGGGTGCCCGCCAGGGCCGCCTCCACGGCGTCCTGCACGTCGGGCTTCAGGGTGGTGAAGATGCGCAGCCCCCGGGAGGTGAGATCGTCGTCCCGGTACAGCGCGCGCAGCTCGTAGCGCACCAGGTCCATGAACGCGGGATAGTAGGCGCCGCCGATGCGGGTGCCGCGCACCACCTTGAGGGGCATGGCCCGGCTGCGCTGATGCACCTCGGCGCTGATCAGCTCGTTGCGGAGCATCTTGTCGAGCACCAGGTTGCGCCGTGCCAGGGTGCGCTCCGGGTTGCGGAACGGGTTGTAGAACGACGGTCCCCGTATCACCGCGATCAGGGTGGCGATCTCGTCGACCCCGAGCTCCTGCAGCGGCCGGTTGAAGTAGAACTGCGAGCCCAGGCCGAACCCGTGAACGGCGCGGCCGCCGTCCTGGCCCAGGTAGATCTCGTTGATGTAGGCGTCCAGGATGTCCTGCTTCTCGAACCGGGCGTCGAGAATCACCGCCATGGCCAGCTCCCGGAGCTTGCGCTCCAGGGTGCGGCGATTGTCCAGAAAGTAGCTCTTCACCAGCTGCTGAGTCAGCGTGCTGCCGCCCTGCTGCACCTCGCCCGCCCTCAGGTTCACCCACATGGCGCGGGCGATGCCGGCCAGGTCGAAGCCCGCGTGCTCGTCGAAGTTCCGATCCTCCACTGCCTTCAGCGACTCGCGCAGCAGGGGCGGGATCTGCTCGGGGGTCAGCACCAGCCGGTCTTCGCCGTGGCTCGGGAAGAAGCTGCCGAGGGTGGCGGGGTCGAGCCGGAGCAGGGGAACCGGCCGCCCGGTCCCGTCCCGCAGCGCCGCGAGCCGCCCGCCCTCGAAGGCGAGGTCGATGCGCTGGCTCCCCCGCGCGTGCTCCATGAAGCGGAAGGCGCGGAGATGGATCTCCAGGCGGTCGCCGGTGCGCTTGTAGCTGCCGGGGGTGCTCAGATTCGCAGACGGCTCGTAGCCGAGACGGTGCAGCTCCCGGGTCACGTCCGCCAGGGTCAGCGCGGCGCCCGGATACAGCTCCAGCGGCTGCGCGTAGATCACCGCGGGCACCGACCAGCGCCGGCCTTCGAAGGTGCGGGTGATGGTGCGGTCGAGATGGAACAGGTATCCGGCGACGGCCACCGAGGCCAGGGTGCCCACGACCAGCACCCCGAGCAGCGCGCGGCGCAACAGCCGGCGCCCGAAGGACGGAGGCGCGGATTTGCGGCGGCGCGCCTTGGCGACGCGACGCTCAGCCACGCGACCGGATCCCGCTCCCTCGGGCCGGGCTCACCCGGAGGTGATACGCCCCTCGGCCGCCTGCCGGCCACCGTCGTCCACCAGCCCCAGCCAGCGTGCGATCTTGTGGAACACCAGGCGCACGCCGCGCCAGAGTTTCGGCAGGAGCCAGCATAAGAGCAGCACGAAAACCACGAAGACGACCAAGAATATCACGGGATGGGCGAGCGCGGCCCAGAGCCCGGCGAAAACCGCCACGTCCTCGGCCAGCGAGGCGGCCCAGTTGGAGAACGGCTCGGGCGACGTGTTGATCAGTACCCGCCCGCCTGCCTTGGTGGCGTGGGTGGCCGCGGTGACGCCGCCGCCGACGAGCCCGGCGGCGATGGCCAGGGCCGGCGCCACGTCGCCCACGGAGCCGGCCGCCAGCGCGGCGCCGGCGGGTATGCGGATGAAGGTGTGCAGGGCATCCCAGCCGCTGTCCACCCCGGGGGTCTTGTCGGCCATGAACTCCACGCAGTACATGAACGCCGCCGCCAGGATCACCAGGGGGTCCTGAACCACCTGGAGGGTCGGGGGCAGGTCGATGTAGCCCAGGGCTCCGCCCACACCCAGCATGCCCACGGCGGCGTAGAGATTGATACCGCTGGCCCAGGCGACCCCCATGGTGAGGGCGATGGTCTGAATCAAGGCGTCGTACTCGCTCACGGCTCGTTCATTCCGCTGATAGCCTGGCTCGAGGTTAGCGGGGGAAGCTGAACGGCCGCTGAAGGGCCGCAAGCTGCTTGCGCCCGGAGCCCGGGCTCTGGAACAATGGGCGGGTCCTAAGGGGTGGTTTGAACCTGAGACACCGCACTCGCGGTGGACCCTTTGAACCTGATCCGGTTAATGCCGGCGTAGGGATAGGCGTTCCGCACCAGATCTCGTCAGATCTCTCTGCGCATTCCTTAGGGCGATCATCGTTTCGCAAGAGGAATCTGCAGATGAAAGCCCAACGACCTCGTTATCCCGCGGCAGCCTCGCTGCTGCTCGCTCTGGCTTGTAGTCCTGTCCTGGGGCAGGACGAACCCATCGAGGAGATCGTCGTCACCGGCGAGCTCCGCCGATCCACGCTGATGGAAAGCCCCGCCAGCATCTCGGTGGTGAGCCTGGAGGACCAGCGCTCCGGAACCGTGAACCATCTGGAGGAGATCCTCGGCTGGCTGCCCAACGTGAACTTCGCCAGCGGCGGCGCGCGAGCCCGCTTCGTGCAGATCCGCGGCATCGGCGAGACGGGCCAGTTCGCCGAGCCCCTGAACCCCTCCGTGGGCCTCGTGCTCGATGGCGTCGATCTCACCGGGGTCGGCGTGACGGCGACCCTGTTCGACGTCAATCAGGTCGAGGTGCTGCGGGGACCCCAGGGAACCCTGTACGGCGCCAATGCCCTGGCGGGGCTCATCAACGTGCGCAGCAACGATCCTTCCCCCGCATTCGAGTCGCGGCTGCGCCTGGACGCCGGCGACTACGGCAGCGCCGGCATCGGCGCGGTGGTGTCGGGCCCGATCTCCCCGTCGCTGGGGTACCGGATCGCGGCCCAGCAGTATCGGGACGACGGCTTCATGACCAACCGCTACCTGGGCCGGGACGACACGAGCGACCACGACGAGCTCACCGTCAGAGGCAAGCTGCAGTGGACGCCCCGGGACGACCAGACCTGGACCCTCGCCGTGGGGCTGGTGGACGCCGACAACGGCTACGACGCGTTCTCTCTGGACAACGACCGCCACACCCGGTCCGATGAGCCGGGGCAGGACCGGCAGGAGACCCGGTACGCGAGCCTCGCCGTGGGCTGGGACGTCAGCGAGGCGGTGCAGTTCGCCGGCACCCTTGCGGGATCGGCGAGCGACAGCGACTACCACTACGACGAAGACTGGACCTTCGACGGCTTTCATCCGTGGGGCTATTCGTCCACCGACCGCTACCGGCGCGACCGGGACAACGCGTCGCTGGATCTGCGCCTGCTCTCCGGTCCGGCGGGCCGGCTGTTCGGCGGGCGCACCGATTGGGTGATCGGGGTGTACGCTCTGGACCAGTCGGTGGACCTGGTGCGCACCTACACCTACTACGAGGGGGACTTCGAGAGCCGTTTCGACGTGCAGCGGGTTGCCATTTACGGCGAGCTGGAGCATCGGCTGCGGGAGGGCACCCGTCTGGTGCTCGGGCTGCGCGGCGAGCGGCACAGCGCCGACTATCGGGATTCGGAGCAGGTGCGGTTCGACCCGGTGGATCGCATGTACGGGGGGCGGCTGGTCCTGGAGCAGGACGTGGGCGATCACGCGCTGGCATACCTGAGCGCCACCCGGGGATACAAGGCGGGCGGCTTCAACATCGGCGGGACCCTGGCGCCGGCGCTGCGCGAGTACGATCCGGAGGCGCTGTGGAACTACGAGGCGGGACTGAAAGGACGCTGGCTGGACGGCCGGCTGACCTTGCGGGGCGCCGTGTTCGCCATGGAGCGCAAGGACGTGCAGGTGGACACGTCCATTCAGCTGGAACGGGACGACGGCAGCGTAGAGTTCATCGACCTGGTGGGCAACGCCGCCGAAGGCACCAACCGGGGGCTGGAGCTCGAGGTGGATTTTCGGCCCACTGATACGCTCACCCTGTTCGTCAATCTCGGGCTCATGGACAGCGAGTTCGACGACTTCGTCAACACCAGCGGCGAGGATCTGAGCGGTGAGGAGCAGGCCCACGCGCCCGGCTACCAGTTCTTCGCCGGCGCCGAGTACGGCTTCGCCCCGGGCTGGTACCTGCGGGTGGAGGCCGAGGGCAAGGACGAGTTCTACTTCTCCAACAGCTTCCGGTGCCTGGGGGATTGCGACGCCGATCCCGGGGACGTCCGCTCCCGGGCTTACGAGCTCTGGCACGCCAGCCTCGGCTACCGCGGCGAGCACTGGAGCGTGAAGCTGTGGGGCCGCAACCTGACTGACGAGGAGTACGCCGTGCGCGGCTACCACTTCGGCAACGACCCCAGGGACCTGTACACCCCCCGGGGCTTCTTCCAGCTCGGCGAGCCCCGCCGTTACGGCGTCACGGTGACCCTGGAGAACTAGCTCCGGGCGCTCACTCTCCGGCGGAGGCGGCCTGGGTGTCGCCCTCCGTCGCCCGGAGCTCGGCCACCAGGTGATCCACCACGTCCAGGGCCGTCTTCCGGCCCACGTCCATGCCCACCCGATACTGGTCGTTCACCACCAGGGTGGGGACCCCGGTGATGCCCAGCGCCCGCTGAGCCACCTCGGTTTCCCGGACCTTGCGCCGCACCGTGGGGGATTCGAAGGCGCGGAGAAACGCCTCCCGGGTGGTGCCGTAGCCGTCCACGAAGTCGGCGAGCATCTCCGGTGAGAGGAACTGGCGCCGGTTGTCGTGAATGGCCCGGAACAGCCGGTCGTGGTTCTCCTCCAGGGCGCCCACTTCCTCGAGGGCGTAGTAGCCCTGAGCGAGCAGGGTCCACACCGGGGAGAAGGCCGCTGGCGTGCGCTCGAACACGACGTCTTCCGGCAGCGTCCGTTTCCAGTCCTCGATGAGGGGATCGAAGTTGCGGCAGTGGATGCAGCCGTAGGAGAAGAACTCCCGGACCCGGATGGGTTCGCCGGGGCGCCGGGGCGGCGGATCCTCGATCACCTGGTAGTGGGTACCGGCACGGTACTCGCCGTCGATCATCCCGGTGCTGTAGAAGGTGCCGTAGCCGATCACCAGCAGGGCGACCACGGCGACGAAGGCGATGATGGCGTTGCGCATGCGGATCGCCTGACGTTCCTTTCGAGTTGGCATGGCGGTTCCCTATCCGATCGCCACGGAGTTTACTCGCCGCGGGCGGGAGAAGTCTCGGGTCGACGGCGGGTGGCCGACACGGGGCGATCTTGTCGGGTAAGTGGCATCTGTCATACTGGCCGTTTGCGGTCCGGAGTAGCGGATGTCCGAACGCCACGTGCTGTACCAGTACCAGACCTGCCCGTTCTGTCACCGGGTTCGTCGCTTCATCGCCGAGTCCGGCATGGAGGTGGAGATGCGCGATACCCTGCGCGATCCCCAGGCGCGCCGCGAGCTCATCGAAGGCGGCGGCCGGGCCACGGTGCCGTGTCTCCGGATCGAGCGCGACGGCGAAGTGCACTGGCTGTACGAATCCCGGGACATCATCGACTATCTGGCACGCTACCAGGCGGACCAGGAGGCGGGCCGCCTGGCCGGCCGGCCGGGGGGGTGAGGCCCCGCGTTTGGCGGCACCCGGACCATTTGCTATGTTCGACCGCCGATCACCGTCCCGTCGTTCACCGATTCATCAACCACCCGAGGGGTAACTAGCAATGAAACTTGGTCTGATCAGCGGCTATTCCGGCCGCAAGCTGTCGATTCCCATCGACCACGTGAAGCATGCCGAGAGCCTGGGCTACGAGTCCATCTGGACCGCCGAGGCGTACGGCTCCGACGCGGTGACCCCCGCGGCATGGATCCTGGCTCAGACCACCAAGATCAAGGCCGGCACCGCCATCATGCAGATGCCCGCGCGCTCTCCCGCCATGGCCGCCATGACCGCCATGAGCTTAGCGGAGCTCTCCGGCGGCCGCTTCATCTGCGGCGTCGGCGCCTCCGGCCCGCAGGTGGTGGAAGGCTGGCACGGTGTGCCCTACGGCAAACCGGTGACCCGGCTGAAGGAGTACGTCACCATCATGAAGAAGATCATTGCCCGGGAAGGGCCGGTGACCTTCGAGGGTGACATGTACCAGCTCCCCTACGCCGGCCCGGGCGCAACCGGCCTCGGCAAGCCGCTCAAGAGCATTCTGCACTGCGAGCAGCCCATCCCCATCTACGCCGCCACCATTACCCCCAACGGCGTGGCGGCGGCCGCCGAGGTGGCGGACGGTTTCTTCCCGGTGTGGATGGATCCGGAGCAGTTCCACGTCTTCGAGGAGCCCATCAACAAGGGACTCGCCCGCGCCGGCAACGGCAAGAGCCTCAGCGACTTCGACATCGCCCCCTTCGTCACCTGCATCATGGGCGACGACGTGGAGCAGTGCATGATGCCCATCCGCGGCAACATGGCGCTCTACATCGGCGGCATGGGCGCCCGGGACAAGAACTTCTACAACGACTACGCCAAGCGGCTCGGCTTCGAGGAAGCGGCGGTGAAGATCCAGGACCTGTACCTGGCCGGCCGCAAGGAAGAGGCCATGGCCGCGGTGCCGGCGGAGCTCATCGACGCCTGTCACCTGGTGGGCCCGGCGGATCGCATCAAGGACCGGCTGCAGCGCTGGAAGGAGGCCGGCAAGAAAGACCACGTCTCCAGCATGCTGATCGGCACCCAGCAGCCGGAAGCGCTGCAACTGCTGGCGGAAAACGTCCTCTGACGTCAGCTCCGGCGGCGCGGCCCCGTGGGGCCCGCCGCCTCCCGCTTATCGACGTCGTGTCGGTCGACACGTTAGTCAATGATATTCCTGGGTTTGTGAGCTTACTGCCGTGGATCGAGGGGCGGCGAGCGGGTATACTGTACGCGCATCGCCCTTCGCTGCTTCGTGTGGGTTGCTGCTGCTTCGAAGCTTCCATCCCACGAGATCCCCTCTGTGAATTTCTGGTCCAGCGAGTTGGACATAGGATACCGCGCCCTCATGGTGAACCGCCGCCTG
>JAWLGU010000026.1:36271-47528 GCA_041690675.1 Pseudomonadales bacterium | reverse complement strand
AGCTCGTCCAGGCTCTTGTCCGCGGCATCGTGGATGGCGGGGGCGATGACCCCGCCGCCGCGCAACGACACGGCCACCCCCAGATTCACCGACTCCTGCTGCTGCAGGGCGCCATCGATCCAGTAGCCGTTGAGTTCCGGGACGTCCCAGAGTGCCTGGGCGACCGCCTTCAGCAACAGCGCGTTGGGCAGAATCCGCCGGTTGATGGGGCGCTCGGCATTCTGCGCCTCCAACCACGCGAGCGCCGGCTCCAGATCGATGCTGTGCTCCAGGTAGTAGTGGGGGATCTCCCGCTTGGAACGGCTCATCACCGCGGCGATCACCCCCCGCAGCCGGGCCTGGCGCGACGGCTCCGCCGCTTCCTCCGCCGCCGGGCCGACCGCCGCCGGGCCGACCGCCGCCGGCGGACTCACCCCGGCGGCCTTCGCCGCGGCCTCCACGTCCTGCAGGCGGACAGCGCCTTCCATCCCCGTGCCGGGGATGGCATCGATGTCCACCCCCAGTTCCCGGGCACGCTTGCGCGCCGCGGGGGAGCTCTTGCGGCGCGGCCGCCGCTGGCCCGCAGCCGGGCCTGGAGCCGCCGCCGCTTCGCCTTTGCCGGCGGCCGCCGGCGCCGCCGCTTCGGGTCTCTCCCCCGGCGCCGTCAGCCGCGCGAGCACGGTTCCCACGGGGACCGTGGCCCCCGGCTGCACCAGGATCTCCCGCACCGTGCCGGGCCGGTCCGCCTCCACCTCGAAAGCGGCCTTGTCCGTGTCCACGTCCAGGATCACGTCGCCCTTGCGCACCGTGTCCCCCACGCCGACCTTCCATTCCAGCACGGTGCCCTCGTTCATGTCGGCGCCCAGGGACGGCATGGTGAAGTCACTCATGGTCGCCCACCACCTCCCGGGCGGCACTCACGATTCCGGCCACCGCCGGCAGGGCCGCCTGCTCCAGGTGCCTGGCGTAAGGCATGGGCACCTCCTCGGAGCACACCCGGCGAATGGGCGCGTCGAGCTCGAAGAACGCCCGTTCCGCCAGCAGCGCGGCGATCTCTCCGGCGAAGCTGCCCGTCCGCCACATCTCGTCGACGATGACCACGCGGTGGGTCTTGGTCACCGTGGCGAGGATGGCCTCCACGTCCAGGGGCCGCAGGGTGCGAAGATCCAGGACCTCCGCGTCGATGCCCTCTGCCGCCAGCGCCTCGGCGGCTTCCAGCGTCTTGGGCAGAGAGCCACCGAAGGTGATCAGCGAGACGTCGGACCCCGCCCGCCGCACCGCGGCGCGGTCGATGTCCACCGCCTGCGGCAGCTCGGGCAACTCGTCGGTGACGGCGAAGAGCCCGACGTGCTCGAAGATGATCACCGGGTCCGGGTCCGCCAGGGCCGTGGCGAGCATGCCCCGGGCGTCCGCCACGGTGGCCGGTGCCACCACCCGAAGGCCCGGCACGTGGGCGTACCAGCCCTCCAGGGAGTGGGAGTGCTGGGCGGCGAGCTGGCGTCCGCCCCCGGTGGCCATGCGCACCACCAGGGGCACGCTGAAGGCGCCACCGGACATGTAGCGGATGGTGGCCGCGCCGTTGACGATCTGGTCCAGCGCCAGCAGGCTGAAGTTGACGGTCATGATCTCGACGATGGGGCGCAGCCCCCCAAGGGCCGCGCCCACGCCGAGGCCGGTGAAGCCGCTCTCGGAGAGCGGGGCATCCATGATTCGCTCGGGTCCGAACAGCTCCAGCAACCCCTTCGACACCGCGTAGGCGCCGCCGTAGCGGCCCACGTCCTCCCCTACCAGAAACACCCGCGGATCATCGCGCAGCGCCTCTGCGTGAGCATCGTGCAGGGCCTCCCGGTACGACTTCTTCATGTCGCCGTCCGCGGCGTGTAGACGTCCCGGGCGAGATCCGCCACGTCCTCGAAGGGGCTCTGCTCGGCGAAGGCCACGGCGTCCTCGATCTCCCGGGCCACCTCCCGCTCCAAGGCCTCGAGCTCGTCCTCATTCAGCAGCCCGGCCTCCTCGAGGCGCCGCTGAAACGTCACCAGCGGCCCCTTGCGGCGCCACTCCTCCACCTCCTCCTTCGGACGGTAGAGCTCCGGGTCGAACATGGAATGGGCGCGGAAGCGGTAGGTGCGGCACTCCAGGAAGAACGGATCGCCGCTGCCACGGACGGCCGCCACCGCCCGCTCCGCCGCCTCCGCCACGGCCACCACGTCCATGCCGTCCACCCACTCCGAGGCGATGCGGTAGGAGGCGGCCTTGGCATGGATGTCCGGCTCCGACTGCGACCGTTCCAGGGCTGTGCCCATGGCGTAGCGGTTGTTCTCGCAAATGAAAAGCACCGGCAGGTGCCATAGCTCCGCCAGGTTCAAGGCCTCGTGAAACTCCCCTTCGGCGGCCGCCCCTTCCCCGAAGAAGCACGCCGCGAGCCCCCCTTCGCCGACACGGCGCCGCGCCAGGGCCAGTCCCGCCGCCACCGGCAGGCCGCCGCCGACGATGGCATGCCCGCCATAGAACTGATGGGCCGCGCTGAACAGGTGCATGGAGCCGCCGCGGCCGCGGCTGCAACCGTCCACCTTGCCGAACATCTCCGCCATCACCGAGCGCATGGGCAGGCCCCGCACCAGCGCGTGGCCGTGCTCACGGTAGGTGGCGACCACCGCATCGCGCTGGTCGAGGTGCATCACCACCGCCGTGGCGATGGCCTCCTCGCCGATGTAGAGGTGCAGGAAGCCGCGGATCTTCTGCTCTTTGTAGAGCTCGCCGCAGCGCTCCTCGAAGCGGCGGATGCGCAACATGTCGCGGTACAGGGCGAGGCAGCCTGCCTTGTCCGGCAGCTCGTTCACGAGTCGCGTTCCAGTGTCGAGGTGTCACCCAGCGGCAGCCCCAGCTCCTCGGCGCGCAGCAGCCGGCGCATGATCTTGCCACTCTTGGTTTTGGGAAGGTCGTCGCGAAACTCGATGAGCCGCGGCGCCACCGCCGGCCCCAGGAGCCTGCGGGCGTGGGCCAGGATGTCACGATTCAAGTCGTCGCTGGGGCCGTAGCCGGCCTTCAGCGCGACGAAGGCCTTCACCACCTCGCCGGCCGTGGCGTCGGGTATGCCCACGACCCCCGCCTCGCTCACCGCCGGATGCTCCAACAGGGCGCTCTCCACCTCGAAGGGCCCGATCAGGTGGCCCGCGCTCTTGATCACGTCGTCGTTGCGGCCGACGAACCAGAAGTAGCCGTCCTCGTCACGCCGCGCCAGATCCCCGGTGAGGTACCAGTCCCCCACGAAGCACTTCCGGTAGCGCTCCTCGTCGTGAAGGTAGCCGCGGAACATGGACGGCCAGCCCCGCTTCAGCGCCAGCTCGCCCTGCACCCCCGGCTCGTCGATCACCCGCAGCCCGGCGTCGTCCACCGCCACCACCGCCGCCTCGATACCCGGCACGGGACGGCCCATGGAACCGGGCTTCACGTCCATGGCGGCGAAGTTGCTGATCATGATGCCGCCGGTCTCCGACTGCCACCAGTTGTCATGGAACGGCATGCCGAACACCTCGTTCGACCAGCGCACCGCCTCGGGATTGAGGGGCTCGCCGACGCTGGCGAGAAACCGCAGCTTGCCGAGCCCGCGCCCCCGTACCGGCTCCTCGCCCATCTTCATAAGCCGCCGGATGGCCGTGGGCGCCGTGTACCAGACGCTGACCTCCTGCTCCTCGAGCAGCCGGTACCAGCGGGTGGCGTCGAACTCCGCCTCGTCGACGATGCTGGTGACCCCGAGGGTCAAGGGCGCGACGATGCCGTAGCTGGTGCCGGTGACCCAGCCCGGATCCGCCGTGCACCAGAACACGTCGTCGTCGTGAAGATCCAGTGCGTACAGCCCGGTTACGTGGTGAGCCACCACCGCCTCGTGAACGTGCATGGCCCCCTTGGGCTTGCCCGTGGTGCCGCTGGTGAAGTGCAGCAGCGCCAGGGTCTCCGGATCCGTGGCTCGAATCCGGTAGGTGTCGGGGCAGCGGGCGAGCTCCCGGTGATAGGGAATCGTCTCCGCCGGCGCGTCGTTGCCGCCCACCACCAGCACCCGCAGCTTCGGAAACCGCTCGCGCAGGCCCGCCACCTTGCGGCGGTAGAGCGCGTCGGTGGTGACCAGCAGGTCCGCATCGCCGATGCCGAGGCGCTGGGCGATGGGCTCGGGGCCGAACGCCGAGAACAGCGGCGAGAACACGCATTGCGCCTTCAGCGTGCCCAGGGCGGCGACGTAGAGCTCGGGAATGCGGCCCATCAGCCCGTAGACCCGGGCCCCCGGCTCGAGGCCCAGCCCCTCCAGCAGATTGGCGAAGCGGGCGGTAGCCCGCGCCAGCGCGCCGTAGCTCAGGTCGTTCACCGAGCCGTCCCGGGCGACGAAGCGCAGGGCCACCCGGCTCTCCCGGGCGGTCCCCACGTGCCGGTCCACGGCCTCGTGAGCGATGTTGATGCCGCCGGCCGGCAGGCCGTCGAGCAGCGCCCGGGCGTGGTCCCAGCGGAAGGATCGGCGGACCTGCGCGTAGTCCGCCAGATTGGGCGGCACCCGGAAGGTGGATTTGCCGATCCGCTCCATGCCGTCAGGCGACCTGGCCGGTCGGCCGGGTCGCGTCATCGGTGCAGAGCGGCACCTCGATGGCGAACGTGGAGCCCTGCTCCACCACGGAGCTGACCTGCAGATCCAGGTCCAGAAGCCGTACGATGTGGCGAACGATGGAGAGCCCCAGACCCAACCCCTTGCCGCGGTCGCGCGCCGGATTGTTGAGCTGGCAGTATTCGTCGAATATGCGCTCTAGGGCCTCGTCGGGAATGCCGACGCCGGTGTCGATGACGGCGATGCGCACCGATCGCTCCCCGCGCACGCACTCGATGCTCACCCGGCCCTCGTGGGTGTAACGGATGGCGTTGCCCACCAGGTTGGCGAGCACCCGCTCCAGCAGGCCGGGGTCGCTCCGCACCCGACAATCCGAGCCGGTGCAGAGCAGCACCAGGCCTTTCTCCTGAGCCTGCTGGGTGTTGTCCGTGACGATGCGGTCCAGCAGCACGTCGAGGGAAAACTCCTGGATCTCGGGCTCCACCGAGCCGCTGTCGAGACGGGAGATGTCCAGGAGTGCGTTGAGCAGTTCCTCCATGGTGTCGAGGGAACTGCGCATCTTGGCGCAGACTTCCAGAGGCTTCGACCCGTCCAGAAGACGGGTCAGCACGGACAGGTACAGCCCGAGGGACTGCAGGGGCTGCCGCAGATCGTGGCTGGCCGCGGCCAGGAACCGGGACTTGCCGGCGTTGGCCTGCTCCAGCGCCGCTTCGTGGGCCAGGGTCTCGCTCACGTCGTGGCCGATGTTGAGCAATCCCACCAGGCGGCCGTCGTCGTCGAGCAGCGTCTTCGACAGCCACTCCACGTGGCGCAGGCTGCCGTCCCGCAGGACGATGGCGTTGGTGTGGCCGTTGAACCCCTCGTCCAGAGCCTGGCCAAAGACGTCCCGGAGCGCCACCCGGTCGTTCTCCGGGATGAACGTGTCGAACCAGTCCCGCCCCAGCAGCTCCGCGGCGCTGTACCCGGAGACCTGCTCCAGATAGGGATTGACCCGCTCGATGCGCCCCTCCGGGTCCAGCAACAGAACCATGGTGGGGGCGGTCTTGATGAGGCTGTCGAGAAACGCGCGCTCCCGGGCCAGGAGCGCCTCGGTGCGTTTGCGCTCCGTGATGTCGCGGATGGTGCTGGCCACCAGTCTCCCCTGATGGGTGCTCACCGGGCTCAGGCTCACTTCCACCGGAAACTCGCTGCCGTCCTTGCGCCGGCCGAACAGCTCGAGGCCCGAGCCCATGGGCCGGGGACGCGGTTCCGTCACGAAGCTCTGCCGATGTGTCAGGTGCGAGTCGTGGAACCGTTCAGGCAGCAGGACTTCCACCGGCTCGCCGATGAGCTCGTCGGATTCGTAGCCGAACACCGGCAGCACCCGGGCACTGGCGAAGATGATCCGGCCATCCTCATCGACGATGACGGTGGGATCGGGGGCGAGATGCAGCAGATCCCGCTGGGATACGGCGCTCAAGTCCACGACGGCATCCTCATTGGCTCCGTCACGCATGGCCGAGTCTACCGCGGATTCGTAACACTTCCTTGATGGTTTCCGCTTTCCTCCCGGGCTGCCTTGATCACCAGCGCGTCGCAATCCAATGAGCGCAGCGCGGCGTCCACCGTCGACCCCAGCCGGGGCCGCCAGCTCCGCTGGCCGTGCTCGCCCATGACCACCAGATCGCAGCCGTTCTTGCGGGCGAACTCGGCGATCTCCGGGGCCGCCTTGCCGACCTGCACCCGCGGCTCTGCATTCGCAAGACCCGCTTCCGCGCAGAGTCTGACGAGATGAGCGCTGCGGATGTTGTACTCCTCCTCGATCAACGATGCCACCGCATCCCGGGCGTCGTCGAAGGTGCCCAGCTCCACCACGGTCAAGGCGGTCAGGCGCCCTCCCGGCGCCAGCAGCGCGCCGCCCCGCCGCAACAGCAGCGCGGCCTCGTGGTAGCGCAGGTCGAGGCAGACGACGATGTTGCCGTAGATCATCCGGACCTCAGCCCAACGTGTCGGTGACCCCATTCTCCCGGCTGGCGGCCTCCGGGGCTACCCCGTATGCGGACATCCGCTATGGCCAGGGCACGGCGGGAAGCTCATAGTGAATCTTCCGCAATCGGAAGGAGACGTCGGTGAGGCACGAACACCGCCATGAACCCCGCATCGTGCAGTTCATGACGCCCTTTCCCTACGCCGTCGGCCGAAACGACGGCATCCTCGAGGCGCGCCGGATGATGCTGGAGCACCGGCTGCGTCATCTGCCCGTGGTGGACGACGGCCACGAGCTGGTAGGGCTCTTGTCCGACCGGGACCTCAAGCTGATGCTCGGCCCCGAGTTCGACTACCCGGATCCCCGGGAGCTCACCGTGGCCGAGGTGATGGTGGAAGACCCTTACGTGGTGGACGTGGAGACTCCCGTGCGCGAGGTGGTCCGGCACATGGCCGAGGCTCACATCGGCACCGCTCTGGTGACCAAATCCGGACGTCTGGCCGGCATCTTCACCGCCACCGACGCCTGCCGTCACTTCGCCGAGTGGCTCGACCGGGAGTTCGCCCCCGGCGACCCGGACGTGGCCTGAACCGTGGCGTCCTGGCGGCATCTCGACCACGATGCCGACATGGGCATCCTGGGTACCGGCGCCACCCTGGCGCAAGCCTTCGAGCAGGTCGCGCTGGGAATGACCGCCATCGTCACGGACCAGCCCATCGGCCGCGAGGTACACGTGACCATCGCTTGCGAAGCGCCCGATCTGGAGCTGCTGCTGGTGGACTGGCTGAACGCCCTGGTTTACGAGATGGCCACCCGTCAGGCTCTGTTCGGCGCGTTCGCGGTAACCATCGACGATCACCGGCTGCGCGGCGAAGCCTGGGGCGAGCCCGTCGACCGGCTGCGCCATCAACCCGCCGTGGAGGTGAAAGGCGCCACCCTCACCGGGGTGGACGTCCACCGGGACGACCACGGTGTCTGGCACGCTCGCTGCGTGGTAGACGTGTAACGGCAACCTGAGGCTCGAGCCATGGACGTCACCCGGTTCGAGAAGGTCACGGACACGGAATGGCGCGCCGCGCCTCGGGACGGCATGCGGGTTCCCGCCGTGCTGTTCGCCGACGAGGCGCTGATCCAGGCCATGGACGACAAGGTCTATGAGCAGATGGTCAACGTGGCGACCCTGCCCGGCATCGTCGCCGCCTCCTACGCCATGCCCGACGCCCACTGGGGCTACGGGTTTCCCATCGGCGGCGTCGCCGCGTTCCGGGCCGAGGACGGCGTGGTCTGTGCCGGCGGCGTGGGTTTCGACATCTCCTGCGGCGTCCGCACGCTGCTGACGGGAATTTCCATCGAAGAGCTGGAGTCCTGCAAGACGGCGCTGGCCAACGCCCTGTTCACCGCTATCCCCGCCGGCGTGGGCAGCCGCGGCGCGCTGACCCTGGACCGCGAGACCATGGACGCCATGTTGACCGGCGGGGCGAGCTGGGCCGTGGGGGAAGGCTACGGCCTGGCCGAGGATCTCGCGCGCATCGAGGAGAACGGCCGCATGGCGGGCGCCGCCCCGGAGCACGTGTCCGACAAGGCCAAGGAACGGCAGCGGCGCGAGATGGGCACCCTGGGCTCCGGTAACCATTACCTGGAAGTTCAGCACGTGGAGGAGCTGTTCGCGCCGGAGATCGCGGAGACCTTCGGCCTGCGCACCGGCGAGATCGTGGTCACCATTCACTGCGGTTCCCGCGGGCTCGGCCACCAGATCGGCACCGAGTTCCTCCGCGAAATGGTGCTGGCCGCCCCCGCCGCCGGAATCCGCCTGCCCGACCGGGAGCTGGCCTGCGCGCACATCCGATCCGAGCTGGGGCAGCGCTACCTGGGTGCCATGCGGGCGGGCATCAACTGCGCGCTGGCGAACCGGCAGATCATCTGTCACCTCACCCGGGAAGTGTTCCGGGAGTTCTTCCCCGACCGTTTCCTCCCGATGCTGTTCGACGTCTCCCACAATACCTGCAAGGTGGAACGTCACGAGGTCGAGGGAACCCGCCGGGACGTGTACGTGCACCGCAAGGGCGCTACCCGGGCGTTCGGGCCCGGGCATCCGGAGCTCGACAGATCCCTGGCCGCGGCGGGCCAGCCCGTGCTCATCGGCGGCAGCATGGGCACCGAGTCCTACGTGCTGGCTGGCACCCGAGAAAGCGAGCAGCACGCCTTCGCCTCCGCCTGCCACGGTGCCGGGCGAGCCATGAGCCGCCGCGCCGCCACCCGCCGCTGGCGCGGCCGGGCGCTGGTGGACGAGTTGGCGGCCCGGGGCATCGTCATCCGCAGCCCCTCGCTGCGCGGCGTGGCGGAGGAGGCGCCGCTGGCCTACAAGAACGTGGCGGAGGTGGTGAACTGCGCCCACCGGGCCGGACTGGCCCGCAAGGTGGCGCGCCTCACTCCGGTGGTGTGCATCAAAGGCTGACGTGGCCTGGCTCTTGCTTTCGATCTGAGTCCGACACCAGAGGTCCCGTTCATGCCGCAACACCACCGACCAGGCAGCTACCTGCGCCGCGGCCGCAGAGACCGGCTGCTGCGCGAGCTCGAGCACGACCCTTACCACGCCAAGCGCAAACTCCCGGGGCCCGCCGTGTGCCCGGATTGCGGCGCGGTCTACCGGGAAGGCCGTTGGCGCTGGGAGGCGGTCCCCGCCGACGCTGCCGAGCACCGGTGCCCGGCCTGCGAGCGCATCCGCGACCGGGTCCCCGCGGCGTTCCTCACCCTGCAGGGCGAGTTTCTGCGCGAGCACGAAGACGAGATCGAGCACCTGATCCGCAACTACGAGGAGCACGAGCGCTCCGAGCACCCGCTCAAGCGGATCATGGGGCGCCACCTCGAGGACGATGCCACGGTGTTCACCTTCACCGACGCGCACCTCGCCCGGGGCATCGGCGAAGCGCTCCATCATGCATACCAAGGGGAGCTGGAGTACGAGTACGAGAAGGGAGAAACCCTCCTGCGGGTCGCCTGGCGGCGCTGAGCCCGGGCCTCACGGCCTGCACCGCGCGGCGGTCAGCAACGGCGAGATCGCCGACCTGCTCGACGAGCTGGCAGATCTGATGGAGATCGGTGACGCCAACCCCTTTCGCGTGCGCGCCTACCGCAACGCCGCCCGCACCGTTCGCGGCCACCCGCACAGCCTGGCGGACCTGGTGGCCCGGGGCGAAGACCTCTCCGCCCTGGCGTTCATCGGCGAGTCCCTGGCGCTGAAGATCCACGACATCGTCGAGACCGGCTCGCTCCCCGCCCTGGAGGAGGTGCGGCGGCGCACCCCCGCGGCGCTGGCCACCCTCATGCGCCTGCCCGGGCTCGGACCGAAACGGGTGCGAGCCCTGCACCGGCGCCTGAAGATCCGCAGCCTCGCCGATCTGGAACGCGCGGTCCGGCAGGGCCGGCTGCGCAGGCTGCCGGGTTTCGGCGCCAAGACGGAGGCGAAGATCCTCGCCGGCATCGAGCAGGTGGCCCAGGCGGGGCACCGGGTCAACCGGCTCCAGGCCGAGCAGACAGCCGCGCCCATGGTGGCCTTCCTCGAGAGCATCCACGGGGTGGGCACGGTCACCGTGGCCGGCAGCTATCGCCGCTGCCGGGACACCGTGGGGGATCTGGACATTCTGGTCACGGCGCGCCGCGGCGCCCGGGTGATGGAGCGTTTCGTCGCCTACGAGCAGGTGGCCGAGGTGATTTCCCGCGGCTCCACCCGCTCCACGGTACGGCTGCGCTCGGGCATACACGTGGATCTCCGGGTGGTGCCGGCGGTGAGCTACGGCGCGGCGCTGCACTACTTCACCGGCTCCAAGGAACACAACATCGCGGTGCGCACCCTGGGGGTGAAGCGCGGGCTGAAGATCAACGAGTACGGCGTGTTCCGGGGTGACGCCCGGATCGCCGGGCGCACCGAGCAGGAGGTGTTCGACGCCGTGGGGTTGCCGTGGATCCCGCCCGAGCTCCGGGAGAATCGCGGCGAGGTGGAAGCCGCCCAGCAGGGAGCGCTGCCGCGACTGGTGGAGCTGGGCGATATCCGTGGCGACCTGCACTGCCATACCCGGGCCAGCGACGGCCACGACACCATCCGCGCCATGGCCGAGGCGGCGCGGGCGCGCGGCTACGAGTACCTCGCCATCGCCGATCACTCCAAGCACGTCACGGTGGCCCACGGTCTGGACGCCAAGCGCCTGGCCGCACAGATCGCCGAGATCGACCGGATCAACGAGAGTCTGGACGGCATCGTGGTGCTCAAGGCCTGCGAGGTCGACATCCTGGAGAACGGCCGCCTGGACCTGCCCGACCGCATTCTGAAGCAGCTCGACCTTACCGTGTGCGCAGTGCACTACGGCTTCTCGCTGCCCCGCCAGCGTCAAACCGAACGCATCCTGCGGGCCATGGACAACCGCTGCGTCAACATCCTGGCGCACCCCACAGGGCGGCTGATCAACGAGCGCCCCCCGTACGACGTGGACCTGGAGCGGCTGATGAAGGCCGCCGCGGAGCGGGGCTGCATCCTGGAGGTAGACAGCCAGCCGCAGCGGCTGGACCTCACCGACGCCGGCTGCCGCCTGGCCCGTGAGCTGGGGGTGACGGTGGCCATCGACTCGGACGCCCACAGCGCCGCCGCCCTGGAGTTCATGCGCTTCGGGGTGGAGCAGGCCCGGCGCGGCTGGCTCGGCCCGGAGGACGTGCTCAACACCCGCTCC
>JAWLGU010000026.1:12604-36171 GCA_041690675.1 Pseudomonadales bacterium | reverse complement strand
CGCCAGCGATCGCGCTCGGGATCGCGCCAGCGATCGCGCTCAGACTGCCGCGGCCCGCCGGTCCCCCTCCGGCGGCGGGCCGAGCTTCGGCAGCTCCTCCGCCGTCAGGGTTTCCTTTTCCAGCAGACGCTCCGCGTACTCGTCGAGCAGCGCCCGATGCTCGCGCAGCACCCGAGTGGCACGCTCGAACGCGCGCCCCACCAATGCGCGCACGGCCTCGTCGATCTGCCAGGCGGTCCGTTCGCTGTACCAGCGGGGCTGGCCGTAGCTCATGTCCTGGCCCAGCATGGATTCCCGCTCCTCGCCGTAGCTCACCAGGCCCAGGGTCTCGTCCATGCCGTAGCGCATGATCATGGTCCGGGCGATGCGGGTCACCTGGGCCAGATCATCGGCGGCCCCGGTGGAGAGCTTTTCGAACACCAGCACCTCCGCGGCGCGGCCGCCGAGGAGCGCCGCCATCTTGTCGAGCAGCTCGTCCTCGGTCATCAGGTATCGGTCCTCGGTGGGCCGCTGGATGTTGTAGCCCAGCGCACCGATGCCGCGGGGAATGATGGAGACCTTGTGGACCACCTCCGCCCCCGGCAGCGCCAGGCGCACCAGCGCGTGCCCCATCTCGTGATAGGCGACCACCTTGCGCTCCTGCGGGTTCAGCAGACGGTTGCGTTTCTCGAGCCCGGCGACGATGCGCTCGATGGCCCGGGTGAAATCGTCCAGAGTGATCGAGTCGCCGCCACGGCGGGTGGCGACGATGGCCGCCTCGTTCACCAGGTTCGCCAGGTCGGCGCCGCTGAACCCCGGGGTGAGCGCCGCCACCTGCATGAGATCCACCGCCGGGTCCAGCCGGATCTTGCGGACGTGGACCTGGAGGATCGCCAGGCGCCCCTGCCGGTCCGGCCGGTCCACCAGCACCTGACGATCGAAGCGCCCCGCCCGCAGCAGAGCGGGATCGAGGATCTCCGGGCGGTTGGTGGCGGCCAGGAGCACGATGCCTTCCTTGGGATCGAAGCCGTCGAGCTCGCTCAGGAGCTGGTTCAGGGTCTGCTCCTTCTCGTCGTGGCCGCCGAACATGGGGCCGGCCCCGCGGGCGCGGCCGAGCGCGTCCAGCTCGTCGATGAAGATGATGCACGGCGCGGTCTGCCGGGCGCGCTCGAACAGGTCGCGCACCCGGGCGGCCCCCACGCCGACGAACATCTCGACGAACTCGGAACCGTTGATGGAGAAGAAGGGCACCCCGGCCTCCCCCGCCACTGCCCGGGCCAGCAGGGTCTTGCCCGTGCCCGGTGGCCCCACCAGCAGCACGCCCTTCGGCACCCGCGCGCCGAGACGGCCGTAGCTGGCCGGATCCTTGAGAAAGGCGACGATCTCCTTGAGCTCGTCCTTGGCCTCGTCCACCCCGGCCACGTGCTCGAAGGTCACCCGGGTGTCCTTTTCCACGTAGACCTTGGCCTTGCTCTTGCCCACCGCCATCATGCCGCCCATGCCTTGCCGCTCGGCCAGGCGGCGGATGAAGTACAGCCAGATGGCCACGAAGATCAGGATGGGCAGCACCCACGAGAGCACCAGCGCCACCCACTGGCTTTCGGCGACGCCGGTGACCTCCACGTCGTACTCGGCCAGGTCCCGGGCAAAGTCCGGGTCCACCCGCACGGTGGTGACCGTGTCGGCGCCGGTCTGCGGGTCCTTCAGCTTGCCGCGCAACGAGGTTTCCGACACCTCCACGGACTCGATCCGGCCCTGCTCCAGCAGCGACTGGAACTCGCTGTAGGGCACCCGCTCCACGTTGGCGGTTTCCGCGAACCACTGCCCCAGCAGCAGTGCCAGGATCGCCAGCGCCACGTACCAGAAATTGATGTGGGTCTTCTCGTTCATGCGTCAGATGATGGCAGATACGCGGCCGACGCTCACCGTGGAATTCGCGCATTGACATGAGCCTTGCGGTTCGAGTCTGCTGTGACGAGGAGCCACCGGCCGACCGAGGCAAGGGAGCCATGGAACGGGTCGATCCGCAGCCAGCCTCCGGCACCGTCGCCGCCGTTCGCGGCAATGTGGTGGACGTGCGTTTTCCGCCGCCGCTGCCGCCCCGCAACCGCGCGCTCCGCGCCGGCATCGACGAAAGCATCGTGCTGGAAGTGCACAGCCACTCGAGCACCGACACCGTTCGCTGCATCGCCCTCAACGCCACCCGGGGGCTCAGTCGCGGCACCCCCGTCCGCGACACCGGCGGCCTGCTGGAGATGCCGGTGGGGCCCGCGCTGCTCGGCCGCATGCTGAACGTGTTCGGCGAGCCGGTGGACGGGGGCGGGCCGGTGGCGGCCGAGGCCCGTTGGCCCATCCGCCGCCCGCTGGTGCCGCTGGCCGACCGGGCCACCGGCAACGAGCTCTTCGAAACCGGCATCAAGGCCATCGATCTGCTGGCGCCGCTGGAACGCGGCGGCAAGTCCGGCCTGTTCGGCGGCGCCGGGGTGGGCAAGACCGTGCTCATCAACGAGCTCATCAACAACATGGCGGCCCAGTACGAGGGCGTGAGCCTGTTCTGCGGCATCGGCGAGCGCGTGCGCGAGGCAGAGGAGATGTATCGCGACATGCGCGACTCCGGGGTTCTCGACAAGACGGTGCTGATCTACGGGCAGATGAACGAGCCGCCCGGCGCCCGGTTCCGCGTCGGCCACGCCGCCCTGACGGTGGCCGAGTACTTCCGCGACGTGGCGCAGCGCGACGTGCTCCTGCTCATCGACAACATCTTCCGCTTCGTGCAGTCGGGTACCGAGGTCTCCGGCCTCATGGGCCGGGTGCCCTCCCGGGTGGGCTACCAGCCCACCCTGGCCACCGAGCTCGCGGAGCTCGAGGAGCGCATCTGCAGCTCCCGCAGCGCCAGCATCACCTCCGTGCAGGCGGTGTACGTCCCCGCCGACGACCTCACGGATCCCGCCGCCACCCACATCTTCGCGCACCTCTCCGCCTCCATCGTGCTGTCGCGCAAACGGGCGAGCCAGGGCTTCTACCCCGCCATCGATCCCCTGCAGACGGCGTCGAAGATGCTCACCCCCTCGGTGGTGGGCAGCCGTCACTACCGGGTCGCCCAGGCCGTGCGCAGCACCCTGGCGCAGTACGAGGATCTCAGGGACATCATCGCCATGCTGGGCCTGGAAGAGCTCTCGAGGGAAGACCGCCGCACGGTGAGCCATGCGCGCCGGCTGGAGCGGTTCCTCACCCAGCCCTTCTTCACCACGGAGCAGTTCACCGGCAAGGCCGGGCGGCGGGTCCCGCTCGAACGCACCGTCGACGGCTGCGAGCGGATCCTCGACGGCGAGTTCGACGACGCCAGCGAACGTGACCTGTACATGGTCGGCGACGCCGACGAAGCCGCGGCGGCGGCCCGCCGGCGCCTTGCGGAGAACGGCCATGACGAGTGACTCGCCGAGCGGGAATGGCCGGATGCTCCTGCGGGTGTTGCTGCCCACCGAGGTGCTGGTGGACGAGCCGGCGGCCAAGGTGATCGCGGAGGCCGAGAACGGCTACTTCTGCCTGGAGCCCCGACACATCGACTTCGCCACGGCCCTGGTACCGGGCGTGCTCACCTTCGTCACCCCCGCACAGCAGGAACGGTTCGTGGCAGTGGACCAGGGCGTGCTGGTGAAGTGCGGCGCGGAGGTGCTGGTTTCGACCCTGAACGGTGTGCGGGGCGACGAGCTGCAGAGCCTGAAGGCGCTGGTGGAGGAGCGTTTCCTCGAGCTCGACGAGCATGAGCGCAAGGCGCGCTCGGCGCTGGCCCGGCTGGAAGCCGGCGCGCTGCGCCGTATCCGCGATATTCAGGAGGGCGGCCATGGTTGAGCCGCGCCCGCCCAGGCATGGGCGGCCACCCATGAGCGACGAGGTGGGCCGCCGGGCGGAGCGCAAGCTCGCCCGCCGGGCGCGCCGGCCGCGGGCGGCCTGGTTCGGACTCGGCATGTTCGGGCTGGTGGGCTGGTCGGTGGCCGTACCCACCCTGCTCGGCATCGCTCTGGGGCTGTGGCTCGACGAGCGCTACCCCGGCCAGGTGTCGTGGACCCTGACCTTCCTCCTCATCGGCGTGGCCCTCGGCTGCCTGAACGCCTGGTACTGGATAAAGCAGGAGAGCGAACGTGACTGAAGCGACGCTGATGCAGGTTGCAGTCGGCTTCGTCGCCGGCGCCGCGCTGGCGGCTGCGTACCTGTGGAATCTTTGGACCAGCGTCCGCGGCATCGGCGCCGCCCGGCGACCGTGGCTGCGCCTGGGCGGTGCGCTGGCGCTGCGCCTCGCCGTGGCCCTCGGCGTCTTCTATGCGCTGGCCCGGCTCGGCGGCTTCGCCGCCCTGCTCGCCGCCGCCGGGGGCTTCACCGTGACCCGGCTGGTCATCGTCGGCCGGCTGGCTCCCCAGCGCGCGGAGCGGCCATGACCATCAGCCCGGACGACCTCGTGCTGTGGCAGTGTGGCACCTTCAGGCTCAACGCCACCCTGGCCTTCACCTGGCTGGTGATGGCGCTCATGACCGTCAGCGCCTGGCTCGTCACCCGGCGCCTTTCCGCCGAAGCGTCGCCGTCGCGGTGGCAGAACCTGCTGGAGGTAGTGGTCAGCGGCATGCGCGAGCAGATCCGCCAGGTGAGCCACCAGGAGCCGGGCCGGTTCCTGCCGTTCGTGGGCACGCTGTTCCTGTTCATCGCCGTGTCCAACCTGCTCAACGTAGTGCCGGGGTACATGGCCCCCACCGGCTCGCTCTCCACCACCACCGCGCTGGCGCTGTGCGTGTTCGTCGCCGTGCCCCTCTACGGCATCGTCGACGAGGGGCCGTTGCGCTACCTGGGGCACTACGTCCGGCCCACGTGGCTGATGCTGCCGTTCAACATCATCGGCGAGATCTCCCGCATCGTGGCCCTGGCGGTACGCCTATACGGCAACATCATGAGCGGCACCGTCATCGCCGCCATCCTGCTCAGCCTCACCCCCTACTTCTTCCCCGTGGTCATGCAGCTGCTCGGGCTGCTCACGGGAATGATCCAGGCCTACATCTTCGCCATCCTGGCCATGGTCTACATCGCTTCCGCGGCGTCGGCGCACGAGCAGACGTCCGCGCGGCCCACGCAACCGGACTGAGCTCGAGGACTCCATGGACAACGCGTCACTGATCGCCGTGATCTCCATCTTCACCGCCGGGCTGACCATCGCCATCGGCTCCATCGGGCCCGCCCTCGGCGAGGGTCGGGCGGTGGCCCAGGCGCTGGCGGCCATCGCCCAACAACCGGACGAGTCCGGCACCATCACCCGGACGCTGTTCGTGGGGCTCGCCATGATCGAGTCCACCGCGATCTACTGCTTCGTGGTGACCATGATCCTGCTGTTCGCCAACCCCTTCTGGAACCCGGCGGCCGGCGCCGTGGGAAGCTGATCCGTGACCATCGACTGGATCACCGTCTCTGCGCAGATCGTCAACTTCCTGATCCTGGTGTGGTTGTTGCGGCGCTTTCTCTACCGGCCCATCACCAGCGCCATGGAGAAACGGGAGCGGCACATCGCCGAGCGGCTGGGGGAAGCGGAGCTTCGCGAGCAGGCGGCCGACGAGTCCGCCGCCCGCCACCAGCGGGCCGTGGCGCGGCTCGAGGAAGACCGCGAGCGGCTGCTGAACGAAGCCCGGGTAGCCGCCGAGAACGAGCACAAGCGGCTGCTCGACGCGCTGCGCGCCGAGCTGGCCGAGCTGCGTGGCCGCTGGCACCAGCAGGTCGAGGCGGAGAAGGCGGAGTTCCTCGCCCGGCTGCGGCGCGAAGCCGTCGAGGCCGTGGACGCCATGACCCGGAAAGTACTCAGGGAGCTCGCTGACAGCGAGCTGGAGGAGCAGATCGTGCAGGTGTTCCTCACGCGGCTTCAGGAGGCGGACCCCCGGGTCCGGCAGGCGCTGACCGGAAATGCCGGCGCGGTGGAAGTCGCCACGAGTTTCGAGCTCGGCGCAGAGCTGCGTGCCCACCTCGCCTCGGCGCTGGAGTCCGCCGCCGGCGCACCCGTGAAGCTGGAGTACCGGCACCTCCCCGAGCTCGCCTGCGGGATCCGGCTCACGGCGGGCGGCGAGCGCCTGGAGTGGAACGTCGCCCGCTATCTGGACGACCTGACCCGGCAGGTCAACGCGCTGTTCGGCGAGAAACACCCCGCGCCGGACGGCCACGAGGGCGGTTGAGATGGCGCTGCAGGAGCTCCTGGACGACACCATGGCCACCCTGCGCAGAGCCTTGGACAGCACTGCCCCGCCGCTGCGAGTCCGGGAAACCGGTGTGGTGCTGCAGGTCGGCGGCGGCATCGCCCGGGTGCGCGGGCTGCCGAGCCTCGGCTCGGAGGAGCTGATCCGGTTCCCCGGAGGCGTGCTGGGCATTGCCGTGAATCTGGACCCGGAGGGCGTAGGCGTGATCCTGCTCGGCGACAGCGACCGGCTCTCCGCCGGCGCGGAGGTGGAAGGTACGGGCCGCGAGGCCGACGCGCCGGTGGGAGAGGAGTTGCTCGGCCGCGTCATCGACGCCACGGGCCGACCGCTGGACCACGGGCGGCCGCCGAACGTCCGCGAGCGCCGCCCCGCCGAGCGGCCGGCGCCGGCCATCATCGACCGCGCCCCGGTCACCGTGCCGCTGGAGACGGGCATCAAGGTCATCGACGCGCTGATTCCCATCGGTCGGGGCCAGCGCGAGCTCGTCATCGGCGACCGTCAAACCGGCAAGACGTCGGTGGCCGTGGACACCATGATCAATCAGCGCGACAAGGGCGTGATCTGCGTCTACTGCGCCATCGGCCAGCGCGGCACCGCCGTGGCCCGGGTGGTCGAGACCCTGCGGCGAAACCGGGCCCTGGAGCATTCCATCGTCGTCGTGGCCTCCGATGAGGATCCCCCGGGACTGCGCTTCATCACCCCCTACGCCGCCACCACCATGGCCGAATACTTCATGGAGCGCGGCCAGGATGTGCTCATCGTCTACGACGACATGACCCGCCACGCGCGCGCCTATCGGGAGCTGTCGCTGCTGCTGCGCCGGCCACCGGGCCGGGAAGCCTATCCGGGCGACATCTTCTACATCCATTCCCGGTTGCTGGAGCGGGCCACCCACCTGGCCCCCTCCCGCGGTGGCGGCTCGCTCACCGCGCTGCCCGTGGTGGAGACCCAGGCCCAGGACATCTCCGCCTACATTCCCACCAACCTCATCTCCATCACTGACGGCCAGGTTTACCTGTCGCCCACCCTGTTTCGTCAGGGCCAGCTTCCGGCGGTGGACGTGGGCAAGTCCGTCTCTCGGGTGGGAGGCAAGACCCAGCTCCCGGCGCTGCGTGACGTGGCCGGCGACCTGCGTCTCGCCTACTCCCAGTTCGAGGAGCTGGAAACCTTCGCCCGCTTCGCCACCCGTCTGGACCCGGAGACCCGACGTATCATCGAGCACGGCCGCCGGGTGCGCGAGGCGCTCAAGCAGGCCGAGCATCGGCCCCTCTCCGCCAGCGAGCAGATCGCCCTGTTGCACGCCATCAACGCCGGCATCCTGGACCAGGTTCCCACGGATCAGGTGGCCGCCCTGGAGCGGCGCATTCAACAACGCCTCTCCGCCGAGGCCGAGCCGCTGTGCCGGCGCATTGAGTCTGGCGAGCCGCTCACCGAGGCGGACCGGCAGCGGCTGCTCGATCTGGCGCGCGTCGCGGTGGAGCAGGCTTCCGCCCCGGGGTGATCGGTGGATTCGCTGGAACACCTGCAGCAGCAGCTCGACGGCGTGAACGACCTGCGCACCATCGTCCGGACCATGAAGGCCCTTTCCGCCGCCCGCATCCGCCAGTACGAGCAGGCGGTGGCCGCCTTGTCGGGGTACGCCCGCACCGTGCAGCTCGGCCTGCACGTGGTGCTGCGGGACGCGGCTGCCCCGCTGACGACTTCACGGCGCCGCCAGGAACACGAGCGTATCGGCGCCGTGGTATTCGGCTCCGACCACGGCCTCTGCGGACGCTTCAATGAGGCAATCACCGGATTCGCTCGGGAGCAGCTCGTCGCCGCCGGCAAGGCCGCCGACGCCGGTCCCGAGCCGCTGCTGCTGGCGGTGGGCGCCCGGGCCGCCGACAGCCTGACCCACGCCGGCATGAATGTGGAAGCGGATCTGATGCTGCCGGCCTCGCCGCCCCAGATCACGGCCACCGTCCAGCAGCTGCTCTTCACGATCGACCACTGGCGCCAGCACAGGCAGCTCCATGCGCTGTTCCTCTTCTACAACCAGCACAGCACCAGCCGTGGCTACGAGCCCCGATCGCTCTCCCTTCTGCCCCTGGACCTGCGGCAGCTCCACGACGCCGCGGGACCGCGCTGGCCCGGTCCCAGCCTCCCCATTTTCACCATGGCGCGCGAGCTGCTGGCGAGCCGGTTGCTGCACCAGTATCTGTTCGTCTCCCTGTTCCGGGCCTGCGCCGAGTCCCAGGCCAGCGAGCACGCCGCCCGGCTCGACGCCATGCAGTCCGCCCAGCGCAACGTGGACGAGCACCTGGAAACGCTGACCATGGCCTACCGCCGCGCCCGCCAGGACACCATCACCGCCGAGCTCCTGGACGTGGTGAGCGGGTTCGAGGCCGTGTCGACGCAACAATAACGATGGAGCGGAGCGTCTCTTTGCTCGCGTGTCTCATGGAATCGACCGCGCCCTGGCCGATGGCGTCTCCCAGGAAGCGGCCTCTCGATCCCCCTCTCGCAATGCGTACAGCTGATAGGCGGTGTGGATCAAGGGCTTCGCCACGTTGCGGACCGGCACGCCGCCGGGGGTGATGCCCCGTACGGAGCCGTGATGCGCGTGACCGTGCACCGCCAGGTCACAGCCTGCCTCGTCGATGGCTTCCCCCAGCAGGTGGGAGCCGAGGAACGGGTAGATCTCCAGCTTCTCGCCGAGCAGCGTGTCCTTGGTGGGCGCGTAGTGGGTCAGCGCCACGCGGATGTCGCACTGCATGGCCCGGAGGCAATGCAGCAGCTGTCGGGCAGTGTCCTTGGTGTGGCGGATGAACGACTTCATCTCGAGCTCCCCGAACTCCGAGCCGCAGGCACCGGCGAAACCGCCGCCGAACCCCTTGACCCCGGCGATGCCCACACGACGGCCGGCGAGCTCCAGTACCACGCTCTCACCCTCGAGCACCGTGATCCCCGCCCCCTCCAGATCCGCGCGGATCACGTCCTGGGCGTCCAGATGGTAGTCGTGGTTGCCCAACACCGCGACGGTGGGCACACCCACATCCGCCATCTCCTCGGCGAGCAGCCTGCCTTCGTCGCGGGAACCGTGCTGGGTCAGATCGCCCGCGAGCAGCAGCACGTCCGCGTCCTGCGCAAGCGCCGCGAAGCTCGGACGCAGCTCGCCGCGCATGTCGAGTCCGACGTGCAGATCACCGACCGCGGCAATTCGCACTACCCGAGATTCTCCGGCCGTCCCGGTTCGCTGTATCTCGCGATCCATAATTCGTCGACTGCTTCCATGTCCGGAGGCAGCACCTCGCGGACCACCTCCAGGGCTGCCTGCTTGCGCGTGCTCGACGCCACCTCGCCGATGATGAACGCCTTGCGGCCGGCGATCTTGATGGTGACGTCCAGCACGTTGGTGCGAGGATCCGTCGCCAGTGCCTCGCGAATCTGGCCCACCAGGTGCTTCGGCTCCATGAGCTGGGTTCCGCCGCCGGTCAGCTTTCGTAGATCTCCTGGAACAGCGTGCGCACCACGTAATTCGGCACGGCCATGTCCAGCGAGTGCGCATACACCAGCAGGCTCAGCACGCGCCGTGGGGCCTGGCGCGCACGCCTCAAGAGGTAGTCCCAATCGAGCTCGTTCACGCCGATGACGCCCAGGGCATCGTGCCAATGACGCGGACCTCCCTCGTCGTGCACCGCCGCCTTGATCACCAGCAGATCCTCGGGCGCAATCAGCCGCACTCGGTGGCCCATGAACTCACGCTCGACCGACCGCGCGATCATCTCGTCGTCCAGGTAGAATCCACCCGTGGAGCGGAAGATCACGTCCACCAGCACACCGTCCTTGAAGCCCTTGTACAACCACGAGGCGTTGGTACGCTCCGTCGCGAACCCCGCCTGTGCCAGGGCCTCGAGCGCCGCTTCGGCCTCCCCTGGGCGTACGAACACGTCGATGTCGTGCGTCCAGCGCGGCCTGCCGAGGCCGGTCGACGCGATGCCGCCCATGAGCGCGTACTCGAGCCTCGCCCGCCCCAGCGCCGCCACGGCCTCACCGAGCACCTGCTTGAAGGCGCCATTCTGCGTGCAACGGAGATCTGCCTCGCTCTGGTGATCCCATTCGGCCAGGCGCTCCAGCGGGATTCCGACCTCGTGCTTCCGTGCCATCCGTCGTACCTCGAGGCCAGTGCTGCAAGGGACGTGCCGGCGTTAGCGTTCGAACGAGGCGACGAAGAAGGCATACCCGTAGTTGTCGCCATAGCGGCGATAGACGTCGATTTCCCGACCCTCGGCCTCCAGCACCGCCAGCGCCTCCGGATCGCCGGCGTAGCCCTCCCGCAACACCGTGAGCCGCTGTTCCATGGGACCGTAGTAGTCATCCCACCAGGCGGATGGCGGCAGCACGAAATCACCGATCAGCTCGAATCCGGCGCCCCGCACCCGGCGGCGAATCCCTTCCCTGTCGGCCATGGCCGGATACTCGGTCCACAACGCCCTGACCGCCTCCGGCGGGTCGGAGCGCAGCCAGACGGCATCGGTGAAAGCCACCGCGCCGCCTGGGCGCAGGAGCACCCGCCAGGCGGAGAGCGCTTCGGACACGCCCATGATGTACGCCCCACCCTCGCACCAGATGAGATCGACGCTCCCGGGCGCCACGGGCAGCCGCCGCATGTCGGCACGGACCGGCGTTACCCGGCCCCCCGCGCCGGCGCGGGCGCAGCGCCGATCCAACTCGCGCAGGTACGGCATGTGCAGGTCAACGGCCAGGATGCGCGCCTGCGGCATCAGGCCGGCCAGATGCAGGGTCTGCATGCCGGGCCCGCAGGCCACGTCCAGCACCCTCCGCACGGGCGCGCCCCGGGGACGCCGGGACGAAGCGAGCTCCAGGGCGCGCCGCGTGCTGGCGAAGTCGCCGGGCGCTTCCCGGGGCAGGCCGGTGTGTATCTGGAGGAAGATCTCCCGCCGCCGGTCGTCGTTCATGAGGACCGAGCATACCGGTCGGGCCGCCGGGATGGGTATGCTTTCGCCCGGAAGCCAGCCAAGGAGCGCCCATGCCGAGACGCATTGCCATCATTCAGGGCCATCCGGACCCGGACCGCCACCACCTCTGCCACGCCCTGGCGGACGCGTACCGGGCGAGCGCGGAGAGCGCCGGTTTCGAGGTCCGCACCATCCCCGTCGCGACCCTGGCGCTGCCGCTCATTCGCAGCAAGGAGGAATTCGAGCACGGCGAGCGGCCGGAAGCGGTGCAGGAAGCCCAGTCGGTGATTCGCACCAGCGATCACCTCGTCATCGTCTACCCGCTGTGGCTCGGCACCATGCCCGCGCTGCTGAAGGGCTTTCTCGAGCAGGTGTTCCGCTACGACTTCGCCTTCGAGCCGGGTCCCGCCGGGCGTTACCGCAAGCTGCTCAAAGGGCGTTCCGCCCGGGTGGTGGTGACCATGGGCATGCCGGCCCTGGCCTACCGGCTGTACTTCGGCGCCCACAGCCTGAAGAGCCTGGAGCGAAACGTGCTGAAATTCGCCGGCATCTCGCCGGTGCGGGAAACCCTGTTCGGCCAGGTGGAGAACGTCAGCGACGCCACCCGCGAGAAATGGCTGGGGCGGATGAGGGAGTTGGGACGGAAGGGGGCATGATTTCGCTGTCCGCTGTCCGCTGTCCGCTTTCCGCAGGAATGGCGATCAGCTATCGGCTATCGGCTATCGGCTATCAGCAGGAAGCATTACGCCAGAATCTGGCGATGTCGCTCTTGCCGAAAGCCGAAAGCTGAAAGCGCTATCCGCCAGAAGGTTGCGGCCACGCTCCAGCGGAAAGCGGACAGCGGAAAGCGGAAAGCGGCACCTCATTCCGCTGTCGCCCCTCGCAACACATTCACCCTCTCGTTGTGACCACTTCGGGTGATCCGGTAGAAGCCGATGGACACCAGTGCCAGCAGGTAGAAACCCATGAGTACCGGGCCGTAGATGAACCCGAGCTGCCAGAGGGTCTGCTCATCCACCGTGCCGGGGGTTGCGCCCACGGGGAACTCGATGAGGTCGAGCGCAATGCCGGCGATGAAGGCGCCGATGCCGGACGTGGCCTTTTGAGCGAACGAGCGCGAGGCGAAGAACAGTCCCTCCTCGCGGCGCCCGGTGGACATCTGGCTGTGCTCCACGATGTCCGCCAGCATGGACGACTGCACCACCCCGAAGAGCACGATCACCGCCACGTTGACGATGGCGTGGATCCAGATGATGGGGAACAGCAGCGGGTGGCCGTTCTCGGGGAACCAGCCGGCGAGCCGCAACAGCACCGGCGCCGCCGAGAAGACGATCTGGAAGGCGTAGATGCCCATGGCGCTGCGCTTCTTGTCCCAGCGGGCGGTGATGCGCGGCGCGAAGTACAGCGGCAGCAGCGCGGAAATGAACAACGACGCGATCACCCAGCGCCACTGAGCGGGGTCGAACTCCCAGAAATGGGTGATGATGTAGGTGTCGAAGTTGGTGGCGACCCCGGCGCCGATGAAGGCGAACAGCCCCGCGAAGAACAGCGCCGCGAAGTTGCGGTTCGCCAGCGTTTCGCGCAGGTCGCGGAACAGCTCGCGGAACCGATAGGAGGCGCGCTGGGGCGGCGATTTCAGGTACGGGATGTAGCGGTGCAGCCCGGCAGACGAGCCGAGGATGGTCACCAGCATGATCACCGCGCCGATGCTGCCGTACACCCGGTAGGTGGTCTCGGAGGCGGCGCCGAACAGCACCATGAACACGCCCCAGTTCAGCACCGCCATGAATAGGCCCCCGTACCAGCCCATCATGTACCGGTAGCCCAGCATGCGGGTGCGCTCGTCGTAGTCGTCGGTGAGCTCGGCCACGATGGCGCTGGAGGGGATCTCGTAGAGGGTAATGAAAAACCTCACCAGCACGGAGGCCACCGTCAGATAGACGAACAGGCCAAACTGGGAGAGCTCCGGCGGGTTCCACAGGAAGAAGTACACGAACGCGACCGGGAACGCCGAGGCGTACATGAACGGGTGCCGCCGGCCCCAGCGGGACCGGGTGTTGTCCGACCACAACCCCACCACCGGATCGGAAACGGCGTCGAAGAACATGGCGATGAGGATGGCGAGGCCGGCGTAGGCGCCGGAGAGGTCCAGTACCTGGTTGTAGTAGAACAGCAGGAAATAGGAGAAGCCGTTGTCCTTGACCCCGTAGGCGGCGGAGCCGATACCGTAGAGCCAGCGCACCCGGGGGGTGATGACCGGCAACTCCCGACTCATGCTGGACATGCCCGATGCGGCCTCGGCGGCCCAACCGCCGGCCCGGCGGAAATCATGGAAACCACGACGACCCTCCCCAACGACCCTCGAAGCGTAGCCCGCCCTCCACCCTGGAGGCAACGGCCCCGCGAGGGGGTACAATGGCGCCCATGGACGAGCACGCCGACACCCCCGCCTCCGAAGGCCGCGCCCGCAGCGGCGAGAAGTTCAAGAATGCCCGGGGCGTCGCCGCCATCAAGGACGGCATCAAGCGCAACACCAACGCCGCCCAGCCCAGCGGCCGCAAGCCTTCGTGGCTGCGGGTGCGCCTCGGCGGCGGCGAGAAGTACGAGACCGTGCGCCGGACCGTGAAGGAGCACCGGCTCGCCACGGTCTGCGAGGAATCCCACTGCCCGAACATCGGCGAATGCTGGAACAACGGCACCGCCACCATCATGCTCATGGGCGACGTCTGCACCCGGGCCTGCCGCTTCTGCTCCGTGGACACCGGCAATCCCCGGGGCTGGCTCGATCCCGAGGAACCGGCCCACGCCGCCGAGTCGGTCCGGCTCATGAACCTGCGCTACGTGGTGCTGACCTCCGTGGACCGCGACGACCTCGCCGACGGCGGCGCCGGCCACTACGCCGCCTGCATCCGCGCCATCAAGGCCGTGAACCCCCTCACCGCGGTGGAGGCGCTCACCCCCGACTTCTCCGGCAGCCAGGCCGCGGTGGAGACGGTGGTGGAGTCGGGCCTCGACGTGTTCGCCCAGAATCTCGAGACGGTCGAGCGGCTGACCCACGTGGTGCGCGATCCCCGGGCGGGGTACCGACAGACCCTGGACGTGCTGGCCCACGCCAAGTCGCACCGCCCGGAGATCCTCACCAAGTCGAGCCTGATGCTGGGCCTCGGCGAGGAAGACGGCGAGATCCGCCAGGCCATGGCGGACCTGCGGGCTCAGGGCGTGGATATCGTCACCCTCGGCCAGTACCTGCGCCCCACCCTGAATCACCTGCCCGTGGCGCGCTGGGTGCCCCCCGAGGAGTTCGAGCGCTACCGGGACTGGGGCCTGAGCCTGGGCTTTCTGGAAGTGGCCGCGGGCCCCCTGGTGCGCTCCAGCTACCGGGCCGACCGCATCCTGGAGCGCAACAACCTGGGGCTCGGCGACATCCCGGTGCGCATGATCTGATCCCACCGGGGAACGACCGGCGGAAAACGGCCTTACCACTTCGCGCCGAAGCGCCGCCGATACTCGGCGGGCGTCACGCCCACCAGGCGGCTGAACAGCCTCCGGAATGACGCCGGATCGCTGTACCCCACCCGGTCCGCCACGTCCTCCACCGGCGTGTCGCTGCGCTCGAGAATCTCCTTGGCGCGCTCCACCCGCAGCTGTTGCAGGTAGCGCACGGGCGACACGCCCGTGGCGCTCCTGAAGCGGCGTTCGAAGGTGCGCCTGGTCAGGGCGGTCGCTTCCCGCGCGCGCACCAGCACGTCCGGCTCCACCAGGTGATCCGTGATGCAGGCCTGGGCCTTGCGAATCAGGCTGTCCGCGTGCTGGAGCCGTTCCTGCATGCAGGCGTAGGGAAGCTGACTGTCCCGCGACCAGTCCACGAGATACAGCTTGGAGGATTGGACGGCGGCCTCCTGCCCCACCAGCCGGGCGATGAGATACAGCACCAGATCCGTCCACAGGGAGCCCCCTCCGGCGGTGACCAGACGCGACTCCTCGCCGCTCAGCACCAGCGCCCGCTCGGCCTCGAGCTCGACGTCGGGGAAGGCACGCCGGAACTGCCCGACGTAGGCCCAGTGGGACGTGGCCTTCTCGCCGTTCAGCAGCCCCGCGGCCGCCGGCACCGCGACTCCCGCGCAGGCGGCGGCGATGATGGCGCCACGTCGGTACTGCTCGCGGACCCAGTCGAGAACGCGCGGCTCGAACGGAGGCATGGTGCCGTCGGGCTCCCCCAGGGAAGGAACGAAGACCGCATCCGGCGTGCTGCAACCCTCCACAGTGCAGTGGGGGTGGATGATCACCCCGTTCCAGCCCACCACCGGGCCCGTATCCGCAGCGACGATCACCGGCTCAATGGCCGCTTCTCCGGTCGCGGCATTGCCCCCCTCGACGCTCATGCCGGCCGTGCTCAGGATGTCGAACGCGCCGTAGAGGGCGCTCGCGTGCGCCGACGGCATGGCGAGGAGCGCCACCTGCCGTTTAGGCCGTGATGGCGAGGGTAGTCTGGCGCAATCGGCACGATCCTGTGTGTTTTGCCTCTTCAATCTCTCCACCCAACGACGAGAATGCCGCTTCCCGAGTTGCTCATCCGGAGATGCGTGATGATCGCGAGATGCGGTGTTGTGCTGTATGCGGCGGGCGCCTACGCGCTGGCCATGCTGAATATACTGTACATCGTCGGCTTCCTGGCCGACTTCGGCGTGCCCAAGGGCATCAACGATGGTCCCCCGGCGCCGGCATGGCTGGCGGTACCCCTCGATGCCGGGCTGGTGCTGCTGTTCGGCCTGCACCACTCCATCACCGCGCGGCGCAGCTTCAAAGCCTGGTGGACGCGCCTCGTGCCGCCGTCCCTGGAGCGAGCCACGTACCTCTACATGACCGCCGCGATGACCGCGCTGCTCGTGATCTTCTGGCGTCCCGTGCCGTACACCGTCTGGCAGGTCGACGACACGGTGTGGGCTTCGATGATCATCGGCGCCTACCTCGCCGTGTGGCTGGTGATGTTTGCGGCCACCTTCCACTTCGGCCATTTGCAGTTCTTCGGGCTGCGGCAGGCCCTGGATCGGATTCGCGGCGCGAAAGCCCGAGCGGGTGGACTCTCGGAGCGGTGGCTGTACGGCCTGATGCGTCATCCCATCAGCCTGGGATGGATGCTCACCCCCTGGCTCACGCCTCACATGACAGCGGGTCAGCTCACCTTTGCGATTGCGGCGGCCGCCTACGTGCTGGCGGCAACGCCCTTTGAGGAAGCGGACCTCATTGCGGAGCTCGGCGACGACTACCGGACCTATCGTGCCCGGGTGCCGGCCTTCGTCCCGGGATTGAAAGGCCCTGCACGTGCGCCCGCATCGGAGACCGAAGCGTGATTCCAGTAACGGACGCGACGGCCCGGTGGCCACGAACGACGCACACGGCGGCCGTGTCGTTTCTGCTCGCGGCAACAACGTTCTTCGCCGCGGCACCGGCGTCGCCAGACGCGAACGATCCTCGATCCGTCGAGCCCTTGCCGGTGTCTGTACTGCGGGTGCAGGGGTTGCACCGCACGGTGCGACTCTACCGGCCCGAGCCGCTGGGAGCAGAGCCCGCACTGGTGATTGTCTTGCACGGCTCCGGTGGCACCGGCGAGCGCTTTCGGCGCCTGACCGATGCCGCCTTCGAGCGGCTGGCAGACCATCACGGCTTCGTCGTGGCCTATCCGGACGCCCTCGGGCGACAGTGGAACGACTGTCGCAAGGAGGCACCGTATCGCGCCGCGCTGCAGGGCGTGGATGACGTAGCCTTTCTCAGCGCCATAGCCGATCACGTGACGACCGACATCGGCCGACCGCTCTCCGCCGTGTACGTGGTCGGTTACTCCAACGGCGGCCACATGGTGTTCCGCCTGGCCCTCGAAGCACCGGAGCGCTTCGACGCGTTCGCCGCCATCGGCGCCCACCTCCCCGTGGCGGAAGAGCGCGCCTGCGCGGAGCGTCGCCAGGCGGTCTCGATGATGCTGGTGACCGGTACCGCCGATCCGGTGAATCCCTGGATGGGCGGCGTGGTCCGCGCGCCCGGCAACGTCTTGCTCGGCCGGGTGGTCTCGGCGGAAGCGACGGCCGACTACTTCCTTGCACTGGCCGGCATCGACGACGCGCCCACCGTGCAGGAACACGCGGATGTGCATGCCGATGACGGTACGACGGCGGTCTCCCGGCAGTGGACCAGCGGTGAAGGATCGCGGGTAGCCCTGATGGTCGTCCAAGGGGGCGGGCACACGCTGCCGCATCCCACCGCACGGTTCCCCGCTGCCCTGGTCGGCGCCACCTGCCGGGACCTGAACGGTGCGGAGGCCATCTGGAGGTTCTTCGAGGCGCGAGCGCGCCGGCCGTAATGGTGTCCGTCCCCGACACGGCCGCTGCGGCCGCCGCTGAAGGCCCTCGAGAGCGGAACGCCTTTTGCAGCACCCCGAGGAGCGAGGCGACGGGAGGAAGCGACGTGACCAGCCCGAGCCGCAAATCACTGGTCAAAGTGCTGCTCGACGAGTACGGCCGCACCGTGGCCGAAGAGCTTCGAATCCCGGTGGCGAAGAACACCCCTGCACCGCTGTTTCAACTGCTCTACGCAGCGCTGCTGCTGAGCGCGCGCATTCCCGCCGACAACGCCATCCGGGCGGCGCGCGCCCTGATCGAGGCCGGCCTGACCACGCCGCAGAAGATGGCCGAAGCCACCTGGCAACAGCGGGTGGACGTCATCACCTGGCACGGCTACAAGCGCTACGACGAGCGTACGTCCACCATGCTCGGCCAGACCGCCGAGCACCTGCTGGAGGCCTACGGCGGGGACCTGCGCCGGCTGCGCGAGGCGGCCGAACGGGATCCGGCGCGGGAGAGAAAGCTCCTGACGGAATTCAAGGGAATCGGCAACATCGGCGCCGACATTTTCCTGCGCGAGGTCCAGGTGGTGTGGGACGAGGTCTACCCCTACGCCGATGCGCGCGTGCTGAAGGCCGGCCAGCGCCTGAACCTGGGCGACAGCCCGCAGGCGCTGGCCCGGCACGTGAGCCGCAGCGACTTCGCCCGTTTCGCCGCCGCGCTGCTGCGGGTGGACCTCGGCAACGCCTACGACCAGATCCTCACAGCCGCCTGAACCAACGCGAGGTGATGCCCGTGCAACTGGCCAGCAAGGCATTCGAACCCGGCGGAGACATTCCGCTGCGCTACACCAAGGACGGGGACGACCTCTCACCACCGCTGGAATGGGACGAGGTTCCGGAACAGACCCGGGAGCTGGCGCTGCTGCTGGTGGACCGCTCGCGAGACCCACGCCCCTTCGCCCACTGGATCATCTACGGGATTCCTCCGGAACAGCGCTCGCTGCCGGAGGGGGCGGCCGGGCACCGGGCGCGAACCCGGAACGGAGAGCTCAAGCAGGGGCGCAACGACCTCGAGAACATCGGTTACGACGGCCCCGAGCCTCCCCTGGGGCCCGCGCACGAATACCACTTCCGCCTGCTGGCCCTGGACGCGCCATTGGACGCGGAGCCCGGGCTGCCCCGGGACGAGCTGGAACGACAGGTCGAGGGGCACGTGCTCGATGAGGCGGAGCTGGTCGGGCATTACGCCCGGCCCGGATAGTGCCGGAATGTAACGGGGAGATGCCCCGCCTGTCAGTTGTCTGCGCGGGCCCCGGCGACGAGCGGACTCGAATCTACGACTGACAGGAGGATTCCATGACCAGAACCCACGCCCTACTCCCGGCCCTGATCGTTCTCGTGGCTGCGCTGCTCACCGGTTGCGATCGGCAGCAGGCCGCTTGGGAAGAAGCGCAGGAGGCCGGCACCATCGCTGGGTACCAGGAGTTCCTGGAGACCTACCCGGAGAGCCCCAACGCCGAGCAGGCCCGGCAGCGCATCGACGAGATGCGCCGGGCCCAGCTTTGGGAGCAGGCGAGACAAGCCGATACGGCAGCGGCGTACGAGGAGTTCCTGACGGAGTTCCCGCAAAGCGAGGAGGCCGAGCAGGCCCGCGCGCGGCTCTCGGAGCTTGCGCGAACCCGGCAATGGGAGGCGCTACAGGACTCCCGGGACGTCCAGGCCCTGCGCGCCTTCGCCGAGCAACATTCGGGCACGCCGCTGGCCGAGCAGGCCCGGCAGCGCGCCAGCGAGATCGAGGCGTCGGCGCGGGAGGCCGAGGCCCGGGAGCAGGCCAGGCTCGAGGAAGAGCGGCGCCGCGCCGAAGAGGCGACCTACACTCATCGGGTGCAGCTCGCGGCGTTCCAGAGCGAAGCGCGGGCGCGCCAGGGCGTCCAGAATCTGGAGCAGCGCCTGGCCGATGCCCTGGGTGACATCGGCATCGAGGTCCAGCGCTCGGGGCGCTTCTACCTGGTGCGTACCGAGCCCATGCCCGAGGATGAGGCTCGGTCCCTGTGCGATCGGTTGAAAACGCAGGGGCAGGACTGCCTGGTAGTGGGTCGGTAGCCCCCGTCCGAGGGGCATCTGCGGGAAAGGTCGAATCCGAACCCGCTACCGTTTGACGCGCATTTGACCCAGGTAATCGCGCTTACCGACCGGCACGCCCTTCATTCGCAGGATGTCGTAGGCCGTGGTGGCATGGAAGTGCAGATTCGGCAACGAGAACGACATCAGGAAATCCTCGGCGACGAACGGCAGCGTGAGCTCGCCGACACGGAACACCACGTCCCGCCCCGCGAAGCCCTCCACCACCTCGGGGGTGAACGCGTCGAGCCCGGCGCGGGCCTCGGCGATCAGCGCCTGCAAGCCGGCATAGTCGTAGTCGGGCCCCGACGGTGGCCCGAACTGGCCCGCCTTCACCCCCTCGAGCGCCCCGAGCGAGTGGTGCGCCACCGACGCGACCTGGAAGCGGAACGGGAACATGTCGGGATGCAGGCGGCTCTCGACGATTTCGTCCAGATCCATACCCTGAGCCTCGCAGTGGGCTCGGGCTTTCTCGAGAAAGCCGGCAACGGCATCGAGAACCTGCTGGTAGGACTTCACGCTGATGTCGTACAGAGATGCGGCCATGGAACTCCCTTGGTATCGATGGAGGCGGTAGTGTCGGTCGATTTGCGCAACGGCGCCAGCCCAATCCGCCACCCCGGGTGCAGGGTCACGGGCATCCTGGCGTAGCCTGCGGATGGATGTGCTTGACGTGGTTGTCGATGGCGACGAACTTGTGCGCACGGACACGCCTGCGCGCTCCCCGAGCACGTAGTCGCCAGGTTGCGCCAGCTCGTCCGTATGAGCCGCCAGCAGCCAGCTCTTGCGCCACACGTGCTCCTGCTCGAGGTCGAAGAACGCCGGATCCAGGTAACGGCCCGCCGGCACGTCCGGCAGCGGCGCGAAGCCCTCCGGGGGCGCGTACTAACTGTAACACGATACACTTTTAAGGCAACCAGGTACACGAACCGGGATCGTGACACGGCAAGTATTCCTATCCCAAAGCCGGGTGCTCGACGATTCTCGTCACTTCCACTCTTTCCTCCCAAAGTGTAACGTACTACAGTTATGCCAGTTGCGGAGGTGGATGTGGACGACGATTTCGACTTCTACAGCGAGAAGTTCCAGCACGACCCGGGAGCGACGTTCAGCCGCATGCTGGAGTCGTGTCCGTATCACCGCTCCGACAAGTACGGCTGGTACTCGGTATTCCGCTATCAGGACATCGCACGCATCGTCCGGGACAACGAGACCTACTCTGCCCGATTCGGCCCCGGTCCGGCGTACGCCCCGGAGGGCGCCGCCACCGTGCTGGTGAGCGCCGACCCGCCCCTGCACGCAAAGCAGAAGCAGGCCATCGTCCAGGGCTTCAATGCCGGCACCATCGCCGCCATGGAGGATGGGATCCGTACCTTCGTGAACGGCTGCATCGACCGCTTCATCGGCCGAGGCGAGTGCGACCTCATCCAGGAACTGGCCGTGCCGCTGCCGCTGTGGGTCATCTGCCAGATGCTCGACCTGCCCTTCGAGCGCGACTGGCAGATGCTCCGCAGATGGGTGGAGGTGTTGGCCGGCGCGGTATTCAGCGAAGACCGGCCGGGAATGGATGTCGAGCGGGACCGGACCGCCCAGGACCTCTACGCCTACTTCGCGCCGCACATCCAGGCGAAAGTAGAAAAAGACATGGCTGGCGAGGACGCCGGCAACGACCTCCTGGGCCTGCTCGCGAAAGGCCGTGTGGACGGGGAACGCATCGGCATGCCGGAGATGCTGGGCTTCGCCCAGTTCCTGCTGGTGGCCGGCAGCGGCACCACCACCAACCTCATCGGCAACTTCTTCAAGCGGATGATGGCCCATCCCGAACAGTACCGGAAACTGCAGGCAGATCCGGGCCTGCTCGATCAGTCCATCGAGGAGGTGCTGCGCTACGACGCGCCGGTCCACGGACTGTTCAGAACCAACAACGTACCCGTGAACCTCGGCGAACTGGAGGTGCCCGCGGACTCGAAGATCTGCCTGATGTGGGGCGCCGCCAACCGCGACCCGGCCGTGTTCGAGCGCCCCGGCGAGTTCGACATCACCCGGGACCTCGCCACGTTGCGCAAGAACATGACCTTCGGTCAGGGCCTGCACAAATGCCTGGGTGCCCCACTCGCACGGTTGGAGTGCAAGGTCGTGGTGGAAGAATTCACCCGCCGCATCCGCCAGTTCGAGCCGAACGGCGAGCCCGTACCGTTCCCGTACGCGACTCTGAACGGGCTCGACGAGTTGCCTATTCGATTCACCGTTTGAGCCCAACAGAGAGGGGGGAAGCATGGAGATTCACGATCGGGTCGCCATCGTCACCGGTGCGGCGGCCGGCATCGGCCGCGCCACCGCCGCGGCACTGGCCCGGCATGGCGCCCGCGGCGTGGTGGTAGCGGACGTCGATACCGCCGGGCTGTCGGAAACCGTCGCGCTGGTCGAGCAGGCGGGGGCGAAGGCGCTGTCGCTTCGAGTGGACGTCACCGACACGGCCGCCCTTGAGGAGATGTACGATGCCACTCAAGGCACCTTCGGGCAGCTCGACATCGTCTTCAACAACGCCGGCATCGTCTCGGGGCCGCCGCCGTTTCCCGACACCGACGTCGATCGCATCCGGCTGGTCGTCGACATCGATCTCACCAGCGTCATTCTCTCGACCACACTGGCCATCCGGCGCATGCGCGACCGCGGCGGCGTGATCGTCAATACCGCCTCCACCGGCGGACTCAATCCATACCTGGCCGATGCGCCTTACGCCGCCGCGAAGGCCGGCGTGATCATGTTCTCCCGGTCCTGCGGCGACCTGCACGTGCAACACGGCATACGGGTGAACGCGGTTTGCCCCGGCGTCACCGACACCCCGATCCTCGAGAAGACCGGCGGCGGCACGCGGCCGGAGTGGCTGGGGCCCATTCTGCGAGACATCGAGATTCTCCAGCCGGAAGACATCGCTCAGGCAGTGATCGACATCATTCACGACGATGCCATGGCCGGAGACTACGTGGTGGTGCAGAACCGTCCCCGGAGCTGAGCGCCCGGCCCTCAATGGGCCAGCAGTGCGCTCATGGAGTTCATGCGGTCGCGGTAACGTCGCCGGGTCTGGGGGGTGAGGAGCGGCACCAGGGTCATCAGCAGCCGGCCCACGTACTCGCGCTTGAAATCATGGAGTGCGATGAAGCCCTTCATCCACAGCAGAATGGTGGACCAAGCATCGCCCCCCAAGCACCGAGCCAGCACATCCACGTCGACGTCGTCGCGGATCTCGCCCAGCTCGACCATTTCCTGCACCCGGCTCCGGTTCTGCCGGATAACGTCGCCGAGCAGCATCTGGCAGATGGGATCTCCCGGCTCGCTCTTGAACAGCAGCTTCACCATGGCATCCGCATAACGGGGTGTTTTGACCACCTGATCGGCGATGGCCTCGGCGGAAGCAATGAGGTACTCGAGCCCCGACTTCTGCAGTGCCCGCACGGACTCCGCCAGCTGCTCCAGCAGGTCCTCCTGGGCGGCGAGGATGAGGTTGTCCTTGTTCTGGAACAGGTTGTACAAGGTCGTGGGCGAAACGCCGGCCGCGTCCGCCACGTCGCGCATGCTCAGCCCTTCGTAACCCAGCCGGGACACGTGGTCCCGGACTGCCTTGAGAATGCGCTCCCGGCGCTCGACCTGGCGCGGGGTGAGTTGAGCTCGAGCCATGCGCCCATTGTAGCCGCCGCGCTTCGCGATCAGAATCGGTATCGCAGTGCCAGCCCCAGCTCACGGGTGCGCTGAACGGCGCCCGCCAGATCCGCCCAGCGGCCTGCTCCGGCTGCCCCTTCGGGCAGCCCGGATGCGCCGCCGGTTCCGGGTGAGTCCACCCAACCCGCGAGGATGGTCTCGTCGGAGGGGTTCTTGCCGAACAGCCGGACCTGCCAGCGTAGCCCACGTCGCAACCTTGCTCCACCGTCTGGCCAGCGAAACAAGGTC
>JAWLGU010000026.1:0-12504 GCA_041690675.1 Pseudomonadales bacterium | reverse complement strand
CACGGCGGACACATCGAGGGAGAACTGGTCGTTCAAAAAGCCAGTCGAGCTCGATGTCCAGCCCGGTCACCTCGTTGCTGCCCGCGTTCGCCACGGTGAACGAGGTGGTGTCCGAGTTGAACTGGCTCTGCTGCAGATCGGTGAACTCGTTGTAGTAGGCGGTCGCCGAGAGGAACAACCGGCGGTCGAGCAGCGTGGTCTTGAGGCCGAGCGCGTAGCCTTTGGCTGATTCGGCGTCGTAGGTCACGTCCGCCACCGTCAGGCTCGGCAGCAGGGTGGATCCGTGGGCGAAACCACCGGCCTTGAACGCCTCCGTGTAGGAGGCGAACACCAGGACGTCGTCCGCCGGCCGCCAGGAAAGGATCACCTGGGGCGAGAAATCGTCGTCGTCGTAGTCGTCGGCCAGCGCATCACCCACCGGCCGCAGCGGAAACACGAACACGCCGACGATCGAGTGGACGTAGGTGTTGACCGCGACGCTGTCCTTGGAGACGTCGGTGTAGCGGCCGCCGACGTCGAGCCGCAGCACCTCCACCCGCGCCACGTCGAGATACGCCGGATTGAGCCAGCGCCCACGGCTGAACGGGATGTCGTCGACGACGATGCCCACGGACTGGTCGAAGCCGGTGTCGCCGCCCGAGCCGATGCCTCGGATGTAGAGGGAGTCTCTGCGCCCCGGGTTCAGCTCCACGCTGGGCACGGTGTTGCCGATGTCTTCCAGATTGAGGAGATTCAGCTCCGCCAGATCGTCGCCCTGCAGCACCCGAACACAGCAATATTCCAATTGATGGACTTTTATTAGACCCTGTTACAGTTTTTCGGGTCAGGCCGGATCCGCCAGATCGGCGACCACGTTCCAGTAGCGCTCGAGGGCTCGAATGTGCTCCGCCGGGGACCCCAGACCGTCGCCCATGCCGCGCAGCGCCATACCCCGCATGGAAATGTAGTCGGCGCCGGCGGCCTGCCACTCCTCGATGTCGCGGCGCCAGCCTTCCGGCCCGGACTGGTAGTTGACCATCGCCTCGATGCCGAACGGCCGGGGCGGCGCCTGGTCGAGGTAGCCGCGCAGTTTCTCGAGCGCGGCCAGGCTGTCGCTCTGGCTGCCGCCGAAGATGAAGCCGTCCGCCAGCGCGGCCGCACGGCGGAAGGCGACGTCCGTGAAGCCACCCATCCAGATCGGGATCCGTCGCCCCGGCAGGGGATTGAGGCCGGCCCGATCGATGCGGTGCCACTCCCCCGAATAGTCGAGCAGGGGCTCCGACCACAGCGCCCGCAGCAGATCGATCTGCTCGGCCTGCCGCTTGCCGCGATTGGAGAAGCTCTCGTTGAGCGCCTCGTACTCGACGTAGTTCCACCCCGTGCCCACCCCCAGCCGCAGTCGTCCGCCGGAAAGCAGGTCGATCTCCGCCGCCTGTTTGGCCACCAGCACGGTCTGACGTTGCGGCAGAATCAGAATGCCGGTGACCAACTCGACCCGTGACGTGCAACAGGCGAAATAGCCCAGCAGCACCAGGGCCTCGTGGAACGCGGATGCATCGGTGTAGGGGCCCCACAACGGCGGATCGCGGTTCTCGTGGACCGCACCGATCACGTGGTCGTATACGAGGAGATGGGAATAGCCCAGTTCCTCGGCGGTCTGCGCCCAGTCCCGGATCACTGCGGGATCCGAGCCGATCTCCAGGTGGGGAAAGACGGCGCCTATCTTCATGGCTGATCTCCTGTTGCCAGAGTTTTTGCGCCGCGCTCGGCGGCGAGCTGCATGATGTGCCGATTGCCCCGGCTCCACAGCACGTTCAAGGTCACGGCCTCGATCTTCCAGCCGTCCGCGACACGCACCAGACGGTCGTCGTAGTAGCCGCCGAGCGCGAACCCGCTGCTGCCCGTATCGTTGCTCAAGAAGTGCTCCGCCTGCATGTACATCCGGCAGCGGGCACGGTCACCATCCACGTCTACCAACGGATTGCTCATGGAGTGCTGGGTGGCGTCCAGGCCGGTGAACAGCACCTTGCAGTTGGCCACCCACTCGTCTGCTTCCAGGGTAGCGGCCGGCGCCCCATTGTAGGAGGCGAAGTCCATGCGGATGACGTCCGCGAAGATGCTCCGATACCAGGGCCAGTCCCGGGTGTCGATGGCGTAGGCGTACTCGTAGACGCGCCGCACGATGGCTTGGTAGTCGTCGAACATGGTGAGGGTCCTCCCGGGGCCGGCTACAACAGGTGGGGCGCGAGGCGCGTGTGTGAGCCGGGCACGAGCTCGGTGAGCTGCACCCGATCGATGCCCATGTCGGCGAGCTCGCGCAAAGCGTCGGCCACCGCCGCCGGCTCGCCCACGAACCGTGACAGGTAACCGTCGCCGAGCCCTGCCTCGAGCGCGCGAACCGGTTCGTCGTCGCCCACCGCAATGAGGATGAAGGTGCCGATGGGCACGCTGGCGCTCACGGTCCGAACCCGGTCCACGTTGCTCCGGAGCTCGTCCTCGGTCACGGTGGCCATGGTCGTCAGATCGAGCGTGCCGCCCCGCGTCGCCCGGGCGCTGGCCTTGATTTCAACCCGGTCTACCAGGGGCGTCACCTCACGCAGGGCGCGCGGTCCGCCGGCCGACGCGATCAGGGGCGGCGGTGGCTGATCGATCGTCAGGAGCTGCCGTTCGCCGGTGACGTCTACCTGATAGTAGGTGCCTTCGAACCGGCACCGGCCGGTGCGGAGCAGCGCGCCCGCCACCGTCAGCGCCTCCACGTACCGGGAGACTCGGGTGGGCCCGTCGGGGTAGTCGAGACCCATGGCCAGCATCTCCTCCTGGGCCCACCCCGCCCCCAGCCCGGCCTCGAAGCGTCCGTCCGCGGCGGCCTGCAGGCTGAGTGCCGCCTGGGCGAACTCCACCGGGGAGCGGAACAGGTTGTTGCAGAACGACGTGGTGAGCCGAACCCGGCTCGTGGCACAGGCCATCTGCGTGGCGGCGACGAAGACGTGCGGGTACCGGGTGCTGCCAACCCACAGGTGGTCGCTGGCGCAGATGCCGTGCCAGCCTTCGGCCTCCTTTGCCCGGGCCCAGGCAGCGGGATCGGTCTCGGATCCCGCCGCGTAGTTGGCGAAATATTCCATTACGGAGTGTTCCTTGGTTCGTGTCCGCTGAGCGGCCGAGGGTCGGGCCCGGTCATCGCTGCCAGCCATTCCAGTGCAGCACCTCATCGACCGGGCGGCGCCTGACCCGAGTGAACTGCCGCTCCGGGTATCCCACCGCGATGAAGACACAGAGGTAGACGTCGTCGGGAATCCCAAGCGTCTCGCGCAGCATGGCCTCCGCCACCCACTGGAAGGTGGTGAATGCTGTGCCGAGATTCATGGACCGGGCCGCCACCACCAGATTCTGCGCCGCCGGGTAGATGGTGGAGTACATGAACTCCTCCCGCGGCGCGTGCGGCGGATAGATCTTGCGCGCGCAGCCGAGGATCCATGCCGGGACCTCCGCGAAGTGCTCGGCCAGGTGCTCGGCCCCCCGATACATGCGCTCGGCCGAGGCATCGAGCCCGGCGGGCTTACTGCTGAACGCCGGCGCCATGCCAGCCCGAACGACCTCGCCCAGGCGGCGTTTCAGATCGGCATCGTCGATGACCACGAACTCCCAGCCCTGGCTGTTGCCCGGGTTCGACGCCCGCGTGGCCGCGTAGACGAGTTGCTTCAGGGTCTCGCGCGGCACCGGGTCGGGCTTCAGGTATCGCATGGCGATACAGGTTTCCATGGCTTCCAGAACGTCCATCAACTCGATCCTCCTCGGCTGCAGCTAGATGGTCCGGCCGGCGGCGTTGCCTTCCGCGACGGCGCGAACGAGAAAGCGCGGCGTGTTGGCGTCGCCGACCACCGTGCAGGGAATGTTCCGTTGCTCCATCGCCTCGAGCAGCTCGAGGCGCGGCCTGTTGAGAGAGACGAAGACCACCAGATCGACGTTCACCCGCCACGCGTCACCGCCCACCACCGGCCGCAGAGTGGCCGACTGACCGTCCACGGCCAGCACCCGGGTGCCCACGAAGGGGCGGAAGCGGACGTTGCCGAGCCGCTCGAGCGCCGGGTCCACCATCAGGGCGCTGCGCATCTGCGGCGCCACCGCGGGAAGACGGGTCACGAAGCTCACGTCCACCCCCGCCTGAACCAGATGCTCCGCGCACGCCAGTGCTTCGTAATGGCCCACGTCGTCGACCACCAGCGCGCTGGTGCCGGGCACCGCGGCCATGGACATCAGTTCGTTGGCCGAGAGCACGTTGGCCGAGTGCAGGTCGCGGATGGGCTCGCCGGGATGAGAGAGCTGAACACCATCCAAGCGCGGCTCCGCGCCGGTGGCCAGCACCACGTGGTGCGGCGCGAAGGCGTCGAGATCTTCAGCGGTGACGTAGCTCGACAACCGCACGTCCACGCCCTCGGCGTAGATCTCCCGTTCGAGCCAGCGGACGAAGTCCGCGAATCCCTGGCGCCGCGGTGCGCGTGCGGCCAGGTTCAAGGTCCCGCCCAGATCCGGCATGGCCTCGGCGAGGATCACCCGATGACCGCGCTTCGCCGCGAGCCGGGCCGCCTCCATGCCGGCGGGGCCGCCGCCCACCACCAGCACGCGCCGGGGCTCGGGGGCGGGTTCCACCTGATCGTCCGCCAAGCGGGTCTCGATGCCGGCGGTGGCATTCACCGCGCAGCCCACCCGGCGCTCGGCGCCGAGGAGCTGACCCACGCAACCCTGATTGCAGGCGATGCACGGCCGGACCCGGTCGACCTGCCCCGCCCGGGTCTTGGCAACGAGCGCCGGATCAGCGATGGAGGCCCGGGTCAGCCCGACCAGATCGGCCTGGCCCAGGCGGATGACCTGATCCGCTTCCTCCAGGGTCCGGAACCGGCCCGTCACGATCACCGGCGCCCGGCTACGCTCGGCCACTGGCACTGCTGTATCCAGCTCGTAGCCGGTGGGCTCGTGCATGCCGCCTATCATCTTCGGGAAGGTGTGGTAGTTGCCGAGCGAGATGTTGATGAAGTCAGCCAGCCCCTCGGCCTCCAGGGCCGCGACCACCGCCTGGTTCTCCTCGACCCCGATGCCTCCCTCAGTGAGATCGGACGCGAGCCGGATCCCCACGGCGAAGCCCGGGCCGGCGACTTCGGCGCGCACCGCGCGCATCACCTCGAGCAGAAACCGCATGCGGTTTTCCAGGCACCCGCCGTAGTCGTCCTCACGCCGGTTGGCGTTGGCGGAGAGGAATTGCTGAATGAGGTAGCCGTGGGCGCCGTGCACCTCCACGCCGTCGAGGCCCGCGGCTTTGCACAGCTTCGCCGCCGCCGCGAACGCCGCGATGATCTCGTCGATCTGCGCTTTGGTCATGGGCCGCGGCACGAGCCCCACCTGGGGACTCGGCACGTCCGAGGGCGACCAGGGTGGCGACCCGTCCAGCGGCACCGCGTTGTGCCCCGCGTGCCAGATCTGCTGGAACACCTTCATACCGTGGGGGCGGATGGCTTCCGTCAGCCGGGCATAACCGTCTGCCAGGGTGGGATCGAACGCGTTCAGGGTGCCCGGACTCGATGGATGCACGGCCAGGATCTCCATGACCGTGAGCCCGAACCCGCCGCGCGCCCGGGCTTCGTGGTAGGCAACGAGATCGTCGCTGAGCCGGCCGCCGCCGATGCCCGTGGCGTGGGCCGTGCGCACCGTCCGGTTGGGTAGGCGAACCCCGCCGACGTCGATCGGGCTCAGCACGTGCTCGTACATGGCTCCCTCCCTGAAAATTTCGGATATATGTAACGCGTTACATTTGTTGTGGTCAAGGAGCCGTTGCCGAAAATTTCGAGCTGGCGTCCCGGGAACCTTCGAGACGAGTGGAGACTGTTACAGTAACTCGAGCCGGCAGGTGACTACCACGGATGCAACGTCACCGGCATCCTGGCGTAGCCTTTCACGAAGCTCGACTGCACGCGATCGACCTCGCCGGTGATCTCGATCATGCGGAAGCGCTTCATGATCTCCTCCCAGAGCACCCGCAACTGCATCTCGGCCAGGCGGTTACCCATGCAGCGGTGCACGCCGAAGCCGAACGAGAGGTGGTGACGGGCGTTGGGTCGGTCGATCCAGAACCGGTCGGGGTCGGGAATGACCTCTTCGTCGCGGTTGCCGGAGACGTACCACATGGCGATCTTGTCACCCTGTCGAATGGTTTTGCCGGCAAACTCGACATCACGCGTCGCCGTGCGGCGCATGTAGGCCAGCGGCGTCTGCCAGCGGATGATCTCCGGCACCATGTTGGGGATCAGCCCGGGGTCGCTGCGCAGCTTGTCGTACTCGCCCGGATTCAGGTTCAGCGCCAGCACGCCGCCCGAGATGGAGTTGCGGGTGGTGTCGTTGCCGCCGACGATCAACAGGATGAGGTTGCCGAGGAACTCCATTGGTGGCATGTCCCGGGTGTCTTTGCCGTGAGCCAGCATCGACAACAGATCGGGTCTCGGCGGCTGGTTGATGCGCTCGTCGCGCAGCCGAGTGAAATACTCCAGGCACTCGAGCAGTGCCTGGCGCCGCACCGGCTCCGGGGTGGGGCCGCCGGACAGCTCGCCCGAGGTGGCCATGTCCGACCAGTAGGTGAGCTTGCGGCGCTCCTCGAAGGGAAAGTCGAAGATGGTGGCCAGCATCTGGGTGGTGAGCTCGATGGAGACCCGGTCGACCCAGTCGAACTCTTCGCCCACGGGCAGGCTGTCCAGGATCCGCTGAGCCCGCTCACGAATGGTGCCCTCGAGCCGGGCCAGGTTCATGGGCGCCACCACCCCCTGCACCGTCTTGCGCTGCACGTCGTGCTTGGGGGGATCCATGGAGATGAAGTTGCTGGTCTGAAAGTCCTCCGGGCGATCGGCGAGAACGATGCCATCCGCCGAGGAGAAGTCGTGGTGGTTGGCCTCCATGGCCATGATGTCCCGGAACTTGGTGATCGACCAGTACGGTCCGAACGCGCTCTGGCGGCAGTAATGCACGGGATCGTCCCGGCGCAGGCGGCGAAAGTACTCCCAGTGGCTGTCGGTCTGAAACAGCAGCGGACGGCTGACGTCGATCTCCTCCAGGGGAACCGACCAGGCGTCCTGCCCGAGCGCTGCGGTCGAGGTAGCTTCGGCCATCATCGTGATCTCCCTTCCGTCCCCCAGCCTAATGTACACCAATGAGCCGTCGGCGTACCCGCTGACCGTGTAGAATCCCGGGGCATACACTTAGCCTCCGAACCATTATGACCGACAACACGGCGACCACCGGCCATCAACCCCTCACACGTTCGCAGCTCGTACTATTCGGCTTGCCGGAGTTCGCGGTGTACCTGGCCGTGATACCGGTGTCGCTGTACCTGCCGCTCTTCTACTCCAGAGACCTCGGGCTCGACATCACGGTCATCGGGCTGCTCCTGATGGTGGCGCGCATCAGCGACGTGATCACCGATCCACTGATCGGCACGCTTTCCGACCGAACCCGCAGCCGGTTCGGCCGGCGCAAGCCGTGGATGGCCGCGGGCGTGCCGCTGATGATGGTGTCGGCGTACCAGCTCTTCGCGCCCTCCACGGAAGTCTCCAATGCCTACCTGCTGATCTGGTCGATGCTGCTGTGGCTCGGCTGGACCATGATCAACATCCCCTACTACGCGTGGGGCGCCGAGCTCTCCGACGACTTCGACGAGCGCACCCGCATCACCGGCTGGCGGCAATTGTTCGGCTACACCGGCAACCTCAGCGTGCTGCTGGTGCCGGTGGCGTCGGCAGCCCTGTTCGGCTACGGCGCGGTGGCGCGGGAAGCCCTGGCCATCATCGGCGGCATGGCCCTGGTGCTGCTGCCCGTACTCGTCGGCTCGACACTGTGGAAGCTCCCTGAACGGGCGATGGTTCCGTCCGAGCCGCAGTCGATCCTGCGCAATCTGAGCATCATGCGCAGGAACGGCTCGTTCCTGGTGCTGTTCATCGGCTTCACCCTGATGTCGCTCGGCACCACCATGATCGGCGCGCTGTTCATGCTCTTCACCACCTTCGCCATGGACCTGGAGCGCCAGGCTCAACCCATCCTCCTCGCCTACTTCGCGGTGAACATCGTCGGGCTGCCGTTCTGGGTCTGGCTCTCACAGCGCATCGGCAAGCGCGAAGCGTGGATGACTGGAACTCTGGTGATGGCGCTGGCGACCCCGGCATACCTGCTGCTCGAACCGGGGGACCTCGTGCCCTTCGTGCTCATCACCGCCGTGATCGGCTTCGCCGGCGGCAACTACCTGGCGCTCTCCATGTCCATGAAAGCCGATGTCATCGAGCTCGCCGCCCGGCGCAGCCGCGACAACATCGCCGGCGCCTACATGGCCGTATGGTCGTTGGGCTCCAAGACCACCCAGGCGTTGGCGGTGGGCATCTCCCTGCCCCTTCTCGGCCTGTTCGGGTTCGATCCGCGGGCGGAGAACGGGCCGGCGGAGATCGACGCGGTGCGCTACACCATCGCACTGTTCCCGCCGCTGCTGTACGTCACGGCCATCGCCGCGATCCTCCGCTACCCGATCAGCAAAGCGCGTCTGGAGCGGCTGCGTCACGCCTACCAGCGGCGTGAGGCGCGAGCAGCGGCGTCGGTCTGATCACGACCGGAGATCGTGTAGCCGCCCGCGGAACTCGGAAAGCTTCCGGGGGCCGAGGGAACTGAGGGGCAGGCTGCGCAGCAGATCCTGCACGGTGCCCTGCACATCATCGAGAAGCGAACGTCCGCCAGGGGTGATCGAGGCGAGGCTCTGCCGCGCGTCCCGCCCGTTCCTTCGGGTGGTGACATAGCCCAGCTTCTCCAGCGGCCTCAGCGCCCGGGTAACCGCCGACGGCGTCAGACCCACTGCGTGCGCGAGCTCGATTCTCGGGTAACCGGCCGCATCCCTGGTGGCCAGTGTCTTGAGCAAGCGGTACTCGCGAAAGCTGATGCCACGGGTACCGGACAAGGCGCGATCCAACTTGCGCTCGAGGCTGGATGCCGCATCCAGCAGGTCGAGCACGGCAGCTTCGGTCTGGGGCATGACGTGTGCCGACTCCATACTTGTATGATGCGTGAGTACTCACGTAGTATACACGGAATACGAGGATGAGACAGCGAAATGAGGCTTCGACACCTGACGGCAACCTTTCTTCTTCTGAGCCTGGCCGGGCCTGCACTTACCGAAGAACTCGGTGGAGAAGCCTACAACCTCCTCAAATCCATGTACGCCTACGATTCCAGCTTCCCGCTGAATGCGCGCACGGTGGGAAGCTTTCGCCACGGAGAATCCGTTTTCGAAAGGATCGTGTTCGACAGTTTCCACGAAGGCAAGGTGCCCGGGCTGTTCGCGCTACCGTCCGGAGGCCAAGGACCGTTTCCCGTCGTCCTGTTGCTCCACGGGCTGTCAGGCAGCAAGGCCCAGTGGCTCGGTGACGAATTCACACACGGGGGTGAGCTCTCCGCCGGATTGCTGCAGAGCGGCTTCGCCGTGCTTGCGCTGGATGCGCAGTACCACGGCGATCGTGGCGTGTACAACGACTACATCGATCCGGGCGAGATGGTGTTCGAAAGACGGTGGGGCGTGCGCTATGCGAATCTGCTGAATCAGTCCGTGATCGACTACCGACGCGCCATCGACTATCTCGCCACGAGAGGCGATGTCGATACCTCCCGCATCGGCGTCGTTGGCTACAGCATGGGCGGACACATGGCATTCATACTGGATGCGGTCGAGCCGAGAATCAGGGCCACGGTAGCCTGCGTGGTGCCCCACGTACCCGGGATGCCCATGGCGCCATCCGCATTCGCGCGTGATCTGGGGGGCGATCCCCTGTTGATGCTGATGGCGCAAAACGACAGTTTCTACACGGTGGATCAGGCGAATGCCCTTGTCGATAAGGTGCAGGGCAACAACAAGGAGATCCGGTTCTTCGACAGCGGACATTCGCTACCCGCCGAGTACACGACTCAGGCTGTCGAGTGGCTGAGGGCAGAGCTTTGAAGCGAATATCGTAGCCCCGCGGGACCACCGTGGTGCGCCCACACTTCGCGGCGTATCATCGGCTGGCGCGACCATTGGAGGAGCAGGAACAGCACTCCCATCGTCGCCAGGGCGTCCTCAGGAGACCATGCGATGACAGCCGGGACACATACGGGAAGCTGCTTCTGCGGTGCGGTGGAGATCGAGGTGTCGGGTCCGCCGCTGGAGATGGGATACTGCCACTGCAACTCCTGCCGATCCTACTCGGGGGCGCCGGTGAGCGCATTCATGTTGTGGCGCTCCGACAGCGTCCGCATCACGCGCGGCGCCCATCTGGTAGGCCGGTTCAACAAGTCCGGCATGAGCGATCGTCAGCACTGCACCCGATGTGGCGGTCACCTGATGAATGCCCACCCCACGCTCGGCGTGACTGACGTCCGCGCCGGCGTGCTGCCTTCCATCGACTTTCGCCCGCAGGTCCATCTGCACTACTCCGAGACCGTGCTTCCCATCAGAGACGGGCTCCCCAAGCTGAAGGATTTCCCCGCGGCGGCCGGGGGGTCTGGCGAGGAGATACCGGAGTAGATGACCGCATGCCCGGAGCCGTTCCCACACCCAGCAGCATCGATCGTGACTGGCTGACGGCCTGCCTGCGCGACGCCGGCCACTCCGGCGTCGAGGTGACGGAGTTCACGGCGCGCCGCATCGGCACCGGCCAGATCGGCCAGTGCATCCGGTTCGAGCTGACCCTCGCCGGCGCCAAGCCGGAGGTGCCCCGCAGCCTGGTGGGAAAATTTCCCTCGGACGCCCCCGCGAGCCGGGAAACCGGGGTGGCGCTGCGCAACTACTACCGCGAGATCCAGTTCTACGCCACCCTCGCCCGCCGCCTGCCCATCGCCACCCCGCGCTGCTACTACGCCGCGATCGTCGGCGAAGGGCCGGAGTTCGCCCTCCTCCTGGAGGACATGAGCCCGGCCCGCCCCGGCGATCAGCTCGCCGGCTGCACGCCGGCGGTGGCGCGCAGCGCCGTGCTGGAGCTGGTGAACCTGCAGGCGCCCACGTGGTGCGACGCCGCGCTGATGGAGCACGACTGGCTGTATCAGCCTGCGCCCGCCACGGACCTCCAGGCGCTCTACGCCCAGATGTTGCCCGGCTTCGTGGACCGCTATGGCGACCGGCTCGCCGCCGACGAGGTGGCGATCCTCTCCCGAGTCGCCTCGGCCCCCGCCTGCCCGTTGTTTGCGCCCGTGGAATCACCCTTCTGCCTCGAGCACGTGGACTACCGGCTCGACAACCTGCTGATCGACGAGGGCGCCGAGACACCGCGGGTGACGGTGGTGGACTGGCAGAGCGTCAAGGTGGGGCGGCCTTTGAACGACGTTGCCTACTTCCTGGGCGCAGGTCTGGAGCCGGCCCAGCGCCGCGAGGTGGAGCGGGACATCGTGGCGGAATACCACCGCGCCCTCACCGAAGCGGGAATCCCGGGATTCGACTGGCCAACCTGCTGGGAAGCCTACCGGCAGAGCGCCTTCGCCGGCTTCGGCGTCACCGTCATCGCCTCCATGATCGTGGAGCAGACACCCCGGGGCGATGAGATGTTCCTGACCATGGCGCGGCGTCACGCCCGCCATGCGCTGGATCTCGGCGCCGACGAATTCTTACGTTGAGGACCCGCCATGACCGACTACCCCGACTACGTCTCGAAGTTCCCGGAGCTGGGTTTCTACGGACTGCCCGGCCACACCCGGCAACCGAGGGAGGTGCTCGACCAGGTGCGCGACGCCGAGGCCCTCGGCATCGGCAACGTGATGATCTCCGAGCGCGCCGACTACAAGGAGATCGCGTCCATCTGCGGCGCCGTGGCGGCAGTGACCGAGCGCATCTACATCGGCACATCGGCCACCAACGGCAACACCCGGCATCCGGTCATCACCGCCTCCATGGGCAGCACGCTGCACGCGCTCTCCCGCGGCCGATTCGCGCTGGGGTTGGCCAAGGGCGGCGGCGCCGCCCGCTGGCGGCTGTGGGACCTGCCGCCCAACGATTACGCGCGCACCGAGGAGCTCATCGGTCTGCTGCGCCGCCTGTGGAACGGCGAGACCATCGAGCGCCACGACGGCAAGCTCGGCCGCTTCGCCATGCTGAAGCTGGCCGAGTACGTGAAGGCGGACGTTCCGCTTCTCTACGTGGGCTTCGGCCCCCGCAGCCTCGAGCACGCGGGGCGGTTCTTCGACGGGGTGCACCTGCACACCTTCATGAGCGACGACTGCCTCGCGCGCTCCGTGGAGCACATTCGTGCCGGGGAAACGGCTGCCGGGCGCCCGGCCGGCACCGTCAAGACCTGGTCGGTCCTGGCCACGCTCTGTGAACCCGACGAAGAACGCTACCTGAAGGCGGTGGTCGGGCGCCTCGCCACCTACCTGCAGTTCCCCGGCTACGGCGACATGCTGGTGGCGGTCAACGGCTGGGATCCCGAGGTGCTGCAGCGGTTCCGCACCCACCCTGCCGTGACCTCCGTGGGCGGCTGGATCGACAGC
>JAWLGU010000025.1:27753-49831 GCA_041690675.1 Pseudomonadales bacterium | reverse complement strand
CGGCTGCCGTACCGGATCGCTCCACAGATTCACCAGGGCGCCGGGATCAGCGTTCAGGTCGTAGAGCTCGCCTTCCGAGCCGTCGTAGAGCGTGCCAGCCTCGTAGGCGGTGCAGACGTAGCCGTCACGGTACAGCGAGCGCAGCCTCAGGTTCACCGGACCGTGCTCGCTCTCCCATTCCGTGATCACCCGTTCCCGGCGCTGACGCTCGGCCTCTGCCTGATCCATTGGCAGCGGCTGGCCTTCCGACCAGTCGGGCGCAGCGATGCCGGCAATGCGGCAGAACGTGGCGCCGAGGTCCAGGTGCCCCACCGGAGCCGTAACCTCGGCCGGTTCGACTCCCGCGCTGGGAGCGGGCCGCCAGATCAGCGGCACCCGCATGAGGGCATCCACGTGGTAGGCGCCCTTGAACAGCAGGCCGTAGTCCCCCTGTAGCTCGCCGTGATCGGTGGTGAAGATCACGTCGGTATCGTTGCCCCAGCGCCGCCGCGCCAGATAGTCGAGGACCCGGCCGCAGGCTTCGTCGATGAGCTCGTTCTCCACGTGGGTGAGGGCGTTGATCTCGCGGATCTGCTCGGGGCTCAAGTCGCAGGGGCGAAACCCCCGGGGCGATTCCAGATTGGTCCACAGGCTGCCGTCGAAATAACCCAGCCAGTGCCGGGGCTTGGTGCGCAACAGCTCCGCGGCCTTCTCGGCGCTGCCGGGGTACAGCGCCGGCAACGGCACGTCGCGCCAGTCCACGCGATGAAGCTCCGACGCCGGTGGGTCCCAGGGATGATGTGGATCCGGAAAGCTCATCCACACGAACCAGTCCTCATCGTCGGCCACGCCGTCGAGCCAGGCCATGGTGCGCTCCGCCACCCAGTCCGTGTGGTAGACCTCGCGGGACACGTCGGCCGGCCAGACCTGGATGGCGCCGGTGTCGCCGCCGCCGGCGGTGTTCTGCTGCCCCTCGGGGGTCACCATGGGGTAGAAGCGTGTCAGCGCATCCGGGTGCTCGCGCTCGAGCCAGACGTCGTAATGGGCATGGCCGGTGACGAAATGGTTGGCCAACTCCATGTGCTCGAACCCGCGGTGGGGCCCGTGCTCGCCGAGGCGCGCCATCCGGTTCTCGTAGAACTCGTCGGCGGCGCCGAGCCACGGCTCGAAGTGCGCCTTGCCGATGAGCGCCGTGCGATAGTCGTGGCTGTGCAGCCAGTGGGCCAGGGTGGGCGTCTCCGGAGGCAGGCTCACCCCGTTCATCCACACGCCGTGGCGCGCAACGTGCTGCCCGGTGATGATGGTGGCGCGGGCGGGCATGCACACCACGCTCTGGTTGTGGGCCCGCAGGTAGTTGATGCCGCTGGCCGCCAGCGCGTCCAGCACCGGGGTGCGTGCGATCTCACCTCCATTGCAGCCCAGCGCGTCGAAGCGCATCTGATCGGTGGTGATGAGCAGAATCTTGCGGCCCATGCCCGCTCCCGGCCTTCGCTTCCAGCCGCCAGCATATCGCCTCGACCACGGCATGAGTACCGAGACCACCCTCGCGCCGAATCCACCACCTGGCGCACAATGCGGTGGAGCACGCGAGAGGCGCCCGATGACCCCGATGCACCACCACCTCTCCGCCGCCCTGCTCTGTGCGGTGGCCGCCACCGCCGGTGCCGAGCCGTGGCAGCCCGCCGGCAGCGTTCGCGGCATCGAGGTGGAAAGCCGCCCCACGGAGTCCGGCTTCCGCGCCTTCCGCGGCAGCACAGTCGTCTGTACCGGGATGCAGACCCTGCACGACTTCGTCACCGACCCCGATCGCTTCGCGGACTGGATCCCGTTCACCGAGGCGGCGCGGCGCGTGCCGGGCGACACTGCCGAGCGGCTGTATTACCTGCGCACCCGCACGCCCTGGCCGCTGCGCTCCAGGGACATGGTCTATCGTCTTTCCGAGCATTCGGCCAGCGGCGACGACCTGGTGATTCTGGACCTGGCGGGCGCCCCGGAGCACCTGCCGCCGCAGAAGGGAGCCGTGCGTATGCGGAGCGCCAGCGGGCAATGGCGGCTGCGGCCCCGGGGAGACCGGGTCGAGGTGAGCTTTCAGCTCGCCCTCGATCCCGGCCGGGTGCCCGCCTTCTTCGCCAACCGGCGTCTGGCGGCCACCGTCGGCGGCATACTGGCCAACCTGACCCAACGGTTTCCCTGCACGGGCGAGGCGGACGACCGGCCGTGATCGGCGCCACCCTCCTGGCGTACCTGGTGGCGCTGCTCGGCATCGGCGTCTGGGCCCAGCGCCGGGTGGGCGACAGCAGCGATTTCCACCTGGCGGGCCGTCGACTCGGCCCGGTGGTGGCGTCTCTCAGCGCGTCGGCCAGCTCGTCATCGGTGTGGTCCCTGCTCGGCGTGAGCGGCGCCGCCTATCTCTGGGGACTGCAGGCGGCGTGGCTGATTCCGGCGGTGATCTCCGGCTTCGCCATCAACTGGTATCTGGTGGCGCCCCGCCTGCGCGCGCGCAGCCACGGCAGCGGCGCGCTCACCCTGGTGGAGTTCCTGGGCCAGGACTGCGATCCGGTCACGCAGTGGCGCCTTCGCCGCCTGGGCTCGCTGCTGATCCTGTTCTGCTTCAGCCTCTACGTGGCCGCCCAGTTTCAGGGCGCCGGCGCCGCCATCTCGGCGGCGCTTCCGGTCACCGAGAGCGTGGCGCTGGTGGCGGGTGCGGCGGTGGTCGTGGGCTACGTGCTGCTCGGCGGGTTCTGGGCGGCCAGCGTCACCGACGCCCTGCAGGGCCTGATGATGCTGTTCGTGGCCCTGGTGCTGCCCGCAGCTGCGGTGACGGCGGTGGGCGGATCGGCGGCGCTGGCAGAGGGGCTGGCGCGCCTGAACGCGGCCCCGGACGCCGTGGATGCGCCTTCCCTGCTCCACACGGCGGTGTTCGCCGCGGGGCTGTTCGGCATCGGCCTCGGCTATCCCGGTCAGCCCCACGTCGTGAACCGTTTCATGGCCATCCGCGACGCGGGCGACGTCGGCCCCGCCCGAGTCATGGCCCTGGGCTGGGCAGCGCTCATCTACAGCGGCATGGTGGTGCTGGGCTGGTGCGGACGGTTGCTGGCTCCGGACCTGGCGGATCACGAATCCGTGCTGCTGGTGCTGAGCCTCGAGCTCCTGCCCGCAGTGCTCGGCGGCATCGTCACCGGCGGGGTGCTGGCGGCGATCATGTCCACGGCGGACAGCCAGCTGCTGGTGGCCAGCGGCTCGGTGAGTCACGACCTGCGCCGGGGCCGCTACTCGGTGCTGACGGATCGGCTGGTGGTTCTGGCGCTCGGCGTTGCCGCGGTGCTGCTGGCCCTGCTGGTGCCCGCCTCCATCTTCGGCCGGGTGCTGTTCGCCTGGCAGGTGCTCGGCAACGCGTTCGGCCCCCTTTTGCTGGCCCTGCTCTGGCTCGGACCGGTGGCGCCGGGCCACCGGCTGGCGGCCATGGCGGTGGGAGCCGGGCTCACGGTGCTGTTGAGCCTGACTCCGGACGCCCCGGGGGACGCCGCGGAGCGGCTGCTGCCGTTTCTCGCCGCGGGCGGCATCGCCTGGGCCGGCGCGCAGGCCGGTGCCCGATCGGCCACGGCGCGGGCCGGCCCCTGACGGGGCTACCTCACTCGCACCCGCAGGGGAATCGTCTCGCCCGGAGGCTCCCGCATGACCAGATCGTAGGTCCGGCCGTCCCAGCGGTAGTAGACCCGATAGCCGGCCGGCCGCGTCCGGACCTCGGCGCAGCCGGCGCGCAGATCCCAGGCCAGGAGCTCGGCCAAGCCCGCCTCCGGCCCCGGCCGCGGAAGGCTGCAGCCGTCGTTCTTCGAGGCCGCGCCCGCCGCACCCCCCAGGGGAACCACGTCTACCACCGCGGCCTCCACCAGCATCTCGTCGGCCCAGGCGAGGGTGGCCGTCACCCAGCCGAGAGCGGCCAGCACAGCCGCGCGGCCCCCGCTCACCGCGGCTCTCCGAGGCCCGGCCAGCCCAGCGCCTGGAGCAGCCCGGCGTCCTGCAAGCTCAAGCCTTCGGGCCTGATGCGCATGGTGACGACATAGCCGTCGTCCCCGGGGCGGCTGGCGAACTCCGCGGAGCGGACCCGGGCGTTCAGGGTGGCGGCGTAGGCACGGGCTCGAGCAGGATGATCGAAGCGCACGTGGCTCTGCTCCGCTTCGTCCGCACGGCTCAGCGTTTCCGACGCCGCCTCGCGGATGCGCACCCGGTGCCCGCTGACGGCGTCGACGTAGCGGCTGGCCCCGGCGGGCAGCTCGACTACGCCCTCCACCCGGCTCGGCCCGTAGTTGTAGGCGGCCAGGGCACGGTCGAGGTCGCCGCCATTGCGGTCGAGGAGCTCCCGCAGATAGCGCGCCCCGAGCTCGATGTTGAGGCACGGGTTGTAGAGCTCGGAGACGCGGCTGACCCCGAGATGGCGCGCCGTGCCGGGCCACTGAATCTGCATGATGCCGTGGGCGTTGGCCGGCGAGCGCGCGTCCGCGTTCCAGGCGCTCTCGGTGGCCGCCACCGCCAGCAGCACGTCCAGCGGCACGTCGTGGAGCGACGAAGCGATCTCGAAGCAGGACTGGTACGGATAGCTCGCCGCCTCGACGCGGAGGCTGACGAGCAGGGCCACGACCAGGAACAGGGCTGCCAGCAGCGGATGAATCACAGCGGCAGCCCCGTGACCGCCGCGGCATCGGCCAGCAGCGCCTCGCGCTCGGGCTCGTCGGTGTAGCGGAACACCACCTGGTAACGCCCCGCGCCCCGGCGCTCCACCGAGAACGGATGGTTCAGCGAGCGGCTGAGACGCTCCGCGAAGCCCACCGCGGACATCTCGCTGTGGAACGGGGACCACACGCTGGCGACCCCCGGTTCCGGCGGGGGTGGTGGCGGGGGGTGGCCGGGCGCGGGCACCGCGGCGGATTGCGGCAAATGCTCCGCCGGGCCCGGCGGCCCTTGCGGGTCGGGCGGTCTGGGGATGGGCTGCCGGGCCGGCAGCTCCGCCGGCGCCGCAACGGCCGCGCCCGCTGCCGCCGGTGGCGGCGCCGTCACCCTCGCTGGCGCCCGCCACCGGGTTTCCAGGGCGATGCCGGTCCGCTGCAGCGCGGCCACGGTCCGCTGCGCCCAGGGCGCCTCCAGGGTCGTGAGCAGGTGCGCCCCGGCTACCATGGCCGCGGCACCGATCAGCAAGCCGAACAGAAATCGCATGGGTTCCTCCTCAAAGCGCCACGATGCCGGCCGTGTCGTGTGCCAGGTGCAGAGCCCGCCACTCCACGCCGTTTCCAAGCTCGTCGAGCACGGCGGCCAGCTCATCGAGCCAGCGGCTCGCGGCGATGCTCTGGTCACCGCAGGTTCCTGGCGCCTCCGCCAGAACCCCCCGCAACGTCGCCGCGTGGCCCCGGTCGCGCACCGCGAGCACGTAGAAGCCGCCGTCGGGGCCGGCCGTGCCGGGGTTCACGGCGTAGCCAGCCGGGGGCACCCGCATCCGGAAGCGCCGCGGTCCGGGTTGGGCACGTTCCAGTGATCCTCCGCACGGAGCTTCCGCCAGCCGATGCGTCTGGGTCGAGAGCACGAACAGATACGCCGGCTCGAGCAGCTCGAAGCCGATCTCTACACAACTGTTCATGCGCGCCCGGCGGCTGTCGCAGATGCCTCGGGGCGCAGCCGGCTCCATCCGCAGCGGCGAGAGCAGGGGGCCCGCCGCAGCGACGGGCGGCTCCGCCGGAGCAGCGCCGGGAAACCCGGCGGCGCCCGCGGCGCCGGCAGCGCCCGCGGCGCCGGAGGCGCCGGCCACGAACACCGACCCCACCCGCTGGCGCTCCTCGGTTACCGCATCGGTGAGCGTCAGCGCCAGCTCCTGCACGCCGGCGCCTGCCTCCTCTGCCTCCAAGGCGAGCAGCCAACCTGCCTCCGACGGATCCGCGGTCAACGCCGCCAGCGGCTCGAGCATGAGCTCCGCGCGCAGTGCCGACGCCACCCGCGCCAGGGACCCCGGCTCCGGCGACGCCACGTACAATCCTCCGTCGAGCCCCCGCGGCAGCATGCAACGCAGGTCCGTCCGCAGAGCGGCCGCCACCTGGTCCGCGTCGGTCAGGGAGATGGGGTTGCCGGGGCCGCCCGGACGGCCGCCCCTCACCGGCCGGGCCAGCGCACCGAGCTCCGCCGCGGTCAGCCGTCCCTGCCAGCTATAGGAGACGCCGCTCACCCACAGCGCCTCCGCCACGTCGATCACGCCCACATGCGCCCGCCCGTTGCGGGCGCCGGCGGAGGTCACCTCGATCCGCAGCAGATACGCCACCGGCCGCGGGAGGCCACAGTCCGCCACGTCGGTATCGGCGGCGAGGCGCACGCCCTCGCGCTCGAGCAGGAGCTGCCGCAGCCGGCTCTCCACGGCGCGGGTCAAGCCGTTGCTCACCGTCTCCCCGGCACCGGGGCTGGACACGGCGAGTTGCACCGTTTCGCCCTTGAAGCGGGGATGCCGGGCCAGGGTCTTGCCCAGCTCCGGGGCGACCTCCCGTTCCAGCCAGTCACCCAGCTCGTGATCGAGGAGCACCGGCGTGGCCGCCCAGCCGCGCCCGGCCAGCAGCCCGCACAGGACGAGGAGAGCCAGGCGATCACGGCGCATGGCGCACCTCGCCGAACCGATCGATGACCAGCACTCCGGTCGCGCCTTGCTGGACGTAGTGGCGAATCCGCCGCTCGGTTCGGGCTGGCAAGGCGACGGCCCAGCGCCGGCCGTCCGCCGGCTCCGAGTCGATAGCACGGGTGAGCAGCTCCGGAACCGTCTCGGGCAAGAGCTCGTGCACCGGGCCCGGCAAGGGCGCCGGCGACGCGCGCAGCCGCGGATCCACCGCCAGCACCCGCTCGCCGTCGAGGGCGAACAGACGCACCCCGCCGCTGCTCACCAGCCGGAGAAAATCCCGATCGGAGGCGAAGCGCAGGCTCAGGCTCTGGTCCTTCGGCGGCGCTGCAGGCGCCGCTGGCGACGGGGCGGCAGGGGCGGGGGCGGCCTTCTCCGCCGCCTCGGGCGGCGGCACCGGCCTCGTCAGCGTCTCCTCGGCCTGCCGCATGGGTGCCGGCTCGGAGTTGCGCACCAGGGCGAGGATGGCGATGAGGCAGAAGGCCATAATGGCCATGAAGCGCATGACGTCCGCCTGCAGCAGGTCGCCGGTGCCGCCGAATGGATCACCCGGACGCATGACCCGGCTCATCCCAGGGACTGCGCGGCGCGCCACCATCGCCGTGCCGCCCGCCCCGGCGCGTGAAGGTGCCCACCGGCACGCCACCGAGCCCCGGCAGGGCCTGCTCCAGGCGCCGGACCGTCTCCACCAGCTCACGCACGTCGCGGCGCTGCTGGCTCTGGTAGTGCTCGTGCAGCGCGGCCCCCACGGAGAAGGTCTTGCCGAGCCTGAGCAGGTAGCCGCCCACGGCTCCCACGATGGTGGTGGAGAGGGCGAGGAGGATGCCGCCGTCCACCAGCTTCTGCAGGACCGAACCCGCCGAGTCCGCCAGGGCCTGATCCGGATCCGCCAGGGCGAGCTGGAGCGCGCTGCGCATGCCCACGGCGGTCCAGATTACGCCGATGCCGATGAACAGCTGAATCCACACGTCCGTGAGCTGATCCAGCTCCACCACGGCGCGCTCGTCGCCGCCGTGGCCGAGCACCCGGCGCAGCCGGCCCAGGTGCACCACGAAGGCTGCCAGCACCACGGCAAAGAGCCAGGTGGAGCTTCCCAGATTGAGCTCGATCCACGCCGCGAGCCCGGCCCCCGCCGCGCCGCCACTGCGTGCCGGTTCCGCCAGCAGCATGGCGGCCAGGGCCAGCAGCGCCCCCAGTCCGAGCCCCGGCAGAAAGCCGCTGGCCGGACTCATGGCCCGCGGCCCGCTGCGCAGGCGCTGCAGGTGGCCTCCAGCACGAGCTCGGTTTCCTTCAGAAGGTGATCGGCGCGATAGAAGCTCTGCTGGTCTGCGCTGGCTCGCAGCAGGCCCAGCTCCTTGTCGTGGAGCTCCGCCTGCATGTCCGAGAGCACCCGTGCGCGCTGCGGGCACGCCTGGGCACAGGTGTTGTAGTCACCCTGCAGCGACACGAACTTCACTCCGAAGTATCGGTTGTACAGCGACTCCGCCTGCCGCCGGCTGATCACGCCCATGTCGTTGGCGCGGAGCAGGAAGTCGCTGAAACGCATGCGGTTGCGCCGGTCGGGGTTCGCCTCGGCGATGGCCAGCAGCTCCTGGAAATAGCCATCGAACTGAAGCTCGCAGCCCTGACCCAGCCGCGCCGTGGCGTCGCTCATGGCGGACTCCAGACTGCCGGTCAGCCGGGTGCCGCACTGACTGGTCTGGGTGGTTGCGCAACCGGCGCCGATGACGGCGGCGACAGCGAGAAGTACGAGTATGCGCATGGCGTTCTCCACCTTGTTTCGTGGCTTACATGGCCAGGGGGCTTTCGAACTCGGCCTCGCCGATCTCGTAGGGAGGCGCGGCGATGGGTCCCTCCCGAACACTTTCGCCGAAGAGGATTTCCTTGACCCCGCTCACCACCTCCGCCATCTCCGGCGTGATCAGGCCGAACGACTGGTTGAGCTGCTCCATGAGCGATGCCCGGGCGATTTCCTGCTCGGTGGCGGCGATGAGGGCAGACGCCTCCGCCATGTCCAGGTAGATGTCCGCGGCCACCACCGCGAGGGACTGGCCGCCGCCGCTCCGCCGGGTGGCCACCAGCTCGTAGTACTGCTTGAAGCGATCCGAAAGCCGTACCCCGGAGCGCCCCCGCAGCGCCGGGCGTTCCGCCGCCGCAGCCGGAGATCCCGCCTCGCCGAGGAGCGTGTCCTGAAGGGTGCTGGGGGTGGTTCGCTGACCCAGCTCTTCGCGCAGGCGCTTCTCGAGGCTCACCCGCGTGCCATTCACCGCCTGCTCCATCGCCGGCAGCCGCTCGTTCATCACCTCGAGCATCTCGAGATAGGTCGCCCCCAGCTGCTTGGCGATGCGCTCGCAGCCCTGATCACCGTCGGTGCCCTGGCAGAGGCTCTCGGTATAGAGCTGCTGCTGCAGATCCAGCCGGTGAATCACCTCCTGCAGGCTGTTTTCCATGGCTTCGGCCACCTGGCCGGTTTCCCGGATGTCCTCCAGCACCGTGGTGGGAAAGAGCCGCACCACCGGCCCCGATTCCGCGGCGGCCGCAACGTTGTGCAGCAAAGCGCCGCCGATACAGGCGGCTGCCACCAGCCATCGGCGCGGGCGGCTCCGGCGCCGCGGCGCCGCTGTCGAAGATCTACCCGGGAATGATCGAGCCATGGCGCGCCTCCATTCGTTTTTCCGGAACGCTAGCGACGAGGGTATGAACACAGTCTGAACGTGCACCCGGCGCGCCCTCACGGCCGCGCCTCCACCGGCTCCACCTCCACACGTACCGGAACGGTGTCGCCCGGAGGCTCGGACACCACCTTGTGAAAAGTCCGTCCGTGATAGCGATAGGTCACGTCGTATCCGTCGGCCCGGCGAATCCGCCGGACCTCGGTGCGCGCGGCGCACCGGGCAGCCGGCTCGGGCCAGGCGGGGCGCGCGGCCAGAGCACGATCTGCGGCGTGGTCTCGCGCCAGGGAAGCCCCCAGGGCCGCTCCCGCGAACGTCAGCGCCGTCCTGCCCCGGCCGCCACCGAACTGGTGACCGATCACACCACCGATGACGCCGCCGATGACGCCGGCCAAGGCGCCGTCGCTGCCGCGGTGTCGATGGTCGTGACGATCGTAGGATTCCCGATACGGGAGCGCAGGATGTTGTCGAGCTGAGCCACGGCAGCTACGCACGGGCGTGCGGACATCCTCCCAGACCCAGCGGGGCGTCACTGCGACAACGTTGGCATCAACGTCATAGCTGGGTGGCAGCTCTTGTGACGTCGATGCGGCGGCCGAGCTGCCGATAAGCAGTGCAAGCACGGCCACCCACCGGTGGACGGCTCCGTTCGCGGCCATGTCCCTTCCTCATACCGAAGACCGGGATGAGGGTATGACGGCGGGACTTAACGCAACCTGAACGGAAATCCGCGCTGCCGACGGAAACGCCCGAGCGATCGGCTCAATTCAGGCTGTGATCCACCGTATGTGGCGCCGCGGTGCGAATCTCGTGCCCGTGCAGGCCATGGTTTCGGATATCGGCGAAGGTTCGCTCCACCACTTCGCGGCCACCTTCCCCGGCGTGGTAGATGTTGGAGAGCAGATAAAGCGTTCGCGTGGCGGCGCCGGTGAAGACGAACACGGTATCGATGAACCGGTTGTCCTGGAAGGTGGGTGGGCGGTCGCCATCGAACACGAGCTCGCAGTTCTCGAAGGTGCAGTTGTGAAAGGACTTGCCGTGCAGGTCGATCCGCTGATTGCGGAACGTCTCGTTCTGGTGATTCATGTCCCGTCCCGGGTGCTCGCCTACCTCATGCCATACAACCTTCGTTCCAGGTTCGCTGAATTCGTCTATTACTTCGGGTTTCTTCCGTCTGCTTGCTTATTCCGCAAACGTCGAACGGCTCGTTTGTCATCAGCCACCCGCCGGCGCAGAATTGAAGGGATTCCGCCGACGCGGCCTTCCCGCATCCGGTGCGGAGAGGGGTGCGTCGAGAGGCACCGTCATCACGGGGAGCCCCGCCGTTGACCGACAAGAGAGATGCCATGCTGGCAAGGGAGAGGAAACCAATGAAGATGAAACGCTATTACTTCATCAGCGATGACCTGGACGATCTCGAGGCCCTCGAGAGAGACCTGGAGAATGCGGGCATCGCCACGCCCCAGATCCACGTGCTCACGATGGACGACGCCGAGGCCGAGTCCCATCAGCACCTGCACGACGTCCAGTCCCTCATGAAGAAGGACGTCATCCACTCCGGCGAGTACGGGCTCGCGGTGGGTGCCGTAGCAGCGGTGGCCGTGCTGCTGGTCACCTACGTGGCGGACTGGCACACGTCCCCGGTGGGCTGGATTCCCTTCATCTTCCTGGCCATCGTCCTGCTCGGCTTCTTCACCTGGGAAGGCGGCTTCATCGGTATCCAGACCTTCAACGTCAATTTCCAGCGCTTCAAGGATGACCTGGAGCGCGGCCAGCACCTGTTCTTCGTCGATCTGGCTGACGATCAGCACGAGGTGCTGGAGCGCGTGGTGAGGAACCACCCCTCCGCCAAGCAGGCCGGCACCGGGCGGTCGACGCCCCACTGGATCGTGAGCTGGCAGCAGCGCTTCAAACGGCTGTTCGTCGAAACGTTGCCGTAGTCGCTGTTCGGGCGGTGCGGTTTCGCGCCGCCCCCGCGCGCCGCCTCGCCGACGACGCCGCCGATGAGTCCCGTCGCCTACTCGGTGACGATCGTCGGCCCCTCGAAGAACAGCAGCCGCGTGAGAAACGTGTACTCCGCCTCCCAGGCCATCAGCGCGATCAGGATCAGGATCACCCCGGGCGGGATGAGGATCGCGCAGATGATGGCCATGCGCTCCCACATCATGTGCATGAAGACGGCGACGATCAGGCCCGCCTTCATCAGCATGAAGAGGATGATGAGACTCCAGCGCAGATAACCCTGGAATTCCAGGTAATCCACCATGTACGACATGGCGCTCAGCACGAACAGCAGCCCCCAGATCCACAAGTAGATGGAGATGGGGTGCTGCTGACCTTCCTGATGCACGGCTTGGCTCGACATGATCGTCCCCTACCAGAGATAGAAAAACGCGAAGATGAACACCCAGACCAGGTCGACGAAGTGCCAGTACAGACCCAGGGTCTCGACGATCTCGTAGCGCCCCTTGCGCCCGGTGAGGAACCCGGGCCGCTCGTCGTCCAGGTCACCGCGCCGGACCTTGAAGGCGATGATCAGCAGGAAGATCACGCCGATGGACACGTGGGTGCCGTGGAAGCCGGTGATCATGAAGAAGGTCGCCCCGAACTGAGCGGCGCCCATGGGGTTGCCCCAGGGCCGGACCCCTTCCTCGACGATGAGCTTGGTCCACTCGAACGCCTGCATGCCCACGAAGGTGGCGCCGAACAGCGCCGTGACGCACAGCAGCCAGAACGTGGCGGTGCGTTTCTTCTCGTAGCCGAACTTCACCGCCATGGCCATGGTGCCGCTGGAGGTGATGAGGATGAACGTCATGATGGCGATGAGGATCAGCGGGATGTCCCGGCCGAACAAGTGCAGCGCGAAGACCTCGCTGGGGCTCGGCCAGGGCTCCACGGTGGACATGCGCACCGTCATGTAGGAGATGAGAAAGCACGAGAAGATGAACGTGTCCGAGAGCAGGAAGATCCACATCATCGCCTTGCCCCAGGGGACGTTCTTGAACGCCATCTGGTCCGACGCCCAGTCCGAGACCAGGCCGCGCAGTCCCGGGGTCTGGCCCGGGACGCCTGGCAGCAGGTGCGCTTCCGCCATTGGGATCCTCCTTACGTAGACGACAACAATGCGAACAGCACCACCCAGACCGCCAGCAGGAAGTGCCAGTAGACGGCGCACAGCTCCACGGTGAGCTGCACCGCCGCGGGATCGGCGCCGCCGAACAGCCGCGACGTAGCCCGTCCCCAGGCCACCAGCCCGCCCATCAGGTGCAGGGCGTGGAGGGCCGTGAGCATGAAGAAGAATGCGCTCGCCGGGTTGCTGGTCAGGTAATGACCGGCGGCATTGAGCTGCTGCCACACCGCGTACTGCCCCACCACGAACAGCACGCTGAGCGCGCCACCACCGAGCAGAGCGAGCTTCAGCATCGAGCGGCGGCCACTTCGGGCCGCCAGGTAGGCCCACTGCAGCGCCACGCTGCACAGCACCAGGACGCCGGTGTTGCCCCACAACAAGGCGGGTACCGGCAGCGGCCGCCAGTCGGCGTACTCCATGCGCATCAGGTAGGCGCTGATGAACAGGCCGAACAGGGAGGTGATCACGGCGATGAGCACCACCAGCCCCAGCCGCATCACCTGCCGGGCCCGCAGCTCCTGGGCAGCCAACTCCGGAACGTTCCCTGCGGCCACCCACGGACGGGTGGCCACCGACTGCCTGACCAGCCATGCGATGAGCGTGGCCATGAGCGTAGCGAAGATGACGACGGCGACGGTCATAGCTCTTGCGACTCCTCCGCCGGGTCGCGGTGCGGGTCCATCTCGGGATGCCGCTCCTCGTCGTGCGGCACCACGGTCACCTCCGGCGGCACGTTCTGCGGGATGTAGTCTTCCCTGGCCCCCGGCACGCCGTAGTCGTAGGCCCACCGGTACACCACCGGCAGCTCGTCGCCGAAGTTGCCGTGGCGCGGCGGTGTGTGCGGCGTCTGCCACTCCAGGGTGGTGGCCTGCCACGGGTTCGAACCGGCCTCCCGGCCCTTGAAGTAGCTGCGCACCGCGTTGTAGATGAACAGGATCTGGGCCACCGCCACCACCACCGCCGCCAGGGTGATCGCCACGTTCACGTCCTGCGCCGACTCGGACATGAAGGCGGTGTCGCCGTAGGCGTAGTAGCGCCGCGGCAGACCCTCGATGCCGAGGTAGTGCATGGGGTAGTAGATGGCGTAGGTGCCGAGGAACGTGATCCAGAAATGCCACTTGCCCAGGGTGTCGTCGAGCATCCGCCCGGTGATCTTGGGGTACCAGTGATAAATGGCGCCGAAGATCACCAGGACGGGGGAGACCGCCATCACCATGTGGAAGTGGCCGATCACGAAGTAGGTGTCGGAGAGCGGCACGTCCACGGTGACGTTGCCGAGGAACAGCCCCGTAAGCCCGCCGTTGATGAAGGTGAAGATGAAACCGATGGTGAACAGCATGGGCACCGAGAGGCGGATGTTGCCCCGCCACAGGGTCAGCACCCAGTTGTAGACCTTGAGCGCCGTGGGCACCGCGATGATGAGGGTCGTGGTGGCGAAGAAGAACCCGAAGTAGGGATTCATGCCGCTGACGTACATGTGGTGTGCCCAGACGATGAACGACAGCCCGCCGATGGCGAGGATCGCCCACACCATCATGCGGTAGCCGAAGATGTTCTTGCGCGCGTGGGTGGCCACCAGGTCGGAGACGATGCCGAAGGCCGGCAGCGCCACAATATAGACCTCCGGGTGGCCGAAGAACCAGAACAGGTGCTGCCAGAGGATTGGACTGCCACCGTCGTAGGCCGTCTGCTCGCCCAGGGAGGTCATGGCGGGCATGAAGAAGCTGGTGCCGAGCGTCCGGTCGAGCAGCATCATGATGCAGCTCACCAACAAGGCCGGAAACGCCAGCAGCGCCAGCACCGTCGCCATGAAGATGCCCCAGATGGTGAGCGGCAGGCGCATCAGGGTCATGCCGCGGGTGCGCGCCTGCAGCACGGTCACAACGTAGTTCAGCCCGCCCATGGTGAAGCCGATGATGAACACGCACAGCGACAGCAGCATCAGGATGATGCCGCCGTCGGTGCCGGGCGTTCCCGCGCTTACCGCCTGGGGGGGATACAGAGTCCAGCCGGCGCCGGTGGGTCCGCCGGAGACGAAGAAGCTGGCCACCACCAGCAACACCGCCAGCAGGTACACCCAGTAGCTCAGCATGTTGACGTAGGGGAACACCATGTCCCGGGCGCCCACCATCAGCGGGATCAGGTAGTTACCGAAGCCGCCGAGGAACAGGGCGGTGAGCAGATAGATGACCATGATCATGCCGTGCATGGTCACCGCCTGCAGATAGTTTGCCGGGTCGATGAAGTCGAACGTATTGGGAAAGCCGAGCTGCAGCCGCATCACCACCGACAGCACCAGCGCCACCAGGCCGATGGCGATGGCGGTGAGCGAATACTGGATGGCGATGACCTTGGCATCCTGAGAGAACACGTACTTCCCGAGCCAGGTCTTCGGATGGTAGAGCTCCATCTCCTCCAGCTCGCGGGGCCCGACGAGCGGATACTGGTCGTGGGTGGTCTGGGCCATGGGTCAATCCTCCTCGCCGGTATTCATTGCGAGCTGCGAGCCAGGCGGTGAGCCCTCCGCGTGCGGCAGCGTGTTGATGTATGCGACCACGTCGTTGACCGCCTCGTCGCTACGCAGGATGCTGGCCATCTGTACCATCTGCTGGCCGTACAGGTCGCCCGGGTGCGCCCCCCGGATGCCGCGCTTGAAGTTGTGGAGCTGCCGGGCCAGATACCAGTCCTGCATGCCCGCCTGGCGCGGCGCCTTGGTGGCGTCGATACCCTGACCGTCCCAGCCGTGGCAGGAGCCGCACACCTGGTAGATCTCGCGGCCCCGCGCCACGTCGCCGGCGATGGTGCTCTCCACCGGCCGGTCCGGGAACGTCTGGATGTACGCGATGACGTCGCGCATGGCCTGCTCGGTGCCGAGGGTCGCCGCCATGGGCGCCATCTGCCGGCCGAAGGTGTCGTCCGGGTCGGCACCGCGGACGCCGTTCCTGTAGTACTCGAGCTGGCGGCGCAGATACCAGGGTTCCTGCCCCGCGAGCTTGGGCGCGTTCATCTGCGCATTGCCCTGGCCGTCGGGCCCGTGACAGGCGCTGCACACCGCGTAGAGCTGCTGCCCGCGCTGCGGATCCCCGGCGGGCTGGGCCAGCAGCTCGCCGTAGGTGGGCTGCCCGGCGAGCCAGTCACGGAAGTCCGGCTCCTCGTTCACCACCACCATGCCGCGCATCGTGTGATGGGCGACACCGCAGAGCTCCTCGCAGAGCACCTCGAAGCGCCCGGTGCGGGTCGGCGTGAACCACATGTGTGAGACCATGCCGGGCACCAGGTCCATCTTCACCCGAAACTGGGCCACGGCGAAGTTGTGCAGCACGTCCTTGGAGCGCAGCAGCATCTTCACCGGGCGGCCGATGGGCAGGTGGACTTCCGGGCTGTCCACCAGCACGTCGTCCTGGCCCCGGGGGTCGTCGGGATCCAGGCCGAACGGGTTGTCGTCGCTGACGAGCTTGGCGTCCACGGTGCCGAACTGGCCGTCCGCCCCCGGGAAGCGGTAGGTCCAGTGCCATTGCTGGCCGATGGCTTCCACCTCGTGAGCGTCCTCCGGGACGTTGACGAAATCGCTCCAGACGAACAGCCCCGGCGCGAGCATGGCGGCGACCCCCACCGTGGTGATGCCGGTGAGCCACCACTCCAGCTTGCTGTTCTCCGGGTCGTACTCGGAGCGGCGGTTCTTGTCGTAGCGGTAGCGGATGATGCAGTAGGCCATGAACAGGTTCACGGCCACGAAGACGAACCCGGTGACCCAGAAGGTGATGGTGATGGTGTCGTCGATGGTGCTCCAGTTGGAGGCCAGCTCCGTGAGATACCAGGGACTCAGCACATGAAACAGCACCGACCCCAGCACCAGCACGATCACCGCAACCGCAATAATCATCGTCGTCCCCCAGCCAGATTTTTCCATGTGGGAGCGGTGGCTCCCACGGCACAGCGCCCTTCACGAACAGCTACTGCCGAATACCGCCGCCTCCCTCGATCAACTTCTCGAGCGTCGCCCGCAGGCGATCGACATCCTCCACCCCGCCACCGCGAACCACGTGGCGCACCACGCCGGCCCGGTCGATGAGGAACGACGCGGGCAGCGCGGCAACGCCATAGCGCGCGGCGGTGACTGCGGCGGTATCCACCGCCACGGGATAACTCACGGAAACCTGTTCGAGGAAACGCCGGCCGTCGGCGATGACGGGATCGACGTTTACGGCGATCACTTCAAAGTCGTTGCGTGAAAACTCCTCGCGCAGCGCATCGAGGTGGGGCATGGCCCGCCGGCACGGGGCACACCAGGACGACCAGAAATCGAGCAGGACTACCTTGCCACGGTGATCGGAAAGTCGAATGGATTCGTCGTCGGAACGGATGGAGGGGAGGGAAATTTCGGGAGCGGGCTGGCCCACTACCGCCGTGACCGCCCATGCTGAGCAGAGCGGCGAGAGCAATGCGAGCACCAGCCCGAGCATGGGGCCGTTGCGGGCTACCGCATGCATGACCTCCTCTTACGCCCGGCGCGGCCGGCAATACCGTCGCCACGCCTCCGGCGATCCCTCTTCCTTCCCGCATTCTTACAAAGGTTCGGCCCAGAAGGGAACCCCCCCGGCCTGCGGCCGGCCGGCAGGGGATGGGACCCATCGGCCGAGCTAGAATCGGAAACGCAGCCCCACGTAAAGCTTCTCGTCGACGATGTCGTCCTGACCGATGGGCCGGTCGATGTCCAGGGTCCGCAGCCCCACCATCGCCTCCATGTTCGGCGCGAGCTCCAGCTCGCCGCGGATGACGTGCACGTCCAGCACATCGGTGTTCGAACCCGAGGTCACGATCTCCGGGGCGACGTAGATGCTGGCCGCGATGTAGAACGGGAACCGCTCCAGCACCGGGATCCAGTCCAGCGGCAGCCGGTATCGGGCGCTGGCGCCGAAGCCGATGGCCAGCACGTCGTCGTCCGGCTCCACCAGGTTGACCATGTAGATCCGCGCGCCGATGCGCACGTCCAGAGGACGCGCACCGGGCAGCACCCCCGCTGACAGGGTGCCGTGGGCCAGGGTGGTGTTGTCCTCCGTCATCAGCAAGCCGAGCGATATGCGCCCGTCCTGCAGCTGGTCGAGGCCGACATCGCGGCTGTAGATGAGCTCGCCGTACTCGTTGCCCAGCAGTGCCGTGGCCTCGTCCGCCCGCGTGTCTGCGGACACGACGGGCAGCACGACACAGGCAGCCACTAGCAGGTCCCGGATCCTCATGTTGCACCTCCATGATCAGCGAGTTGCGGCCAGGGGTCGGCGGCAGGCGGCCGGCGCGAGACCGGCCGCGGTCGTGTCACAGCACGCCCGAGTGGCGAATGCTGGAAGGTGCGAGGTGGCTTGTCATTGATGTTTGAGTTCGCTATCCGCTTTCCGCTATCCGCTAGAGGGGTGTCGCCAGATCTTGGCGATGTGCATGGGGCGGCCGGGCTGAGTATCAAGCCGGCGGTTTGCGAACTGCCTCCAGCGGATAGCGGAAAGCGGATAGCGGACAGCGACCTACCCGACTTCCCAACACCGATGAATGCGCGGGTTGCGGGCGAAATCGGGATCCAGCGTCTGGCGGCTGATTTCCGTGGCTCGGGCGAACCCGGCCACCGCAGCCTCGTCGAGATGGAAGCGGCGAAAGTTGTTGGAGAACAGCAGCAGGCCACCGGGCGCGAGCCGGGCCACGGCCAGCCGAAGCAGTCGCACGTGATCCCGCTGCACATCGAAATCCGCCGCCCGTTTGGAGTTGGAGAACGTGGGCGGGTCGCAGAAGATCAGATCGTACTGGCCGCGGTCCGTGGCGAGCCACGACATCACGTCGTCCTGCACCAGGCGGTGCGCGGGACCCTGCAAAGCGTTGTGCTGCAGGTTCCTCGCCGCCCACTCCAGGTACGTGGCGGACAGATCCACGCTCACGGAAGCCGCAGCGCCGCCGGCGGCGGCATGCACTGTGGCGGTGCCGGTGTAGCAGAAGAGGTTGAGGAAACGCGTGCCGGCAGCGCGCCGGCCGATGGAGCGCCGCACCGGCCGGTGGTCGAGAAACAGCCCCGTGTCGAGATAGTCGAACAGGTCGACCTCGAGCAGGACGGCGCCTTCCCGTACCAGGAAGCGCTCGCCACGGCGATCCATGCGCCCGTACTTGCTCCCGCCCTTGCCCTTGACCCGGGTCTTCACCGCCACCCGCTCCGGCCCCACCTCGAACACCGCGCGGGCCGCGTCGAGCAGCTCGCCGAGGCGCCGCCGGGTCACCTCCTCCGGGATCGCCTTCGGCGCCTGGTATTCCTGCACGTGCAGGAACCGCCGCGCCTCCCCGGTGGCCTCCTCGTAGCAGTCCACGGCGGCGGCGTACTCCGGCAGGTCGGCATCGTAGACCCGGTAACATGTGACGCCCTCCCGCCGGCGCCAGCCGGCCAGGCGCTTGACGTTCTTGCGCAGGCGGTTCGCCACCATCTCCGCGCCCGGCGAGAGCGTCGGCCCGTGAGACGGGACGGAGCGTCGAGAGCCGTCAGTCACGACAGGTGCGCCTCCATCACCCGAGCAGCGCGTCCAGCGCCATCGTCAGCGAAAAACCCGCCATCGCCGGCGGTGGTCCCGGCGACGAAGCTGGCCCACAGGGCGTCGAGGCGGGTCTGCAGGTTTCCGCTCACGGGGCCGGTTGCCGCCCCTCGAGCACGCCGGCCAGCGCGGCTTCCAGGGCCGCCACCCGCTGCTCCAGCCGGGCCAGCCGCTCGGCGGTGTCAGCGGCCTCCAGCGACGCGGTGGCAGCCCGCAGCGGGCCCGGTTGCGGCTCCGCCTCGCCCCTCGTCTCCGGCTCGCCGCCGAACAGGTGCGTGAAGCGCACCTCGCGGTGACCCGGCCGTCTCGGCAGCGGTGCCACGAAGGGGCCCTGCTCGTAACCCACGAGCCGCTCCAGGGTCGCCTCCACCTCGGCGACGTCGGCGAACGGGTACAGGCGGCCGGCGCGGGCCCTCAGCTCGCCCGGTGTCTGGGGGCCGCGCAGCAGCAGCAGGCAGACCACGGCCCGGTCCGCGGCCGAGAGGCGGAAGTCACCGATCTCGTCGTTGAACAGCCGGTAGTGATACTTCGCCACTCGGCTGCCGAAGCCCGTCTTCTCCCGCACCAGATAGCGCTTGGCGAGCCGGTCCAGGGCATCCTGAACCTCGCGCTCGGACAGGTTCATCACCGGCTCGCGGCCGCTCTTCTGGTTGCAGGCGCTCACCAGCGCGTTCAACGACAGCGGGTACTGCTCCGGCGTGACGACGGATTTCTCCATAAGACTGCCGATCACGCGGGCCTCGACGGGGTCGAGCAGGACGTTCATGCTGGCTCCTAGGGGGGGCGGCCGGAGCACGTTACCCGTCCTGCCCGGCCCTGTCATTCGCAGCGTTTGAGCGGCACCGGCATCCGCGGTTCAATGAAAGGGCGGCACAACCGGGAGCGCCCGATGAGCTTCGACACCCACGAGGTCTTCAACCAGCCGGGGCCGCTGGGGCCCATCAACCTGTTCACCTGCGACACCAGCCTGCAGGCCGTGGTGGAGCACTTCGGCGCCGCCTGGGCCCGGCCCGCGCTCACTGCCTACGGTGCCCTGGCGGGCGGCGACCTGACGGAGCACGGCCGTCTGGCCAACCGATTCCCGCCGGAGCTTGCCACCCACGACGCCTACGGGCGGCGCATCGACGAGGTGACCTTCCACCCCTCGTATCACGCGCTCATGAGCACCGCCATCGCACACGGCGTGCACTCCCTGGCCTGGGAGGGGCAGCCGGCGGGGCATACGGCACGGGCAGCCCTGGAGCTCCTGCACAATCAGGCGGATTCCGGCACGGACTGCCCCCTCACCATGACCTACGCCAGCATTCCCTCTCTCCGAGCCGCCCCGGGCGTGGCGGACGAGTGGATTCCCAGGATCCTCTCGCGCCGCTACGATCCCGCCAACCGGCCCGCGGCGGAGAAGGCCGGGGTCACCATCGGCATGGCCATGACGGAGAAGCAGGGCGGCACCGATGTGCGCGCCAACACAACCCGGGCCACGCCGCTGAACGAGGCTGCAGGCGGTGCCGAATGCTTCGAGCTCACCGGCCACAAGTGGTTCTGCTCCGCGCCCATGAGCGACGCCTTCCTCACCCTGGCGCAGACGGCGGAGGGACTGTCCTGCTTTCTGCTGCCGCGCTGGCGGCCCGACGGCACCCGCAACGGCCTCCGGCTGCAGCGGCTCAAGGACAAGCTGGGCAATCGCTCGAACGCCTCCGCGGAGGTGGAGTTCCACAACGCCTTCGCCTGGCTGCTCGGCGAGCCGGGCCGCGGCGTACCCACCATCATCGAGATGGTCGCACTGACCCGTTTCAACTGCATGGTGGGCTCCACCGCCATCATGCGTCAGGCCATGATCCAGGTGGTCCACCACATCCGTCACCGCCAGGTGTCGGGAAGGAAGCTGGTGGATCAGCCGCTCATGCGCAACGTGGCCGCCGATCTGCTGCTGGAGACGGAGGCGGCTCTGTGGCTGGTGTTCCGGGTGGCTGCGGCGCTGGATGCCGGCGGTGACGACCCGCAGGCCGCACACCCAGTACGGCCGCCGGCCGCACACCTGGTGCGGCTGGCCACGGCGCTCGGCAAGTACTGGATCTGCAAACGGGCGCCCGGCCACGTGAACGAGGCCCAGGAGTGCCTGGGCGGGCTCGGCTACGTGGAGGAAAACGTCCTGCCACGGCTGTATCGGGAAGCGCCGGTGAACAGCATCTGGGAAGGCAGCGGCAACGTGCAGTGCCTGGACATGATGCGCGCCGTGGGCCGCTCCCCCGACGTGCTGCAGACGTTTCTGGCATTGCTGGCGGAGGCTCGCGGCCGGCATCGGGGGTACGACGCCGCGCTCGACGCGCTGCACGCCGACTTCGCCGAGCCCCAGGATCCCTTCACTGCCCGTATCCGCGCCGAGCGCATGGCGGTGATGCTTCAGGCGCGGCTGCTTCTGGAGCACGTGCCCGAGGCGGTGGCGAATGCCTTCCTGCGCACCCGCCTCACCCCGGCGACGCTGGCCTACGGCGGGCTGCGGGATCCGGCCGTGGCCGACTGGCTGCTCGGCCGGATCGAGGTGCCGTGACCGCCCCGGTCAGTTCACGGTCTTCACCACCTCGTTGGAGTACGCGCTCTCGTTGCCGTCCGCATCCAGTGCGGTCATGGCGAAGTAGTACGCGCCGGAGGGCAGGGTCAGGGCGTAGCTGGTTGCACCCGCGGAGCTCACGTCGAGCACCTCGGTGTAGTCGCGACTGGCAAGGCCGTAGTAGATCTTGTAACCGGCCAGGTCGGTGAGCGCGCTGCCGTCCACGTTCTGGGTAGGTGCCTGCCACTGCAACGCCACCTCACCGTTCACCGCCACCGAGATCATGGCCACCGCGTTGCCGCCGGCGCCGCTGCAGCTCAGGCTGTAGGTGGTGCGCTGAAACAGGGGGCCGACGGTCTCGCTGCCGCTGGTGTTCCGGCTACCGCTCCAGCCGCCGCTGGCGCTGCAGGTGTCGGCGTCGGCGGCGCTCCAGGTGAGGGCCGTGGTGCCACCGCTGGGCACGAGGTCGGCCGCCGCGGTCAGGGTCACCGACGGCTGGGGCGTGGGCTCCGGCGTCGGCTCGGGCTCCGGCGTCGGCTCGGGCTC
>JAWLGU010000025.1:0-27653 GCA_041690675.1 Pseudomonadales bacterium | reverse complement strand
CCGGCTCGCCGTCCACCGTCACCGTCACGCTGGAGGCCGTGGCGCCCCCGACGCCGGCGCAAGCGAGCTCGAAGGTGGTACCGCTGTGCAAGGCGGCGGTCACGAACACCCCGTCCGCTGCCACCTGGCCGTCCCAGCCGCCGCTGGCGACGCAGCGGTCGGCGCCGCTGGAAGCCCACGACAAGGTGGTGCTGGCGCCGGCGGCCACCTGGACCGGGTTCGCCGCCAGGGAGATCACCGGCTTCGCGGCAGTTCGCTGCTGCACCGTGCGTTGCTCGATCTCCGCCAGGGTGGCGTCGTCCGCCAGGGCCAGATTGGTGGTCAGAGCCTGAAGGTCGCCGTGCAACGCGGCGGTGAGAGCCGCATCCACCGCCTCGGCCACCTCGGTGGCGGCGGCGGTATCCAGTGCGCCCGCCAGGCGCACGAGCTCGGCGCTGCCGACGACCTGGTGCAGCAGGGACATCAGGGCCACCGTCTGCTCCCGGGCCGCCTCCGTCACGGCAACCTGCTCCACCGCCGGGTCCGCGAATCCGGGCATGACTGCGCGGATGGCGTCGTTCATCCGGCTCACGGCGGAGGTTCCGTCCACCTCCAGCCGGCCCGCCAGCGTTTCCAGGCGCACGGCGAGCTCCGCCGCGCGGAAGGTGGCGAACAGCCGCGGATCCACCGGGTCGCCGGCGGCGGCCTCGGGCACCAGCGCGCAGCCGAGCTGAGTCAGCACTCGGTCACCGCTAGCGGGGGCCGCCGCAGACAGGGCCTGCACCGTGCGCCGCACCGCCTCTCCCAACGCCTCGTTCGCCAGAACCACGGCCTCGACGTTGGCGGGGGTGACGGGCACGCTCATGGGATCCGCCACCTGCGCCGGGTCCAGGGCCAACGCCAGGGTCTGGTGAACGCGGTCCCAGGCGGCGCTCAGGTTCCCGGCGGTGACGCCGCCCTCCATGCACTGAGCCGCCCGCACGGCCAGGGTGGTGAGGGGCGAAACGTTGACCGTGAGGGTGCCGGTGGCGGTGGCGGCGCCCAGCAGCGTGAAATCCAGCGGCCGCCCGGTCACCAGGTCGGTTCCCCCGGTGGCCTCGATGAGCACCGGCAGCGACACGTCGCTCGCCAGGCTGAGCTGGTAGCCCGCCAGGTCGTCGCTGACGGTCTGCTCCAGCAGTGCCCCGTGGGCATCCGTCACGCGAACGTCGGCACCGGTGACCGGGCCGTCACCGATGCTGCCGGACAGCCGTATGGGGTCACCGTCTGGCGGCGGGTCCCCCGAGCCGCTCGTCCCGGAGCTGCCGGAACAGGCTGCGAACAGGAAGGAGAAGAAGACGGCGAGGGTCGTGCGGCGGGCGCTCCGTGCGGACATGGCTGGACAGTCTCCCGGTGATGCTGGAAGCTCTGGAGGCATCGGTCCTTGATTCGCGAGCCGCAGCTCGCCCCCCAACTGCCCAGGAGTCTACGGAACCCCCCGAGGCGTCCCGTGACGGTCTTGGCAAAAATGTAAGGGAATGTGCAGGCGGTGACGGCGATCACACCGTTGGGCAAGCGACCGTGCGATTGGCACAATTCCCGCAAATCACTCCCGACTCGCCGGCGATCGGCGGCCGACCCCGCACGAGGAGCAGTCATGAAGCCCACGGTCGAAGCGTTTTTCGATGAGGACACCTTCACGTTCAGCTACGTGGTGGCCGATCCCGATTCCGGAGCGGCTGCCATCGTCGACCCCGTGCTCGATTTCGATCCGGCCTCGGGTCACCTGGACAGCCACTCCGCAGAGCGCCTCATCGACCACGTTCAGGAGAACGAGCTGAAGGTCGAGTGGATCCTGGACAGCCACGTCCACGCCGACCACCTGTCGGCGGCCCGCCTCCTAAAGGAGCGCCTGGGCGGCCGCATGGGCATCGGCGATCAGGTGACCCGGGTTCAGGAGGTGTTCGGCGACATGTTCAATGCGGAAGCCAATTTCGCCCGCGACGGCAGCCAGTTCGACCATCTGTTCGGCGACGACGAGCGCGCCGCACTCGGCGGACTCGAGTTCCGGGTGATGCACACGCCAGGGCACACGCCGGCCTGCATCACCTACGTGTTCGACGGCTTCGCCTTCGTGGGCGATACCCTGTTCATGCCGGATTACGGCACCGCGCGCACCGACTTCCCAGGCGGCGACGCCCGGACCCTGTACGCCTCCATTCAGCGCATCCTGGCGCTGCCCCCGGACACGGTGATCTGCCTGTGTCACGACTACCTCCCGGAGGGTCGGTCCGACTACCGTTGGCGCACCACGGTGGCGGAGGAACGCGACCACAACGTGCACGTGGGCGGTGGGGTCACGGAAGACGACTTCGTTCGTTTCCGCGAAGGCCGCGACCAGGAGCTGGCGGCGCCGCGGCTGCTGCTGCCGTCGGTGCAGTTCAACATGCGCGGTGCGCAGCTGCCGCCGGCGGAGAGTAACGGCGTTCATTACTTCAAGATCCCCGTGCGCCAGCGATGAGACCGGCGGGGCGCGCTCCGTGACGGCGGCGTGCTACTGATGCCGGCGGCGGTGCTCGCCTGGCCCGGCGCCATCGCCATCGGCCTGAGCCTCGGGCTGCTCGGCTCCGGAGGCTCCATCCTCACCGTGCCGGTGCTGGTGTACCTGCTGGGCCAGGAGGAGAAGCTGGCCATCGCCGGATCGCTGGCCATCGTCGGCGCCATTGCCACCTTCGGCAGCCTTCCCTACATCCGTGCCCGGCTGGTGCGCTGGCGCTCCGTGCTGCTGTTCGGGGTGCCGGGCATGGCGGGCACCTACCTGGGCGCCTACCTGGCGGGCTTCATCTCCGGCACGTTCCAGCTGGCCCTGTTCGCCGTGGTCATGCTGCTTGCGTCGGTGCTCATGTTGCGACCCCTGGACCTGACGCGGGCCCCGCATGCCCCGCGGGCCGCCTGGAAGATCGGCGCCGACGGCGTGGTGGTCGGCGTCATCACCGGCTTGGTCGGGGTGGGGGGTGGATTCCTGGTGGTGCCGGCGCTGGTACTGCTCGGCGGACTGGCCATGCGCAGCGCGGTGGCCACCAGCCTGGTGATCATCGCCATGAAGTCCTTCAGCGGCTTCTACAAGTACCTCGACGTGCTGGCCGAGGAGGGGCTGCAACTCCAGGTGGACGTGATCGTGCTGGTGAGCCTGCTCGGCATCGCCGGCAGCTACGCCGGCACCTACATCGGCGGCCGGGTGCCCCAGACCCTGTTGCGCAGGAGCTTCGGGGTCTTCCTGATTCTCATGGGCGGCTTCATCCTCATCCAGTCGACCTCGCGGCTCGTCTGAGCCATGCTGGTCGGCTGAGCGAAACTCGAGGAGCTTCCATGGACATCAGACGCCTTTCCCCCGACTTCGCGGTGGCCCCGCAAATTTTGCCGACGGACCTCGCAGCCATCGCCGGCGAGGGCTTTCGCACGGTGATCAACAACCGCCCCGACGGCGAGGCGCCGGACCAGCCCGCGTCGGCGGAGCTGCAAGCGGAAGCCGAACGGCACGGCCTGGACTATCGACCGCTGCCCGTGATCTCCGGCCAGGTCGGTGACGACGATGCGGACGCCTTCGCCGAGCTGCTCGAGGCCACGGAGGACCCGGCACTGGCGTTCTGTCGTACCGGAACACGCTCGGTGATACTCTGGGCCCTGGCCGAGGCGCGCCGCCAGCCCGTGGAGCGGATCGTCGACGCCGCGGCCCGGGCCGGCTACGACCTGCAGGGATTGCGGCCACGGCTGGAGAGCCGCCGCGCCGCCGCCTCCTGACGGCAGCGGCCCGATCCTGGCACGGTTCGTGATACTCAGTTCGTGAACGTGTACGGGCGGTGACGGCGCCGGCGTCGCCGCCATTCCGCTCGTGAGCACCACGGAGGCAGACGCTTGGATTGGTCTTCCGCTCTCGATCTGGCACGGTTCCAGTTCGCGTTCACCGTGTCGTTCCACATCTTCTTCCCGGCCTTCACCATCGGTCTGGCCAGCTACCTGGCGGTGCTCGAAGGACTCTGGCTGTACACCGGCCGCGACGTGTTCCTGCAGACCTATCGCTACTGGCTGAAGATCTTCGCGGTGGCGTTCGGCATGGGCGTGGTATCGGGGCTCGTGCTCAGCTATCAGTTCGGCACCAACTGGAGCGTGTTCTCCGACCGGGCCGGGCCGACGCTCGGGCCCTTGATGGGCTACGAGGTGCTCACGGCCTTCTTCCTCGAGGCCGGCTTCCTGGGGGTCATGCTGTTCGGGGTCAACCGGGTCGGCCGCGGACTGCACTACTTCGCCACCCTGATGGTGGCCTTCGGCACGGTGCTATCGGCGTTCTGGATCCTGTCGGCGAACAGCTGGATGCAGACCCCCGCGGGCTACGCCATGAACGAAGCCGGCCAATACGTGCCCACGGACTGGTGGGCGGCCATCTTCAATCCGTCGTTCCCCTATCGGCTGGTGCACATGGTGCTCGCCGCCTACCTGACCACCGCCCTGGTGGTGGGCGCCGTGGGGGCCTGGCACCTGCTGGCGAACCGCGGCAACGTCGCCGGAGGGCTCATGTTCTCCATGGCCATGTGGATGGCCACGGTGGTGGGCCCGCTTCAGGTGGTGGCCGGGGACCTGCACGGACTGAACACGCTGGAGCACCAGCCGGCGAAGGTGGCCGCCATGGAAGGCCACTACCGTACCCGGCAGGGGGCGCCGTTCATCGTCGTCGGCTGGCCGGACGACGAGGCGGAGACGGTGCACTGGGCGCTGGAGATTCCCAAGGCCGGCAGCCTGATCCTCCACCACGATCCCGATGCGGAGGTGACGGGCCTCGACGCCTGGCCGAGATCGGAACGCCCGCCGGTGCCGTGGGTGTTCTGGAGTTTCCGGGTGATGCTCGCCATCGGCTTCGGCATCGTCGGCGTCGGGGTGTGGAGTCTCATCCAGCGCATTCGCGGGCGGCTCTACGACGACCGGGCGCTGCAGCGGGTGGCCGTGTTCTTCGGCCCGCTGGGTTTCCTGGCGGTGCTGGCGGGCTGGATCGTCACCGAGGTGGGCCGTCAGCCCTACACCATCTACGGCCTGCTGCGCACCGCGGATGCGGCCTCCCCCGTGGAGGCCCCCGCCGTCGCCAGCTCGCTGGTCGGGTTCATCGTCATCTATCTGGGCGTCTTCGCCGCCGGCACGTTCTACATCCTGCGGCTCATGCGCCAGAACCCGGACGAGGTGGCCCTGCCGGGCATGCCACCCGAGGAAGAGGTGCCGGGCACCCGTATCTCCATGGGAGCGGCATACCGCCCGAGCCGTCGCGGAGTGGAGAAGCGCTGATGTTCGAGCTCGATCTCGCGTTCATCTGGGCGGTCTTGATCGCGGTGGCCGTGCTCGCCTACGTGGCTCTGGACGGCTTCGATCTGGGGGTGGGTATCCTGTTCCCGTTCCTCGGCGGCGAGCACGAGCAGACCACGGCCATGAGCTCGGTGGCTCCGGTGTGGGACGGCAACGAGACCTGGCTGATTCTCGGAGGCGGCGGCCTGCTGGCGGTGTTTCCGCTGGCCTACGCCGTGATCATGCCGGCGCTGTACGCGCCGATCATCGCCATGCTGCTGGGCCTGGTGCTCCGGGGCGTCGCCTTCGAGTTCCGCGGCAGAACCGTGCGCGGCCGCGGCATCTGGGACGTTTCGTTCTTCGGCGGCTCGGTGGTGGCGGCGCTGGCTCAGGGCATCACCCTCGGGGCGCTGCTCCAGGGTATTCCGGTGGAGGGCCGGGCCTATGCAGGTGGCTGGTGGGACTGGATCACCCCGTTCAGCCTGGTGGCCGGCCTGGCTCTGGTGGCCGGCTACGTCATGCTCGGCTCCACCTGGCTGGTGCTGAAGACCGAAGGCGAGCTGCAGCAGCGGGCCCGCCGCTACGCCCGGATCGCCGGACTCACCACCTTCGCGCTCATCGGCGTGTTCAGCCTGTGGACCCCGCTGCTGCAGCCCGAGTACATGGAGCGCTGGTTCAGCTGGCCCGCCCTGCTCTACACGGCGCCCGTCCCGCTGCTGGTGATCGCCTGCACGGCCGCCTTGTACTGGAGCCTCGGCCAAGGCAAGGAGCTCGCACCCTTTCTCTACGCCCAGGGACTGTTCGTGCTCTGCTACATCGGCCTCGGGATCAGCTTCTACCCGTACATCGTGCCGCCGCGAATCTCCATCTGGGATGCCGCAGGGCCGGACGAGAGCCTGATGTTTCTGCTGGTGGGCGCCGTGATCCTGCTGCCCCTGGTCCTCGGCTACACGGCCTACGCCTACTGGATCTTCCGCGGCAAGGTGCGTCCCGGGGAGGGTTATCATTGATGACGCCCGCCGGGCAGCGACTGCGCCAGCTGCTCTGGTTCGCGGCCTTGTGGACGGGCGGCGTAGCCACCGTCGGCATGGTCGCCTACGGCCTGCGGTTCTGGTTGTCCCACCTCTGAACCTGGCCCACGGCCCGCGCTGGCCCTGGCAGACCGGTTCGTGGAGAATACCCCGTCACCGTGACACGCCACCGCATCTCCTTCATTCAGGTCTTCGCGTTCGTCTGGGGTTACTGGCGGGGATTTCCCGTGCGGTTCGCCGTGATCGTCGCCGGCGTCCTGCTGGCGGTGGTGCTGGAGATCCAGATACCCCAGCGTTCGGCCGAGCTCGTGGTGGCGCTGGAGCGGTTCGCCGCCGGGGACGCCGAGATCCGGCTGGCCTGGTCCGCGGCGGGGTGGCTGGTGGCGACGTTCGCCGCCGTGTTCGCCGTGCGCCAGATCTATCTGCGGATCTGGGTCCGTTTCGCCGCGGACGTCATGCGGCGCATAGTGAGCGACGGCTTCCGTCGGGTGCAGCGTTTCTCCACCGACTGGCACGCCAACAATTTCGCCGGCGCCACGGTGCGCAAGATCTCCCGCGGCATGTGGGCGTACGACACCTTCGCCGACACCACCGTGGTGGACCTGGGGCCGGCGCTGATCACCCTGCTCGGCTTCTCGGTGGCCATGTTCCTGCGCGAGCCGGCCCTCGGGCTCTATTTCGCCACCGCGGTAGCCGTGTTCATCGCCGTCAGCATCGGCCTCTCGCTGCTCTATGTCGCCCCCGCCAACCAGGCGTCCAACGATGCCGACACGCGCCTGGGGGGCGCTCTGGCCGACGCCGTCACCTGCAACACGGTGATCAAGTCGTTCGGCGCCGAGCGCCGCGAGGACGCCCGTCTCGACGAAGTGGCCGGCAGCTGGCAGCTTCGCGCGCGCCGGGCGTGGCGCCGCAGCATGGACTCCGGGGCGGTGCAGTCGGTGATGATCGTGCTGTTGCTGGGGGGCCTCCTGACCCTGGTGCTCTCCCGTGCCGATGCCGCCGATGCCCGGCTGAACGATCTCGTCTACGTGCTCACCACGTACTTCATCATCAACGGCCAGCTCCGGAACATCGGCTGGCAGGTGCGCAACCTGCAGCGGGCCGCCAACGAGCTGGACGACCTGGTGGAGATCAGCATGACCCCGCCTCAGGTGCAGGATGCCCCGGGGGCGCGGGCTCTGCGGGCCAGCCGCGGCGAGATCCGCTTCGAGGGCGTCACCTTCCGCTACGCCAACCAGCCGGCCCCGGTGCTGGAAAACTTCGACCTGCACATCACCGCCGGTGAAAAGGTGGCGCTGGTGGGGGAATCCGGCGCCGGCAAGACCACCCTGGTGAAGTTGCTGCAGCGTCTGTACGACGTGGATGCCGGCCGCATCACCATCGACGGCCAGGACATCGCGGAGGTGACTCAGGAAAGCCTGCGGCGGGCCATCTCCCTGGTACCCCAGGAGCCCATCCTGTTTCACCGCACCCTGGCGGAGAACATCCGCTACGGTCGCCCGGAGGCCACCCCCGAGGAGGTGGTGGCCGCGGCGCGGAAGGCCCACGCCCACGAGTTCATCGAGCGCCTGGCCGACGGCTACGACACCCTGGTCGGGGAGCGGGGCATCAAGCTCTCCGGCGGCGAGCGGCAGCGGGTGGCCATCGCCCGCGCCATCCTCGCCGACGCGCCCGTCCTGGTGCTGGACGAAGCCACCTCCAGTCTGGACTCCATCACCGAGCACTACATCCAGGAGGCCATCGCCACCCTGATGCAGGGTCGTACCGCCCTGCTCATCGCCCACCGGCTGTCCACTGTGCGGCAGTGCGATCGCATCCTGGTGTTCGATCACGGCGAGATCGTGGAGCAGGGCAGCCACGACGAGCTCATGGCCCGGCCCCACGGCGTCTACCGGGGGCTGTTCGACATGCAGTCCCTGGGGTTCGTCGACTCCGTCGCCAACGGCTGACGGCGCCGGCCGCCCGGCCAGCGCTACTTCAGCAGCCGCCGCCGCAGCAGCACCACCGCCAGCGGAAACAGCGCCACGGCGAGACCCGCGGCATAGCCGGCGGCAGCGGCGTGACTCCAGTCCAGGTCGCCGGCCACCAGGCCGCGGCTCACGTGAACCAGCGGGGTGAGGGGCGCTGCCCACGCCACCGGCTCGAGCCAGTCCGGCAGCACGTCGACGGGAAAGAACGAGCCGCTGAAGAAGTACAGGGGCGTGGCCACCAGGGTGAACACCAGCGACAGAGCGTGCACCGTGGGAGACAGCGCCGCAAACAGCAGGCCAATGCCGCCGAACACCAGGCCCACCCCCACCGCGACCAGCAGCAGTCCGGGCAGCGCCGACAGCGGGATCCAGCCGAAGCCGATGGCGAAGCCACCCACGGCCACCGTGGAAACCAGGCTCCGGGTGGTGGCGAACGCCAGCTCAGCCAGGACGATCTCCGCCACGGTCACCGGCGCGGTGAGCACGGTCTCGTAGAGATGCTGCTGGATGCGCTGGAAGGCGCTCCAGGAGCATTCGAAGATGGCGTGGAACATGGCGGTGCCCACCACGATGCCGGGTGCCACGAACACGGCATAGCTGCCGTAGGGCGGCACGTCCCCCACCATGCGGCCGATGCCCAGCGCCACCGCCACCAGCACGAACACGGGCTCCACCACGAACCAGGTCACAGCGACCCGCCACACCCGGGCCAGCGCCAGCACGTGGCGCCACCAGAGCGCCGACACCGAGCGCCAGCGGATCAGCTCCGCCACGTCCGCCGCAACGTTGGGCACTGCGCTCATTCTTCCGCCAGTCCTCGACCGGCGAGCGACAGGAACACGTCCTCCAGGTTCGCCGCACGCCAGGTCACCTGCGCACCCTGCAGCGCCGGCACCTCGGGCGCCTGACCGTTTCGCCCGGTGACCCGGAACAGCGCCCCCACCTCGCGGAAGCGCTGCCCCGCATTGGCCAGGGCCTGCCGCACCCGTTCACGGGACTCCGCATCGGCGCGGACCTCGGCGGCGGCGCTGCCGGCGTGCCTGGCCACCAGCTCAGGCGGCGTGCCCTCGTCGAGGATGCGCCCGGAATGGAGGATGGCGAGCCGGTCGCACAAGGTCTCCGCTTCGTCCATGTAGTGGGTGGACATGAGCAGGGTGACGCCGGAGCGCTTCAGGGCAGCCAGCTCTTCCCACACCCGCACCCGGCTTTCCGGGTCCAGGCCGGTGGACGGCTCGTCCAGCACGACCACGCGCGGCCGGACGACCAGCGCACGGGCGATGGCCAGCCGCCGGCGCATGCCGCCGGACAGATCCGCCACCTCGTCGTCCCCCCGAGCCTCGAGCGCGAAGAACTCGAGCACTTCGCGGGCGCGGCGGCGCGCCTCCCGGCGCGACAGCCCGACCAGGTAGCCGAACATCTCCAGGTTCTGGCGTGCCGTCAGCTCCTCGTCGAGGCCGTCGCTCTGGGTGACCACGCCGAGGCACGCGCGCACGGCGCGGCCGTGGCGGGTCACGTCCAGGCCGGCCACCCGCAGGGTTCCGGAGGTGATTGGCGACAGGCCCGCCAGCATGCGCATGGTGGTGGTCTTGCCCGCGCCGTTGGGGCCCAGCAGGCCGTAGGTCTCGCCCGCCGCCACCTCGAAGGTCACGCCGTCCACGGCGCGAAAGGCGCCGAAGCGCTTCACCAGATCGCGGGCTTCGATCTCCGGCACCCGGCGCCTCTCACTCCACCTGCGCCGGGCGCTGGCTCACCGATGAGGCTTCCACGAAGCGGGAGCGCAGCAGCTCGCGGGCGGCGGCATCCAGCCCCACGGCGCGCTCGATGTAGTGCTCCACCCCTTCGAACTCGGCCTCGATGGCCTCGAAGGCGGCTTTGAGATACTCCGGGCGCACGCCGGCCAGGGCCATGACCGACTCGCGGTCGGGCGTGGCCGATGATTCGTACCGGGCCATCAGCCGCGGCAGCACGTAGCCTTCGTAATCCATGGCCTCGTTGGTGAGCAGGTAGTCCTCGAGCACCGTTTCCTCAGGCACGCCCAGAGCGTGGAGAATCAGCGCACAGGCGAAACCGGTTCGGTCCTTGCCGGCGGCGCAGTGGACGAGGAATCCGCCCTCCTCCACGGCCAGCAGGGCTTCGAACATGCGAGCGTAATCGCCCGCGTGGTCCCGGGCGAGCTCGCGATTGATGCCCACCATGAAGTCGATACGCTCCTTGAGGCCGAGGGCGTCCTCGGCCAGGCGCTTGCGCATGGCCACCGCGCTGCCCGGATCGATGGGAATCTCCAGACGCCGGGGCGCATGGGGCGAAAACGGCGTCGGCTCCTCGGCGGTTTCCTCGGGGCGGCGCAGATCGCAGATGAGCGCGACCCCCAGCTCGGCGAAGCGGAGCCGGGCGCCGTCGGACAGGTGGGTCAGGGTCCCGGAGCGATAGAGCCGGCGCCGCCGCACCCGGCCGCCGTCCGTCGTGGCGTAGCCGCCGAAGTCCCTCAGGTTCACCGCCCCCGGCAGGGCGATCAGTCTTCCATCCATGGTGCGCTCGTGCTGCCTACGGGGTGGGGACTATAACACCCGCGCGATTCAGAGCCGGCGCATCATGGCCTCCTGAGCAACGCTGGCCAGCAGGCGACCGCCGCGGTCGAAGACGTGGCCCAGGCAGCTCGTCCGTCGGGAACCGTGGCGAACGCGGCGGTGAGCGCCTGGCCGAGCAGATGCCCCCCCATAGATCCTGAGCGGTCCGTAGTCCCGCCCGGCGCCGACGAAGGCATCCTGCCCTGCGACGCTGGGCACGACCTCCAAAGCCCGGTCCAGCTCGAGCCCGGTGCCCGTACCGGTTTCCGCCGCGGCCTGCTCGTTCATGAGGTGTCACTCTGAATCATGGATTGCCGGCGCCAGGCGCCGAGTCCCACGGATCCCGCGGTGACCACGCCGTACACCAGCGTGCCGGCGGCCAGCGCGGCGTAGAGAAAGCCGAGGCCCTGCCCCAGCACGTGAACTCCGATGGCTGCGCCGCCCACGCCGAGGACGAAGCGCAGCGCCGTGGCGGCCACCGGCCAGCCGACGGTGCCGGCACCCTGGGATGCGAAGTACAGCGACAGGCCGAGCCCCTGAAACGCGAAGAAGGGACCCACGACCCGCAGGTAGGCCGCCCCGGCGTCCCAGGTGGCCTGATCGCGGGTGAACAGCTCGAGCCACAGGCCCGGCACCGCGGCCAGAATCAGCCCCACGGCGCCGGTGAGCGCCGCCGCCAGCGCGCCGCCCAACCAGGCGATCCTCTCCGCCCGGGCCGTCTGCCCCGCTCCCACGTTGATGCCCACCATGGCCGTCATGGCCGCGCCAACGCCGAACACCAGCGGTATGAGCAGGAACTCCAGCCGGGTGACGATGCCATAGCCGGCCAGGGCCGGGACCCCGAAGCTTCCGACCAGGCCGTTCATCACGGTGACCGTGGCTACGGTGAGGATGGGTGACAGGCTGGCGGGAGCCCCCACCTTCAGCACGTCGGCGAAGACCGCGCGGCGCAGGCGGGCCCGGGTCAGCCGCACCGGCGACCGCCGCCGCGCCAGGCGCAGCAGCAGGATGGCGCTGTTCACGACCGCCACGGCCACCGCCGCCAACGCAGCACCCTGCAGCCCCAGGCGCGGCACGCCGAACCAGCCGAGGATGAGCGTGCCGGCCAGAGGCACCTGGACCAGGCCGCCGACGACCATGAGCGCTGCCGGCAGGCGCATGTCGCCCATACCACGGAACACGGCGCTGCACAAAGCCGCGAGCCAGACGAAGGCGGCGCCGGCGAACAGGATGGCCGCGTACGCCTGGGCCGCCCTAGCCACTCCGACGGAGGCCGAGACCGCGGCCAGCAGGCTCGACCCGAGCAGGGCGTGCAGCACGAAGAACCCGAATCCCGCGGCGACGGCCATGACCACGGCATGCCAGACCAGGGCTTCGGCGCCGACACGGTCACCGGCGCCGAGCGCCCGGGCCACGGCACTCGAGACGGCACCGCCCACGGCGCCGTTGGCGAGCATCTGCATCAGCATGAGCGCGGGGAATATCACCCCGAGCCCCGCCAGGGACTCGGCACCCAGGCGGGCGACGAAGGCGGTCTCCGCCATGGCGACGGCGGCCTGAACGAAGAACGCCACGGCGTTGGGGCCGGCCAGGCGCAACAGCAGCGGCAGGGGCGGGTCTCGCAGGATCCGCTCGGTCAGTGGCGTCGCCGGCACCGGCCGATTACGTGTATATACACGTTGTTGGGCCGGGATCGCCTTCATCTCACCAGCCTGCGCAACGATCTCAGGGTCGCTTCCAGAGCCTCCCACTCGGACTCGCCGAACATGGCGAGCATGCGCTTCTGGGCCTTGCGCCAGTAGCGCCGCGCCTCGCGCAGCTTGCCCTGACCGGCCTCGGTGATGGCCACGAACTTCACCCGGGCGTCCGCCTCCGACGGCTCACGGGCCACCAGGCCCGCCTGCTCCAGAGGTCGAAGATTGCGGGTGAGGGTGGTTCGCTCCATGTACAGCCGGCGCGCCAGCTCGGTGAGGGCCAGGGGACCGCCGTGGGCGAGGTGCTCGAGGATGGCGAACTGGGAGCGCGCCAGCCCTGCCGGGCGCATCTCTTCCGCGTACACCCGGCTCACCGCCCGAGCGGTCTTGTGGAGGTTGTTGCTCACACAGTGAGCGGGGTCGAGATGCGGGCTGCGGCTCATGAGGCGCGGCGATTTACGTGTATATACACGCTACTCCGCCAGCCGCCGCCCGTCAACGGGCTCAATACGGCCGGCGGCGGATGCCGAGCCGGTACATCAGCGGCGAAATCACCACCTGTCCCGCCGTGAACAGGACCACCACCACCACGACCCCCAGGGGGGAAAGATCCAGCAGCCGGTAGCACGCCAGCAGGGGAAACAGGGACTCGGGGATCTGGTCGAGTCCTGCCGCCTGACCGCTGGACGGTATGCCGAGGCGACGCTTGAGGAAGCTCGAGAACAGATCGCCCAGCATGGCGGCGGCGCCGAAGAGCGCTCCGGTGTGCCAGGAGAACCCGAGCGGGGCGGCCACCAGCGCCGTGGCCGCCACCGCCGCCGCCAGCCCGCGGACGGTCTTGCTGCGACCGAACAGCGGCCGGCCGTCCCCCAGGCAGAGCCCGCCGTCCAGGGGGCGTGCCCAGCGGTCGCCGAGCAGCCGCGTGGTCATCACGGGGGCGCCGTTGGCCACGGCGATCAGAATCAGCAGTTTAATGGTCAGTAGCACCGTCACCCGGCATCAATACCACAACCCCGGCGCGCAGCGCAGCATTCACCCACCCGGCCGCGCCATGTATGCTCCCCGCCCCGCCCGAGGAATCGGCACGTGAAGTCCCCTTTGGAGCTCACCGCCATCAAGATGGTGGCCGGCGGCGACGCCCTGGCCCGGCATCCGGACGGCCGTCTGATCATGCTCGGCGGCGCCCTCCCCGGCGAGCGGGTGCTGGCCCGGGAAGTGCAGCGCAAGCGCGATTTCGTGCGGGCGGAGACGGTGACGATCGTGGAAAGGTCCCCGGCGCGCCGGGCCGTGTCCTGTCCCCAGCTGACCAAAGGTTGCGGCGGTTGCGACTGGCAGCACGTGAATCCGGCGGCTCAGCTGCGGCTCAAGACCGAGGTGGTTCAGGACGCCCTGGAGCGCACGGGACGCATTGCCGGCATCACCGTGGCCGCCGGCGCCTCCATAGCGGAGCTCGGCTACCGCACCACGCTGCGCCTGGCCGTCGACCGCCAGGGTGCGCCCGGGTTCCGGGCGGCACGGTCGCGCAGCGCCGTCCCCACCGATCACTGCCCGGTGGCGCACCCGCGCCTGCAGCCCCTGCTGGAGACCGTTCGACTGCCCGGGGCCCGGGAGCTGGTGCTGCGGGTCGGCGCCCGGAGCGGCGACCGTGTCGCCTGGTGGTCCCCGGCCTCGGCCAAGCCGGCACACCCCCTCCCGGACGACGTGGGCACCGGTGAAGACGCCTTCGTTCGAGAGGTGGTGGACGGCGTCGAGCTGCGGGTGAGCGCCCGCGCGTTCTTTCAGTCTTCGCCCGAAGCCGCGGAGCTCATCGCCGCCGCCGTGCGCAGGGCCGCCGGCGATCCCGCGGAGTGGCAGGGCGACGTCGTGGTGGACGCCTACGGCGGCATCGGCGCTCTCGCCGCCACGGCGACGCCGCCGGAGCTGCCCGTGGTGGTGGTGGAGTCGAATCCGGCGGCCTGCGCCGATGCGGTGATCAACCTGCGTCATCGCGACGCTCAGGTGATCAACCAGGCCGTGGAGCGCTGGCGCCCGTGCCGGGCGGGGATGGTCGTCGCCGACCCCGCGCGGGCCGGGCTCGGCAGCGAGGCGGTGGAGCGGCTCTGCGCCACCGGCGCACGGCGTCTGGTGCTGGTTTCCTGCGACGCAGTCTCGTTCGCGCGGGACGCCCGGCTGCTGCAGACCGCGGGGCTGCGTTTATTGCAGGCGGAGGTCCTGGACCCCTTCCCCAATACCCATCATCTGGAGGTGGTCGGCGCCTTCGCGCGGTGACGGACTCACACCCGGGTGTTCCCGTCCTCCCGGTGACACAGATAGAGGGCGCGCTCCGCGCCGTAGACGAGCTGGCTTCGGGTGAGGGCGTGAATCCGCGAGACCTCCGGCTCGGCGAACTCCGCCTCGATGGCGGCGAGCTGCTTTCGGGTGAACAGCGCGTCGTCCACGTGCAGGTACTCGTAGGCGTTTATGGCCTCGGTGAGCCAGGTGTCTTCGAGCTGCCACAGACCGCGGTAGCTGAACTCCAGCAGCACCCGCCCCGCCGCCCGATCCTCGAGGCGCGTTCGACCTTCCAGGCGGCCCCCGGCGTGGAAGGTCTCCACGGAGCTCACCACCAGGGGCGCGCCCGTGGGGTCACGAACTTCGCAGTACCACGGCTCCACGGTGAGAATCTGCTCCAAGGGGGGGCCTTTCGCGGGCGCATCGCCAAGGCCCAGCCCCAGGTACGCCGCGACGATCAGCGTCCCGGTAGCCAGGACCGCCAGCGTCACGCGGTCACGACTGAGACCCTTGGGTGCCATCGTTCCACTCTGCACCCGCGGGATTCGAAATAACGTGCGCCCGATCACCGATTCCTCACCTTGCCGCGGCGTCCCGCGCCAGCGCGCCCAGCCGGCCCAGGGCCCGCTCCACCCGAGGACTCCAGCCGGCGCCCATGGTCAGGCGCACGTAATTCCGGTAGTCGCCCTTGGCGGAGAAGATCATCCCCGGCGCGATGCCGATGCGCTCGTCCAGCGCCTGCTGGAACAGCGCCAGGGCATCCGCCTGCTCGGGCAGCTCGACCCACAGCACGACGCCGCCGGCCGGGTCGGACACCCGGGTGCCGGATGGAAAGTGCTCGGCCACCGCCTCCCGGTAGCGGCGCCGGTCCACGGCCAGCTCCTCGCGCAGCTGCCGCAGATAACGGTCGTAGCCACCGCTTTCGAAGAACCGGGACAGCACCCGCTGCTGCAGGCTGGGACAGGCCACCGAGGTGCAGAACTTCGCGCGGGCGATGTCGTCGGCGTACTCCGGGGAAACCGCCCAGCCGATGCGATACCCCAGGGCGATGCTCTTCGACACGGAGCCGCAGGTGATCACCGGCCCGCCGCCGAAGGCCCGCAGCGGCCGCGGCCGCTCGGGCCCGAGATGCAGATCGCCGTACAGATCGTCCTCGATCACCGGCACCCCCGCAGTTTCCAGGATCTCCGTCAGCGCACGCTTGTCGGCATCGCTGGTGAGCGCCCCGGTGGGGTTGTTGAAGTTGGGCATGAGCACCGCGGCCGCCACGTCGCCGCCGGCCACGGCGCGCTCCACCGCCGCCACGTCGATCCCCGCATCCGGCCGGTTGGCCACCTCCACCACCTTGAGCCGGAGCTGCTCCACCGCCTGGAGCACGCCGAAGTAGGTGGGCGACTCCACCAACACCGTGTCGCCCGCCCGGCACAGCACCGTGAGCGACAGCACGATGGCCTCCATGGCGCCTGCGGTGATCACCACCGACTCCGGATCCGTGGGCGCGCCCGTCAGGGCGAGGCGCGCGGCCACCGCGCGGCGGAGGCCCTCGTCCCCCGGTGGCACGGCGAGCCGGTTCGGCAGATCCGGCTCGTCTCTCAGCACCTGCCGGGTGAGCCGGTTGAGACGGCCATTGAGCCGCCCGGTGAACACCGACACGGCGCTGTTCAGGGCGAGCACATCGCTCTGCCGCAGCGACGCCAGCGTGGTGTCGATCACCTCGGCGGCCACGCTGCGCGGCCGCCGGTTGCGCATGGGTCTGCTGCTCGGCGGTGCCAGCGCCGGCCGTGCCGGCGCCGCCACGAAGTAGCCCGAGCGTGGACGCGCCCGCAACAGCCCCCGCCGTTCCAGCTGCAGGTACGCCTGATTGACGGTGGCGATGCTGACGCCGGCGCTGCGGGCGAGGCCGCGTACCGACGGCGCGCGGTCACCCTCGCGCAAGGTGCCGTTGGCGATCTGCGTCTCGATCAGGCGCGCCACCCGCTGATAGAGCCAGGTGGACTGGGGCTGGTTCACGCGGCCGCTCCGTCTGTACCGGTCGATATCGCAGTTAACTGAATCTGTACCGGTCGGTCAAGGTGCACTAACCTGCGCACCCTTGCATTGATCGACGGGCCCATGGACGCCTTGTTACCTCTGACCACGTTCCTGTTCGTGGCTTCCATCACCCCCGGACCCAACAATCTCATGCTGGCGGCGTCCGGCGCGGGGTTCGGCTTCCGCCGCACGGTGCCCCACATGCTGGGCGTGTGCGCCGGCTTCGCGCTGCTGCTCCTCGCCTGCGGACTGGGGGTCGGCACCCTGCTGACCCGGAACGCCGCCGCGGCCACCGCCATCAAGCTGGCGGGGACGGCCTATCTGCTGTACCTCGCGTGGATGCTGCGCGGCGGTCTCACCGCCGACGGCAGCGACACCGAGGCCCGGCCCATGTCCTTCCTGGGCGCGCTGGCGTTTCAGTTCGCGAACCCCAAGGCCTGGCTCATGGGGATCACCGGCACATCCCTGTTCCTGGCCGACCTGGGCGGCGGCTTCGCGGCGCTGGGGCTCCTGTGTCTGGTTGGCTGTGCCGTCAACCTACCCTGCATCACCACCTGGGCCGTGCTCGGCTCGGCCATCCGCGGCATGCTGCGGGACGCCCGGTGGCAACGCCGGGTGAGCGCGGCCATGGCGGCGCTGACCCTGTATGCGGCCACCGCCATCTGGATCTGATCAATACGGAGAACGCCATGAAGCTCACTATCGTCGACGTGTTCGCGGAACATCGCCTACAGGGCAACCAGCTCGCCGTGGTGGAGGACGCCGCCGCCCTGCCGGCCGAGCTCATGCAGGCCATCGCCCGGGAGATGAACTTCTCCGAGACCACCTTCGTCACCGCCCGCGACGACGGCCGCGCCCGGGTGCGGATCTTCACGCCGGGCGAGGAGCTGCCGTTCGCCGGGCACCCCACCCTGGGCACCGCCTGGGTGCTCTGCGGCGGCCGCGGCGCCATCACGCTGGCGCTGGCGGCCGGCGACGTGCCGGTGCGCTTCGACAACGGCATCGGCTGGCTCACCCCGCCCGCCGCCACCTTCGGCGATGCCATCGAGCCGGCCCGGGCGGCGGCGCTGCTCGGCCTCACGCCGGCGGATCTGGACCCGGAGCTGGACCCTCAGGAGGTGACCTGCGGACCCACCTTTCCCATCGTCGGGGTCGCCTCGCTGGAGGCCCTGAAGCGAATCCGCGTGGACCTGGAGGTGCAGCGGGAACTCGGCATCGCCGGCTTCCCCTTCGCCGTGTGCCGGGGCGGCTACTCGCCAGACGCCGACTACGCCGCCCGGCTCATCTTCTTCGACGGCAGCGGGCTGCGCGAAGACCCGGCCACGGGCTCCGCCAACGCCGCCTTCGCCCAGTACCTGCAGGCCCGGGGCGCCGGCGGACAGCGGGTGGTGGAGCAGGGCTTCGAGATCGGCCGGCCGTCGCGCATCCACCTCTCCCTGGACGGCACCGCCCAGGTGGGGGGCCGGGTGCAGCCGGTGCTTGAGGGAAAGCTGCTGCTGTAGTGCTGGCGCGTCCGGAGAGGCTCGAGCTCCCGACACCCAGGTTCGAAGCCCCTCCAGCGCTCCGAATCCATTGAGTTGAATGGCCTGCAAGGCGGCGCTCGTGCATCAACTGCCAAGTGACAAAAACGATTTTGCGATGCTCGAGCAGATCGGCGGCGAGTGCGCCGGCGCAGTGACATTCCTGCCGCCCGGCACGTCAGTTCCAGCCGATGATGGTGCGTACCGCGAACTCGAGGATTACGAGCTCAGCCAGATCCTGCGCGAACTTCCGCGCCGGCCGCTCATGGCGGGCGAAGACGGCATCCGGCTTTCGCTCGCCGGCGCCCAGGACAAGATCGCCGTCAGGTTGAATGACGGCCAGATCGCGATTCCGCGCGGCAGCGCACCGAGTACCCATATCCTCAAGCCGGCGGTCGCGACCTACGAAGGCGTTGTCTTTAACGAGGCCTTCTGTATGGCGCTGGCCAGGCAGGCTGGCCTCAATGTCGCGAGTACGCAGATCGGCCATATCGACGATATCGATTACCTGCTGGTGGAGCGCTTCGACCGCCGCCGAACGGACGAAGGCAACGTTCAGCGCCTGAATCAGGAAGACTTTTGCCAGGCGCTGGCAGTCCCGTCAGAGATGAAGTACCAGGATGAGGGCGGCCCGTCGCTCCAAGATTGCTTCGCCATGTTGCGACTTGCCTCAACCGCCGCGGTCCTCGATCTGCGCGCGCTGCTCGATGCCGTGATATTCAATCTGATCATCGGTAATCACGACGCGCATGCAAAGAACTTCTCCCTGCTCTATCTGCCGGACGGCACGACGCGGCTTGCGCCGCTCTACGATCTGGTTTCGACAGTCTACTACCCGGAACCTTCGGATAAGATGGCCATGAAGATCGGGGGCGAAGGCAAATATGATCTCGTCTTCCCTCCAGAGGTCGAGCAGTTCGCCAGGGATGCCGGCCTGGGCGCCGCAGCAACGCTGAGGCGCATCGGCACGCTGACAACAACGGTCCTGGAAACCATCCCGAAAGTCGACAAGCCCAACGAGATCTCAGAAAAAGTCGCTGCCCTCATCAGCGAGCGCTGCGAAAACATCCTGTCGCGATTCAAAAAGCAGTAGCGTGCGCCCCACCTCGGTTGCGGCGAGTGGCGTGCCCAACTTGCGGTAGATCTCCGTCACCAGGCGTCCATAATCTTCGCCACACCTGCGGCCGGCGTCTCCGCGCGCTGACGTGCCCCTGGAGACCCGCAAGGCGATCCTGGGCATACGCATGGGGACATCACGACGCACTACTCGGCGGCTGAGCTCGGCGAGGTCATTGGCGCTGCCGAGAAGATCATCGGACGCGGAAAGCAGCACACGCCGACACTAACTAACCCTGCTGCACTCTGAAGCGGCAAAGGCAGACCGGGTGTCGGAATACCGTCGGAACGAAGGAAGGGACTCACGGCCAGAGGCCGGTAAATCCCTGTTCTATTGGCGCGCCCGGAGAGACTCGAACTCCCGACACCCAGGTTCGAAGCCTGGTGCTCTATCCAACTGAGCTACGGGCGCGTGGCTGGCAGCGCGCAGTGTACCCTTGTCCGCGGTCCGCTGTCCGCTGGAGGGCTGTCGGCGGTCAGCTAATTCCGTTGATAGAAGGCGTTTGGTGGGCGATGAGGTGCGGTCGACGAGGTCGACCGGCGCTCAGAGCGCCAGCTCGTTGGCGATTTTGCGGCTCGATCCTCGTCTATCGGCCGGGCACCCCGTCTGCAGCCTGCGCCAGGCCCTGCCGGCCCTGGACCCGCGCAGCCGGGAGATCATCGAGCGCCGCTGGCTGGGCGACGACGCCGAGAGGCCCACGCTGCAGGAACTGGGGGAGCACTTCGGCATCAGCGCCGAGCGCGTGCGGCAACTGGAGGCCCGCGCCCTGCAACGATTGCGGGGCCTGCTGCTGCCTCACGTGGGCGAGGACATCGCCTGAGCGCGCGCCGCGGCGGCCGCGCTCAGTGCTGCTGCAGGTCGAAGCGAAAGCCCGCCTCGTAGAGGATGTCGTCCGAGTCGAAGGCGTCGCTGGCGATGCCGTTCGCCCCCACCAGCACCGAAACCGCGGGCGTGATGCGGTAACGCAGCCCGGCGTTCCACAGGGGGTCGCTCGTGTCCTCGTCGTCGAACAGCACGCCGATGCTGCCCTCCGCTTCGAAGCGCTGGCTGAGCGCCGCCCGCACGACGATCTGGGCGTTGGCGACGTGGTCGCGGCCGTCGACGCTGAAATCACCCACGTCGGTGTCGTACCGCAGGTGCGTGTAGCCCGCGCTCAGCAGCGCCGAGGCACGATCTCCCAGATTCAGCACCCGGCCCACGGAGACGTCGAAGCGGGTCTGCGATACCTTGAGATCCGGATCGTTCTCCTTCAGACGCGCGTATGCCACGCCGCCCTGCAGCACCCAGTTTTCCGAGGCATAGACGCTCACCTGCCCCGCCGTCCCGTGAACGCCGTCACCGGAGGGCCGCTGATAGCGGGCGTCCATGTACTGCCAGGTCAGCCCATCAGCGAACGCTGCGGAAGCGCATAGCAGCGTTCCGCTGAATCCCAGGGCCAGCACGGTCTTTTTGGTCACCATGTCATCTCCGTATGAATGGGGTGAAGTTGCGGATCACGCCGCACCGCCCGGCCGCGTGAACGAGCCGCCGGTGCAGTAGCTCTCCTGCTCCCAGGTGCCGAGGGGGGTCACCGTGGCGTTGCCGGCGTCGTCGACGTTCAGATCGAAGACGGCCCAGCACTCCGTGGGCTGACCCGTCGGCGGCGTGAAGACGCGATGGGTACCGCGCAGGTTCAGCTCCACCCGGGCCGGCGACGCCTGGATGCTTCCCGTGCCCGAGTACAGATGCACGGCGTAGCGATACACGCCGGGGAAGGGGAAGTCGGGGAACGTGACCACTTCCGGGCCGAAACCGGTGACATCGTCCACGTCCAGATCGATGGTGACACCGTTGACCGAGACCGAGCGACGGGTGTAGTTCACCTCGAAGTCCTGGGTCGAATCCGCGCTCGAGAAGCCGTACAGACGGGTATCGAGGTCCGAGGGATTCTCACCCCAGCTGAGGTTCACCGTGGAGCTGCCGGCGGATGCCACCAGACATTCCGTCACCGTCTGGTCGGTGCTTCCGGAGGTCACCTGGATGGTGTTGCTCTGCAGTCCGTCTCCCACGGTGATGAGCACGTCGGACAGGGGCCGCACCGGCAACTCGAACAGACCGTCGGCGTCGCTGATGGCACGGGTACTGCCCAGGTAGGAGCTGCCGGTTCCGTCCACCCGCACGTTGCCGAGGCGCACCCCGGCGGTGTTCTGCACGCAGCCGTGCACGAACACCGGATCGTAGTTCTCGTCGGCATTCCAGGTGGTGAAGTGGCTCACCTGGCCGGCGTACACGGGCAGGCCGCTGGAGGCCGTGGTGAGGGTGGCGGTGCCCTCCTCCATCCAGTAGCCCTGGGTGGCGTCGTAATAGAACAGCGGCACGCCGGCCGGCGGCGCGGCGCGCTCCGCCTCGGCTACGGGAATCTGAATGTCGGCGAGCTGGCCGCTGCCGAGATCGAGAACCTCCCCGTTGCTGCCGGTGAAGGTGACGCTCACCGCGCCGTAGCTCTGCATGGGCGACGTCACGCCGCCGGCGGCGAGGCTGGTGTAGTCGCCCGGCATGACCTCCACGTCGGCGCTGGGATCCACCACCGTCAGCTCCGCGCTCACGGTGCCGGTGTAGGTATTGCCCGCGGCGTCCACCAGCGCGTTGCCCGGCACGCTCACCAGCACGTTTCCGCCGACCGTCAGGTCGGCGCCCGCGGCCGCGTCGAAGGTGGTGTCCAGACTCGCGGGCTGCATGAGCATGCGCGCGGTGCGGCCGGCCGGGGTGCTGGTGTTGGTGACGATCTTCGACTGCTCGCCGAAATCCTCCGGATCGGCGTTGACCACGATACGGCCGTCGAACGTGGGCACTTCCAGGGTGAGCAGCCCGTCCGCATCCGACGCGCCGTCCAGCGTCTGCCGGCCGCTCTGATCGCTCCAGGTGGCGGTCACCGCGATGCCGGCCATGGGCTCGCCCGTCAGGAAGTTCTCCACGCTGACCTGAATGAGGTTCTGGGTGATGCAGGTCACCGTCACGCCGGTCACGTCGTCGCGCTGATCGACGAACTCAGCGGTCCCGTCGATGGTGCATCGCTGCCCCAGCGGGGCACCCGAAAGCGCCAGCTCGAAGCTGTCACCCGCCTCGAAGGCCAGCGGAATGCTGAAGGCGCCGTCGCCGATGACCTGGGAGCGGCTGCCCCAGCTCAAGGTGACGTTGCCGCTGAGTCCCGACACCGTTCCGGAGAGCCCCCGGTAATCCGGTGACCGGGGCGTCGGTGAGTAGTCGTCGACAGTGCGGGAATCGCTACCGCCCCCACAACCGGGGCCGACGGCGATCGCTGCTGCCAGGGCGAGGCTTGCGCGCAGGTGCTGCATGGTGATTCGAGTTCCGTTCCGTGCGCGCGAGCCGATGCCGCTGCGCAGCTCCGTTTCTTGCTTCTTGTTGCCGCGCGTCGCGACGCGCGCGTCTTTCGCGGTCTCGCTGAAACTTTAGCGCACTCACGCCAACCTTCACGGGAGACGAGTCGCGGCCCGTTAACTGGTTCACGGTTTCGGTGTGGCCGATCCCTTGCATGGCGCCTGGAGCGCGCATGTCATGTAGAGAGGGAGGCCCGATGATCCACTTGGAGCTGACGGAACAGGACGCGGCCATTCTCCGGCAAACCATCCAAACGGCGCTGGGTGAGCTGAGCTACGAGATCGCCAACACCGACTCCCAGGAGTTTCGCGACGCGCTCAAGGCCAGGCGCGACGTGCTCGCTGAGCTCGAAAAGAGACTGGCGCCCGACGATCCGGGCGCCGCGCCTCAGCCCTGAAACAAGGCCTCCAGCCGGTCCAGGTCGTTGATCACGCGCCAGCGGCCGCCGCCTTGCTCGACCCGCTGCCGCCAGCTCGCCAGGCGCTCGAGATATTCCCGTGGGTCCATGTTGTCGGAGCGCAGCTTGGTGACGTTGAGCGCCACCACGTCGACGCCGGTGAACGCCAGCTGGAAGTCCCGCACGTAGCCCTCCTGCAGGTCCTCCTTCAGATCGGAGAAGATGAAGATGGTGCGCCGGCGCGGTGCCTTTTCGTCCAGGTATTCCAGCGCCTGCAGCAGGCCGCCGGAGATGTCGGTGTAGCCGGAGGGGCGTACCGTGCGGACGAACTCGTCGATCCGCGTCTGAAACTGCCGCTTCTGAACGTTGGCGGCGCTGGGCCGCTCGTCGAAGGTGGCTTTGGCGACGATGTCCCGCTCGCTGAAGCTGCCGGTGTCGATGCGCGCCACGGCGAAGGAATCCCCCGGCTCCAGCCGCGACAGGGTGAAGTTGATGATCTGCTGCGCTTTTTCGATTTCCTCCGTGTAGGTGCCCGACGTGTCGAGCAGCATGTACACGCCGGTGGCGTGGCTGGTGGGGGGGCCGCCGCAGGCGGTCAGCAGCAGGGCCAGGCCAAGCAGGACCGGGGTCTTCATGCCGCAGCCTCCCGGCGGCTCACGGCGCGCCGCGCGCCCAGCCGCTCGGCCACCCACAGGGGGGCGAAGATCGCCACGTCATAGAGATGCTGCACGAGCACCCCGGTCTGGCGGATCAGGTTGCCCAGGATGCGCAGGGCCACGTTGGCCAGCCGCAGCAGCACGATGGCCAGCATGCCGAGCACGTGGCGCAGCGTCTGGATGAAGGTCTCCAGCGGGATCGCCACGAAGGTGAGCGCGAACGGGAGAATGAAGCCCATCCCCATCTGCGCCGCCGTGGTGATCCACAGCGCCTCCCCGGTGATCGCCGGCGCGCCGTCGCCGCGCAGCAGCGAAGCGGTGGCCAGCTCGTCCTGCAGCAGGATCTCGCGCATGTAGGCCAGTCCCGCCTCGACGCTGGCGAGAATGGTGAGGATGACCAGGGTGAAGACGCACATGTACACGCGGGTTCGGTCCGGCAGCGCCGAGATCACCGGAAACAGCCGGGTGATGCGCAGGGATTCCATGAGGAACAGGCCCATGGACATCTCCACCAGGATGATCACCAGGGCGGCGATGTCGGCGGTGCGGAACGTACCGATGTAACTGGTGCCCCCCACCATCTCCGCCATGGGCCGGGCGATGAGCGAGAAGTTGATGACGGCGCCGCCGACTGCCACGGCGATGACCAGGGCCGAGACGGTGAACTGCACCAGGGCCGAGGTGGAGAGGGTCTGCACGGCGCGATCGGTGCCGGCGAGGATGTCCCGATACTCGTCCATGTGCCGGTCGATGGAGCGGGAGCGCTCCAGGATGGACGACACCGCGTTCTCCATGCGCTTCAGGGTGCCCTGGATGTGGCGCCAGCGCGGCATCATGGCCGACAACAGCTTGTGCCGCTGCCGGCTCGCCTGACGATAGCTCGCCAGGGACCGGGCCTGGGCCCGATCGAGCGACGCGTGAATGGCTTCGAGCACTTCGCGCACGCTGGGGTCCGCCCGGTCCGCGGCGTCCGCCACGGCCTTCACCGCCTTGCTCCAGCCCGGCACCTCGGGGGGCACGTCGGCCGTGTTCTGGTGATCCTCGTCGATGCGCTGGATGATCTCCGTGAGCGTGCGCTGCGTCTCGGGGTAGCGGCCCAGATCACGCGCCACTGTGGCGGTGATGCGCTCGAATTCCCTGGAGACGATCCGCTCCTTCGCCTCCCGGCCCGTGGCCAGCAGCACCTCCCGGTTGCGACTCTCGAGGTGCAGCTCCGCCCGCCGCAGGCCGTGGGCGGCGATGCGCAGGGCGTTGTGCAGCATGCGGGTCAGGGTCGCGATGCTGCGCCGTGCCGAATCCCGCCCCAGGAACATCACGGTGATGGCGAGCGCGGCCCAGAGCAGGGCCGACAGCGCGACGCTGTCGGTGATCATGAACAGGTCTTGCATGGTCCTCCTCCCCCGGTCCCTGGAGGCTCTTCACGTGGATAGGGGACCAGTGTGCGGGAGAGCCGGCGCACGGACTGTGAAACCGCTTACAAAGCTGGACAGTTTATGGAGGTGGCGAGAAGCGTGACCCGTGGCTCAGATCCTGCTTCACCGCCGGCTTGCACGCCGCGCTGGCGGGACGCTGGCAAGAGGAGTCGGTGAATGGGTCTCCTGGTCGACGGCAGATGGGTGGAGCGGTGGTACGACACCGAGTCCACCGGCGGGCGTTTCGAGCGCCAGGAGCAGGCATTCCGCAACTGGATCACTCCGGACGGGCGCCCGGGCCCGACCGGCGAGGGCGGCTTTCCGGCCCAGCGCGGGCGTTACCATCTGTACGTGAGCTACGCCTGTCCGTGGGCCCACCGGACCCTGATCATGCGGGCGTTCAAGGGGCTCACCGGCCACATCGGATTGTCGGTGGTGCACTGGCACATGGGATCGCACGGCTGGACTTTCGAGCCCGGTCCGGGGGTGATCCCCGATCCGCTGTTCGTGGCCCGGCGCCTGTACGAGATCTACCTGAAAGCGGACCCGCGCTTCACCGGCCGGGTGACGGTGCCCGTGCTCTGGGACAGCCAGCGCAACACCATCGTCAACAACGAATCCTCCGAGATCATCCGTATGCTGAACGGCGCCTTCGACGACATCGGCGCGGAGCCCGGGGATTTCTATCCCGAGGCGGAGCGCGACGCCATCGACGAGATCAACCACCGCGTCTATCACACCCTGAACAACGGCGTGTACAAGTGCGGCTTCGCCACCACCCAGGAAGCCTACGACGAGGCGGTGTATCCGCTGTTCGAGACCCTGGATTGGCTGGAGGAGCTGCTGGCGGACAACCGCTACCTCACCGGTGACACGGTCACTGAGGCGGACATTCGCCTGTTCACGACGTTAGTGCGCTTCGACCCGGTCTACAACGGCCACTTCAAGTGCAACATCCGGCGGCTGGTGGATTACCCCAACCTGTGGGGCTACACCCGGGAGCTGTATCAGCATCCGAAGATCCGCCCCACGGTGAACTTCCACCACATACGCCACCATTACTACGAGAGCCACCCCGCGGTGAACCCGAGCGGAGTGGTGCCGGCGGGACCCGTGCTCGACTTCGACGCGCCCCATGGGCGCGGCGGCCGCACGTGAGCCCCCGGTCGACCCGGATCTGCCGTCAGATGCACATGGCGAACCCCCACCGACGGCTGTCGATGGGGGCTTCGCTGCGTCTGCCGAGTGGAATCAGTAGTCGGATTCCGGCTCCTGATCGTCGTCACCGGAGAACCAGCCGCCGTCGTCCTGCTGCTCGTCCTCCATGGCGCCCGACTCCTGCTCGCTGCCCTCGAAGGCCGCGAACTCGGTGCGGCTCACCCGCCCGTCGTTGTCGGTATCGAGCTCGCTCTGCGACAACTGCTGCTCCGCGGCCTGCAGCTCCTCTTCGCTCAGGTAGCCGTCACCGTCGCTGTCCAGGTCGTCGAAGTTCCCCGCCTGAGCGGTTTCACCGGATGCGCCCTGCTGCTCGTCCGCAGCGGCCAGTCCGGCCCCCGGGCTCGGCGACAGCACCTGGTCGATGGCGTAGATCCGCAGGTTCCCCTGCTGGATATCGGATTGCACCACCTGGGCGTCGCCCACCTGGAGTTCCTCACCGCTGCCCTGCAGGTCGACGGTGCCTCCATCGATGGTACGGGCCTGGCCGATGCGCTCGGCCATCTCTGGATCCATGTCGTCCGCCACGATGTGGGCCCGCAACAGGCTGATCAGCTCCTCCCGGTTCTCGGGCTGGAGCAGCTCTTCCACGCTGCGGTCCGCGGACTCGAAGGCCTCGTCGGTGGGCGCGAAGATGGTGTACTGCTCACCGCTCTGGGTCAGCGCCTCGGCCATCCCCGCCTCGTTCACGGCCTTGATGAAGGTCGCCAGGTCCTGGTGCTCCTCCGCGAGCTGCTGGAGGTCCTGGTTCATCTGGTCGGTCTGCCCAGGCTCCTGCTCCATCTGCTGAGCGGTCTGCTCTGCCTCCCGCTCGGTTTCCTGCGCCGTCTGCTCGGCGGTCTGCTCGGACTCCTGCCAGGCTTCCTTGGCGGTCTGCTCGGACTCCTGCCAGGCTTCCTTGGCGGTCTGCTCGGACTCCTGCCAGGCTTCCTCGGCGGTCTGCTCGGACTCCTGCCAGGCTTCCTCGGCCCGCTGCTCCGCCTCCTGAGCCGTGGCGGATGCACAAGCCAGCGCGCCGGCGGCGGCGAGCGCCGTTAGCCATCGTCGTTTCTCGATCATCTCTCTTACCTCGTGAGCTCCATGAAAAGACTTGTTCTTCCAACGCCGG
>JAWLGU010000024.1:29816-51328 GCA_041690675.1 Pseudomonadales bacterium | reverse complement strand
TCGAGCGCCGGCAACGGACAGGCTCAGCCCGCCTACCAGAGCGTGGCGGTGCGTTATCCCGCCAATCTCCAGGACGGTTTCTACACCCGGCTTTCCAACGGCACGCTGTGGCCCTTGTACCACAGCATGCTGCACCAGGCCGGTGCGTGCTGCTCCTCCGACTGGCGCGACTACCGCCGGGTGAACCAGTACTTCGCCGCGGTGGCGGCGGAGCAGTGCGCCCCCGGCAGCTTCGTCTGGGTGCACGACTACCAGCTCAGTCTGGTGCCGAGGCTGTTGCGGGAGATCGCTCCCGGCAGCTTCGACATCGGTTTCTTCCTGCACACGCCGTTTCCGAGCTACGACCTGTTTCGCACCCTGCCGTGGGCCAAGGAGATTCTGGAGGGGATGCTGGCCGCCGATCTCATCGGCTTTCACACCGAGCATTACGGCCGGAACTTCTGTGAGACCGCCAACCGGATGCTGGGCGCCGAGTGGGACCCGATTCGGAACACGCTGCATCTGGACGGCCGCACCATCCGGGTGCGGGCCATCCCCGTGGGCATCGACACGCAGCTCGTTCACCGGCTGCAGCAGGATCCGTGGGTCCGGCAGAGGGCCGCGCGGCTGCGGCAGCAGATGGGCGGAGAGCGGCTGCTCCTGGGCGTGGACCGGCTCGATTACACCAAGGGCATCGACCGTCGCCTCGAGGCCATCGATCTCCTGCTGTCGCGTCATTCGGAGCTGCGGGGGCGGGTGGTGTTCGCGCAGATCGCCGTGCCGAGCCGGGTGGAGATTGACAGCTATCAGCAGCTCCGCGTGCGCATGGAGCAGCTCGCGGGGTCCGTGAACGGGCGCTGGGCGCAACCCCACTGGAATCCGGTGAAGCTGTTCTGCCGCTCGTTTCCGATGAAGGAGCTGGTGGCCTGGTATCTGGCCGCGGACGTAGCCGTGGTGACGCCGTACCGCGACGGTATGAACCTGGTGGCGAAGGAGTACTGCGCCGCGCACCGTGACCGCCCGGGCGTGCTGGTGCTGAGCGAGCTGGCCGGGGCCGCGGAGGAGCTGGACGACGCCCTGCTGGTCAATCCCTACGATCTGGAGGGGATGACGGAAACCATCCACCGGGCGCTGTCGGTCTCGGACGGCGAAGCGACGGCGCGGATGCGGCGGATGAATCATCGCATCCTGCGCGGCGACGCCCACAGCTGGGTGAAGTCCTTCCTAGACGAGGCACGATGTCTGCAGCCCGGCTGACAGGCGCGCAGCAGCCCCTCGTCCGGCCGGCGTGGCGAGCGGGATCATGAAGAGGCCGGCGGTGTGGCGCGGACGTCCGTATCCGCTGGGGGCGACCTGGGATGGCGAGGGCGTGAACTTCGCGCTGTTCTCGGAGAACGCGGACCTGGTCGAGCTGTGCCTGTTCGACGCCGCGGGTCGCCAGGAGCAGCGCATCGAGCTCAGCGTGCCCACTGACCAGGTCTGGCACTGCTATCTCCCCGAGGCACGCCCGGGGCAGCGCTACGGCTTCCGGGTGCACGGCCCGTACGATCCGCATCGCGGCCACCGCTTCAACCATTACAAGCTGCTGCTCGACCCCTACGCGCGGATGGTCTTCGGGCACCTGCGCTGGCGAAATGCCCACTACGGTTACCGTATCGGCGCCAAGGCCGAGGACCTGGTCATGGACCGGCGCGACAACGCCCGGGACGTGCCGAAGTGCGTGGTGGTGGAGGAGGCCTTCAGCTGGGGCCACGACAAGCCGCTGGAAACACCCTGGAGCGACACCCTCATCTACGAGCTGCATGTGAAGGGCTTCACCTTCCGGCACCCGGATATCGACCCCGACATCCGTGGCACGTATGCCGCTCTGGCCAGCCCACCCGCCATCGAGCACCTGCAGCGGCTGGGCGTCACCGCGGTGGAGCTGATGCCGGTTCACACCCACGTGGACGAGCGACGCCTGGTGGAGCAGGGGCTCACCAACTACTGGGGCTACGACACCATCGGCTACTTCTCCCCCGACATGCGCTACAGCGCAACCGGCGACATCGCCGAGTTCAAGCGCATGGTGAAGCGGCTGCATTCTGCCGGTATCGAGGTGATTCTGGACGTGGTCTACAACCACACCGCCGAAGGCAACCACCTGGGGCCGACGCTGTCGTTCCGCGGCATCGACAACGCCGCCTACTACCGCCTCACGCCGGAGGATCCGCGCTACTACATGGATTTCACCGGCTGCGGCAACACCCTCAACATGCGTCACCCCCGGACCCTGCAGCTCATGATGGACAGCCTCCGCTACTGGGTGCGGGAGATGCACGTGGATGGCTTCCGCTTCGATCTCGCCTCCGCCCTCGCCCGGGAGCTCTACGAGGTCGACCGGCTGAGCTCGTTCTTCGACGTCATCCACCAGGATCCCGTGCTCGCCAACGTCAAGCTCATCGCCGAGCCCTGGGACGTGGGCGAGGGCGGGTACCAGGTGGGCAATTTCCCGGTGCGCTGGGCCGAATGGAACGGCCGCTACCGCGACGCCGTGCGCGCCTACTGGCGGGGTGACCCCGGCCTCATCGGCGAGCTCGCTTCCCGGCTCACCGGATCCAGCGACCTGTACCAGCACGGCGGCCGCTCCCCCCACGCCAGCATCAATTTCGTCACCGCCCACGACGGTTTCACGCTGCGCGATCTCGTCAGCTACGAGCGCAAGCACAACGAGCCCAACCTGGAGGGCAACCAGGACGGCGACGATCACAACGTTTCCTGGAACTGCGGGGTGGAGGGCGAGACCGACGACCCGGCGGTGCAGCGCCTGCGCGACCGGCAGCGGCGCAACCTGATGGCCACCCTGCTGCTGTCTCAGGGCGTGCCCATGCTCCTGGCCGGCGACGAGATGGGCCGCACTCAGAACGGCAACAACAACGCGTACTGCCAGGACAACGAGGTGAGCTGGGTGGATTGGGGCGATCTCCAGCGCGACGCCGACTTTTTCGAGTTCGTGACAACCCTGATCGGCGTGCGCCGGCGCCATCCCGCGTTCGTTCGCAGCACGTTCTTCCGGCCCCACGAGGGGGACCATCGTGAGCGGGAAATCATCTGGCTGCGCCCGGACGGCCACGAGCTGACGGAGGCGGACTGGCGCAACCCGGAAGCCCAGGCCATCGGCGTGCTCATCAACGGCAACGCCATCGAAGAGCGGAGCGCACGCAACGAGCCGCTGCGCGACGACGTGTTCCTGCTCTTGTGCAACGCGAGCCCGAAGCCGGTGGCTTTCGTGGTGCCTCAGGCCTGGGGCGAGGGAAGCTGGCGGCGCCTGGTGGACACCGCGATGACGGGCGCGACGGCTGCGCCGGGGTCGGACTACCCGCGCGGCAGTTACTGCGCCAGGGAGTGGAGCCTGGTGCTGCTGTGCCGCTCCGCGGGGGTGAGTCATGGTGAGTGACCACCGGCCCGGCGGCTGGGGGCCGCGGCTCTTGCGCGATGGGGTGGAGTTCCGCCTCTGGGCCCCCAGCGCCAGCCGGCTCGAGCTGGTCACGGAAGGGCCGGGGGCCCGCGAGATTCGGTCCATGGATCGACAGGAGGGCGGCTGGTGGCAGACGTGGGTCGCCGGCGCGGGCCCGGGGACCCGGTACCGTTACCGGGTGGACGGCCATCTCGACGTGCCGGATCCGGCCTCCCGGTTTCAGCCCGGCGATTGTCACGGTCCGAGCCAGGTGGTGGATACCGGCACCTATGCCTGGCGCACCACCGGCTGGGCCGGCCGGCCATGGTGCGAAGCGGTGGTCTACGAGCTGCACGTGGGCTCGTTCACCCCGGCGGGCACCTACCTCGGGGTAATGGATGCGCTGGACACCCTGGTGGAGCTGGGGGTGACCGCCATCGAGCTGATGCCGCTGGCGGACTTCCCCGGCACGCGCAACTGGGGCTACGACGGCGTGCTGCCGTTCGCGCCAGACCATCGTTACGGCCCGCCGCTGGAGCTGATGGAGCTCATCGACGCGGCCCACGAGCGCAGACTCATGGTGCTGCTGGACGTGGTCTACAACCATTTCGGACCCGACGGAAACTACCTCGGCGCGTACGCTCAGCCGTTCTTCACCGACCGGCACAAGACGCCGTGGGGCGACGCCATCGACTTCGACGGTCCCAGCCGTGAGGTCACTCGCGGGTTCTTCATCGACAACGCCCTGTACTGGCTCGACGAGTACCGGTTCGATGGGCTGCGCCTGGACGCCGTTCACGCCATCTGCGACGACTCCGACCCGCACATTCTGCCCGAGCTGGCGCGCCGGGTACGCGAAGGGCCGGGCCAGTCGCGCCACGTGCACCTGATCCTCGAGAACGACGCCAACGAAGCACGCTGGCTCTCCGGGCCGCCGCTGCAGCGATACGACGCCCAGTGGAACGACGACTTTCACCACGCGGTCCACGTCATCGTCACGGGGGAGAGCGACAGCTACTACGGGGACTACGCCGACGCCCCGGTGGGGCACCTGCTGCGGACCCTCACGGAGGGCTTCGCCTACCAGGGCGAATTCTCCGCGCACCGCGGCGGGCCGCGGGGGGAGCCCAGCGCCCATCTGCCCGTAGCCGCCTTCGTCTCCTTCCTGCAGAACCACGACCAGGTGGGCAACCGCGCCGCCGGCGAGCGACTCCACGAGATCACCTCCACGGAGGCGCTGACCACCGCCACCGCCATCCTGCTCCTCTCGCCCATGCCGCCGCTGCTGTTCATGGGCCAGGAGTGGTGTGCGAGCAGTCCGTTCCCCTACTTCTGCGACCATCGGGGCGAGCTGGCGGAGGCCATCAGGCGGGGCCGGATGCGGGAGTTCGAGCACTTCAGCGCGTTCAGCGGCCCCGACGCTCATCAGCGCATTCCCGATCCCCTCGCTCCGGAGACCTTCGCGGCCGCCATCCTCGACTGGTCCGAGCGGCTGCACGGCGAGCACGGCCGCTGGTGGCGGCTGCACCGGGATCTGCTGACGCTCAGGCAGCAGCACGTGGTGCCGTTGGTCGACCGAGTCGTCCCCGGCGGCAGCACGGGCCGGCTACTGGGCGACGCCGGGCTCACCGTGCTCTGGCCCCTTGCCGGGGGCGCGCATTACCTGCTGCACGCCAACCTGGGGGGCGCGCCCTTGTCGGTGAGCCGGCTGCCGGGCCAGCGGATCTACGCGACCCCGGGCGTTCCGCCCGCGACACCGGCGTTGTCGGCGGCGCCCGTGGTGTTGCCGGCCTGGTCGGCGGTGTTCAGCCTCGAGGCGCCGGATGAGGAAGGCGCCCATGACTGACCCGGGCCCAGATTCCCCGGCAGGCCCGGACGTCCAGCGCCTGGCGCGCCTTCACGGCATTCAGCCGGAGTACCAGGACGTGTGGGACCGGCGCCACGAGGTCAGCGAGGGGACGCAGCGGGCCCTGCTCCAGGCCATGGGGGTGGACTGCAGCGACGCCGAAGCGGTGCGGCGTTCCCTCGATTCCGGGCTCGAAGCCCGCCGCCAGCGGCTGCTGGAGCCGGTGCTGGTGGTGGCGAAACGGTCGCCCCTGATCATCCCGCTCAACGGTGCCGCCGCCGGATGCCGGTCCGTGGAGTGGCGTGTCATGGAGGAAGAGGGCTCGGTTCACGAGGGCGCGGCGACCCTGGCGGAGCTGCCCGCGGCCGAGGGCGACGCGCAGCGTCCCCGTGAAGGTTGGCTCGCGCTGCAGCTCGTCGTGGAGCTGCCGTCCGGCTATCACAGCTTCGGGCTCCGTGCCGGCGAGCGTCGCGCGGTGATGCCGCTGATCGTCGTTCCGGAGCGTTGTTATCTGCCCCGGGCGCTGGCCGGGCGGGCACGCTGGTGGGGGCTCGGCGTGCAGCTCTACGGGATGCGCCGTGCCGGCGACTGGGGCATCGGCGACTACTCGGCGCTGCCGCCGTTGATCCGCTTGTGCGCCCGGCAGGGCGGCGCCATGCTCGGTGCCAGTCCGCTGCACGCCATGTTTCCGGATCGGCCGGAGCACGCCAGCCCTTACTCGCCATCCAGCCGCCTGTTTCTCAACGTGCTGTTCCTCGACGTCGAGCGGATTCCGGAGGTGACGGAAAGCCGGGCGGCCCGGACACGCCTCGAGGACGAGGAAATCCGCCGGCGGATTAGCACCCTGCAGGAGGGACCGCTGGTGGACTACACCGCGGTCGCGGAGCTGAAGCGGGAGCTGCTGGAGCTGGCGTTCGCCGAGTTCCAGGCACGCCCCGGAACGTCGCGGTACCAGGCATTCCGGCGGTTCTGCCAGGCGGAGGGGGATCCGCTGTTGCGCCACGCCCTGTTCGAAGCCCTGCAGGAGCATTTCCATGCTCAGGACCCGGCGATCCGTGGATGGCGCGGATGGCCCAGGGTCTACCAGGATCCGGCATCCGCCGCCGTGGGTCGGTTCGCCGCGGACTACGCCGATCGGGTGGATCTCCATCGCTGGCTGCAGTGGCTGGCGGCGGAGCAGCTCGCGGATGCGGCTCGCCAGGCGGATGCCGAGGATCTGGCCGTGGGGCTCTACCTGGACGTGGCGGTGAGTGTCGACCTGGAGGGCGCGGAGACCTGGGCGAATCAGCATTTGTACGCCCTGGATGCCACCGTGGGGGCGCCGGGCGACCTGCACAATCCCATGGGCCAGGACTGGGGCCTGCCGCCCATGATCCCCCAGGCACTGTACGAGTCGGCGTACGCGCTGTTCATAGAGACCCTGAGCCGCAACATGCGCCATGCCGGCGCCATTCGCCTCGATCACGTCATGAGCCTGATGCGCCTGTTCTGGATCCCGCGCGGCGCCCCGCCGGAAACCGGCGCCTACGTGCATTACCCGCTGGAGGATCTCCTCGGCATCGTCGCCCTGGAGAGCCAGCGCAACCGCTGCGTGGTCGTGGGGGAGGATCTGGGCACGGTGGCGGAGGAGTTCTCTGCAATCCTGAGCCGGCTGCGGATCCTGTCCTATCGGGTCCTCTACTTCGAGCAGGACGAGGAGCGCCGCTTCCTGCCGCCGGACGCGTATCCGCGACAGGCTCTCGTGGCAGCGAGCACCCACGACCTTCCTACGCTGGCCGGCTGGTGGGCCGGTCGCGATCTGGAGTGGCGCGAGCGCCTCGGCCTGTTCCCTGGGCCCGAGGAGCAGCGAGCGGCGCGTGCCGAGCGCGAACAGGATCGATGTGGTCTGCTGGCGGCCCTGCAGGCGGTGGAGGAAGTTCCGGAGGCGCCGGCGAAAGCGGAGCTGGCGGTCGGCGTGCATCGCCTGCTCGCCCGGACTCCGGCCATGCTGCAGCTCGTGCAGCTCGAGGACGCGCTGGGGCTGGAGGAGCAGGCGAACCTGCCCACGGTGGTGGACGACCACCCGAACTGGCGCCGCCGGATTCCGGTGAACGTCGAGGATCTGCCCGCCGAGCCGCTGCTCGTCGACCTGCTGCGGGCCGTCGCCGAAGAACGGCAGCGCGCCAGCGGCGCCGAGCCGGCGATGACGGGTGCGCCGCGCGCCACATATCGGCTGCAACTCCACCGCGACTTCACCTTCGACGACGCGCGGGAGCTGGTGCCCTATCTGCACGCCCTGGGCATCAGTCACGCCTACGCGTCACCGTACCTGAAGTCCCGCAGCGGCAGCGTTCACGGCTACGACGTCATCGATCACAACGCCATCGACCCGGAGATCGGCTCCCGGCGGGCCTTCGCCGACTGGACGGCGGCGCTGGCGGAGCAGGGCATGAGCCATGTGCTGGACATAGTTCCCAACCACATGGGCGTGATGGGCGAAGACAACGCCTGGTGGCTGGACGTGCTCGAGCACGGCGAGGCGGCGCGGCACGCACGCTATTTCGACATCGACTGGCGTCCTCCGGAGCGCGCCCTCGCCGGGAAGATCCTGTTGCCGGTGCTGGGGGACTTCTACGGGGATGCGCTGGATCGGGGTGAGCTCACGCTCTGTTTCGACCGAACCGCCGGCGGCTTCGCGGTGCGCTACCACGAGCACCTGTTTCCCGTCGATCCACGGGGCTACCCGCTGGTGCTGGATGCCCAGACCGCGGGGGCGGCGGAAGGGCAAGCCGAGACAGCCGAGCTTCCGGATGCGTCGCGCCTGCAACTCGCCAGCCTCAGCGCCGCCTTCTCCAAGCTACCCAGGCGCTCCGAGTTGGGCCGGGACGCGGTGGCGGAACGGTACCGTGACAGCGCCCTGCTGCGTCAGCGGCTGCGGGAGCTCTACCGGGACGACGCCGCGGTGGCGTGGCGCATCGACGCCAACGTCGCTGCCCTGCAGGGGCGCGAGCTGCACGAGCTGCTGGAGCGTCAGGCATGGCGGCTGGCCCACTGGCGCACCGCCAGCGACGAGATCAACTACCGGCGCTTCTTCGACATCAACGACCTCGCCGGGCTGCGCACCGAGGAATCCGAGGTGTTCGAGGCGATTCATCGGCGCATCCTGTCCCTGGTGGGGCGGGGGATCGTCACCGGCTTGCGGGTGGATCACCCGGACGGTCTGTACGACCCCACCGGCTATTTCCGCCGCCTGGCGGCACGCTGCGCCGAGGTTCGACCCGCCAGGGTACCGGCCACCTATCTGGTGGTGGAGAAGATCCTTGCCGTGGACGAGGCTCTGCCGGAGGACTGGAGCGTGTCCGGTACCACGGGCTACGAGTTTGCGAGCCTCGTCAACGGCCTGTTCGTAGATCCCGCCGGGGAAGCGGGACTGACCGAGGCGTACGCGCGCTTCGTCGGCGAGCGCACCGATTTCGCGGAGCTGATCTACCGGTGCAAGCACCTGGTCATGCGGCAGTTGCTGGCCGCTGAGCTGCGGGTGCTGGGCAATCGGCTGCACCGCCTGGCTCAGGCGGATCTGCACACCCGTGACTACACGCTGAATCATCTCACCGAGGCGCTGCGGGAGGTCGTGGCGTGCTTTCCCGTATACCGGACCTACATCCGTGGCGCAGACGTCGGTGCAGAGGACCGGAAGCACGTGGAGCGGGCGGTGGCGGAAGCGCGGCGCCGCAGCGACGCCGTGGACACCAGCGTGTTCGGCTTCATCCAGGACGTGCTGCTGCAGCAGCGCCCGGGCCGGCCCGCGTACCGCCGCGCCATGCTCGATTTCGCCATGAAGCTGCAGCAGTACACCGCGCCGGTGACGGCGAAGGGGGTGGAGGACACGGCCCTCTACCGTTACCCGCGGCTGCTGTCGCTGAACGACGTGGGGGACGATCCGGGCCGGTTCGGGGTATCGCCGGAGACGTTTCATCGGGCCAACGCCGAGCGGCTGGCGCTGTGGCCGTACGCCATGCTCGGCACCAGCTCGCACGACAGCAAGCGCGGCGAGGATGTCCGGGCGCGGCTCAACGTGCTGTCGGAGCTACCGGATGAGTGGCAGGCCCGGGTGGCGCGGTGGCGCGGCAGCAACCGGCACCTGATTCGCCACCTGGAGGGCGGTCCGGCGCCGGCGCCCAACGACGAGTACTTCATTTATCAGACCTTGTTCGGCACTTGGCCCGGGGACGACGTGGATGCGGCGGCGCGGAGCGACTACCGGGATCGCGTCGTCGCCTACATGACCAAGGCGTTGCGGGAGGCCAGGGACCGCTCGTCGTGGCACGCGCCGGACGAAGCGTACGAGCAGGCGGTGACCGACTTCATGACCGCCATCCTCGACCCGACCCAGGCCAGCGAGTTCCTCACCGATTTCGGCGAGCTGACGCGGCGGATCGCGCCGGTGGGGTTCATCAACGGCCTGGCTCAGACGGTGCTCAAACTCACCGTCCCCGGGGTGCCGGACATCTACCAGGGGAGCGAGCTGTGGAACTTCGCCCTGGTGGATCCGGACAACCGGCGGCCGGTGGACTACCGGCACCGCAGATCGCTGCTCGAGGAGCTGGGCCCGGCGGACGAGGTGGTTGCAGCGGAGCGGTTGCTCGCACGGATGGCGGAGGGGCTCCCGAAGCTCTACGTCATCCGCCAGCTCCTGCATCTGCGCAGCCGCCGCCCCGCCGTGTTCGAGCGTGGCGCCTACCTGCCCGTCGAGTGCCGCGGGCCGCTGGCCGAGCGGTTGTGTGGCTTCGTCCGTCAGGATCGCCAGACCACCCTGGTGGTGGTGGTGCCGCGACTGGTGGTGGGCCTCTGCGGCGAGGGTGGACAGCCGCCTCTCGGCGCCACTTGGCAGGATGCGGTGCTGGCGCTGCCCGAGCAGCCGGCGGCGGAGCCGCCGCTTCGCAATCTGTTCACCGGGGAGCAGGTGGCTCCGGCGGGGGAGCTCGCGGCCGCCGAGGCGCTGGCGCGCTTTCCGGTGGCCGTGCTGGTCGGCGAGCGGGAAGAACAGGCGTCTGAAACAGGAGCGCAAACGTGACTCGACTATCGGAGCTGGACGCGTACCTGCTGGGGGAAGGCACCCACACACGGCTCTATCAGGTGCTGGGGGCGCACCTCGGCAAGTCTGGCGCCCGCTTCGCGGTGTGGGCGCCCAATGCGCGGCAGGTGAGCGTCATGGGCGACTTCAACGGCTGGGACAGCGATGCCTGCCCGTTGGAGTCCGACAATTCCGGGGTCTGGCACGGCTACATCGAAGGCGCCCGCCGCGGCCAGCGATACAAGTATCACGTGCGCTCGAGCTCCGGGGAGTACCGGATCGACAAGAGCGATCCCTTCGCCGTGCACTGCGAGGCGCCCCCGGGTACCGCCTCGGTGCTGTGGGACCTGGACTACGGCTGGGCGGACGAGCAGTGGATGGCGGAGCGGCGCCGCCACAACGGCCTGGACTGCCCCCACTCGATCTACGAGATGCACCTGGGGTCGTGGAGGCGGGTACCGGAGGAGGGCTACCGCTCCCTGACCTACCGGGAGATCGCGGAGCAGTTGCCACCGTACCTGCAGGAGATGGGCTACACCCATGTCGAGTTCATGCCGGTGATGGAGCACCCCTTCTTCGGCTCGTGGGGATACCAGATCACGGGTTACTACGCCCCCAGCGCACGGCAGGGCACCCCCCAGGATTTCATGTATCTGGTGGACCGCCTCCACCAGGCGGGGATCGCCGTGCTGCTCGACTGGGTGCCGTCGCACTTTCCCGGCGACGCGCACGGACTCGCCTACTTCGACGGCACCCATCTCTACGAGCATGCGGACCCGCGCCAGGGGTTTCATCCGGACTGGCAGAGCTACATCTTCAACTACGGCCGTGCCGAGGTACGGGCATTTCTCATCAGCAACGCCATCTACTGGCTGGACAAGTACCACATCGACGGACTGCGAGTGGACGCGGTGGCATCCATGCTCTACCTGGACTACGGCCGTCAGCATGGCGAGTGGATACCCAATCGTCACGGCGGACGGGAAAACCTGGAAGCCATCGAGTTCATCAAGGCCCTGAACGTGGCGGCCTACAGCTTCGACGACGGCGTTCAGATGATCGCCGAGGAGTCCACGGCGTGGCCGAAGGTGAGCCGGCCCACCTGGGACGACGGCCTCGGCTTCGGGATGAAGTGGAACATGGGGTGGATGCACGACATCCTCCGGTACATGTCCAAGGGGCCCGTGCACCGGCGTTACCACCACGACGAGCTGACCTTCAGCATGGTCTACGCCTTCCACGAGAACTTCGTGCTGCCGCTCTCCCACGACGAGGTGGTCTACGGCAAGGGCTCACTGATCAACAAGATGCCCGGCGACGACTGGCAGCGCTTCGCCAATCTGCGGCTGCTGCTCGGCTACATGTTCGGCCACCCTGGGAAGAAGCTGCTGTTCATGGGGGCCGAGCTCGCGCAGCAGAGCGAGTGGAATCACGACAGCAGCATCGAGTGGCACCTGCTGGACGAGGCCGCCCATCGCGGGGTGCAGCGCTGGGTGCGGGCGCTGAATGACCTGTACCGGCGCACGCCGGCGCTATACACCCTGGATTTCGATCCCGACGGGTTCCACTGGGTGGTGGGCGACGATCGACAGAACAGTGTGCTGGCCTTCCTGCGCCGGGGGCGCGGCGCCGGCGACAACCTCCTGGCCGTGTGCAACTTCACCCCGGTGCCCCGGGACAACTACCGGGTGGGCGTGCCTCGCGGCGGCACCTGGCGCACGCTGCTCAACAGTGACGATATTCATTATGGCGGCAGCGGCTATCCCACCGAGGAATGCCACCGGGCGTCGGCCCTGTCCGCGCACGGCTACTACCACTCCCTGTGCCTGGCCCTGCCGCCGCTGTCGACCCTCGTTCTGGCGCCGGTCGCCGGGGAGCGGCCGTGACCCGTCCGAAGCTGTCGGCGCTGCGCGAGGAAAGCCTCTTGCGGGTGGTGATCGAGAACGTTCAGCCGGAGGTGGACGCCGGGCGCCACCCCATCAAGCGAACCGTCGGTCAGTCGGTGCTGGTGGAGGCGGACGTGTTCGGCGACGGCCACGACGCGGTGGCGGGCGACGTGCTCTACCGCAAGCGCGGCAGCGAGAGCTGGCTGCGCGCCGAGCTGGTCCATGAGGGCAACGACCGCTACGCGGCGCGCTTTCACACGCCGGAGCTCGGAGAGTACCAGTACACACTGGAAGCCTGGGTGGATCCGTTCGAGACCTGGCGACGCGACCTGAGAAAACGCCGGGCCGCGGACCAGGACGTTCGCGCGGACCTGGAGATCGGCGCGCGGCTGGTGGATGCGGCGGCGGCGCGGGACGAGGAGAACGCGCACCGGCTGCAGGAGTGGGCGGAGAACCTGCGGGCAGAGGCAGCGGGCCGGCCGTTCGAGTCGGCCGCCGACGACCCCGAGCTGGCGGCGGTGATGCGCGCCTGCCCCCCAGCCGGCACGGTGCGCCGCTACGGCCGGGTGCTGGAAGTCGTGGTGGACCGTCGGTTGGCGCACTTCGGCAGCTGGTACGAGTTCTTTCCCCGCTCCTGTGGCGACCTGGACCGGCACGGGACCTTCCGCGATTGCCTGGGGCGGCTGGAGTACGCGGCCGGCCTGGGATTCGACATCGTCTATCTGCCTCCCATCCACCCGGTTGGGCGGGTCAACCGCAAGGGCCCGAACAACGACCCGGAGGGAGGGCACCGGGGCCCGGGTAGCCCCTGGGCCATCGGCTCGTCAGCCGGCGGCCACAAGAGCGTCGAGCCGGCGCTGGGCACCCTGGAGGATTTTCACGACTTCGTTCGCCGTGCCAATGAGCTCGGCCTGGAGGTGGCGCTGGACATCGCCTTTCAGTGCGCGCCGGATCATCCCGAGGTGGAGCGTCATCCCTCCTGGTTTCGCCAGCGTCCGGATGGCACGGTGCAGTACGCGGAGAACCCGCCGAAGAAGTATCAGGACATCTTTCCGTTCGACTTCGAGTCTCCCGATCATCAGGCGCTGTGGAAGGAGCTCTACAGCGTCGTGGAGTACTGGATCGAGCAGGGGGTGACGGTGTTCCGGGTGGACAACCCGCATACCAAACCCTTTCGATTCTGGGAGTGGCTGATCCGCAAGATCAAGCGTCGCCACCCGGAGACGGTGTTCCTGTCCGAGGCGTTCACCCGGCCCAAGGTCATGCATCATCTTGCGAAGGTGGGCTTCAGCCAGTCCTACACCTATTTCACCTGGCGCAACACCAAGGAAGAGCTGACGGAGTACTTCACAGAGCTTTCCCAGGGGCCGGAGCGAGAGTACTTTCGCCCCAATCTCTGGCCCAACACGCCGGACATCCTCCACGCATACCTGCAGAAGGGCGGGCGGCCAGCGTTCGTCATCCGTCTGCTGCTGGCGACCACCCTGGGAGCGAGCTACGGCATCTACGGGCCCGCCTTCGAGCTGCACGAGAACCGGCCGGCCCATCCCGGCAGCGAGGAGTATCTGGATTCGGAAAAGTACCAGCTTCGCCACTGGGACCTGGACCGGGAAGACAGCCTGGCGCCGCTCGTCGGCACCCTGAACCGGATTCGCAAGGCGCACCCGGCGCTCCAGGACGACTGGAGCCTGGAGTTTCACGCCATCGACAACGACCAGATCCTGGCGTACAGCAAGCGCCACGGCGACCAGGTGCTGCTCATGGTGGTGTCGCTGGATTACCAGAACCCGCAGTCCGGCTGGCTGCACCTGCCGCTGGAGCAACTGGGTCTGCCGGAGGACGCATCGTTCATGGCCCACGATCTGCTGACGGACGCGCGTTACCGCTGGCAGGGCGCCGCCAACTTCGTGATGCTGGACCCCCACAACCAGCCGGGCCACGTGCTGCGGCTGGTGGATCTGGCGCGGCAGCCCTACGAGTTTCCGAGCTTTCTGTGAGGGTGCGAGGCGAGAGGGACGAAAATGCTGCAGGATGACCCGCTCTGGTACAAGGACGCCGTCATCTATCAGCTGCACGTGAAGGCGTTCTTCGACAGCGACGACAGCGGTGTGGGGGATTTCCGCGGCGCCACGGAGAAGCTGGACTACCTGCAGTCCCTCGGAGTGAACACCCTTTGGCTGCTGCCGTTCTACCCGTCGCCGCTCAAGGACGACGGCTACGACATATCCGACTACTGGGACGTCCACCCCCACTACGGCACCATGGACGGCTTTCGGGCGTTCGTGGAGCAGGCTCACGCCCGCGGTTTGCGGGTGATCACCGAGCTGGTGATCAATCACACCTCGGATCAGCATCCCTGGTTTCAGGCGGCCCGGCGGGCGCCGCCCGGTTCGCCGGAGCGGGAGTTCTACGTCTGGAGCGATTCGGATCAGAAGTTCCCCGAGACCCGGATCATCTTCACCGACACCGAGCCGTCGAACTGGGCATGGGATCCGGTGGCGGGAGCCTACTACTGGCATCGGTTCTTCTCCCACCAGCCGGACCTCAACCACAACAACCCGGCGGTGGTGGACGCGGTGATCGAGGTGATGCGCTTCTGGTTCGACACCGGCGTGGACGGCATGCGGCTGGATGCCATTCCGTACCTGTGCGTGCGCGAAGGCACCAGCAACGAGAACCTCCCGGAGACCCATGGGGTGCTCAAGCGCATGCGCGCGGCGTTGGACGAGCGTTACCGCAACCGCTGTTTTCTGGCCGAGGCCAACCAGTGGCCGGAGGACGTGCGCGACTATTTCGGCGACGGCGACGAGTGCCACATGGCCTATCACTTTCCGCTGATGCCGCGGATGTTCATGGCCATCGCTCAGGAGGACCGCCACCCGGTGGTGGAGATCATGGCGCAAACGCCGGCGATCCCCGAGAACTGTCAGTGGGCCATCTTCCTGCGAAACCACGACGAGCTGACCCTGGAGATGGTGACGGACGAGGAGCGGGACTACATGTACCGGACCTACGCCACGCACGCGCGCATGAAGCTCAATCTGGGGATCCGCCGCCGCCTGGCACCGCTCCTGGACAACAGCCGCGACAAGATCGAGCTGATGAACGCGTTGCTCATGTCCTTTCCCGGCACCCCCATCGTCTACTACGGCGACGAGCTGGGCATGGGCGACAACATCTACCTGGGGGATCGCAACAGTGTCCGCACGCCCATGCAGTGGAACCCGGATCGCAACGGCGGCTTCTCGCGGTGCGATCCGGCCCAGCTGTATCTGCCGCTGGTGATGGACTCGGTCTACGGCTATCAGGCCATCAACGTGGAAGCCCAGGATCGCAGCCCGGATTCCCTGCTCAACTGGATGCGGCGACTCATCAACGTGCGCAACGCCCACCCCGCTCTGGGCCGGGGCGGCATCGACTTTCTGCACCCGGGCAACCGGAAGATCCTGGCGTACGTGCGGCGCTGGCAGGACGACACCCTGCTGTGCGTGGCCAACCTGTCGCGTCATCCCCAGCCGGTGGCGCTGGACCTCGCCGCCTATCAGGGGGCGGTGCCGCTGGAGCTCACCGGAAGAACGCCGTTTCCGCGCATCGAAGGCGCTCCCTACCAGCTGTCGTTGCCCGGCTACGGCTTCTACTGGTTCCAGCTCGTGGAGGAGCTCCCGGAGCTCGGCGGCAGCGGCGGCGAGCATGCGCGGATCACCGAGCCGCTCCCGGTGCTGGTGTGGTTCGACGGCTGGCGCAGTCTCGACCCTGAGAGAGTCGTGACCGCGCGGCGCGAGCTGGCGGAACGCGTGCGGTCACAGTTCCAGGATCGCGCGCTCAAGCGGTTTCTGCCCAACCAGCGCTGGTACGCGGCCAAGGACCATCCGCTGGATCGGGTGAAGTTTCAGACCCTGGTGCCGGAGAGCCCGGCGGACGCACCGTGGATCTGGGGCGTCGTGGCGGTGGGGGAGGCCGAGGAAACGGTTCGTTACCTGCTGCCGCTGTCGGTGGTATGGGAGCGGGAGCGTTCCCTCGAGGGGCTCGAGCGATACCAGGTAGCGGCGATCCGCCGGCACGCTCAGATGGGCGCGCTGCTGGATGCGGCAGCGGACGAGCGCTTCGTGCGTGATCTGTTGAAGGATCTGGCCGCGGGCCTCGAGATTCGCGATGGCGGCGTGATCATGCGCTACCGGCCGCGGCCGGCGTTCGAGCCGTACCGCCAGCGCCTGGCCGACTCGGCGGTGAACCTGCCCGGTGAGGTGGGCAGCAATACCACCGTGCGCGTGGGGGATTGGGGTTTTCTCAAGCTCTACCGCAAGCTCAGCTCGGGTGCTTCGCTGGAGGTGGAGATAGGCACGTTTCTCACGGAGCGTGCCGGCTATCGGCATGCGGTGCCGGTGCTGGGCAGCGTGGAGTTCCTGCCCCGGGACTCCGACCAGCCCATCCCGGTGGCCGTGCTCCAGCAATTCGTCGCCACTCAGGGCAGCGCCTGGGACCTGGTGGTGGGCAGCTTCCGCCGCTACCTCGAGCGGGCGCGCTCCGAGCCGGTGGCGCTGCTGGACGAGGAGAGCGCCTACCTGGATCAGATGGTGGCGCTGATGGGTCAGCGCACCGCGGAGCTGCATCTGGCGTTCGCCAGCGAGACCGGAGATCCCGCGTTCGATCCGGAGCCGGTGACCCGGGGCGAGCTGGCGGCGTGGATCGAGGGGATCGCGCGGGAGGCGGACGAGACGCTCGACCTGCTCGAGCTGCAACTGACGTCGCTGGACGGCTACGAGCGGCGTCTGGCCGGCGATCTGCTCGCCGCTCGGGACGGCATTCTCGGGCGTATTCGCAGCGCGCGGATCGACCCCGCCGGGTTGCGCAAGTCCCGGTATCACGGGGACTACCACCTCGGCCAGGTGCTGGTCGAGGAGGAGGACTACGTCATAGTAGACTTCGAAGGGGAGCCGGCGCGGAGCCTGGAGGAACGGCGCCGGAAGCACACGCCGCTGCGTGACGTCGCCGGGCTGCTGCGCTCCTTCGACTACGCCACGTTCGACGCCGGTTCCGGGTCCTTGGAGGCGGCCGGCCTCGCCCCCCTGGATCTGACCCTGCTCCTCGGGCATCTCCGCGAGAGGGCGGGCGCCACCTTCCTCGGCGCGTACTGGCGCACGTTGCCGACGCCGGCGGATCCCCAGGCCCACGCGCGGCTGCTGGAGCTCTTGGTCTGGGAGAAGGCGTTCTACGAGCTGCGCTACGAGATCCGCAGTCGGCCCTTCTTCGCACGCATCCCGCTGCACAGCCTGGCCCGGTACTTCCTGGTCTGAGGGAATCGGTCCAGCGAGGCACGCATATTGCTCCGCCCCGACATTCGATCATCGGGAGCGATTCATGAAGGCATTGGTGTGGAACGGCAAGCGGGACGTACGGGTCGAGACCGTTCCCGACCCGCGGATTCAGGCGTCCACCGACGCAATCGTCCGGATCACCAGCACCGCCATCTGCGGCTCCGACCTGCATCTCTACGAAGTGTTCGGGCCGTTTCTCGAACCCGGCGACATCCTCGGACACGAGCCCATGGGCATCGTCCAGGAGGTGGGCGCGGATGTGGAGGCTGTGAAGCCGGGAGACCGGGTGGTCATCCCCTTCAACGTGAGCTGCGGCCACTGCTTCATGTGCGGCCAGGGGCTGCAGTCCCAGTGCGAGACCACCCAGGTGCACGAGTTCGGCACGGGCGCCGCGCTCCTCGGCTACACCAAGCTGTACGGTCGCGTTGCCGGCGGGCAGGCGGAATATCTGCGGGTGCCCCAGGCTCACTACGGCCCCATCAAGGTCCCCGAAGGCCCGCCGGACGAGCGGTTCCTGTATCTCTCCGACGTGCTGCCCACGGCCTGGCAGGCGGTGGAGTATGCGGACATTCCCGACGGCGGCAGCGTCACGGTGCTCGGGCTCGGACCCATCGGGCAGATGTGCGCGCGCGTGGCTCGCGAGCGGGGTGCGCGGGTGATCGCCGTGGAACCCGTGGCGGAACGGCGTGCCATGGCGCTGCGTCACGGCATCGAGGTGCTGGATGCGGGTGACGCCGACGACGGTGTCGGGGACGTTATCCGCGAAATGACCGGCGGGCGCGGCACCGATGCGGTGATCGACGCGGTGGGCATGGAAGCACACGGCGCGCCGCTCGCGAAGTTCGCGCAGCACATGGCGTCGCTGATGCCGAAAAAGGCGGGCCAGCTGATGGTGGAGAAGGCCGGCGTGGACCGGCTGACGGCACTGCTCACCGCCGTGGACGCGGTGCGCCGCGGCGGCACCATATCGGTGATCGGCGTCTATGGCGGCATGGCGGATCCGTTGCCCATGATGCAGATGTTCGACAAGCAGGTGCAGGTCCGCATGGGCCAGGCCAACGTGAAGCGGTGGACGGACCACCTAATGCCGTATCTCACGGACAGCGCCGACCCGCTGGGCGTGGAGGACCTGGCAACCCACCGGCTGCCCCTGGATCAGGCGCCCCACGGGTACGAGATCTTTCAGAAGAAGCAGGATGGCGCCATCAAGGTCGTGCTGCAGCCGTGACGGGACTGCCGCGGGAGGACAGCCTGGACAGCACCGTCGCGTTGCTGCGCGAGGGCTACGCCTTCATCGGCAACCGCTGTCGCCGCCTGGAGACCGATGCCTTCGAAACCCGGCTGCTCGGCCGCAGGACGGTGTGTTTGGTGGGCGCCGAGGGTGCCCGCCGCGTCTACGACGGCGAGCTGATGCAGCGCCAGGGCGCCATGCCGGGCTGGGTGCGCAACGTGCTCGTGGGGCGCGGCGGCGTTCAGAACCTGGACGGCGAGGCCCACCGTCACCGCAAGCGCATGTTCATGGAGCTCATGACCCGCGACCGCATCGCCGCCTTGTCTGCCGGCGTGGACGCCGGCTGGCGTGCCGCCGCCGAGGGATGGCGGGCGGGGGAGCCGGTGGTTCTCTTCGACGTGGCGCAGCAGGTGCTGTGCCGAGCGGTGTGCGCGTGGGCCGGCGTGCCGCTGCCGGCCGAGGACGTGGCGCGCCGGGCCCGGCAGTTGGACAGCATGGTAGCGCGCAGCACGGACCTCGCGTGGGGTCACTGGCAGGGGCACCGGGCCAGGTGGCTGGCGGAGCGCTGGCAGGCGACCCTGGTGCAGCAGGTCCGGGACGGCACGCTCACCGCGAGCTCGAGCTCGAGCTCGAGCTCGAGCCCGGACCCGGCCTCGGCGCTGGCGCGCATCGCGGCTCATCGCGAGCCTGCTGGCGAGCCGCTGGCGCCGCAGGTGGCGGCGGTGGAGATGCTGAACCTGCTGAGGCCCACGGTGCTCGTGGCCACGTACGTGGTGTTCGCGGCGCTGGCGCTGCACCGCTTCCCGGAGACGCGGTTGCGCCTGAGGGGCGGCGACGACGGGTCGCTCACCGAATTCGTGCACGAGGTGCGGCGCTACTACCCCTTCTTTCCCTTCGTCGCCGCCGTGGTGCGGACGCCGTTCACCTGGCGGGACTACCGCTTCGAACCGGGCCGCCGGGTGCTGCTGGATGTCTACGGCACCAATCGGGATCCCCGAATCTGGAGCGACCCGGAGGACTTCCGCCCCCAGCGCTTCGCCGCCGGTCCGCAGGATCCGTACACCTTCATCCCCCAGGGCGCGGGTGATCACTACCTTCACCACCGCTGCGCCGGCGAGTGGATCACCATCGAGCTCATGAAGACCACGGTGCGCTTTCTGCTCGATCTGAACTATCGCGTGCCGGAGCAGGACCTCGGCTACAGCCTGCGGCGAATACCGACGTTGCCGCGCAGCGGCATGCGGATCGTTTCCGGCGCGGAGCGGGCAGTCGGCTCAGATCCAGGCGTGGCTGAACGCGGTGTCGCCGATATTTGAAACGCCCCTCCACGCGCGTCGTCAGACGCAGCGGTCCAGCTCCTCGCGGGCCGCCAGAATGGCGTGCGCCAGCCCCGCCCGGCGCTGGTGAATGGCCGTCAGATCTGCGGTGCCGTCCCAGGGATCGCTGAAGCAATTGCTGAACGCCACGGAGATCGTGCAGACCCGACCCCCGTAGGCCGCATGGAGCCAGCGGGTGAAGTAGCCGTTGCCTTCTGCAGGGACCAAGGCACCCACGGCCACCGGCTGATCCCCCAGGGTGCACTCCCGGAGGGAATGCGCGAACCGCTCGGCCAGGCGCCCGAATCGCTGCCGATCCAGAGCGCTGGTGCCGAGCATCACTTCCGGGTGAGTCGCGCGCTCCGCGCCCCCGAGCAACTGCGCGGCCCGGCTGCGGACGTCCAGCACGAGGATCGCACCCCAGTCGTCCACCAGGCCATCGACGATGCCCCGGACGCTGGCGTAGAAGCGGTCGTGCAGATCGAGGCTTCCCTGCAGAACCCGGGGTGGAGGCTGGAGATTCCAGACGCGTAGCCCGGCAGGCTCCGCATTCTCCGGTACCGCAAGATCCCGCGGCCGGTCGAGATCCACCTCGAAGCGGGAACGGTTCACGCGGATGGTCGTGTCACCCAGGGCGAGCCAGAAATCCGTCAGCGGATCTTCGTTGCGTCGGCGGTCGTCTTCGGAGATGGCCATCCACCGCCGAAGCTCGGGCCGGACGTCGTGACCCGCATGCACGGCAGCGGTCACCACCGGTCCGGGGGACATGCGGATCTCCCACGGGGAGGGGTGAAGCTCTCGATGACTCATGGTTTCGCGGCTGCAGGATGCGAGCCAAGGGTGGGGGTTTGGGGCGCGCTGCACCGAGGCGTGGGCGTCGGGCGGCCGCGGTGCAATCTTTGCCGGGTGCTTGTAATTTGCGCGATGGCGCACACGAGCGCAGCCATCCCGCACGGCGCTGCGCGCGGGCGCTTGCGCGGCTACTGTCGGACGCCGCCGTTGCCGAGGGCCCCCTGGGCGCCGCCAGCGCCGCCTGTCATGCAACGGGTCATGCATCCGCCGGGCCGATTCTTCGGAACCGATACCCTGCGCCGGTAGCCTGCCGTCTCAGAGCTGCGCGCGCACCCGGAAAGCCGCTGCTGCAGTGCGGATCGACTGCGTCTCGGCCCCAACGATCCGGCTGAGGGGTGACGTTCCCGTGCGTTGACCTGTCGGATCGTGAGGCTCGGTGTCGCATATCGCCGGCACCCTCGGCCGGGGGTTCGGCCGGCCTGGGCGATCGCACAGCGTCGGCAGAGCGACGTTCCGGTGAAAAACTGACAAGTCGAGGTTGTCTCGAGCGGAAAAAATTTCGTCGCCGGCGGATTCCGGACCTGGGTGGGATCTTCATCGACCGGCGGCCGTGGGAGCTCCAGTGACGACGACTCCCCCGAGCGTCATGGGCGGGTAG
>JAWLGU010000024.1:9530-29716 GCA_041690675.1 Pseudomonadales bacterium | reverse complement strand
GTCATGGGCGGGTAGATGATGCTGTCGGACAGAAGCGGGCGAGACCAACGTCGAAGGCCGGGAATCCCGCGGGCTCGAGGACCACCCTCCAGTTGGCACAGCTCCTGCAGTCATCCCGTTGAACGTACGGTCAGACGAGACACAAGCGTGCGAGTGAATGACGATCTGGCCCTGCCGAGGAGGACGAACGTGCGTCCCGCGGTCATGGCAGCGGCACAGCTGATCGAGCCGGGCCGCTTCGAAGTGGTCCGTGTCCCACGCCCGGAGCCGGGCGAAGGGCAGGTCCGCGTCGAGCTAGAAGGCTGCGGCGTATGTGCATCCAATCTGCCGGCCTGGTCCGGCCGTCCCTGGTTCCGCTATCCACTCGCTCCCGGGGAGTTGGGTCACGAAGGCTGGGGCCGCGTGGACGCCGTAGGTACTGTCGCGGAAGAGAGCTGGCTGGGCCAGCGAGTGGCCGTTCTGTCGAATCGCGCTTACGCGGAATACGACGTGGTTGCGGTGGGCGATCTGATCCGGCTGCCGGACGAACTGAGCGTTGCCCCCGTGGAGCCGTTCGGGTGCTTGTTCAACGTAATCGAGCGGGCCGCCGTCGAAGCGGGCCATTGGACCGCCGTGATCGGTCTGGGGTTCATTGGCCTGGGCGTTTCCCGACTGGCGGCCCGGGCCGGAGCCCGGGTGATCGCCTTGTCGGGAAACCCGAGCGCCAGAAGGGAAGCCGCTCGCTCGGGCGTAGAATCGATTGTCGCACTGGCCGGTGAGTCTCAGGAACAGGTGCGTGAGCGGGCGCGTGAAGAGGTCCTCGCGCTGACCGGCGGGCGAGGCTGCGTCCGCGTGATCGAATGCACCGGACACCAGGCACCGCTCGACATCGCCGGGGATCTGGTCGCCGAAGCCGGTCGACTGGTGATCGCGGGGTATCACCAGGATGGCAAGCGCGAGGTCGATCTGCAGCAGTGGAACTGGAAGGGAATCGACGTCGTCAACGCCCACGAGCGTAGCCGTGACCGCGTTCGCCGCGGCATGGAGCGGGCGGCACGGGCACTGGCAGCGGACCCGAGTTGGGCCCGGCTGATCACCCATCGCTTCCCCCTCGAGTCGCTGAACGCTGCGCTCGGTCATGCTGCAAAGCGTCCCCCCGGATTCGTTAAAGCCGCAGTGCTGACAGGACGAACAACGGAGCGAGTCCGCTCATGAGCCATGCGGAGCGCGTACGATTGGCGGTGATGGGTTGCGGCTGGATCGCCGGCAACCGGCTTCGGCAGATCGCCCGAGACGAACTGGTCCGGGTGGTGGCCCTGGTGGACCCGTCGGCGGAGGCCCGTGAGAAGACGAGGACCTGGGCAGGCGACGCCGAGGTGGTGACGGATCCCGATCGGCTGGATCCCGGCTGGGTCGATGGCGTGATGATTTCCACGCCCAGCGCACTGCATGCGACGCAGGCCGTGGCGCTGCTGGAGCGGGGACTGCCCGTCTTCGTGCAGAAGCCTCTGGGGGTGACGGCTGCGGAAACCCGGCACGTGCTGGATGTGGCGGCGGCGCGGGACCTGCCGCTGGAGTGCGACCTCTGTTACCGCCACTTGCGCTCTGCCGTGGCGTTGCGCGAGCAGCTCGATCTCGCCACCGTGGGGCGCCCGTTCTACCTGGAAGCCTGCTTTCACAACGCCTACCGCCCCAGCGCGCTCTGGTCCGCCGAGCGCAGGCTCGCGGGGGGCGGGGCGTTGATGGATCTGGGGATTCACCTGATGGATCTGATTCTCTGGACCAGCGACCAGTGCGCGACGGTGCGCAACGTCGATCTGCGGTGCGGCGGGCGCCCGCTAGATGGAGACGAGGTGGAGGATTTCGCCCGCGTCGACCTGCTGCTGGAGGACGACGCCGAGGCGCGTCTGGTGACGTCGTGGGACGCCTCCACCGGCACGGATGCACGTGTAAAGCTCACGATCTACGGCGACAACGGGACCCTGGAGCTCGCGAACCGCGACGGCTCGTTCTTTCATTTCGACCTGTGGCGTCACTTCGGTACCTGGTCCGATGCGCTGGCCGCCGACGACGACGACCGCTGGCAAGCCGGGCCGTTGGCCCGCTGGCTGCGTCGCATTCAGGCCGGCGCCGGATACGTGGAGCCGCCGGGCGTGCGCCACACCGCAGCCTTGCTGGATGCAGCTTACGCCGCGGGGCGCCCGGCCCAGTTTCACAGGCCGGGGACGAAAGGTCCTGCGTCGGTATCCGTCATCAATCCGGTAGAACGGGAGCGTTATCGATGAATGTATTGTTGACCGGGGCAGCGGGGTTCGTGGGGAGTCACCTGTGCGATCGCCTGGTCGAAGCCGGCTGTCGCGTCACCGGGGTGGACAATCTCATAACCGGCCGCAGGGAAAACATCGAGCACCTGCTCGAGGTCGAGAATTTCCGCTTCGTGCAGGGCGACGCCTGCGACGTGCCGCTGCCGGACGAGCGCTGGGACGCCATCCTGCATTTCGCCAGCCCCGCGTCACCGCCGAAATACCAGGCCTATCCGCTGCAGACGCTCCGGATCAACAGCGCGGGCACCCATCGCCTGCTGGATCTGGCGTGCGCCAACGAGGCGCGCTTCGTCCTGGCCAGCACCAGCGAAGTGTACGGCGACGCGGAGGTGCACCCGCAGCGCGAGACCTACTGGGGCAACGTCAATCCCATCGGCCCGCGCAGCGTGTACGACGAAGCCAAACGATACGCCGAGTGCCTGGTCAGCACCTATCACCGGCGTCTCGGGCTGCGTAGCTGCATCGTCCGCATATTCAACACCTACGGTCCGAGGATGGACCCGGAAGACGGCCGGGTGGTGAGCAACTTCGTCACCAGCGCGCTCGCGGGGCGTCCGCTGGAAGTGTACGGGGAGGGCCGGCAGACCCGCAGCTTCCAGTACATCGACGATCTGGTGACCGGGGTGTTGCGCTGCATGAACGACGCCCACCATGGCCCCATCAATCTCGGCAACCCGCACGAGGTGAGCGTGCTGGAGCTGGCAGAGCTGGTGATCGAGCTGACCCGGAGCCGCTCCGCCATCGAGCACTGGCCGTTTCCGGAGGACGATCCCGTGCGGCGAAGGCCCGACATCACGCGCGCGCGCCGGGAACTCGGCTGGGCGCCGTCGGTGCCGCTGCGGGAAGGTCTCACCCGGACGATCCGCTATTTCGCCGGGCAGGACGACTGGAAGCGCTCCTCCCGGGTTGCCGCGGCGTTTCGAGCCGGGGCCGTGGCGAACGGCGACCGCGCGACGGCGGCGGCATCCAATCGAAGCAACGGACGGTCATTGCCATGAGGACAGTGCTCATTACCGGCGGCGCCGGCTTCATCGGCTCTCACCTCTCGGAGCGGCTGCTGCGGGAGGGCTGGCGGGTGCGGATCATCGATTCCCTGGAACCTCAGGTGCACGGCACCGGCTCCTCGGCTCTGCCGCGGGAGATTCGCGACGACGTGGAGCTGCGGCGCGCGGACCTGCGGGACCGTCAGCAGGTGGAGTCCGCGGTGCAGGGGGTGGACGCCGTGGTCCACCTGGCGGCGGCGGTGGGGGTGGGCCAGAGCATGTACGAGATCTGCCGCTACACGTCCATGAACGCCGGCGCCACAGCGGTGCTGGCCGAGGCGCTGATGGTGCATCCGGTGGAAAGCCTGGTGGTGGCGTCGAGCATGAGCGTGTACGGCGAGGGGTCGTACCAGACGCCGGCGGGAAGGCTCGTGGACCAGGTACGCCGCAGCGCGGAGGACCTGAAGCGCCACGAATGGAACCCGCGCGCGCCGGACGGCGGCGTCCTCGAGCCGGTGGCGACTCCGGAAAGCAAGCGCCCCGACCTTTGCTCCATCTACGCGCTCACCAAGTTCGACCAGGAGCAGCAATGCCTGATCCTCGGCCGGGCGTACGGCATCCGCACCGCGGCGCTCAGGCTGTTCAACGTCTATGGGCCGCGGCAGTCGCTGTCGAATCCCTATACCGGGGTCCTCGCGAACTTCGCCTCCCGGCTGCTGGCGGACAAACCGCCGGTGATCTTCGAGGACGGCATGCAGCGCCGCGACTTCGTGAGCGTCTACGACGTGGCGGAAGCATTCCGGATCGCCCTCGATGAGACCCCGTCCCAGGCCGTGGTGAACATCGGCAGCGGCGAGAACCAGACCGTACTGGAGGTGGCCAGTGCCTTGCGCGGCGCGCTTGCGGCGGACGACGTCCCCATCGACATCAGCGGCAAGTTTCGCGCCGGCGATATCCGCCACTGCTTCGCCGACATCACCGCCGCCCGCGATTTGCTCGGCTTCGCGCCGCGGGTGACCTTCGCGGAGGGCATCCGCGACTACGTCCGCTGGCTGGCGGAGTCGGGGGTGGAAAGCGTGGACAAACACGACGTGATGCGCAGCGAGCTCGCGGCCCGGGGGCTTTCCGGGTGAGGCGGCCGTCGGCGAACGGGGGCGTGGCACTGATCACCGGCGGCGCCGGTTTCGTCGGCTGCAACCTGGGGACGGCGCTGGCTCGGGACGGCTGGCGGGTCCGGGTGTACGACGACCTGTCGCGGCGGGGGGTGGATCGCAATCTCGCCTGGTTGCGCACCCGGCATCCCGGCGCGGTGGAACTGGTGCGCGCGGACCTTGCGGCGGGCGAGGGTCTGGCGCAGGCACTCGCGGGCGTGGATGCGGTGTATCACTTCGCCGCGCAGACGGCGGTTACCACCAGTCTGGAGCGCCCGGACCTGGATTTCCGCGTCAACCTGCAGGGAACCTTCGAGCTGCTCGAAGCGCTCCGGCGCAGGCCCGATCCGCCGGCGCTGGTGTTCGCGTCTACCAACAAGGTGTACGGCAACCTGGCGGACCTGCCCCTCGAGGAGACCGGGGACCGCTACGTGAGCATCGGCTCGCCAGGCATCGACGAGGGCTGGCCGCTGGTGCTCCAGACGCCGTACGGCTGTTCCAAGGGTGCGGCCGAGCAGTACGTGCTGGATTACGGCCGGCACTTCGGGCTCCGGGCCACCGTGCTGCGCATGAGTTGCATGTACGGGGCGCATCAGTGCGGAACCGAGGATCAAGGGTGGGTCGCCCACTTCGTGCGGCAGGCACTGCGGGGGGCGCCCATCAACATATTCGGCAACGGCAAGCAGGTCCGCGACATCCTCTACGTCGACGATCTCGTCGACGCGCAACGGGCGGCGCTGGCGCACATGGACGTCCTGGCCGGCCGGCCGTGGAACCTGGGGGGCGGCCAGGCCTGCGCGGTGAGCCTGCTGGAGGTGCTCGCGCTCATCGGCGAGGTCATGGGAACGACGCCGCGGGTGGCCTTCCACCCGCCTCGGCCCGGCGATCAGCGCTACTACGTGTCGGATCACGGAGCCTTCACCGCGGTAACCGGCTGGCGGCCGCGGGTGAAGCCCGCAGAAGGGATCCGCCGGCTCCACGACTGGCTCCGGGAAGAGCCGACCCGCACCGCGGCGGTGACTCCGGCGGTCACGGGTGGGACGTGACCTTGCGGGTGCTGATGACGGCGGACACCGCCGGCGGGGTGTGGATTCATGCCCTGTCCCTGTGCCGCGCCCTGGCCGATCACCACGTGCGGGTGCGCTTGCTGGCGTTGGGCCAGCCCGACCAGCACCAGCTCCGCGCCGCCCGCGCTCTCGGCAACTTGGACCTGGTGGTCCGTCCGGTGCGGCTGGAGTGGATGGCGGATCCGTGGCGCGACCTGGATGGGCTGGAGGCGGAGCTGCTGAGCCAGGCGGAGCTGGCGGACTGCGACGTGGTGCACCTCAATCACCTGGTGCACGGCCATCTGCCCTGGCGGCAACCGGTCCTGTGCGCGGTGCATTCCTGCGTGCTGAGCTGGTTCCAGGCGGTTCGCGGAGAGCCCGCGCCGCCGCAATGGGAGACGTACCGCCGGCGAGTCGCTCGCAGCCTGGGGAGCGCAAACCACGTGGTCGCGCCGAGCCGATGGATGCTGCGGCGCGCCCGCGAGCTGTACGGACCGTTCCGCGCCCGGACGGTCATCGTCAACGGCAGCGCGGCGCCGCTCGAGGATCCCCGAACGCCCCGGACCGGCATCCTCGGCGCCGGCCGCGTCTGGGACGAGGCCAAGAACCTGCGGCCGCTGGCGGAGCTCGCTTCGCGCACGAGCGCTCCCGTGCGTATCGCCGGCGCAGCGACGGGACCGGACGGTCAGCGGGTGGAGCTCGGTGCGGCGCGGGTGGGAGCGCTCGACCAGGAAGCCCTTTGGCGAACCATGCGAGGGTCGAAGCTCTTCGTGGCGCCCGCGCTCTACGAGCCGTTCGGCCTCGGTGTGCTCGAGGCGGCTCGCTCCGGCTGCGCTCTGGTGCTGGGAGACATTCCCTCGCTGCGCGAGCTCTGGTCCGGGGCCGCCGTTTTCGTCGATCCGCACCGCCCCGAGGAGTGGCCGCCGGTGCTGGAGACGCTGCTCGGCGACGATCGCGCGCGACTGGCACTGGCCCTGGCCGCCCGACGCCGTGCTGCCCGCTATGGCGTCGAGCGGATGGCGCAGGAATACCTGGCCCTGTACCGGCACGCGCTCGCAGCCTCGCCCGTGAGGGCGGCGTCGTGAGGTTCGCGCTCTTCTATCATTCGGTGCGCTCGGATTGGAATCACGGCAATGCCCATTTCCTTCGCGGTATGGTGCGCGCCCTGCAGCGGCGTGGCCACCGGGTCACCGTGTTCGAGCCGGAGGGGGGGTGGAGCTGCCGGGAGCTGGTGAAGGACCGGGGAACGGGTGCGCTCGAAGCCTTCGCCCGGCGGTTCCCGGACATCCGCTGGCAGACCTACCCGAGCGACGGGCCGGACCTGGAAGCGGCCCTGGATGGAGTCGACGTGGTGGTGGCCCACGAGTGGACCGACCCGGCCCTGCTGGCCCGTCTCGGGCGGCATCGCCTCCGGCGCCCGGGCATGCGGCTTCTGTTTCACGACACCCATCACCGCATGGTGAGCGAGCCCCACGCCATGCGGGCGCTGGATCTCGAGGGCTACGACGGAGTGCTGGCCTTCGGCGAGGTGCTGGCGGACGCGTACCGCCGCATGGGCTGGGGGCGCAGGGCCTACACCTGGCACGAAGCGGCGGACGTGACCACGTTCCACCCGCAGCGCGGCGAGCTCGAGCACGACGTCCTGTGGATAGGCAACTGGGGCGACGGCGAGCGGGAGCGGGAACTCTCGGAGTACCTGCTCGAGCCGGTGCGCCGCATCGGCAGCCGCTTGCGGGTTCACGGCGTGCGTTATCCGCCTCTCGCCCTGCGCGCCCTGGAAGCGGTGGGGGCCGAGTACCGGGGCTGGATATCCGGACCCGACGCCGCCCGCGTCTACGCCCGCTCGCGCCTCACCGTGCACGTGCCGCGCCGCTGGTATCGTCAGCGCCTGCCCGGGATTCCCACGATCCGCGTGTTCGAGGCGCTGGCCTGCGGCACCGCCCTGGTCTCGGCGCCCTGGCAGGACACCGAGGGCTTGTTCGAGCCGGGCGAAGAATTCCTGATGGCGCGGGACGGTGAGGACATGACCCGCCAAATGAGGCGGCTGCTGGCGGACCCGGACGAGCGCAACGAGATCGCCAAGAACGGCGCACGGCGGATCGTCGCCCATCACACGTGTGACCATCGCGCCCTGGAGCTGGAGCACATTCTCTCGAGCCTGGGCGCATCCTGCCTGGAGGAGCCGGTGTCGTCATGAGAATCGCATTCTGGGGATCGAGCCTGCTGTCGGCCTACTGGAACGGAGCGGCCACCTATTACCGCGGTCTACTCCGGGCCCTGGCCCGGCGCGGCCACGCCGTCACCTTCTACGAGCCGGACGCTTTCGACCGGCAGCGCCACCGCGACATGGCGCCTCCCGAGTGGGCCCGGGTGGTGGTCTACGACCCCAACGCGGATCTGTCCCCACTGCTGGAGGAGAGCGCCGATGCGGATCTGGCCGTGAAGGCCAGCGGCATCGGCGTTCTCGACGACGACTTGTGCCGGGCGCTCCTGACCCATCGGTCGAGCGGCCAGCGCGTGGTGTTCTGGGACGTCGACGCGCCGGCCACCCTCGGCGCCCTGGAGGCGGGGCGGCAGGCGGTGCTGGCGGAGGTGCTGGGGGACTTCGATGCGGTGTTCACCTACGGCGGAGGGCCCCCGGTGGAGCGGGCGTACCGGCGGCACGGGGCGCGCCTGGTGCGCTCCATCTACAACGCGGTGGATCCCGACACCCATTTTCCGGTGCCGGCGGTCGAGCGCTACCGGGCGGACCTGACCCTGCTGGCGAACCGGCTGCCGGATCGGGAAGCCCGGATTCGCCGCTACTTCCTCCACGTGGCCGCGGCCCACCCGGCACTGACGTTTCGACTCGGCGGCAACGGCTGGGCCGTGACCGACGTCCCCGCCAACGTGCGCCTGCTGGGCCACGTGGGGCCCAACGAGCACAACGCCTTGAACGCCAGCGCCAGGCTCGTGCTCAACGTGAACCGCGACGACATGGCGCGGGTGGGGTACTCCCCGGCCACGCGCATCTTCGAAGCGGCCGGCGCGGCTGCGTGCATCGTCTCCGATCGCTGGGCCGGAATCGAGCGGTTCCTGGAGCCCGGGCGCGAGATTCTGCTGGCCGAGGACGGAGACGAGGTGGGGTGCTGGGTCCGCTGTCTCGAGCCGGAGCAGGCGCGGGAGATCGGCCGGCGCGCCCGGGAACGGGTCCTGCGGGAGCACACCTACGAAGGCCGGGCGCTGGCGGTGGAGCGGGCGCTGGCGCTGATCGATGCAGGAGGCTCGCGCGCATGCATATCGTGATGTTCGGATTGTCCTTCTCCTCCTCCTGGGGCAACGGCCATGCCACGACCTATCGAAGCCTGGTGAAGGGTCTGGCCCTGTCGGGGCAGCGGGTGACCTTCTTCGAGCGGGACGTGCCCTGGTACGCCGACAACCGTGACATGGTGAGGTCCGAGCACGGCCGGCTCGTGCTCTACGATTCCCTCTCGTCCCTGGTCCGGGACCACGCCGGCGACGTTGCGTCGGCGGACGCGGTGATCGTCGGTTCCTACGTGCCCGAAGGCACGCGTCTGGTGGACTGGTTGAGCCAGACCGTTCGCGGGCCGCTCGGCTTCTACGACATCGATACGCCGGTGACCCTGGTGGCGTTGGCGCAGGGCCGCTGCGAGTACCTGCGTCTCGATCAGATTCCGCGCTTCGACGTCTATTTCAGCTTCGCCGGCGGCCGGGTTTTGAAGCGCCTGGCCGAAGCGGGTGCGCGCCGGCCCCGGGCGCTGTACTGCAGCGTGGATACCCAGCTCTACCGGCCCGTGGAGCCGCACCGTCGTGGCGATGCTCCGGCGCGCTGGGAGCTCGGATACATGGGGACCTACGCCGAGGACCGTCAGCCCGCGGTGGAACGTTTGCTGCTGGACGTGGCCCGGGCGCGGCCCGGGAGCCGCTTCGTCATCGCCGGGCCCGGTTATCCCGACCGGGAGCTCTGGCCCGGCAACGTGGACTGGATCCCCCACGTGCCGCCCGGCGAGCATCGGGCGTTCTACGGCCGGCAGCGCTTCACCTTGAACGCGACCCGCGCGGCCATGGTCGACCTCGGCTATTCCCCCAGCGTCCGCCTGTTCGAAGCGGCCGCCTGCGGCTGCTGCATCATCTCCGATGAGTGGCCGGGGTTGGAGGAGGTTTTGGAACCGGGGTGCGAGGTGCTGACGGCCGGCGGCACCGGGGACGTGCTGGCGTACCTGGAGGGCGTATCCCCCGCCCGTGCCGCCAGCATCGGCGATGCGGCGCGCGCCCGGGTGCTGCGTGAGCATTCCCATCTGCGGCGGGCCGAGCATCTGATTCACTGCCTCCACGAGACCCGCGAGCTCGACCGTGTCGCGAATTGAGACCCTGCAGTCGGATGGGGCCGCGGCGGTAGGTCCTCTGGCGGACACCATTCGCGCCCTCGCGCCCTGGTTCCACAATCTGCACCTGGAGGACGGAACCCAGACCGCGCCCGATCATCCCTTGGGCGACTTTCCGGCGTACAAATGGCGGGAAATCGAGGCCGCCATGCCGTTCTCGTTCGCCGGCAAGCGGGTGCTCGACGTGGGCTGCAACGCCGGCTACCACGCGTTCCGGATGAGCGGTCTGGGCGCCCGCGTGGTGGCCATCGACCTGGACGAACATTACCTGCGCCAGGCGCGTTGGGCCCGGGAGCACGTTCCGCAGGGGGTGGCGGTGGAGTTTCGCCAGGCGAGCGTGTACGACGTGAGGGAATGGCGGGAGCGATTCGATCTCGTCAACTTCATGGGCGTCTTCTACCACCTGCGCTACCCGCTGCTGGCGCTGGACATCCTCGCGTCGGCCTGCCGCCAATGGTTGATCTTCCAGACCCTCACCCAGTGCTCGGCCACCAGCGCGCCGCCCCACCGGACTCCCGAGAACCTGGAACTCGGCGAGCTGGCGCCGCTCTCCGGCCGCGATTGGCCGCGGCTGGCGTTCGTGGAGAACCGGCTGGCCGGGGACCTCAGCAACTGGTGGGTGCCCAACGAGCCCGCGGTGTACGCCCTGCTGCGCAGCGCCGGCTTCGAGGTGCGGCGCAAGCTGGGTGCGGAGACCTGGCTCGCCGAGCGGGTCGCCGAGGAGACCGGGCCGCGCCTGGGTTTCTCGGTATGAGCCGCCGAGCCCGGTCAGGGGCGCGACGTGCTGCGCGGGCGGCCGACCGGGCGACCGCCGATGCGGCGATAGAACTCGTCGGAGCAGATCCGGCCGAATATCCGGTCCGCCAGATTCACGGTCTCTCGATCGAACAGCTCCGGCAGCACGGAGCAGTGCAGGAGCCAGCGCCAACGCTCGGTGACCTGCATCTGCGCCGCCCGGCGATGGAAGGCGCGGCCGTCGAAGGAGCTTCCCGCGGCCACCGCCGGTACGTCCTGGCGCCCGGCGTCGCTGAAGGTGAGCCCGAGCGCCTCGGCCACGGCGCGCCGGTAATCGGGCTCCGTCGCCCAGCGGTTGTAGCTCACCAGCACCCGGGCAGGTCGCAGCAGTCTGCGCAGTCCCAGGAACTCCCGGGCGTGCTGATTCCAGATGCGGGCGGCGGTGCGGTGCCCGTGGCGGTCGATGCCCAGCCTCAGCCGGCTCGCGAACAGGTTGAACGGATCGCGCAGCAGCAGCACGTCCACCCGCTGCCGCGAGCGCCCCACCCACGCGTCGTGCCGCGAATCGTCGGCCGCCTTGCGCAGGTAGCCGAGGAAGCAGTCCTCGTGAGATTGGATGAGCAGGTCCTTGGCGGTGAACCGGCCGCGGCGTTCCTGCTCGAGGTCGAACTCGGGGTAGTTGGCCCGGTACACGGCGCCATCGTCCAGCGGGCGGGCGCTCTCGAACGGGTTCGTCCCCGGCTCGGTGCAGTTGAGAAAGCAGGTGCGGCCGCTGGCCTGGGCGAGTATCCAGTTCACCAGCGCGTGGTTGCCGCTTCGCGACATGCCGACCAGACGGATTTCCAGGCGATTGATGGCTTCTGACATCTCGGCATCGATGGGCGAGGGGCGTGCGCCAGGGAACCTTCGCAACTCCGCGGCCCCGGGGTCAATGCCCAGCCGCTGCTGCCCCCAATGGCGGGTTGGCCCCGGGTGGAAACGGGATGGCCGGGATGCGGATCGTGGCTGATTCGCACGGTAGCACCGGTCTGCGCGACAAGCTCGGCGTGTGCCAGTGGTTCCATTACGAGGCTTACCGGGACGTGGAGCGCGCGGTGGAGGAGCTCGCGGCCCTCGGGATCCGTCACCTGCGCACGGGAATCTCCTGGGCGGACTTCCACCGGCCAGGGGGCAAGCGCTGGTACGACTGGCAGATGCAGGCGCTCGCGGGCTTCGACGTGCTGCTCTCGATCTGGCACACGCCGCCTTCCATCTCGGCCTCCGGAACCTGTGCCGGGCCGCCGTGCCGGCTGGAGGATTATGCGGATTTCGTCGATCAGGTGATTCACGAGTACGGCGATCGGTTCGAGACCCTGGAACTGTGGAACGAGCCGAACAACCGCCTGAAGTGGGATTTCGTCAACTGGGATCCGGGGTGGCGCAAGTTCGGCGACATGGTGCGGCGTGCCGGCCGTGTGGCGGGCCGGCGGGGCAAGCGCCGGATACTCGGCGGAATGATTCCGGTGGACCCGCACTGGCTCGAGCTCATGCGCGGCTACGGCGTGCTGGAGGAGGTGGATGCGGTGGCCATCCACGCCTTTCCGGACATGTGGTGGAACGACCATCCGAACTGGGACTGGTACTCCCACTGGCACGGCTGGGAGGACAAGGTCGCGCAGGCCGAAGAGTTCGGGCTGCCCGTATGGGTGACGGAAACCGGGCTCGCCACCTGGGACGTGGAGCGACGCGCGGTGGGACGCCACGTGCTGAACGAGCAACGCCTCGTCTGGGCCGCCGAGGCGCCCGCCGAGCGGGTGTACTGGTATTGCCTGGTGGATCTGCACCCGGCGCGTGCGGCCATCGAAGGTTTTCACGTGGACGAGAACGAGTACCACCTGGGTCTGGTCACCTGGGACGGCAGCCGAAAACCCTCCTGGTGGCGCATGCGGGAGCTGATGAAGGGGCCTCAGAGGAGCTGAAGGATCAGCAGCGCCACGGTGCCGAGGGAGAGGGCGATGGCAACGAGCGCGAGCAGGCCGTCCTGCGCGGTGAGGGCCAGGGCGAAGGCGGTGATGGCGACGCCGGCGACGTTGGCGCTGAACGGCACGAACTCCATGACTGGTGTGGCTGCAGCGATGACTATGCAGGTGGCGGCGATGACGTGGACGCTGGCGTGGCGCACCAGCGGGCAGAGGCGGGGCCGTGTCCAGCGGTCGACGAATCGGGCAGGGCGCCTCAGCCAGCTCACGGCCTTGCACAGTTTGTCCGTGGCGACGTCGCGCCGCAGCAGCCAGCCGGGCAGCCACAGGTGACGGCGGCGCAGCAGGATCTGCCCCGCCACCAGCACCACCACCGTCCCCATCAGCACCGGCACGCCGGGAATGTCCCCCACCACGGGGGCCAGAATCACCAGCCCCGCGACCAGCAGCAGCGGCGCGAAGGAGCGCTCCCCCAGCGCGGTCATCACTTCCTCCAGCGAAACCCGATCCCGCTCGGCGGCGGCTTCGATCCGATCGAGGAGGTCTTGGACGCTGGTGACGGGGCCGGGCTCCGTATCAGTCCCGGTTGCCATGAGGGGCTCGATGCAGACCCCGTGCCATGCACGGACCCGTGCCATGCACGGACCCGTGCCATGCCCGAGCCGGGCAACGACGTGGCACGCCTGCTGCATCACCAGCAACTTCAACAAGCTGGTGAGCCGCGACGGCCAGTGAGCGGTGACCGTCGAATGGCGGGCGCCGCCGCCGCTGCAGCATTACATTCACGAGGAGTAACGCTCATGGCCACTGGATCCAAGACCGCCGCCAAGGCGGCGGGCGCAGCGAAAGGCGTCGTCAAGGCGCTGACGGGGTATCCCGGAATCTTTCACCACCTGGCCGGCGAGCACGCGGAGGTGGCCACCTTGATGCAGCGCGTGGTGGACGCGTCTCCGGACTCCCGGCTGCGCGACGAGCTGTTTCCCGAGATTCGCAGGCACCTGCTCGCTCACTTCCGCGGCGAGGAGCAGGAGTTCTATCCCAAGCTGCGCCGCTTTCCGGAGATCGAGCCCCTGGTGACCCAGTGTCTTCAGGAGCACGAGCAGGTGAAGCACCAGTTGGAACAGCTCGACGCCGAAGACAAGTCCACCGTGACCTGGCAGGGCCGCTTTCGCGAGATGATGGAGGCCGTGGAGCGGCACGTGGAGCGGGAGGAAAACCAGCTCTTCCCGAAGGCCCGTGACCTGCTTCATTCCGACGAGGCCCGGGACATGGAGAACCGTTACGAGCGGGTGGAGGAGGAGGAGAAGCAACGGCTGCAGTAGCCGCTGTGGTCAGCGCACCAGGGTCAGGTGAGTTCGGCGGGGCGGTTCCGGCAGGCGCTCGTCCTCGACGGTGACGGCGGGTGCGGGCAATTCGTCCTCCTCGATCCAGCGCAGCAGACGGCGCCACTGCACCAGTTCGCGGCCCGCGCTCTCGCGACCCGCGTCGGACGGGTTCAGCTCACAAATGCCCAGGCCGACTCGCGCCGCCCGGGTGTACGCCTGCACGTCGCGGAGCACCGCCACCACGGGCACCCCCAGGCTCTCCAGGAAGCGCATGAGCGCCCGATAGGCCAGCGTGTTGCGTTTGACCCGATTCGCCACCACGCCGATGGCGGCCCGCGGCATCCTGGCGTGCACCAGGAGATCGCCGATACAGCGGGTGGCTGCGTGGATGTCGATGTCCGAAGGCAGCACGGGCACCAGTACCTTGTCGGCGCACTTCACCGCCTCCACGACGGCATGTCGATCCAGGGCCGCGGCGGTGTCCACCACCACACGCTCGGTCTCCGGGGGAATGCGCAGGGCAAAGGAGCGGGTGACATGGGCCGGGGGTTCCTCGAAGGCGGCGATGCCGTGAATGGCCGGCAGCTCGTCGCTGCGTTGCTTCAACCAGCGCATGGCCGACCCCTGCCGGTCGTGGTCCATGAGCGCGGCGCGCCGACCCGCCTGAGCGTAGGAAGCCAGCAGGTTGCAGGCCACCGTGGTCTTGCCCGACCCACCTTTGGGATTCAGCACCACGATCCGCAGCGTCAAGGTAGGCGCTCCTGTTGGCCGAACCCGGTGAAGCTACCTTACGGCCCGGCCCCGTGCAACGCGCGGGGTCACACTTCCACCGGAGTGGCTGCCTCGTTCACGGTTTGGTCGTGGGCCTGTTTGGCGGCCATGAGCGCGGGCACGTAGCGGTCCAGCTCCGGCAGAGTCCAGACGCCGCTTGATTTGTGAAACTGCTTGATCACCGCCGGCTGCTGCATGATGGCGATGCCGCCGCGCCCGGTGTGAAAGATCTGCCCGCTGATTCCCGCGGCGGCGTCGGTGGCCAACCAGGTGCACAGCGGCGCCACGTGCTGAGGCCCCCCCTGCGCCAGGTCCTCCTCCCCGACCTTCTCGCCCCGATTCTCCCTGAGCGGAATGGTCATCCGGGTCAGCGCCCCCGGAGAGATGGTGTTCACGGTGCAGCCGTACTTGGCCAGTTCCAGCGCCAGCACCCGTGAGAAGCCCGCTATGCCGGCCTTCGCGGCGCCGTAGTTGGCTTGACCGAAGTTGCCGATGAGCCCGGAGACGCTGGAGAAATTGATGATGCGGCAGCCGGTGCGGTTGTGTTCCCGGACGTAGCGGGCAAAGGGCCGGGAGCAGCAGTAGTGGCCCTTCAGGTGTACGGCCTGCACCAGGTCCCAGTCTTCCTCCTCCATGTTGAAGATGGTCCGGTCGCGCAGAATTCCGGCGCTGTTCACCAGGATGTCCATGGCGCCGAAGTGCTCGAGGGCCGTGCTGAGCAGATTCTCCCCGCCCCGGACCTCCGCCACCGAGTCGGTGTTGGAAACTGCCTCGCCCCCCATGGCGCGGATCTCCACCACCACGTCGTCGGCGATCATGCCCGTTCCCGTGCCGTCGGCATTGCCGCCGAGGTCGTTGACCACGATCCTGGCGCCTTCCCGCGCCATCGACAGCGCGATCTCCCGGCCGATGCCCCGGCCGGCCCCGGTGATCACCGCCACCTTGTCGTCCAATCTGCCCATGGTTCCCCTCCCCCTTCGTTGCCGGCCGGCGCGGGGCCTGGGCCCCGCACCGGCGGTCGTTCGCCTCAGGCGTTCCAGACTTCGGTGCGGACCTCCTGTTCAGGCGGATACTTGCCGAGCTCCATCCGTGCCACCGTGCGACGGTGCACCTCGTCCGGCCCGTCGGCCAGTCGCAGGGTCCGCATGCTCGCGTACATCTTGGCCAGCGGGAAGACCTGCGAGACGCCCGCGCCGCCGTGGATCTGGATGGCGTCGTCGATCACCTTCAGGGCGATGTTGGGCACCGCGACCTTGATCTGAGCGATCTCGCTGCGCGCGACCTTGTTACCCACGGTGTCCATCATCCAGGCGGCCTTCAAGGTCAACAGCCGCGCCATCTCGATGTTGATGCGGGCGTCGGCGATCTTGTCGTAGTTGCCGCCGAGATCCGCCAGCTTCTTGCCGAACGCCTCCTTGGATTGGGCTCGCCGGCACATCAGCTCGAGCGCCCGCTCGGCTACGCCGATGGAGCGCATGCAGTGGTGGATGCGGCCCGGCCCGAGGCGGCCCTGGGCGATCTCGAAGCCACGACCCGAGCCGAGGATGATGTTGTCCTTCGGCACCCGCACGTTGGTGAAACGCACGTGGCCGTGGCCGTGAGGCGCGTCGTCGTAGCCGAACACGTGCATCATCTTCAGCACTTCGACCCCGGGGGCGTCCACCGGAACCAGAATCTGGCTCTGCCGGGAGTGGCGCGGCGCGTCGGGCTCGGTGACGCACATGACGATCATCACCTTGCAGCGCGGGTCGCCGATGCCGGAGGTCCACCATTTCTCGCCGTTCAGCACCCACTCGTCACCTTCGAGGCGCGCCTCCATGCTGATGTTGGTGGCGTCCGACGACGCCACGTGAGGCTCGGTCATGGCGAAGGCGGAGCGGATCTTGCCCTCGAGCAGCGGCTGCAACCACTGCCGTTTCTGATCTTCGGAGCCGTAGCGCTCGAGCACCTCCATGTTGCCGGTGTCCGGCGCGGCGCAGTTGGTGGCCTCGGAGGCCATGGGATACTTGCCGAGCAGCTCGGCGACGTGGGCGTAGTCCACGTTGGTCAACCCGGCGCCGCGCTCGCTTTCCGGCAGGAACATGTTCCACAAGCCCCGTTCCTTGGCCTTTTCCTTCACTTCCTCCATCACGGCAGTCTCGCACCAGCGGCCGCCTTCCTCCACCTGGCGGACGTAGACGGGCTCGTTGGGGACGATGCAGTCGTCGACGAAGCGCTGAATGTCGTCGATCAGTGGTTTGACGCGGTCGGAAATGCCAAGGTCCATAGTTCCCCCCTCTTGAGGTTGTTGTGATGCGTGGCGACGCGTGAAAAGGGATGCGAAACGCGGAATGATTTTGATACTAATACAGCCGACCGGATGGCGCTACGGCCGGCGATCGGAGGGGCACGTGGAGAAGTACGGAGAGGCGACGTTGGATCTGCTGCAGCGCGTGCTGACGCGCGGCGTGGATCATTGCGTGGTGCTGATGCGCCATTCCGCCCGGGAATTCGCGCCGGATCGCCACGATCTGGAGAATCCGCTGACCGCCGAAGGTCGGGCCCTGGCCCGGGATCTGGGGGCCCGGCTTCCCAAGTCACTGACGGTCCGCGCCTACGCCAGCCCGCCCGAGCGCTGCATGGAAACCGCTGCCCTGATCCTGGACGGCCACCGCCTGGGGGGCGGCGCCGTGACCCGGCACCGGCCGCTGGAGGCCTTGGGCGTGTTCTACTCCATGGACCAGATGAAGATGTGGAAGGCCATGGACGCCGGCGGCGGCCTGGTGCCGTTCGTGGAGTCCTGGATCGGCGGTGCGGCACCGGCCGACGCCATGATGCCGGCGGAGCTGGCCGCGCGCCTGGTGCTCACGGTGATGGCGGCGAAGCTCGAGCAGCCCGTGGCCGAGCACCAGCTCGACCTGTGCGTGTCTCACGACATGACGCTGTATCTGCTCCGGGACGTGTTGCTGGGGGAGCCCCCCAGCGGGCCTGCCGTCGGATTCCTGGACGCGCTGGTGCTGTACCGGGAGGGCGGGCGATTGTGGATGACCAGCCACCACGGCGAACCACGCCACGTGACGGCCGGCGTCTGACTGGAGGGGGAGGGGGGAAGGACCATGTACGGCAATCTCGAGGACGCCCTGGCCAGGGGCATGGCGGTGGCATATCACGCGGCGCGCCGCCCGGAGGCGCCGGCGCTCGTCACTCGCTACGGCGAGCGCAGCTTCCGTGAGCTCAACGCCCGCGCCAATCAGCTCGCCCGGCTCTTCGCGCGCCACGGCATCGGCGAAGGCGACGCCGTGGCGGTGGTGATGAAGAACCGGCCGGAGTTCGTGGAGACGTACCTCGCCGCCCTGCGCTCCGGCATTCGCTTCACCCCGGCCAACTGGCACCTCACCGGCGAGGAGACGGGATACATCATCGACAACTGCGAAGCGAAGGCAGTGATCTACGACGCAGGCCTCGGCACTGCGGAGGTCGCCGCGGCCCACGCGTGCAAATGCCATCTGCGGCTGGCGGCGGGCGGCGCCATCGGCGGTTTCGAGGACTACGAAGCGGCCATCGCCGGGGAGGACCCGGCGGACGTGGAGCACCCGGTTCGCGGTTCGCAGATGCTCTACACCTCCGGGACCACGGGCCGCCCGAAAGGGGTCTACCGCCGGCAGGCTCCCACCCAGCGTTCCGCGGCCCAGGCGCTGGCGGCGGGCGACCCCGACGAGGATCGTTGCCTGTGCACCGGCCCCGCCTACCACGCGGCGCCGCTGGCCTTCAACGTCACCGCGCCGCTGAACGCCGGCGTGGGGGTGGTGATGATGGATCAGTGGGACGCCGAGGAGACGTTGCGGCTGATCGAGCGCTACCGCATCACCCATACCCACATGGTGGCCACCATGTTTCACCGGCTGCTTCAGCTGCCGGAGGCGTTGCGCGCCCGTTACGACGTCTCGAGCCTGAAGCTCGTCATGCACGGGGCGGCCCCCTGCCCGGTGCACGTGAAGCGCGCCATCATCGACTGGTTCGGACCCATCGTCTACGAGTACTACGCGGCCACGGAGGGCGGCAACAACTTCGGCATCGACTCCGAGGCCTGGCTGCGAAAGCCGGGCAGCGTCGGCACGACCCCCACGCCGGAGAACACCCGCATTCTCGATGACGCGGGCGACGACGTCCCCACGGGGACGGTGGGCACCATCTACTTCCGCGCGCCGGCCGAGGGTCGCTTCGAGTACTTCAAGGCGCCGGAGAAGACCCGGGAAAGCTACCGGGGCGAGTGGTTCACCCTGGGCGACATGGGCTATCTGGACGAGGACGGCTATCTGTTCCTCACCGGGCGCAGCGCGGAGACCATCATTTCCGGGGGCGTCAACATCTATCCCCAGGAGATCGACTCGGTCCTGCTCGCTCACCCGGCGGTGCTGGACCTGTGCACCGTGGGGGTTCCCAACGAGGAGTGGGGCGAGGAGGTGAAGGCCGTGGTTCAGCTCAAGCCTGGCGTGACGCAATCGCCGGTCCTGGCGGAGGAGATTCGCGGCTTCGCGCGGGCGCGACTGCCGGGCTTCAAGTGCCCACGGTCCGTGGAGTTCGTCGAGGAGCTGCCGCGGCTGCCGAGCGGTAAGATTCAACGCCGGCTGGTGCGCGACCGCTACTGGCAGGGCCGCGAGCGCCAGATCTGAATTGCCATCACAGGAGTACCCATGGCCGACCACCGCTACACCCCCAGGAGCAACGCCGACGGCAGCTACGAGACCCTGCAGGTCGAGAAGGAGGGGGCCATCGACTGGCTCACACTGAACCGGCCGGAGGCGTTGAACGCCATGAGCCGCACCATGATGCTGGAGCTTCAGCACTACTTCGGCGAGCTCTACACCGACCACACGGTGCGGGTGGTGATCCTGCGCGGCGCCGGCCGCGCCTTCTGCGCTGGCCTGGACCTCAAGGAAGACCGCAGCGATGAGCCGCCCGGGGCGGTGACGGGGCTCAGGGTGCAGCGCCGGGTGAGCGAGATTGTGATGCGCATGCGGCGGGCGCCTCAGCCCATCATCTCGCTGATCCATGGCCCCGCCAGTGGCGGCGGCTTCGCGCTGGCGCTGGCCTCGGACATTCGCCTGGCGGGCCCGAAGGCGCGCATGAACGCCGCATTCATCCGCATCGGTCTCACCGCCTGCGACGTCGGTGTCAGCTACTTCCTGCCGCGCCTGGTGGGCAGCGCGTTGGCCTCGGAGCTGCTGCTCACCGGCCGCTTCATCGACGCCGAGCGGGGGAAAGCCGTGGGGCTGGTTTCCGATGTGGTGGCCGACGAAGCACTTGCCGACGCCGGGCGCGCCATTGCTCAGGAGATTCTCGGCAACTCGCCCGTGGGGGTACGCCTCACCAAGGAATGTCTCAACATGAGCGTCGACGCCGGCAGCCTGGAAGCGGTGATCGCCATGGAAGACCGCCAGCAGATCCTCACCTCCACAACCGGCGACATGCGTGAGGGGGTGGCGGCGTTTCTGGAGAAGCGGCCGCCGGAGTATCAGGATCGGTAGTTATCGCTATCCGCTTTCCGCT
>JAWLGU010000024.1:4802-9430 GCA_041690675.1 Pseudomonadales bacterium | reverse complement strand
TTCCCGACAGCTTCGTGGTGCCCGAGCATCTCGTCCGTCAGCTCGACGCGAACCCCGACCAGCTCTTCAACTACTTCAGCTTCGTGACCGTGGCCACCCTCGGCTACGGCGACATCGTGCCGCGCCATCCCGTGGCACAGGTGCTGGTATCGATAGAGACGGTGCTTGGGCAGCTCTACGTGGCGGTCGTCGTTGCGTGGCTGGTGGGGCACGTCGCCATCGACCGCCGCGGGACGCCCCCGGAACCGTAGCCGCCCCGGTCATCTGCCGCGGAACATCAAGCTGTAGAGCACCGGCACCACGCCCAACGTCAGCAGCGTCCCCACGGCGAGTCCGGACATGATGACGATGGCCATGCCGAACCAGAACTCGCCGCCGAAGAGCGCCAGCGGTACCAGGCCGAGAATCGTGGTGAGCGTGGTCATGATGATGGGCCGCGCTCGGGCAATGGCCGCGTCCGTGACGGCCGTGTCCACGTCCTTGCCGAGGTCGCGCTCCTGGTCGATCCGGTCGATGAGCACGATGCCGTTGTTGATGATGATCCCCGCCAGGGAGAACAGCCCGAGCATCGCCACGAAGTCGAACCAGGCGCGGAAGACCAAGAGCCCCATGGCCGCGCCGATCAGGATCAGGGGGATGGTCAAGCCGATGATGGCGGGTCTGCGGTAGGAGCCGAACTGCAGCACCAGCAGCGCGATGATGCCTGCGAGGCAGTGTGGTGCGTACTGAAACAGCGCCCCGTTTGCCTCGGTCGATGCTTCGATCTCACCCTCGGTCTCGATCCGGTAGCTCTCCGGCAGCGCGATGGACGTGAGCGCCGGTAGCACGGAGGCGTAGAGCTCCCGCGCGCTCATGGTCGGATGCTTGGCCGCCACGGTCACAGCACGCTCCTGGTCCACGCGCCGGATCTGGCTCGGCTCCACCATGCCCTCGAAATCGGCGACCTGCAGCAGCGGGACGCCGACGCCGCGGTTGACCGAGAAGACTTCGAGGGTGCGCATCTGGTCGAGGTTGCCGCGCTCGCTGGCGCCCGCACGCAGCACCACGGGGATCACCTTGTCGCCTTCCCGGTAGTCGGTCACACGCAGCCCATCGATCTGCATGGATAGAGCACGCGCAATCTCCTCCGACGTCACCCCCGCCCGGCGGGCGCGCTCCTGATCGACCATCACGCGGACCTTCAGCACCGGGTTCTCCCAGTCGCTGCGGACGCCGAGGGTTCCGTCCACGGCACGGAAGACGGAGAGCATCTGTTCCGAAAACCGCTGCAGCTCGTCGATATCGGGCCCGTGCAGACGCAGCTCTACCGTTCCGAGCGGCGCCGGTCCGAGGAACAGCTCCTCAGTCCGCCCCGTCGCCTCTGGAAGGCGCTCCGCGATCCAGCCATCGACGCGCCCCATCAGCGCCGGCACCTGCTCGGACGTCTCCGTGGTCACGATGCCGAAAGCGATGTGGGATTGGGCGTCGGGCGGCTGCAGCGCCAGGAAGAAGCGGGGCCCGCCGGAGGCCACGTAGATGATGTTCGAGAGGACCTCGGGGTTTGCCGTCTCGTCCGACAGGAAGGCGGCCAGTCGACCGGCCACATCCACCGTCTCGTCGGCGGCGCTGCCGGCCGGCAGGTTCAGATACAAGACGAACTGATTGCGCTCGGAAGGCGCCATGTGCCGCTGCTTGACGAACCCGAAGATCCATAGCGATGAGAGCAGCAGCGCGACCATGACGGCTACGAACGCGAGCCGCGCCCGCAGCAATCGCTGCAGCAGTCCGCGATACAGGCCCGAGCTCGCGGGCTCCCGGTACGTGTTGGTCGACCCGGTCGATTCGGGCAGCAACCACACGCACATGGCCGGCGTGACGGTCAGAGAGATGAGCCAGGACGACAGCAAGGTCAGGGTGATCACCAGGGAAAGCGCCCGCAGGTACTCGCCGGAGCTGTTCTCCGCCAGCATGAGCGGCATGAAGGCGAGGATCGTCGTCAGCGAGGAGGTCAGGAGTGGCAGGCCCAGGGTGCGAGCCGCCGTTAGTGCAGCTGCCCGGCGCTCTGCGCCGCGGGCCATGCGAGTCTCGATGTCCTCGACCACGACGATGCCGTTGTCCACCAGCAGGCCCAGCGCCACGATCACGGCGGCGATGGACACCCGGTGGAGCTCGATGTCGATCAGGTTCATGCCGACCAGGGATGCGAATACGGTCAATGGCACCATGGCTCCGACGATGAGCCCGGTGCGCAGGCCCAGGAAGGCGACGACGACGAGCAGCACGATGGCGATGGTCTGGCCGAGGTTCTCGGTGGCATCCCGGACGGCGGCCTCCACCAGTTCGGGCTGCCACGTCACCACGTCGAGATGCATGCCCAGAGGCAGCTGCAGCTGCAAAGTCTCCAGCCGCCGTTCGATGTCCCGTCCCAGCTCGGAGATGTTCGACTCGGGCACCATCGAGAGCGCGAGGATTACGGCCGGGCTGCCGTCGTACAGGGCGGGCCGCTCCGGAGGGTCGACGTAGCCGCGCCGCACCGTGAGGAGGTCGCGCACGTACACGAGCCCTCCTGGCGCCTCGATGGCGACGCTGCCGATGTCCTCCACGCTCTCGAAATTGCCGGTGGGCTCGATCATGATGCTGAGACTCTCCGCCTGCACGTCACCGCCCGGCAGCACGACGTTCTGCGCGCGCAGGGCGCTGATCACGGCTTCCGGTGTGAGCCCCGTTCTCGTCAACGCCCGGGGATCCATCTCCAGCCAGACCCGCTCCTCCTGGATGCCGTACAGGTCGACCCGCGCCACCAGCGGCGCCTTGCTGAGGTCATCCCGCGCCTCACGTGCAGCCCATCGCAGCTCCCGCGGCGTGAAGTCCCTCCCGTGCAGGGCGAGGGTCACCACCGCAACCCGCCCGAAGTCGTCGTTGACGAAGGGCCCCCGGGTGCCTTCGGGAAGCTGCGGGGCGATGTCGTCCATCTTGTTGCGCAGGTCGGCCCAGATGGGCTCGAGGTCGAAGTGGCTGTCGTGCAGCTCCGGCATGACCAGAGCGAGTCCGGTCATGGAGACCGAGCGGACCTCCTTGACCTCGGGAAGGCGTTTGATCTCTTCCTCGAGCGGCCGGGTGATGAGTTGCTCTACCCGCTCGGGGCTCATGCCCGGAAATGCGGCAGTGACCTGGGCAACTCGAATGGTTACCTCCGGGTCTTCCTGGCGGGGCTGAGTGAAATAGGTGCTGGTGCCGGCGGTGACCACCGCCACGATCAGCAGCGCGAGGAAGCGTCCATTGTCCAAGGCGAAGCGTGCCAGGTTTTCCATGGAGTTCGGCCGAGCTCAGATGTCTGGCGCCCAGAGGCGTGCCGGCATGCCGTCCCGCAGAAACGCGACTCCAGCGACCACCACCCGGTCGCCGGCCGTCACGCCCTCGTGAACCTCGACGAGATTGCCGCGAATGTCGCCCGCCAGCACCGTCACCCGGCGAACCGCTCCCGCACTTTCGTCGTAGATGAAGATTGGTGCCGGGGTGAGCCCATTCGAATCCGTCGGCTGTGCCGGAGCTGACGATTCCGGTACGGTTCCCACAGAGCCCTGGCCGAACGCGATGGCAGAGAGTGGGATCAGGTGCGCCTCACCGCGGTCGCTTCGCGCGAGCTCGAAGATGACCCGGGCCGACATGCCCGGGCGCAGCTCCGCGGCGCGTGGTGCAGCGCCAGCACCGATGCGGACGCGGACGGGGAAAGCGTTCCCGGCCTCCACACGCCCGCCGATCTCCGTCACGGTCCCCGGAATCTCCACATCCGGCAGGGTCGGGAATCGGACTCTTACCGGATCCCCATAGGCGATCTGGCGAATCAACGACTCCGGAACGAGCACCTCCGCGAGAAGCCCCGAGCCGCCTTGCAGGGTGAGCGCCACCGCGCCGACGGCGACTTCCTGGAAGGGCTCCACGTTGCGCTCGGCGATGGTGCCGTCGTAGGGGGCCACCAGCGCGGTGCGCTCGATGTCCCGACGGGCCCGAGCGACCTCGCTTTCCGCCGCAGCGACCCGGGCTCGGGCGGTGCCGAGCTCCGCGGCGGCCTGGTCCAGGGCCGCCCGGGCGATGAGCCTGTTCTCGAACAGGGTTTGTTGGCGTTCGAAATTGAGGCGTCGCTCCTCGAGCTCGGCACGGGCCGAAGCGAGCCGTGCCTGAGCCGCAGAGAGCACGAGCTCATACGGCTCGTTGTCCAGGCGTGCCAGAACCTGGCCGGTCGTTACCGCCATCCCCTGGTCCACCAGCACCGCCTCCACCGTGCCCGGGACGGCAAAGCTCAGGTCGGCGATGCGGGCGGCAGCGAGAACGCCGGCGATCTGCCGCTGCCGGGCCACGGCGTCATCGCCGACGACGATGGTCTTGACGCTGCGGACGACTTCAACTGGGGGTGGGGTGGGCGCGCCGCAACCGCCGAGCGCAAGCAGCGGGGCGAGGACGAGCACGACCCGGCGGATCGGCCGCCACAGGCGTTCGCCGGCACGGTTGCAGGTCGAACCAGGGCCCTCGCCCCACCGATTCCGAGACGGATTGCGGAGCTCCATGTCCGGATTTTCCTGGCGTGACGTTCGCCGGGATTAAAAGTCGTCGAGTCGGCGGCGCCAATAAGTATTGTCCGCGAGATCGCT
>JAWLGU010000024.1:0-4702 GCA_041690675.1 Pseudomonadales bacterium | reverse complement strand
AGCGGACAGCGGACAGCGACTATTCTTCCCCAAGCACCAGCGGCAGCGACGGGTCCCGGGCCCACTCGGACATGGAGCCGTCGTAGACCGCCACCTTCTCCTGCCCCACGAGCAGACAGGCGAAGGCGTCGACGGTGGCCGAGATGCCGCCGCCGCAGTAGCTGATGACCCGCGGGGCGTCCAGCAGCCCGGTCTCGCCCAGGGCGGCTTCGAGCTCCGGCCCGGGACGGAAGCGATCGCCGTCCAGAAGCCGCTCGTAGTGGAGATTGCGGCTGGCCGGAATGTGGCCGGGGCGGCCGTAGTGCATTCGGCTGGTGCCGGCGTAGACCCCGGGCGACAGGGCATTCACGGTGCAGGTGGCGTGGTCGTCGATGGCGGCGAGGGTGGCTTGCTTGTCGGCGAACATCTCGGGGCGCGGGTGTGGCTCGAACGCGGCGGGCGGATAGGCCTCGTCGCCCGTGGCGATGGCTCCTCCGGCATCGCGCCAGCCGACCAGGCCGCCGTTCAGCACTGAGACGTAGTCGTGACCGGCATAGCGGAGCAGCCAGAACGCCCGGGTGGCCCACATCACGTGGCCACTGGAGTAGACCACCACCCGGTGCCGGTTGCCCACCCCGAGCTCACCCAGGGCTGTGGCCAGGTGCTCGGCGCTGGGCAGGCTGAAGCCGAGGCCGGTGCCGGTGTCGGTGTCGGAGAAGCGGTGGATCAGGTCCATGAAGGCCGCCCCGGGCACATGGGCCTCGCGGTACCGGTCGATGCCGCTCCTGGCGCGGTAGCCGTTCTCCGCGGGCTCGAGAAACACCGTGGCATCCAGCACGCGCAGGTCGTCCCGCCCGAGCTCGTCCGCCAGGGTCTCGGGCTCCATGAGAAATTCCGGATGCTGATAGGTCATGGCGAGGCTCCGTCGTGGCGGCCCCTCCGGGGCCGCGGCCATGGAATTGTGCCAGGGGGCGGTTCGCACGTCCCCCCGATACAGCTTGGGCATGAATCCGCTGGTTGCTCCCTTCGGGGGCTTTGGTCAGAATCGGAGCAGGACGGGGACTGTAGCACAGCCGGTGGAACGGGAATTCTGGCTCGAACGCTGGAGTAGGCAGGAGATCGGCTTCCACCAGCCGGAAGTGAACCCGTGGTTGAAGCGGCTGTGGTCCGAGCTCGCGGTGCCGGCGGGGCGACCCGTCTTCGTGCCGCTGTGCGGCAAGAGCCTCGACATGCTCTGGCTGGCGGAGCGGGGACACCCCGTGATAGGCGTGGAGCTGGCGGAGGCGGCGGTTCGCGCGTTCTTCCACGAAGCCCGCCGGCCCTGCCGGCTGGAGCGCCAGCGTCACCTGCAGCTCTTCTGCGACGACGAGATCGCCATTTACTGCGGCGACTTCTGGGACCTTGCCGCCATGCACGTGGCGCCCGCCGCCGCGGTCTACGACCGGGCGTCGCTCATCGCTCTTCCCGAAAAGATGCGCATGCACTACGCGGATCACCTGCAGCGCATCATCGCCGACGGCACCCGCATGCTGCTGCTGACCCTGGAATACGATCAGAGCCTGGTCTCCGGTCCGCCCCACACCGTGGGCGAGGCGGAGGTCATGCGGCTGTTCGGTGCCCGCTGCACCGTGGAGCGCCTGTGCAGCGGGCCTGTCTGCCGCCTGCCGCCCAAGTTCGCCGAAGCAGGCGTCTTCGAGGCGGTGGAAGTGGCCTACCGGCTCACCAAGATCGCCTGAAGGCGCCGGCCCATCGCCACCCCCGGCTCGGCTTCCGATAGACTTTCGTCATGACCTGGAATCGCGACACCGTCAGAATCGTCATATTCGAGGCCCACACGCCCGCGGGCAAAGCCTTCGACGTGGGGCTCATCATCGCCATCCTGGCCAGCGTGGTGGCCGTGATGCTGGATTCCGTGGGCTGGATCCACGATCGCTACGGGGGCTGGCTGTACGGGGTGGAGTGGTTCTTCACCCTCATGTTCACAGTCGAGTACGCCCTGCGGCTCTGGAGCATTCAGAACCCGAAGCTCTACGCCCGCAGCTTCTACGGCGTCATCGACCTGCTGGGGATCCTGCCCACCTATCTCAGCCTGTTCGTGGTCGGCACCCAGTACCTGCTGGTGATCCGGGTGCTGCGGGTGCTGCGGGTGTTCCGGGTCCTGCGCATGGTGCGCTACGTCAGCGAGGCCCAGCTGCTCACCGAGGCGCTCCGGGCCAGCCGGCGCAAGATCACGGTGTTCATCGCCAGCGTCACTGCGCTGGTGATCGTCTTCGGCTCGTTCATGTATCTCATCGAGGGGCCCGCCAACGGCTTCACCAGCATTCCCAAGAGCATCTACTGGGCGGTGATCACCCTCACCACGGTGGGCTACGGCGACGTCGTGCCCGTCACCCCGCTGGGGCAGGCGGTGGCCACCATCGTCATGGTGCTCGGCTACAGCATCATCGCCATCCCCACCGGCATCGTCACCCTGGAGCTCTCCGAGGCCGGCCGCCGGGCGGCCGCCACGCGCACCTGCCCCCGCTGCGCGGTGGAAGGGCACCTCAGGGAGGCGACCTACTGCTGGCGTTGCGGCGCCCAGCTGTATCAGTCGGACGAGGGACCGGAACCCGCCGAGGCGTCCCAGGCCTAGCGCCCGTGCGGTTGCGAGGGTCTCGGCCACGGGGCAGGGCCCGCTCCCATAGGGGCAGGGCTTGAGGCACAATAGCGCCCCTCGATTTTCCACTCGCCTGAGCAGGAGAGGATCCATGAGCCTAGACAGTTACCACACCAAGAAGTCCCTCACGGTGGGCGACAGGACGTACCACTACTTCAGCCTGCCGGCGGCCCAGCAGGCGGGGATCGGCGAGGTGGAGAAGCTTCCGGTGTCGTTGAAGATCCTGCTGGAGAACCTGCTGCGGTTCGAGGACGACAACACCGTCACCCGTTCCGACATCCAGGCGCTGGGCAACTGGGCCAACGATCCGCCGGCGGATCAGGAGATCGCCTACCGCCCCGCCCGGGTGCTCATGCAGGATTTCACCGGCGTGCCGGCGGTGGCGGATCTGGCGGCCATGCGCAGCGCCGTGGTGCAGGCGAGCCGCGATCCCTCCATCATCAACCCCCTCTCGCCCGTGGATCTGGTGATCGACCACTCGGTGATGGTGGACAAATTCGGCTCGCCGGCGGCGTTCGAAGAGAACGTGGCCCTGGAGATGGAGCGCAACAACGAGCGCTACCGGTTCCTGCGCTGGGGGCAGAAGGCGTTCGACAACTTTCGGGTGGTGCCGCCCGGCACCGGCATCTGCCACCAGGTGAACCTGGAGTACCTCGCGCGAACCGTCTGGACCCGGGAGGAGGACGGAGGCGTGGTGGCCTACCCCGACACCCTGGTGGGCACCGACAGCCATACCACCATGATCAACGGTCTGGGCGTGCTCGGCTGGGGCGTCGGCGGTATCGAGGCCGAGGCGGCCATGCTGGGGCAGCCCATCTCCATGCTGATTCCCGAGGTGGTGGGCTTCAAGCTCACCGGCGAGCTCGGCGAAGGCATCACCGCCACCGACCTGGTGCTCACGGTGGTGGAGATGCTCCGCAAGAAGGGGGTGGTGGGCAAGTTCGTCGAGTTCTACGGCGACGGCCTCGATCATCTGCCGCTGGCGGACCGCGCCACCATCGCCAACATGGCGCCCGAGTACGGGGCCACCTGCGGCTTCTTCCCCATCGACCGGGAGACCCTCGCATATCTGCGGCTCTCCAACAGGCCCCGGGAAGTGGTGGATCTGGTGGAGGCGTACGCCAAGGCCAACCTGATGTGGCGGGAGCGCGGCGCCGCGGATCCCGTGTACAGCGCCACCCTGGAGCTGGACCTCGCCAGCGTGGTGCCGAGCCTGGCCGGTCCGAAGCGGCCCCAGGATCGGGTGGCCATGAGCGACATGGCGCGTGCCTTCGACGAAGCGCTCGAGCTGCAGGGGCGGGCGGGGGAGCGCGACCGCCGCGTGCCCGTGCCGGGCACCGACTACGATCTGGGCCACGGCGACGTGGTGATCGCCGCCATCACCTCCTGCACCAACACCTCCAATCCGGCGGTGATGCTCGGGGCGGGGCTGGTGGCGCGCAACGCGCTGGCCCGGGGGCTCACGGTCAAGCCCTGGGTGAAGACCTCCCTGGCTCCCGGCTCGAAGGTGGTCACCGAGTACCTGGAGAAGGCGGGGCTGCAGGACGATCTGGACGCGCTGGGCTTCAACCTGGTGGGCTACGGCTGCACCACCTGCATCGGCAACTCGGGACCGCTCCCGGAGCCCATCTCCGCGGCCATCGGCGAGGGTGATCTGGTGGTGTCCTCGGTGCTGTCGGGCAACCGCAACTTCGAAGGGCGGGTGCATCAGGAGGTGCGCACCAACTGGTTGGCTTCGCCGCCGCTGGTGGTGGCCTACGCCATCGCCGGCACCTGCCGCATCGATCTGTCGCGGGATCCCATCGGTCAGGACCAGAACGGCAACGACGTCTTCCTCAAGGACATCTGGCCGAGCAACGCCGAGATCGCCGAGGTGGTGGGGCAGGTCTCCGCGGAGATGTTCGAGCGTCAGTACGCCGACGTCTTCACCGGCCCCCAGGCCTGGCGCGACATCGACGTCACCGATTCCGCCACCTACGGCTGGGAGGAGTCCACCTACATCAAGCAGCCGCCGTTCTTCTCGGTGGGCGGGGACCTGGAGCAGGGGATAGAGGTCGCCGGCGCGCG
>JAWLGU010000023.1:0-53690 GCA_041690675.1 Pseudomonadales bacterium | reverse complement strand
CGCCAGATTCTGGCGATACGCCTCTTGCCGACCGCCGATAGCTGATAGCTGATAGCCGATCGCGATCAATGCTCAGCGGATAGCGGATAGCGGACAGCGAACAGCATCGCGCATCAGCCGGTAGCGGCTTTGCGGGCGCGGCTCTCGCTCACGCGGCGCTCGCCGTCGTAGAGGAACTCCGAACCGTCGAGGTCGATGGCCGGGATCTCGACCCGCTCGGTCCAGTAGTCCTGGTTGTGCCGCCATTCCGGCTTGTCGCCGCGGCGCGGCAGCTGATCGAGGCCGCGCATCAGATAGCCCGGGTTGAAGTCGTCCGCTTCGATCCAGGGCAGGATCTTCATGTCCTCGTCTTCGTCGCGCAGGGCCACCTCCACCCGCTTCGCACCGATCTCGTCCATGTGATTGAGAAGACCGCACACGAAATCGCCCAGCATGTCGACGCGCAGGGTCCAGCTTGCGCGGAAATAGCCGAACACCCATACCAGGTTCGGCACCCCGGTGAACATCATGCCTCGATAGGTGATGGTGTCGTGCCAATCCACCGGCTTGCCGTCCACGTAGAACGGGATGTCACCCATGACCGAAAGGCGGAATCCGGTGGCGGCCACGATGATGTCGGCCTCCAGCTCCTCGCCCGAGGCTGTGCGCACGCCTCTTTCGGTGAACGTATCGATGGTGTCGGTGACGACCGTGAGCTTGCCCGCCACCGCGGCTTTGAAGATGTCGCCTTCCGGACAGAAGGCCAGGCGTTGCTGCCATACCCGGTACTTGGGGGTGAAATGCGGTTCGAGCTCGAAGTCCTCGCCCGCGTAATGCCGGATCAGCGCCTTCAGCTCCTCGAAGACAGCGTCGGGCTCCGTCTTGCATCGCCGGGTCAACGCGTCCTGATCGTGCATGATCTGCGCCCGCACCACGCGATGAATGGTCGGCTCGTCGATGCCGATCTCACGCAGGCGGTCGGCCAGCTCGTTCTTGTTCTCGCTGCAGAAGAAGTAAGTCGGCGACCGCTGCAGCATGGTCACGTGGGCGGCCTTCTCGGCGAATGCCGGGATCACCGTCGCGGCGGTGGCGCCGGAACCGATCACCAGCACGCGCTTGCCGCTGTAGTCGATGTTCGGATCCCAGAGCTGGGCGTGAACGAACAGGCCCTTGTAGTCCTTCATGCCGGGCCAATCGGGGATGTAGGGCTTCTCGTGGTCGTAGTAGCCCTGGCACATCCAGAGAAAGTTGCAGGTGAAGCGGACCTTCGCACCATCGGACCGCCGGGTCGCCTCCACCGTCCACAGATTGCTCCCGCTGTCCCAGCTGCACCGGGTGATGCGGTGGCCGTAACGAATGTGCGGGCCGATGCCGTTCTCCTCGATCACCTCGCCCATGTACTTGAGGATCTCCTCGGCACTGGCCACCGGCGCGCCGACCCACGGCTTGAACCGATAGCCGAAGGTGTAGAGATCGGAATCCGACCGGACACCCGGGTACTTGTGGGTTTCCCACGTACCGCCGAAGGTGTCCTTCATCTCGAGGATGACGTAGCTCTTGCCGGGGCACTGCTGCTGCAGGTGATAGGCGGAGCCGATTCCCGAGATCCCGGCCCCCACGATCAGCACGTCGACATGGGTGGGGACACCGGCCTGCGGTTGTGATGCTGCAGCTGCCACGATGACTTGCTCCTCTCGTTGATGTCCGCGTGGTCATACTTGCGGTTCGACGGCCACCTTCGCCTTGATCGCAGTCAAATGGGAAGGTAACTACCGGATTCTCAACAACCCCTCCTGACTGGCCGACGCCACCAGGGTGCCGTCACGGCTGAAGAACTCCGCGTGCACCAGGCCACGGGAGCCCTCGGCCACGCTGGTGCGCTTGTGGAACAGCAGCCACTCCGTCACCGCCACCGGACGATGAATCCACAGGGCATGGTCCAGGCTCGCCATCTGCAGGGTCGACCGCGGCTGCGTGGTGTTGTGAGGCAGGGCGCCGGTGGACACCAGGCCCATGTCCGAGGCGTAGGCCATCAGGCAACGCGCCAGCGCCTGATCCTCGACGCCGCACTCGCCGCAGAAACGAATCCACACCGGATTCCAGAACCGGTTCGACTGCCAGGCCTCGCTGCCGAGAGGAAACACCGAGCGCATCTCGAAGGGCCGCGCCCGCCCCGCCATGGGGCTGAGCCCCGGACGGTCCGCCTCCAGCCGGGCCGCGACCGCCAGGTCGTCCTCCAGCTCGTCGGGCAGGGGCACGTTGGGCATGGGATGGGCGTGCTCGAAGCCCGCCTCCGTGATCTGGAACGACACGTCCATGCTGAAGATGGCCTGGCCCTGCTGAATGGCCACCACCCGCCGGGTGGTGAAGCTGGAGCCGTCACGGATCCGCTCCACCTCGTAGAGCACCGGACGCATGGCATCGCCCGCGCGGATGAAGTAGGCGCGCAGCGAGTGCGGCAGGCGCGCCCCCTCCACGGTCCGGCAGGCGGCCCGCAGGGCCTGAGCCAGTACCTGACCGCCGAACAGACGGAACCGCCCCCGGGTCTCGTTCACGCCGCGGTACAGGTTCTGCTCGACGGGCTCGAGCTCGAGAACCTCGAGCAGCCGCGCGGCCCGGCTGCGCTGGTCGTCTGGGTTATCCGTCTTCATGATGCGCAGTATACCTTCCTGCCTCGACGGCCATGGCGCGGGATGCGACCATTGCGCGAATTCGTCCAAGGAGATCCACCATGCAAAGCCGCGAAATCCGCCTCAGGAAGCGCCCCGTGGGCATGCCCCGGCCCGACGACTTCGAGCTCGCCACCGTGGAGGTGCCCGCTCCGGGCACGGGCGAGGTGCAAGTGCAGAACCTGTGCATGAGCGTGGACCCCTACATGCGCGGCCGCATGGTGGACCGCAAGTCCTACGTGCCGCCGTTTCAGCTCGGCGAAGCCCTCACCGGCGGCGCCATCGGCCGGGTGGTGGCCAGCGGCCACCCGGAGTATCGGGAAGGCGACATCGTGGAGAGCCACTACGGCTGGCGCGAAACGTTCACCGCGCCGGCGACCCAGCTCAAGCTGCTCGGGGAGCTCGCCGCGCCGCCCTCCGCCTACCTGGGGGTGCTGGGCATGCCGGGGATGACTGCCTACGTGGGGCTGTTCGGCGCCGCAGGGCTCAAGGACGGCGAGACGGTGTTCGTCTCCGGCGCCGCCGGCGCCGTGGGCAGTGTGGCCGGGCAGATCGCCCGGCTGAAGGGTTGCCAGGTGGTGGGCAGCGCCGGCAGCCCGGAGAAAGTGGCCTGGCTCACCGGGGAGCTCGGCTTCGACTACGCCTTCGACTATCACGAGGGGGATCTGCTGGGGCATCTGCGGCAGGGAGCGCCCGAGGGGCTGGACGTGTACTTCGACAACGTGGGAGGCGATCATCTGGAAGCCGCGTTGTTCCACATGCGCCCCTTCGGCCGCATCGCCCTGTGCGGAGCCATCTCGCAATACAACGCCACCGAGCCCGTTCCGGGGCCCAGCAACCTGGTGATGGCCATCGGCCTCGGGCTCACCTTGCGCGGCTTCATCGTCTCGCACTTCGACTACCTGGCCGACGACTTCAGGCGCGACATGGAAGCCTGGGTGCGGGCCGGCGACGTGAAGTATCAGGAGACCGTCCACCACGGCATCGACAGCGCGCCGGATGCGTTCATCGGCTTGTTCACCGGTGCCAACGTCGGCAAGATGATCGTCGCGCTCGCCGACTGACGACGCGCCCGCCGCCACGTTGCGTTCACCTCGTTGTTGACCGGAAACGGCGGCGGGCGTAGTATGCCCAGCCGCTGAACCCAGGAGGGCGCGATGCACGATTATCTGCACACATTGCTGCGAACCGAGCCGTTCGCTTCCGCGCGTGCAGATCGCATCGCCGCCGGAAGCCGATCCGGCAATCCGGTGAGAGAGCCCCGAGTCCGCGTTTAGCATTCTCCCGGCCCGCTCACCACCCGAGCGGGTTCTTCGTCCCAGCCTTTCCGGCTTCGTCTCGTTGTCACCCGCTCGCAGCCCTTGAACCATTGGCGGCGCCGTGACGGCACCGCCACGAGCGGAAAACGACGACCATGAACGACCCCCACCGCGTTTCGCTGTGGCAGATCACCCGGGGCCAGCGTCTGCGCTACGTCGGCGCCATCGTCGCCATGGCGGCCACCAACGCCTTCATGTTCGGTGCCCCGCTGGTGGGCAAGTACGCCATCGACGTGGTGGTGGAGGGCGATCTCCAGCGGGCCGCGCCGCCGCTGGCGTGGCTCACCCGGAGCCTCGCCGTCACCGACCCCTACGCCGCCTACCTGTGGCTGTCGGCCGCGGCGGCGGTGCTGCTCACCGGCCTGGCGGGGCTGTGTCTCTACGCTCGCGGCCGGCTGGCCGCCGTGGCGTCGGAGAGCGTCGTCCGGCGGGTACGGCAGGCCCTCTACCGGCGCCTGCATCATTTGCAGGCCCGCTTCTACGACACCGCCGATACCGGCGACCTGGTGCAGCGGGCGAGCTCCGACGTGGAGACGCTGCGCGTATTCCTCGCCAGCGACGTGGTGGAGATCGGCCGAGCGCTGATGCTGGTGGCCTGCGTGATGCCGTTGCTCTTCTGGATGGACCCGGGGCTGGCGGGGCTGTCAGTTTGCCTCATGCCGCTCTTGACCCTGTGCGCCTACCTGTTCTTCTCGCGGGTGAAGACGGTGTTCCAGCAGACGGACGAGGCGGAAGCCGCCATGACCGCCACCCTGCAGGAGAACCTCACCGGCATTCGCGTGGTGCGGGCGTTCGCGCGCCAGGCGTACGAGATCGACAAATTCGCGCGCCGCAACGCGGCGTTCCGCGACCACAACAATCGCCTGATCCGGCTCATGGGCCTCTACTGGGGCACGAGCGACCTGCTGGCCATGTCTCAGGTGGGCATCGTGCTGTTCGCCGGCGCCGCGTCGCTGCGCGCCGGGACCCTCACCTTGGGTACCCTGTTCGCCTTCATGACCTACGTCACCATGGTCATCTGGCCCGTCCGGCAACTGGGCCGGGTGCTCACGGACACGGGCAAGGCGGTGGTGAGCCTCACGCGTATCGGCGAGATCCTCGCGGCCCCGGAAGAGTCCACCGAGGCGGTACCCGCCGCGCGGGCACGGGGGGAGATTCACATCGAAGACTTGAGCTTCGGTTACGAGCCCGGGCGGCCCGTGCTCCAGGACGTGAGCCTCCACATCCCGCCCGGCGAGACCCTGGCGCTGGTGGGACCGCCCGGATCGGGCAAGTCGACCCTCATCCGTCTGCTGTTGCGGCTCTACGACTACCACAGCGGGTCCATTCGCCTGGACGGCCGGGAGCTCCGGGACATCAACCGGCAATGGCTGCGGCGCCAGCTCGGCGTGGTGCTGCAGGACCCCTTTCTGTACTCCCGCAGCATCCGCGCCAATCTGGCCGTGGGGCGGCCGGGCGCCGCCGAGCACGAGCTGCTGGACGTCTGCCGGGAAGCGGCGGTGGCGGACGCGGTGGCGAGCCTGCCCGCCGGATTCGACGCCATGGTGGGTGAACGGGGCGTGACCCTGTCCGGCGGTCAGCGTCAGCGCCTGGCGCTCGCCCGGGCGCTCCTGAAGGATCCCCCGGTGCTGGTGCTGGACGACTCGCTGTCGGCGGTGGATACCGGCACCGAAGCCCGGATCCTCGAGGCGCTGCGGCGCCGCAAGGGCCGGCAGACCACCATCATCATCGCCCACCGGCTGTCGTCGGTGATGCACGCCGACCGGATCCTGGTGCTGGATGAAGGCCGGGTGGCCCAGCTCGGCGACCACGCCACGCTGTCGGCGCAGCCGGGCCCCTACCGCCGGCTGTGCGAGATCCAGGGGGCGCTCGACGCCACCGTTCGTCAGGACCTGGCCGCCGCAGGGGGCGAGAGCCGAGGAGAAGCCCGTGGATAACTACAACGACGACAACTACGACGACGGCTTCGATGAAGACGCCCTGGCCGCGCGCGTGGAGACCCGGCTCTGGCGGAAGCTCTTCGCCTACGCCCGGCGCTATCCCGGTGAGCTGGCGGGCCTCGCCGCCTGTGCCTTCATCACCGCCTGCGTGGAGATCACCTACCCGCTCATTACCCGGGGGGTGGTGGATCAGGTGGAGGCCCAGGGGCTCGATGCCAGCCTCGGCCCGTGGCTGCTCGCGTATCTGGCGTGCACCGTCGTTCTCGGCGTGGCCATCGGCACGTTCATCTGGCTGGGCGGCAAGATTCGCACCCACGTGAGCCACGACATACGCCGGGACGGCTTCGAGAACCTGCAGCGCCTGTCGTTCTCGTTCTACGACCACCGGCCCGTGGGCTGGCTCATGGCGAGGATGACCTCGGACTGCGAGCGCCTCTCCAACATCCTGGCCTGGGGCTTTCTGGACCTGGTGTGGGGCACCACCGTCATGATCGGCATCGCCTCCGCCATGCTGGTGATGAACGCCAAGCTCGCGCTGCTCGTGCTCGCCATCATCCCGGTGCTCGGGTGGGTATCCGCGGGCTTCCAGCGCCGCATCCTGTCGAGTGCGCGACAGGTGCGCGCCACCAACTCGCGCATCACGGCGTCGTACAACGAAGCCATCATGGGCGTGCTCACCAGCAAGGCGTTCGTCCGCGAGCAGGCGAACGCGCGGGAGTTCGAGAACCTGGCAGGGACCATGTACGGCTCGTCGGTGCTGAACCTCACCCAGGCCGCCATCTACCTGCCGGTGGTAACCACCCTGGCGAGCCTCACCACGGGGCTGGCGCTCGCGGTGGGGGGCATGGACCTGCTCGGCGGCGCCATCAGCGCCGGCACCCTGGTGGCCTTCATGGCGTACACCCGGCACTTCTTCGATCCGGTGGAGCAGCTCGGCCACTGGTTCGCCGAGATGCAGATGGCGCAGGCATCCGCGGAACGGATTCTCAGCCTCATCGAAGCGGAGCCGGAGATTCGCGACACGGCCGGGGTGGCGCCACCTGCGGCACGTCGGGACGTGATTCGACGCATCGACCTGGAGAACGTCAGCTTCGGCTACGATCCCGCGCGGCCGGTGCTCCGGGACGTCGACCTCACCGTTCAGCGCGGCGAGACCCTGGCCATCGTCGGCCCCACCGGCGGCGGCAAGAGCACCCTGGTCAACCTGATCTGCCGGTTCTACGAGCCCACTCACGGCCGGGTGCTCATCGACGGCGTGGATTACCGCGACCGCCCGCTGCACTGGCTGCACTCGAACCTGGGCATGGTCCTGCAGAACGCCCACGTGTTCAGCGGCAGTATCCTGGAGAACATCCGCTACGGCCGCCTGGACGCCAGCGACGACCAAGTGCAGGCCGCCGCGCGCCTGGCCGGCGCCCACCACTTCATCGAGCAGATGCCCGACGGCTACGCCACGGAGGTGGGAGAAGGCGGCGGCCGGCTGTCGGCAGGGCAGAAACAGCTGGTGTCGTTCGCCCGGGCGATCCTCGCGGACCCGCAGATTCTGGTGATGGACGAGGCCACCTCGTCGGTGGACACGGAAACGGAGCAGCGCATCCAGCAGGGCCTGGCCAACGTGCTGGCGGGCCGCATCGCCTTCGTCATCGCCCACCGGCTCTCCACCATCCGCAACGCCGACCGCATCATCGTGGTGGAAGGCGGGCGCATCGTGGAGTCGGGAAATCACGAGTCGCTGATGGCGGCGCGGGGAAAGTACGCCGAGCTTTGCCGGCAATCGGCGGTCAGCGGTCACCCGGCCGCGGTGGTTCAGAGCTCCCTTCTCAACCCGGCATAGCCGGGGTGGGGCTCCAGATACACCTGATGCTCCAGGTACTCGTCGGGAAACCGCTTCAGATGGTGCTTCAGCAGGGTGACCGGGGCCAGCAGCGGCAACTCGCCACGGCGGTAGCCGTGGATCACCTCGTCGAGCTCCTGGCGGGCCTCGCTGTCCAGCACCCGCTTCAGGTAGCCCTGCAGATGCGACAGCACGTTGGCGTGACCGCGCCGGCCCGCCGGCCGCGACAGCCCCTCCATGAGGGTCGACAGGTAGGCCCGGGCCTTGCCGGGCAGGTCGGCCTTCAGGTCGGCGAGCAGGCGCCCGGCGCGCTGGTAGTGGGGCACGCTGTGGGCCATGAGCAGATACTTGTAGCAGCTGTGGAAGGTCACCAGACGGCCGGCGGTGAGTCCGGCACGCTCCAGGGCCTGCCAGTGGGCGTAGGCGAAGGTGCGGGTCACGAAATTCTCCCGCAGCACCGGGTCGTGCAGCCGCCCGTTCTCCTCCACCGGCAGGTTCGGCCGGTCCTCCACCACCGTGGCGGCGTAGACGCCGCGCCCGCTGCGCTCCGGCGGAGCGCCGTCGGGCCCGGAGCTCTGCCGGTACACCTTGACCCGGAACAGGCCGCAGCTCGGCGAGCCTTTCATGAGCACGTAGCCGGCCACCTCGTCGAGCAGGGCGTCCTGGGCCCGGGCGAAGTCGCGCAACGCTTGGGTGACGTCCCGGGACGCATCCCGGACGCCCACCACCCGCACGCCGCTGCCGGTTCGCACCAGGCGGATGGGCTCCCGAGGCGTGCCGAGACCGATGCCGACCTCGGGGCAGATGCCCCGGTAGACGAACAGCCCGCCCAGGGCGGCGTGGGGGAACGACGAGCGCGCCCCGCTGCCGTCGTAGCGAACCTGGCTGCCGAGCAGGCATTCGCTGATGGCCAGAGGCAAAGGCGGCTGGGGGCGGGGCGGAAAGCCCTTCGCCTCGAGCCGCGGGCGCCGCCCGCGGGGGGCGGCAGAGGGTGGTTCAGCCACGGGTGGCGAGGAAGCTCCAGAGCCGGTCCGGACCCAGGGCCGCCAGATGGCGGCCGAGGCGTCGCTGCCAGTGCGCCTCGTTGCCGTACTCGTCGCGCCAGGCCCAGGCGCGGCGGGTGAAGTGGTGAAGCTGGTGCTCGTGGGTGAACCCCATGGCGCCGTGCACCTGGTGCGCGATCTCCGCCACCACGCCGGCGGCCTCCCCCACCCGGGCCTTGGCCGCCGCCACCTCCAGCTCGAAGCGGGCATCATCCAGGGCGTCCACGGCGGCGTCCGCCGCACGCGACGCCGCGGCCACCTCGCCTGCGGCGATGGCCAGGCTGTGCTGAATCGCCTGGAACCGGGCGATGGGCCGCCCGAACTGCTCGCGCTCGTTGACGTAACCGAGGCACAGCTCCAGCACCCGCTCGAGGCAGCCCGCCATGGCCGCGATCCGGCCCAGGGTCAGGTACTCGAAGGCGGGCTCGGTGAGGGCGATGGTGTCGGCGCCGGCCGGGATGGCCACGGCGTCCCGCGGCTCACCGGCCATGTTGCAGCCTCGGGTGACCGTGTCCGGCTCCGGGGTCACCAGCACGCAGCCGCTGCGCCCCGCTTCCAGCCCGAGCACCAGCTCCGCCGAGCGTCCCCAGGGCACGTCCACCACCCGCTCGCCCATCACCCGGCCCACGCTGGCAAGGCGCTCGCCGTCGCCGAGCCAGCGGTTGGCCAGCACGATCTCCGCCAGCGGCAGCGGCAGGGCGTGCCGGCCGCCGAGCCGGATCACGGAGAAGGCCTGAGCCAGGCTCACGCCGCTGTCCGCAAGGCCCAGCTCGTGAAAGCCGTTCTCCCGCAGTGTCTGCCACAACGCCGCCGGGAACTCACCCTGCTCGGCGGCATCCAGCAGAGCCTTGTCGCACAGGTCGCCGAAGATCCGCGCCGCCGCGTCGGTGAGAAGGGTATCGTGGTCGTCCATCAGCGCAGCCCCAGGCCTCGGGCGATGACGCCCCGGAGAATTTCCCGGGTGCCACCGCGAATGGTGAATGCGGGTGAGAGCAGCAACGTATCCGTGAAGGCCTGGCGGAAGCTCCGGTGACGCGGATCGTCCTCGGCGAGATCCGTGACGGCCAGGCGGGCGATCTCCGGCAGCCGCTTCTCGAAATCGTTGCCCAGCGCCTTGACCAGCGCCGCCTCCACGTTGGGGCTCTTGCCCTGATCCAGCATGCCGGCTACCGAGATGGACATGCGGCGCAGGGTCATCAGGTGCGCGCCGATGCGGCCGATGGCGGCCGCGAGCTGGGGCTCCGGTTGATCGCCCGCCGCCCGCACCAGTTCCACGAACACGCGGAAGGCGGAAAGGAACCGCTCGGGGCCGCTGCGCTCGTAGGCCAGCTCGCTGGTCACCTGCTCCCAGCCGTTTCCCGGTTCCCCCACCACCCGATCCTCGGGCACGAACACGTCCTCGAACACCACCTCGTTGAAGTCCTCGGCGCCCGCGATGTTGCGAATGGGGCGAATCTGCGCGCCGTCGTTCTTCAAGTCGACGATGATCTGCGACAGTCCGGCGTGGCGGTTCTCGGAAACCGGCTCCGTGCGCACCAGCGCGATCATGAAGTGGTTACGGTGCGCGTCGGTGGACCACAGCTTGGTGCCGTTGATGAGCCAGCCACCCTCCACGCGCCGCGCGCTGGTCCTCACCGAGGCCAGATCGGAGCCGGAGTTGGGCTCGCTCATGCCGATGGAAAAGTAGCTTTCGCCTCGGGTGATGGGTGGCAGGTAATGCTGGCGCTGGGCCTCGGTGCCGTAGCGCAGGATGAGATTGCCGCTCTGACGGTCGGCGATCCAGTGGGCACTCACGGGCGCGCCCGCCGCCAGCAGTTCCTCGGTGACCACGTAGCGATCGAAGAAGCTTCGGCCCGCACCGCCGTAGCGCTCCGGCCAGGTCATGCCGATCCAGCCACACGCCCCGAGCTTGCGGGAAAACGCCGGATCGTGACCGGTGGTGAAATCGGAATTCGGCCGCTCGAGGTGTTCCGCGGATTCCGCCAGAAATTCCCGCACCTCGGCCCGCAAGGCGTCGCTGGATTCCGGGAGCTTGACGCGATCGAACTGCAGCACGGTGGGATGCGCTCTCGTTGGAAGGACGGCTAAGTTACTGTCGCGCTCCCCCCAATGCAAACGGCGGGCCGCGTTGTGGGTGGAGGCGCCGGTTCGTACACTGACCTCCTCGACCCGGGAGACCACCATGAACGACAAGCCCACGTACCTCGGCCTGCTGAACGCCATCGCCCTGGCGGAGGGGCGCGCCTTCGAAGTGCTCTCGGCGTGGCGTGACGCCACCGCCGACCGCGAGCTCGCCGGCGTGCTCGACGTGGTGGCCATCCGCGAGCAGGAGCACGCGGCCGCGTTCACCAAACGGCTGTGCGAGCTGGGCTACTCGGTGAAGGAATCCCCTTGCAGCGCCAGCGGCGAGTTCGAACGCTCCCTGGCGGTGGCCCGGTCCCAGGCCAGCGACCTCGAAAAGTTTCGCCAGGTGCTGGGATACGGCGCCGGCGGAGAGGAGGACGATCCCCTGGCCCGGCTGTTCGACGACCACAGCATCGATCGGGAGACCGGCGCCCTGCTCGGCCGCTTCATCGCCGAGGAGCGGGACAGCGAACGGCGCCTGAAAGGTCAATGGCGGCGGCTTCAGTCCGCGCCGCCCGCCTCGGCCGGTGACGACGCCCTGCTCGCCGACATGGCCGCGCGCATCGATCGCCTGGCCCGGACCATCGAGGAGCTCAAGGCGCTGCGCCGCTGACCTCAGCCCCCCATCACCGTGACGACGATCTCTCGCTCACCGCGGTGGTGCCGGTGCTCCCAGAGGTAGAGGCCCTGCCAGGTGCCCAGGGCCAGCGCCCCGTTCATCAGCGGAATCGAAACGCTGACCGCCGTGAGCGCGCTCTTGATGTGCGCCGGCATGTCGTCCGGCCCTTCGATGGTGTGGGTATAGAGCGGGTCGTCTTCCGGGACCAGCCGGCTCAACCAGGCCGTCAGATCCCGCCGGACGCTCGGGTCGGCGTTCTCCTGAACGACCAGGCTGGCGGAGGTGTGGCAGATGAATACTGTGACGAGTCCCTCAGTTACACCGGAACCGGCCACCACTTCGCGCACTCTGTGCGTGACGTCATAGAGTCCCTGCCCAGCAACGGATAGCTTCAATTTGAAGTTCATGGACGATCTTGCGTGGACGGAGAGCCCAGCATAGCGGCGCCCCTGCCACGACAACAACTCGAACCCCGAAATGAAGCATCCGAACTCGCGGCCATGGCTGATGGCTGCCATGACGGTGACGGCAGTCGCGGCGGCCTGGCTCGCCTGGGATCAGACCGTCTCCCTCGGCGCCGTGGGCGTCCCGGCGGCCATCTCCGCCGGCTGGTGCCTGCTGCTGCTCGCGGGCGGTGGCGCCTTGGCCCTCCTGCGCTCGCTGCGACGGCGGCCGGCGGCGCTTGCCGGCGCTGCACTGGATGGCGCGGACACGGCCGTTGGCAATGACGCGACGGATGGCTCGCCGAATGGCTCGCCGGATGGCTCGCCGACTGGCTCGGCGCCCCCGGACCTGCTGCTGGAGCTCGATGCCCAGGGGCGGATCCGCCGCTGCGGAGCCCTCGCCGATCCAATACTGCAGCAGCCGCCCGAGGCGCTGCTGGGCACCAGCCTGATCGAGGTACTGCCCGATCGGGTACGCGATCAGGTGGTGGCCGCGGTGCGATCCGCGCGCAGCGAGCCCGGCACCGCCATCGACCTGCCCATACTGCGCCTGCAGACCCGGGACGCGGCCGGGGAGCCCCGCGCCACGGCGCCCCTGGAGCTCACCCTCCGCGCCGACGACGACGGCCAGGTGGCGATCAACGCACGCCTCGTACGACTCCAGCAACGGCACGATTCGCTGCCGCTGGCGGCGGGCGACGACCGCTTCTACCGGGTGTTTCACCTGAGCCCCGACGCCATCGTCATCGTGCGCAACGAAGACGCCACCATCGTCGACTTCAACCAGGGCTTCACCCGGTTGCTCGGCTACACCCGGGAGCAGGCGGTGGGCCGCACCGCTGCAGACCTGGGGATATGGCCGGATCTGCAGGGCCGGGAACGGCTGCTCGAACAGTTCCAGCGGGAGCGGCGGGTGAACGACCTGGAGACCCGCCTCAGGAGTGCCGACGGCGCCCTGGTGCCGGTGGAGCTGTCGCTGCGCTACATGGAGCTCGAAGGCGAGCTGTGCGTGCTGTGCGTCGCCCGGGACATCTCCAAACGAGTCCAGGCGGAATCGGCCGCGCGCAGCAGCGAGGTGAAGTTCACCGAGGTCTTCAATCAGAGCCCCGACGGCATCGTCATCCTGCGTGCCAGCGACCTCACCATCCGTGACGTCAATCCGGCCTTCTTCGCCGGCTCGGGCTACGCCCGCGAGGAGCTGGTGGGGCAGCCGGCGGCGGCGTTCACCCCCACCACCGATCCGCGGATGCTGAGTGACACCTTCGCCACCCTGTCCCGGGAGGGCCGGATCGCCAACCGGGAGGTGGTGTTCCACACCCGCGAGGGCCGGGAGATTCCCGCCCTGGTGAGCGCCGCGGTCACGGAGATCGACGGCGAGTCGTGCTTCCTGTGCATCGTCAAGGACGTGAGCGAGCTGCGCAACGCCCAGGAGCAGCTCCGGCGCAGCGAGGAGCGGTTCCGCGGGGCCTTCGAGAATGCCCCCATCGGCATCCTGCTGCTGGACAACCATGGCCACATCTTCCAGGCCAACCGCTTCGCCACGGAGCTGCTCAACTATCCGGACCAGGCCCTGAACGGCACCCACATATCCCGCCTGGTGCCCGGGGACGAGCGCGCGGAGCTCAAGGAGCAGCTCGAGCGGCTGATCCGCGGCCGCGAGGCCACCTTCCGCTCCGAACGCCGCATGCTGTGCGCCGACGGCCTGGAGATCTGGACCAACTGCCACGTGGTGGTGCAGCGGGATGGGGACGGTGAGCCCCTCTATTGCATCATGCAGATCGCCGACATCACCGAGATGAAGACCAGCCAGCGGCGCATGGAGCGGCTGGCGTTCTACGACACCCTGACGGAGCTGGCCAACCGGCGGCTGTTCAACGACCGCCTGCAGCAGGCGGTCGAGCGCTGCCGCCGCCACCGCGAGCGGGCGGCGCTCTTGTATCTCGACCTGGATCAGTTCAAGCGGGTGAACGACACCCTGGGCCACGAATCGGGCGACGCGCTGCTGCGGGAGGTGGCCAACCGGCTGGTGCGCTGCGTGCGCAAGGAAGACACGGTAGGACGGCCGGGCGGCGACGAGTTCACCATCCTGCTGTACGACATCGAGGCGCCGGAGCACGCGGGCCAGGTGGCGGAAAAGATCCTGCGGGCACTGCAGCAGCCCATCACCATTCTCGGCCACCAGCTCATCGTCACCACCAGCATCGGCATCACGGTGATCCCCGACGACGGGGTGGAGCCGAACGCGCTGCTGAAGAACGCCGACCTGGCCATGTATCGGGCCAAGGAGCAGGGCCGCAACAACTACCAGTTCTACAGCGAGGAGCTGAACACCAACGCGGTGCGCCGGCTGCGCACGGAGTACGAGCTGCGCCGGGCGCTGGAGCGCAACGAGTTCGAGCTGCACTTCCAGCCCATGGTGAGCCTGGCCGACCAATCGGTGGTGGGCGTGGAGTGCCTGCTGCGCTGGAACCACCCGGAGCGCGGCATGGTGCCGCCGGACGAATTCATCGGCATCGCCGAGGAAACCGGTGCCATCGTCGAGATCGGCAACTGGGTGATCGAGGAAGCCTGCGCGGCCGGCCAGCTCATGGTGGAGCAGCGCGGCGCGCCCTTGTCCATCGCGGTGAACATCTCACCGCGGCAGTTTCGCGATCCCAACCTGGTGGAGACCATCCGCGACAGCCTGCGGCGCGCCCACCTGGACCCGGCGTACCTGGAGCTCGAGATCACCGAGACCATGCTGATGCAGGACGTGGAGGCGGCCGCCAGCATCGTGGAGCGCCTGCACCAGCTCGGTATCCGTCTGGCCATCGACGACTTCGGCACCGGCTACTCGTCGCTCAACTACCTGAAGAAGTTCCCCATCAGCACCGTGAAGGTGGACCGCAGCTTCGTCGCCGACATCCCGGAGTCCAGCGATGACATGGAGATCACCGCCGCCGTCATCGCCATGGCCCACCGCCTGCGCATGCAGGTGGTGGCGGAAGGCGTGGAGACCCAGGCGCAGCTCGAGTTCCTCGCCGAGCAGAAGTGCGACTTCGCTCAGGGCTGGCTGTTCAGCCGCGCGCTGCCCCTGGGGGAGATGCGCCGCATCCTCGACCCCAACGTCCACCTGCTGCGCAACGGCGCGGTCACATGAACGCCAGGCTCAACCACGGCACGTAGGTGATGAGCGCCAGGGCCACCAGCAGCACCAGCATGAAGGGCCAACTGGCGGTGTACAGGTCGTGCAGCGGCCGCTTGAAGCGGTAGCTGGCGATGAACAGATTCATACCCACCGGCGGGGTGAAGTAGCCGATCTGCATGTTCGCCAGAAAGACGATGCCCAGGTGCACCGGATGGATGCCGTACCCGGCAGCCACCGGGAGGATCAGCGGCACCACGATCACGAGGGCCGAGAAGATGTCGAGCATGGCGCCCAGCACCAGCAGCAGCACGTTCAGAAGCAGCAGAAAGCCCACGGCGCTGTGAACGTGAGCCTGGATGAGCTCGAACAGAAACTGCGGCACTTCGGCGTCCACCAGGAAATTGGTGAAGGCCAGCGCCACCCCCAGCACCAGCAGAATTCCCCCCACCATCACCATGGATTCCACCATCACGCGAGGCAGGTCCCGCAGGCGGATCTCCCGGTACAGCGCCACCTCCGCCACGGTGACGTAGACCGCGGTGAGCGCGGCGGCTTCGGAGACGGCGACGATTCCGCTGTAGATGCCGCCGAGCACCACCAGCGGCAGCGGCAGCTCCCAGCGCGCCGCCACCAGCGCCGCCCCCAACCGCCGCCAGGAGAACGGTACCCGCGGCACCGCGCCACCCCGGTGACGCCACAAGGTCCAGGCGATGAGCAGCGTGAGCATCAGCAGCATGGGCAGCACGCCGGCCTGGAACAGCTCGAAGATGGTGAACGGCTCCCCCACGTCGAGCTGCTGGGCGACGATGCCATAGAGGATCAGCGGCACCGACGGCACCAGCAGCAATCCCAGGCTCCCGGAGGTGGTGACCAGACCCAGGCTGAACCGCTCGTCGTAGCCCGCCCGCTGCAGCGCCGGCAGCAACAGCGCCCCGAGCGCCACGATGGTCACCCCGGAGGCTCCGGTGAGGGCCGTGAACACGGCGCAGGCGACGAAGCCCACCATCGCCAGACCACTGGGCAGACCGCCGAAGACGCTCTGCACCAGGTTCACCAGCCGCTCCGAGGTGCGGGCTTCCGCCAGCACGTAGCCGCTGTAGGTGAACAGCGGCAGCGCCACCAACAGTGGCGTGTCGACGATGCGATAGACCTCGATGGCAACGATGGCCAGATCGATGTCCGAGGCGAAGAAACCCAGCATGGCGGCGCCCAGGAGCACGGCGAACAGCGGTGCGCCGGCGAACAGCGCGAGCACCAGGATGGCTACGCCGGCCCAGATCATCGCGGCCGGGCCGCGTACAGCAGGTAGCGCAGGCCCATGACCGTGGCGCCGATGGGGATGACGATCTCACAGGCCCACGCAGGTACCGAGGCGAAGGCCGTGGGGCCGTCCTGGTAATCGAGCCAGACGAAACGGGCGCTGTGCCAGGCGAACAGCCCGCAGACCGCCGCCGTGAACACGCTGGTGAGTCGCACCACTCTGCGGCGCCAGCGATCGTCGAGGAGGCGGGTGAGCAGATCCATGCGGATGTGCTCGTCACGCCGCGACGCCACCATGCCCCCCACGAGGGTGACCCAGAGCACCAGCACCCGGACCAGGCCGTCCCCCCAGAGCAGGCCGCCGCCGAACAGGTTGCGGGCCATCACCTGGTAGGCGGCCACCAGGATCATCGACCCGAGCAGCACCGCCAGCAGGCCGTCCTCCACGGCCTTCAGCGTGCTGGAGAATCGGTCAATCAAGCCGGGCCCGGTATTCTTCGATGAGCTCGCTCATGGTGTTCAGCAGCTCCCCGGACACCAGCCCGTCCGCCACCATCTCCCGGTTGGCGCGCTCGGCGTATTCCCGCCACTCGGCCACCTCGGCCTCGCTCGGCGTCACCCGCTCGAGGCCCTGGCCGAGCAGCGCCTGCATGGCGCTGGCATGATCCCGGCGCGCCCGGGCATTGACGTCCGCCACCACCCCGGCCATCACCTCGCGCACCACGGTCCGGTCCGCGGCGGAGAGCCTGGAGAACGGGCGCTCCGCCACGCCGAGGAGGCCGTAGACGTAGAGCAGCGGCAGATCCATCACGTAGTCGAGCTGGGTGTGCCACTGCAGCGCGATGGCGCCCACCGGCGGCACCGCCACACCATCGATGAGGCCGGTCTGCAGGCCGCTCAGCACGTCGGCGATGGCCAGCGGTATGGGACTCACGCCGAAGCTTTCCAGCGCCCGGGCCGAGCCGGGGTCGCCGTCGGGGGTCCACACCTTTCTGGCCTGCACATCGGCGACGCTGGTGACCGGCTGCTTCGACATGGCGTAGGCGAAGCCCACCTCGGCCAATCCGAAGGAGACGTAGCCCGCTTCCTCCAGGCCCTGCTGCAGCACCGGGTCGAGCCGCTCGCGGACGTAGTCCACCTCGTCGAAGTCGCGAAACACCATGGGCAGACCGTAGAGCTGGATGTCCTCGAAGGTCTGAACCAGCCCGCCCGCGGTGAGCACCGCGCCGTGAAGCTGCCCCAGCCGGATCTTTCGCAGCACGGCCTTGTCGTCCCCCATCACCCCGCCGGGATAGAACTTGAACGAGACCCGGCCTTCGGTGCGCTCCTTCACCGTCTCGGCGCCGGCTCGCAGCAGCCGCATCCAGGTCGAGCCCTCCGGCGAGACCGTGGCGATCTTCAGGGTGGCCGCATGGGCGGGCACGGCCAGGACCAGCGCCGCGATCAGCGCCGCTGCCATGGCGCGGCCACGGCGGAACGGGAAGAACCCAGGATCAGAAATACTCATCGGCAGATTCCAGTAGCTCGGCAGCCCGCTCCTGGGCGACCACGTTGATGAGGGTCAGACCGGGCTCTCGCGGATCCGCGGCCAGCACCTCCCGCAGCAAACGGTCGTGCAGCTCGCGGTCGAACACCAGGCGGCCATATTGCTCCGCATAGAGTACCTTGGTCATGAGGTTTCTGCCTTGCGAGAGCGTCACAGCCCGCTCGAAGTGGGCGCGCCCCTCCTCCGGCCGGCCGCCCATGGCGGGAGGCAGCAGGGTCTCGAACACCCCCAGGTACAAATGGGCGCCGCCCTGGTCGTAGCCGTCGTCGAGCTCGACGATGCGCCGCATGAGCGCCTTGACCCGGGACAGCTCGGCGATAGCGGTGAAGTCGTCGCTGTTCGCCTGGATCCAGCCCGCCCAGCTCGTGCCCAGCCGATAGAGCAGCGGCACGTCCCGCGGCCGGCGCTGCTGCAGCCACGCCTGGTAGTCGTCCAGTGGCCGGGCACGCACGCCGCAGCCGTTGCGGATGCCCGCGCACACCGCCCGCTCCGCCAGGCCAAGCGCCTTGCCGTTCAACGTGGCGCTGCGCTCCGGGTCGTCGACGAACGCCGCCGCATAGGCCGAGTTGAGCTGGGCCGCCTGGCTGAGCAGGGCCGGGTTCTCCGGGTTCCGCACCAGCAGGCCGTCGATGAGAATCAGGTACGCAGGCGCGCCGTCGCGGACCAGGGCCAGGTCCGGATTGTCCAGGATGGCGTGGCCGAGGTCGTCGGCCATGCCGCCGGCCATGGAGCCCACCAGGCTGGCGCAGCCGCCGAGCCCGAGCAGGAGCACGGCCACCAGCGCCCTCGCCGGGAGCACCCGCTCAACCACGTGCCAGCGCCCCGCCGGCGATCTCGGCGCATTGGCCTTCGGCATGAGCAGTCATGCGCGCGTCCCGGCTCCCGATCCTCGAAGGGGCGGCATTTAACGGGGGCCCGCCGGTGAAATCAACCGACGCCCCGCAGTGGCCGCCGCGCCGCGATGGCTCCGCCAGGCCGCTAAAGCACACCCAACGCAGCTCCGCTGCGAACACCTCCGGCGGCGCGACGAGCAGGCGCGCCAGCGCCGCCCGCGCCGCAGTCCCCAAGTGGCGATCGGCCTCGGCCAGGTCCAGGATCCGCCGGCCTTCCATGACGAGCCTCGCGAGGGCGCCGCCGGGGACCGCCGGAAGCAGCTCCAGCACCCGCACCAGCCCGCCGAGCCGGCGCAGAAGCCCGGCCCCGGCGGGGGGCGCGGCGGCCTTCCGGCGAGCCGTCCGGCGAGCCTTTCGGCGAGCCTTCCGGCGAGCCTTCCAGTACAGGCGCTCGATGCCGCGGCGCAAGTCGGCTTCGCCGGGGGGCTTGCCGTCGACCAGCTCCCCCAGCCAGCGGGACTGCTCCATCAGCAGGGTCTCCAGGCGCCGCTGCGCGGCGGGCTCGAGTCGCGCAGCCTCCCCCGCCAACAGCGCCGCACAGTCACGCTGCCGCCGGAGATTGGCCTTCACCGCCTGCCAGCGGCCCCGCTCGAGCACGACCCGGAAGGCGTACCAGCAGGCCTCGACGCCGGCGAGCGTCTCCGCCAGCGGCCGCCCGGGACCAGGCTCGCGCCGCGACAGCAGCTCGAGGGCGCGCTGATTCAGCTCCAGCGCTCGCAGCTCCAGGTGCCGGGCGAGGGGCGGCTCCGCGAGCCTGTAGGTCAGGTGCCACATCCTGGGGATGCTATCGGGCCCGGCGTTACGGCGTCCAGCCGAGTACACTACTGCGTCCCGTCGTTCGTCCAGGAGCCATCGATGACCGATTCCGAGAACCTGGTGCTGGTGGAGCGCGAGGACGGCGTCACCACCGTGACCCTGAATCGCCCCGAGGCCTTGAACGCCCTCTCCGCCGCCCTGCGCAAGCGCATCGTCGAGGTGTTCACGGAGCTCGCCGGTGATGCCGCCACGGAGGTGGTGATCCTCACCGGCGCCGGGCGGGCCTTCACCGTGGGGCTGGACCTCAAGGAGCTGGGCGGCGAGGTGTCCGCCATGGAGTCGGTGTCGAGCCGGGTGCTGAGCGGCGCCGTGACCGGGCTCGGCAAGCCCATCATCGGCGCCGTCAACGGCTTCGCCATCACCGGGGGCTTCGAGCTGGCGCTGATGTGCGACCTGCTCATCGCCTCCACCGAGGCCCGCTTCGCGGACACCCACGCCCGGGTGGGGGTGGTGCCGGGCTGGGGACTCTCCCAGCGCCTGCCACGACTCATCGGTGCCAACCGGGCCAAGGAGCTCTCCCTCACCGGCAACTACCTGGACGCCCACACCGCCTGCGCCTGGGGTCTGGTGAACCGGGTGGTGGAGCCGGAGCAGCTCATCCCCGCCTGCCGGCAGCTCGCCCGGGACATGCTCGACACCGACCCGGTCACCCGCACCGAGATCAAGCGCCTCATCGACGCCGGCTGGGAGAGCACGCTTCGGGAGGGACTGGCCATGGAGCACGAAGCGTCCCGGCTCCACAGTCAGACCCAGGTGACCCCGGAAAAGGTTGCCCAACGGCGAGCAGCCATCCAATCCAGAGGGCGAAGCCAGAGCCGCGGGGACTGATCAGTCGGACTCGACGTCGCGGACCAGGTCCATGACCCGGCCCAGCGTGACGAGCCGCTCCTTGAGATCGTGGCCGGCGGGCTCCACCCGCAGCGTGGTGACCCCGGCGTCCCGGTAGGCGCGGATGCGCTCGCGCACCGCGGCCTCGTCGCCGAGCAGATTCGCCTGCAACACCATCTCGGCGGGCACCCGCGCCGCGGCTTCGTCCCGCCGGCCGCTCACCCACAGCCGCTGCACCTCGGCGGCCACCTCGTCCCAGCCGCCGCGACGATAGGCTTCGTTGTAGAAGTTGGTGGTGGGCGAGCCCATGGCGCCCAGGGTGAAGGCCATGCCCTGACGCAGGGGCGCGACCAGGGCATCCAGGTCGTCGCCGAAGGCCACCGTGCCGCCCACCTGAATGTCCACGTCCTCCAGGCGGCGGCCCGCAGACTCGGCGCCGCGGCGGATGTGCGCGAGATGGGCATCGGCGTGCTCCGGCGTGAACGAGGTACCCAGCCAGCCGTCCGCCGCCGCCCCCGTGTACTCCAGGCTGTGCGGGCCCAGGGTGGCCAGGTAGATGGGGATCCGGTCGTTTCCCGGCTGCGCCAGGCGCAGCGCCTTGCCCTCGCCGCCGGGGAGCGGCAAGTCGTGAAATCGTCCGTGGTACTGAAGCTTCTCGCCGGCGAAAGCCAGACGCACGATGTCCACCGTCTCCCGCAGGCGGGTCAGCGGCGCCTTGAACGGCCGGCCATGGAGCCCTTCCACCACCTGGGGCCCGCTGGCACCGAGCCCGAGGATGAAGCGGTCGTTGGACAGCGCCGCCAGGGTCAGGGCCGTCATGGCGGTCATGGCCGGCACCCGGGCGCTGATCTGCATGATCCCGGTACCGAGGCGGATCCGCTCCGTCCTGGCCGCGAGGTACGCCAGGGGCGTCACCGCGTCCTGACCCCAGGCTTCCGCGGTCCACACCGTGTCCACCCCCAGCCGCTCGGCCTCCTGCACGTACTCGACCTTGCGGTCGAAGTCCCGTTTGCCGCCCGATGCCGGGCCACCGACGGTGATGCTGACTTTCATGCGGTGTCGTCCTTCCTGTGGATTCCGCATAATAAACCGGCGAACGGATATCGAGGGAGGGGAGGCCATGCAGCATCGACAGGGCTGGCGGGTGGCCATGGCGTTGTGGCTGACGGGGCTCGCCTGGGGTGCCGGCGCCGAGGAGCCCTACCGGCTGCCCGGCGGCGCCGCCGAGCCGGACCACCCCTTCATCGCCGCCGGCTTTCGCGCCCTGTTCACGTGCTCGGCGCACTTCGCCATGGGGCGCGCCCTGGAGGACATCCTCGCCGTGGAGCTGGCGGATACGGCTCCGCTGCAGCTGCCGGTGCCGGAGATCGACACCCAGCGGCACCTGGTGCGCGCCGCCGACGGCGCCGGCCACGTACGCATCGCCGCCTTCCGGGACACCATGGGCTGCACCCTCCTGCCGCCCCACTGGCGGGAGGCGGACGTGGCCAGGCTACCCTACGTCGCCCGCCCCATGGGTTCCGCTGATACCGAGGCGGAATTTCCCCTCGGCGAGCGCGCCGACCCCCGCCCCACCGCGGTGCAGCGGCGGCTCCTCCAGCGCGCGTTCGATGGCGCCAGCTACGGCAAGGGCACGGTGACCGCCGCCGTGCTGGTGATGGAGAACGGGCGCCTGGCGGCGGAGCTCTACGGCCCCGGCTTCGGTCCCCAGCGCGGCTACCGCACCTGGTCCACCGCCAAGAGCATCACCGCCACCCTCGTCGGCATCGCCGTGCATCAGGGCCTGCTCGATCTCGACGCCGCTGCGCCCGTGCCGGAGTGGCGGCAGCCGGCGGACCCGCGCCAGGCCATCACCCTGAAGCACCTGATGTGGATGTCCAGCGGCTTGTGGAGCCGGGGCAGCAACACCAACGCCCTGTACTTCGGCGGTCAGGACGTGATCAGCGCGGCCACCGGCACCCCGCTGGAGGCCGAGCCGGGCAGCCGCTGGAAGTACGCCAACAACGACACGCTGCTGCTGCTGCGCAGCCTCCGGGCAGTGCTGAACGACGACCAGCGCTACCTGCGTTTTCCCTACCGGGAGCTGTTCGAGCCGCTGGGCATGCACCACTCCTGGATGGAGACGGATCATCTCGGCAATTTCGTCGGCTCCAGCCAGGTCTACACCACCGCCCGGGACCTGGCGCGTTTCGGCCTGCTGTATCTGTACGACGGCGTGTGGCAGGGCGAGCGGCTGCTGCCCGAGGGCTGGGCGGAGTTCGTCGCCACCCCGGCGCCCGCGCAGCCGCCCGCCGACACACAGCTCGGCTACGGCGCCCAGTTCTGGCTGCTGGACGGCTTGCCCGGCATTCCCCCCGGCACCTACACCACCATGGGCAACAAGGGCCAGTACGTCACCATCGTGCCGACCGAGGACCTGGTGATCGTGCGCACCGGGGTGGATCTGCTGGGGAGCCGATTCGACATCGGCGGCTTCGTGGCGGACGTGGTCTCAGCGTTCGGCACCTGAGCCGGCGAGCGCGTCGCGCAGACAGGCCAGGGCGCCCACCAGCCCCGGATTCTCGTCCAGGATCAGGTACAGTGGCACGTCCCGGATCAGCGCGGTCATGGGCCCGCGTTCCTCGAACCGGCGCCGCAACGGGCTTCCCGCCGCGAACTCAGCCAGCCGCGGCACGATGCCGCCGCCCACGTAGACGCCGCCCAGCGCGTACACCGTGAGCGCCAGGTTACCGGCGGCGGCGCCGAGCAGCCCGAAGAACAGCTCCAGGGTCTGATGGCACACGGGATCGGCGGCGTTCTCGCCCCGCTCGGATATCTCCTCCGCAGCCAGATCCTCGGGCTCCGACCCCCACAACCGGCACACGGCCCGGTACAGCCGCTCCAGGCCGGGCCCCGAGAGCACCGTCTCCCAGGACACGTGGCCGTGCTCCATCTGCAGCACGGCCACCAGCTCGGTTTCCAGTGGGCTGCCCGGCGCCAGGTCCGCGTGCCCGCCTTCCGAGCCCAGCACCCGCCAGCCGCCGTCCCACGGCACCAGCACCCCCATGCCGAGGCCGGTCCCTGGCCCGAGCACCGCCTTGGTGCCGGCCCGCGGGGCGGCACCGCCCAGTTGCCGCAGATGCTGCAGCTCGGGCAACGCCCGGGCCTGGGCGGTGAAGTCGTTCACCAGTTCCACCGGCCGCCCCAGGTGCCCCGAAAGCTCGGTCACCGCGAACGCCAGCGATCCGTTGGTGATCTCGCCGCGCCCGTCCTGCACCGGCCCGGCCACGGCCAGGCAGGCGGCGGCTATGGCCGGCCGGCCCAGCTCGGCCAGCGCCGCGTCCACCAGCTCCACGCCGCTCGACGCGCCAGCCGTTTCCAGCCGCACCATCTCACCGCTGAGGCCGGCGTCCCCCGCCAGGGAGAATCGGGAGTTGGTGGCGCCGATGTCGGCCACCAGATACGGCGCCGGGCCGGTCATCGCGGCAACACCCCATCGGCCTGCAGGCGCCGCAGCTGCCGCCGGAACATGAGCTCGGTGTCCAGGCACTCGTGAAAGCCGAGCTGGCGGATACGGATGGTGCTCACCAGGGTGTTGGCGCCGGTGCCGCCGTAGCCGAACACGGCGTCGGCGAACTGCCAGGAGCTGCCGATCACCTCCGCCATGGTCAGGGGACGCAGATCGTGCTCCGCCACCAGGCGCCCCCACACCGGCTCGTGCGCCGGCATGTAGTCGGCCAGGCGGCGCGGCTCCGGCTCGCCCACAGGCATGGCGAACACCTCGGCGAAGCCGGGCCACAGGGCCCCCCACTCCAGCACGTCGCCGTTGGTGACGTTGAGGATCTCCCCGCCGCAGGCGGCCTCGGTGCCGGCCCAGAGGATGGCGCTCGCCAGCAGGTCCGCGTCCGTGGCCTCGGTGACGAAGCCGGCGCTCCCGGGAAACCGCAGGGGCTCGTCCAGCGCCCGGCTGACGGCTGCGTAGACGCCGATGGCGGCCACCAGGTTCATGGGGCTGCCCAACGCGGCGCCGCAGACGATCTGCGGCCTGAAAACGGTGAAGGTCCAGCCGCCCGCGGCGGACCGCTCGCGCATCAGATCTTCCTGGTTCCAGTAGAAGTTGTCTCCGGGATGGCGCGGATCGCTTTCCCGTCCCGGCAACTTCATGCGCCCGAGATGGGCGCCGTAGGCCTTGGTGCCCTGCAGCAGCGACAGATGCTCCAGCGGCTGCACGAAATCCAGGACGTTCCGCAGCATCTCGGTGTTCACCCGAATCTGCTCCGGGTCCCGCCAGCCCGCCACCAGATCCGGCTTCTCGTACAACGCCGCGTAGACCACGTGGGAGACGTCGGCGAACTCGGCGCCAGCGAAGGTGCGCGCGCAGGCGGCCCGGTCGGTGAGATCCAGGCTCACGAATCGGGCGGTGGTGGGAAAGTCCGGCGCGCGCCGGCTGATGGCGATGGTCCGGCCTGGCGCGTCCCGATCCAGGGCCTGCACCACCGCCCGGCCCACCAGACCGAGCCCCCCCAGCACCAGATACTTGCGCTGCTGCATGAGGCCCATTGTCCGGTGGCCGCGCCGGAGCATCAATGCGTTTGCGCTATTCGCCGTCGCCTGGGAACCGGGCGGCCCAGGGCTCCGGCGCCAGATCCGCCGCGTGAGCCACGTTGCAGACCGTGTGGTAGAAGCCCACCAGCGCGAAGAGCTCGAGCTGCGCTGCCACGTCCCAGTGACGTTGCACGGCCGCGTGGGTGGCTTCGCTCAGGCGCGCGCCGCGGCAGAGCTCGTCGCAGGCGTCGAGCAGCACGGCCAGGGGCTCAGGCCACAGCGAGCGGTCGGGGCTGGGGTCCAGGGTGCTCGCCACCTGGGCGTCGCTGAACCCCGCGGCCGTGGCGAACGCCGTCACGTGCACCCCCCACTCGTACTCGCACCGATAGTTGGCGGTAGTCCGCAGGATCACCGCCTCGCGTTCCGTCAGGGTCAGTGGACTGTCCCGGTCGAGCAGGCCGCCGGCAGCGAACTTGGCCAGGTGCCGCGGGCTCCGCGCGAACACCTTGAACAGGCTCAGCAGCTCGCCATCCCGGTGGGGGTAGCGTTGCAGTTGCTCGGCCACCGCCGGATCGTAGGGGGGCTCCAGGGGGGTGAGGCTCGGGCTCATGGATCGGCTCCGGTGTGCTACGTATACTGTAGCGGTCGTTGCACTGTATCGCTACGTTTTACGTAGCGCAAGCCGAGAGAGCGCCATGAACCGGAAACCCCTCCGCAGCAGCCATCCCATCAACGAGATCCTGGACATCCTGGGCACGCGCTGGACCCTGCGGATCCTCTGGGAGCTGCGGGACGGGCCGCTGTCGTTCCGCGCGCTGCAGTCCCGCTGCGAGCGGGTTTCGCCCACGGTGCTGAACCAGCGGCTGGCGCTGCTGAGGGAGCACGGGGTCGTGACCCTGGAGTCGCCGGGGGGCTACCGGCTCACCGGCCGGGGCCGGGAGCTGGGGGAAATCCTCATGGCCCTGTCGAGCTGGGCGAAGCGCTGGGCCGGGGAACGCGGTTCCGGGCGTGGCGCCGGAGGCGCCGATTAGCGGGACACGCTGGCGAGGAACTCCAGGGTGCGATCGTAAGCGCCCTCGTCCACGGCCGCGATGGCGGCGTTGAAGTGGGTCACCCCCATGTCCGCGAGCCGCCGCAGCGCGTCGCGCAACACCGATTCGTCGCCGGCGATGGCGATGTCCGCGGGGCCGCGGGCGCCTTCCCGATCGAGCATTGCGCGGTAGCTCGGAAGCTGCCCGTACACGGTCAGGGACTGGGCGATGCGCTCCCGGGCCTCGTCAGGCTTGTCGGTGAGCACGATGGGGAAGCCGCCCACCACCAGGGGATCGGCCCGCCCCGCCCCGGCAGCCGCGGCGCGCAGGCGCTTGATGATGTGGCTCTCCATGGTGTTCGGCCCCACCATCCAGGTGTTCGTGCCGTCCGCCAGCTCGCCGGCCAGCTCGAGCATCACCGGACCGAGGGCGGCGATGACCACCGGCAGCCGCGTCGCATCCGGCACATCCAGGGTGACGTTGCTCACCCGGTAGCGCTCGCCGTGAAAGGTCGCGGTCTCACCCCGGGCCAGGGGCATGAGCACCGACAGGTACTCGCGCATGTGGCGCGCCGGCTGGGCGTACGACAGACCCAGCATGTCCTCGATGACCAGCTTGTGGGACAGGCCGATACCGAGCACGAAGCGGTTGCCGCTGGCCGCCGCGGTGGTCAACGCCTGCTGGGCGATGGCCATGGGATGACGCGGATAGGTGGGCGTTACCGCCGTACCCAGGCCGATGAGGCTGGTCTCCCGCCCCACCACGGCCAGGGTGCCGATGGCATCGTGGGAGAAGATGTTGGCCATCCACACATCGTCCAAACCCGCCGCCTCGGCCCGCTTGGCGGTGGTGACGATGTCCTCCAGGGTGCGGCGCTGGCCGTCGCCGCCGATCATCACTCCGATGCGCATGCTGTGCTCCCGTGAACAATGGCCGCACAATACTGCAAACGCCCTCACGGGCACCACCACGAGGAAGGGAGAGACTATGGACGTGAAGGATTTCGCCGACGTGGCGGCCGAGTTCGACGAGCTGACGCGGCGCATCGTCTGGTGCACGGTGGCTACGGTGGACCGCCGCGGGCGGCCCCGCTCGCGCATTCTGCACCCGGTCTGGGAGGGCCGTACCGGTTGGATCGCCACCGGGCGGCACAGCCACAAGGCCAAGCACCTGGCGGCCAACCCGTTCGTGTCGCTCTGTTACTGGGACCCGCAGCACCAGCAGGCCATCATCGACTGCCATGCCCGCTGGCGCGACGAGCCCGAGGTCCGGGCGCGCATCTGGGAGCTGCTGAAGTCCACTCCCGAGCCCGTGGGCTACGACCCCGCGCTGTTCTGGTCGAGCCCGGAGGACGAGGGGTACGGGGTCCTGCAACTCGAACCGTGGCGGCTCGAGCTCTGGTCGCTCCAGGCCATGGCCCGGGGCGAGTCGGCCCGGGTGTGGCGCCCCGAGCCGCGATGACGTCATAATCGCCCGCTTTTGGCGAGGTAACACCATGGCAGCATCCAACCGCGAAACCATTGCCATTCTCGGCGGCACCGGCGATCTGGGCACCGGCCTCGCCATCCGCTGGGCCAAGGCCGGACACCGTATCGTCATCGGCTCCCGCACCCTGGAGAAGGCCCAGGCGGCGGTGGCCAAGCTGCACGAGATCAGCCCGGACACCCCGGCGGACGCCATGGAGAACGCCGACGCCGCAGCCGCCGGCGACATCGTGGTGCTCACCGTTCCCGCCGAGCACCAGCTCTCCACCCTGGAGCACGTGAAGGCGGGGCTGGCCGGCAAGATTCTCATCGACGTCACCGTGCCCCTGGTGCCGCCGAAGGTGGGCACCGTACAACTGCCTCCCGAAGGCAGCGCCGGCAAGCGGGCTCAGGAGTTCCTCGGCGACCAGGTGCGGGTGGTGAGCGCCTTCCAGAACGTGGCGGCCCACCTGCTGCAGCAGGACGTGCAGATCGAATGCGACGTGCTGGTGTCCGGCAACAGCAAGGAGGCCCGGCAGCGGGTCATCGAGCTGATCGCCGAGGCGGGCATGAAGGGCTGGCACGCGGGCCCCATCGCCAACTCCGCCGCGGCCGAGGCGTTGACCTCCATCCTGATCCAGATCAACCGCCAGGGGGAGATCTCCCACGCCGGCATCAAGATCGTCGGCCAGGGCGATCACTGACGCCGTGAGCAACGAAGGCGCAGTCACGGTGCTGCCCCTGCCGGGGATTCCGCTGGTGCAGGCCGGCGACGATCTGGCGGACCTGCTCGCCGACGCCATCGCCCACGCAGAGGTGCAACTCGCCGACGGCGACGTGGTCTGCGTGGCCCAGAAGATCGTCTCCAAGGCCGAGGGGCGGCTGGTGTCCCTGGCCACGGTGACCCCGAGCCCGGAGGCGCAAGCCCTGGCCCGGGAGACGGACAAGGATCCGCGTCTGGTGCAGCTCATCCTCGACGAGTCCGTAGAGGTCGTGCGCAAGAAGCCGGGGGTCCTCATCGTCCGCCACCGCCTGGGCCTGGTGGCGGCCCACGCCGGCATCGATCAATCGAACGTGAAGCACGGCGACGGGCCGCAGGGCGAGTTGGCCCTGCTGCTGCCCGAGGACCCCGACGCCTCCGCGCGGCGGCTGCGTCACGCCCTGCAAACCGCCAGTGGGCGCCGCCTGGGGGTGGTGATCACCGACAGCAGTAACCGGCCCTGGCGGCTCGGCACCATCGGCGCCGCCATCGGCTGCGCCGGCATCCGCGTGCTGGACGACCGCCGCGGTGGCCGCGACCTGTTCGGCCGCGAGCTCAAAGTCACCCTGATCAACCGCGCGGACGCCCTGGCCACCATGGCCACCCTGGTCATGGGGGAAACCAGCGAAGGCACGCCGGCCGCACTGATCCGCGGGCTGCCGCCGGACCCGGTGGACGAGCCGGCGCGCGACATCATCCGTCCGCTGGAGGAGGACATGTTCCGCTGATGGCACGTCCCGCGAAGATCCTGGCGCTGACCGGCGGTGTCGGCGGGGCCAAGCTCGGGCTGGGCCTGGCCCGGCTGCTGCCGGCGGACGCGCTGGCGTTCGCGGTGAACACGGGTGACGATTTCCGCCACCTGGGGCTCGAGATCTGCCCGGACCTGGACACCCTGGTCTACACCCTGGCGGACCTGGCCAACCCGGACACCGGGTGGGGCCGGCGGGACGAGACCTGGAGCTTCATGAGCGCCCTGGAGACCCTGGGCGGCGAGACCTGGTTCAAGCTGGGCGACAAGGACCTGGCCATGCACGTCACCCGCACCCGCATGCTGGCTGACGGCGCCAGCCGGACCGAGGTGGCCGCGGCGCTGGCCCGCGCGCTCGGGGTGGATCATCCCATTCTGCCCATGTCCGACGAGCCGGTGCGCACGGTGGTGCACACCGCCGCTGGTCCCCTGGCCTTTCAGCATTACTTCGTGCGCGACCGCTGCGCGCCGGCGGTGAGCGGCTTCGAGTTCCAGGGCGTCGACGACGCGCGCCCCAACCCGGCCATCCTGCGGTGGCTCGAGCAGGCCGACGGCGTGGTCATCTGCCCCTCGAATCCTTTCGTCTCGGTGGATCCCATGCTGGCCCTGCCCGGCATGCGGGAGGCCCTGGCCGCGGCGCGGGCCCCGGTGGTGGCGGTCTCGCCCATCGTCGGCGGCACCGCCCTCAAGGGGCCGGCGGCGAAGATGATGCAGGAGCTCGACCTACCGGCCAGCGCCGATCAGGTGGCGCGGCATTACGGCGACCTGCTGGACGGCTTCGTCCTGGACCGCCGGGACGCGGCGACGGCGGAGCAGATTCCCGTACCCACTGTCGTGACCCAGACGGTGATGGTAACGTTGCACGATCGAACGGATCTGGCGGCGGCGGTGCTCGGCTTCATCGACGAGCTTCGCTGACGCAACGGCTGCGGCCGGAGAGCACCATGTGGGCCATCGTTCCCATCAAGAGTCTGGAGCGGGCGAAACGCCGGCTCGCCGACGTGCTGAGCCTGGAGGAACGGCGCGCGCTCATGCTGGCCATGGCCCGGGACGTGCTCTCGGCCCTGGTCCGCTGCCGGCGGCTCTCCGGCGTGCTGATCGTCTCCCGCGCCCCGGAGGCCGACGCCCTGGCCCAGACCTTTGGCACCGAACGCTTCACCGAGAGCCCCGATGCCGACCTCACCGCCGCCCTGATCCAGGCGGCGGAGTACCTCGCGGAGCACCTGCACGCGCGCGGCGTGATGATCGTGCCCGCCGACGTGCCGCTCATCGATGCGGACGAGATCGACGACATTCTCCGCCATCACGAAGCGGTCACCGTCATCCCGGACGACGAGCACGTGGGCACCAACGGCCTGATCTGCTCGCCGCCCAACCGCATCCGCTTCCGCTTCGACGGCCGCAGCTTCAGGCCCCACGTGGACGCGGCGTTCGCTGCGGGCGTGCAGCCGCGGGTGGTTCCTTCGCCGCGGTTCGCCCTGGACGTGGACACCCCGGCGGACCTCATGGCCCTGCTGGAGCAGGGCCCTGCCACCCAGACCGCCGCATTCCTGCACCACTCGGGCATCGCCCGGCGACTGGCTTTCGCGCCCGCCTCGTCCGGTGCCCGGGGGGTCACGCCGGGCTGACCGCCGGGCGGAGCATCCGGAGCCCGGCTGGACGCCCAGCCGTTCCAACCCCACAATGAGCCCTCCCACTGCAAGCCCAGACTCACCATGAAGCATCCTCTGGAACGCGCGAACCGACTGGCCGAGACGGGACGACTCCCGGACCGGGATCTGGCCCTGGCGCTGGCCGAGGTGGAGGACACCGCCGCCCTCGCCGGCCTGGCGGCGCGGCTGCGCGACGACGGCTTCGGCAACGTGGTCACCTATTCCCGCAAGGTGTTCATCCCCCTGACCCACCTGTGCCGGGACGTCTGCCACTACTGCACCTTCGCGCAGGTGCCGCGCAAGCTCAAAGCCCCCTACATGACCGTGGAGGAGGTGCTGGAGGTGGCCCGCCACGGCGCCGCCATGGGCTGCAAGGAAGCGCTGTTCACCCTGGGCGAGAAGCCCGAGCTGCGCTACCGCGCCGCCCGCGAGGCGCTGGATGCCATGGGCTTCGCATCCACCGTGGACTACCTCGAGCACGTGGCCGAACGGGTGCTCCAGGAGACGGGCCTGCTGCCCCACCTCAACCCCGGCACCCTGAGCGCCGACGAGCTCGCCCGGCTGCGCCGGGTGTCGCCGTCCATGGGCATCATGCTCGAATCCCTGTCCGAGCGGCTGTGCGAGAAAGGCATGCCCCACTACGGCTCGCCGGACAAGGTGCCCGCAGTGCGGCTGGAGACCCTGGAGCTCGCCGGCGCTGCCCGGGTGCCCTTCACCACGGGGATCCTCATCGGCATCGGCGAGACCCGCCGCGAGCGGGTGGAGTCGCTGCTGGCGATCCGCGACGTCCATCAGCGTCACGGCCACATCCAGGAGATCATCGTCCAGAACTTCCGCGCCAAGCCGGAAACGAAGATGGCCCGGGCCCCGGAGCCGGACCTGAATGAGCTGCTCTGGACCATCGCCGTGGCGCGGATCCTGTTCGGGCCCGGCATGAGCGTTCAGGCTCCGCCCAACCTGAGCCCGGGCGTGCTGCCGCGCTTGGTCGACGCGGGCATCAACGACTGGGGCGGGGTATCGCCGCTGACGCCGGACTTCGTCAATCCCGAGGCGCCCTGGCCCCACCTCGAGGAGCTGGCCCGCGAGACCGCGGCTGCGGGCAAGCACCTGCACGAGCGCCTCACCGTGTATCCGCAGTTCGCCCGCGATCTGCCCGCGTGGGTGGACGAGGCGCTGCACGAGCGCGTTGTGGATCTGGTAGACGCCGAGGGCCTGCCCCGCACCGACGACTGGTGTCCGGGGGCGGCGGTGGAACCCCCGGCGGAGGTGCTGGCGGCCATCCCGCGCGTCCCCGGATCGGTCTCCACGGAGGTGCGGCAGATCCTGGATCGTGCCTGCGCCGGGGCCGACCTCGAGGAGGCGGAGCTCCTTCGCCTGTTCGCCGCCCGGGGAGACGACTTCAGCGCCGTGGTGCAGGCGGCCGACCGGCTGCGCCGGCAGGTGAACGGCGACACCGTGAGCTTCGTGGTCAACCGCAACATCAACTACACCAACATCTGCTACTTCAAGTGCCAGTTCTGCGCGTTCTCGAAGGGCAAGCTCTCGGAGAACCTGCGCGGGCGCCCCTACGACCTGTCCCATGAGGAGATCCAGCGGCGCACCGCCGAAGCGTGGGCCCGGGGCGCCACCGAGGTGTGCATGCAGGGCGGCATTCACCCGGAGTACACCGGCGACACCTACGTGGCCATTCTCGAGGCGGTGAAGGACGCGGTGCCCGACATGCACATCCATGCATTCTCGCCGCTGGAGGTCTGGCAGGGCGCAGCCACCTTGGACCTGGATCTGGAAACCTACCTGCGCCGCCTCAAGGACGCGGGCCTCGGCACCCTGCCCGGCACGGCCGCAGAGATCCTGGACGACGAGGTTCGGCAGATCATCTGCCCCGACAAGATCAACACCGAGCAGTGGCTCGAGGTCATGGAGGCGGCCCACCGGGTGGGTTTCCGCACCACCGCCACCATCATGTACGGCCACGTGGAGCGTCCCGAGCACTGGGCCCGCCACCTGCTGCGCATCCGCGCGCTGCAGAAGCGCACCGGTGGCTTCACCGAGTTCGTGCCCCTGCCCTTCGTGCACATGGAGGCGCCCATGTACCTGAAAGGCAAGGCCCGCAAAGGCCCCACCTTCCGGGAGTCGGTGCTCATGCACGCGGTGGCGCGCCTGGCGCTGCATCCGCACATCCCGAACATCCAGGCGAGTTGGGTGAAGCTCGGCTACGCGGGGGTCGAGGCGTGCCTGAACGCCGGCTGCAACGACCTGGGCGGAACCCTGATGAACGAGAGCATCTCCCGGGCCGCCGGCACCACTCACGGCCAGGAGACGTCGCCCGCGCTCATGCTGGACATGATCCGCCACGCCCAGCGCCGGCCGCGGCAGCGCACGACTCTGTACGAGGACACCAGCCCTGAGCGGGTGGAGACGGCGCTCGCCGCCGGCGAGCTCACGGAGATCGTCAACACCCCCGCTCGAAGCTACGAGCGCAAGCGCCGCGGGCCCCTGCTGCGGCCCGGGCTCATCGACGCGGTGGAGGTGAGCTGAGGGCTCGCAACCGGCGCATGCTCATCTCGAGCGTACCGCGATGTTGTTGATCACCCGCTGCACGTAGCGCACGCCGGCGGCGATCTCCCCGGCGCGTGCCTTCTCCTGCTCGGTGTCCACGAATCCGCCGAGAGAGACGACGCCGCGGTTGGCTTCCACCTCCACGTCCAGCACGCTCACGTCGTCGGCGCGCGCCAGCGCGGTGCTGACCCGGGCTTCCAGAGCCTTGTCATCCAGGTACTCGCCGACCCGGCGCGACTGCTCCTGGACCACCAGGTTGTTCTCGATGCCGGTGACGCCGGCCACGCTCTCGACCACCTCGGTTGCGGCCTGCTTCTCTTCCTCGCTGTCGGCGGTCCCGTTGAGCTGCACACGGCCACGGAACACCCCCACGTCCATGTCAAGCCCGTCGGTGCGCGAATCCGACACCAGGGCCGTCTTCACCCGGCCGAGCAGCACGGTGTCGTCCACGGTTTCACCTGCGGAGCGCCGCGTCTCGGTGGCGGCACACCCCGCCAGGGCAGCCGCGAGCAGCCATGCCGCCAGAGCCCGTGTCGAGATCTTCATCGATGCCTCGTCTCGTCCGGTGGGAAGCCACCAGTGTAGACACCTTGCCCGCTCCGGCGGTTGACACGCCGCAATCCGTCCAACCGCGGGCACGGCGTTTGCAGTCACAGAACGACAGCCAACGGAAAGGAGTTCGCCATGACGACGATTCGCACACCTGCGGCCCTGGCCGGCGCGCTCACGCTGGCCCTGACCTCGGGCGCCGGGATCGCCCAGACCGAGCAGTCGGACTGGGATGCCGCCGCCGAAACGCAACACGCCGCCACTGCGGGACAGGACATGACCGGCCCGGAGGACGACGTCCGGGAGGCCATGAACGTGGTCCAGCAGATGAAGCAGGACCAGGAACTGGGCCAGGCCCTGGCCCGGGCGAAAGGGGTGTTCATCATCCCCGACTACGCCACCGCTTCGTTGCTGGTAGGCGGGGCCGGCGGCGAAGGCGTGATGCTCGCCCAGGTTGCCGAGGGCGAGTGGAGCAGCCCGGCGTTCTACGACGTGGGCAGCATCAGCCTCGGTCTGCAGGCCGGCGCCGCGGCGGGGTCCATCGTCATGCTGCTGATGTCCGACCAGGCGGTGGAGAACTTCCAGCAGGAGAACAACTTCTCGCTCAACGCCGAGGCCGGGCTCGCCCTCGTCAACTGGTCGGCCGAGGCGGAAGCCGATTGGGGCCGCGGCGACGTGGTGGTATGGACGGACACCGAGGGCCTGCTGGCCGAAGCCGCCATCGGCATCGCAGACATCAACTTCGACGAAGAGGAGACCTCCGAGTATTACGGCCAGGAAACGACGCCGCAATCCGTGCTGGCCGGCAACATGCAGGATCCCCAGTCGGAGACCCTGCGCACCGAGTTCGCCGAGTTCTCCACCCAATCCGGAGCCGAACAGAGGACCGAGTGATGGCCAAAGTCGCAGTGGTACTGGCGGACGACTTCGAGGATGCCGAGTACCGGCAACCCGCGGATTGCCTGTCCGAGGCGGGTCACTCGCTCACCGTCGTGGGCTCGCGGAAAGGGACCGAGGTGGAAGGCAAGCGGCACCACGAGCGCGTGAAGGTCGAGGCGACGCCCGGGGACGTGCGCGCCGAGGACTTCGACGCGCTGCTGATTCCGGGCGGCTTCTCGCCGGATCACCTGCGCACGGACGCAGCCATCGTCGACTTCGTCCGGCATTTCCACGACAGCGGGAAGCTCATCGCCGCGGTGTGTCACGGGCCGAGCCTGCTGGTGGACGCGGATGCGGTGCGCGATCACCGGCTCACCTCCTGGCCGTCGATCCGCCGCGATCTGGTGAACGCGGGCGGCGACGTGGTGGACGAGGCCGTGGTGGTGGACGGCAACCTCATCACCTCGCGCAAACCCGACGATCTCCCCGCCTTCTGCGACGCCATACTCGAGCGACTCACCCATTGAGGAGACCAGCCATGCCAGGTAAATGGAGCGACAAGGACGAGCGCCAGTACGAGCACATCAAGCAGAGCCAGGAGAAGCGCGGCACCAGCGAGCGCCGCGCCAAGGAGATCGCCGCGCGAACCACCAACAAGCAGCGGCGTGAGGAGGGGCGGACCCCCAACCGGAGGACCCAGGGCACGGGTAATCCCAATGCCCCGTTGGAGCAGCGCTCGAAGCGGGAGCTGTACAACCAGGCGAAACAGCTCCACATCGCCAACCGCAGCAAGATGAGCAAAGAGGAACTGGTGAAGGCGGTGCGCGCCCACCGCTGACACCAGCTCACGCCGCCTCGGCCACCACCCGCTGGGCTCGGGCCGCCGCCAGCAGCGGCAGCATGAGCCCGGCGAAGATGGCCAGGGTCGCCCCGGCCAGCAGCCACAGGGTGGTGCTCATGCCCCACAGATCCAGCACCTGGCCCACCCACGGACCGGTCACGGCGAAGGCACCGCGGAAGCCGAAGCTCGCCAGGGAATTGGCCGTGGCCCGGAAGTTCCCCGGAACCCGCCGGTTCAGCGCTTCCTGCAGCACCACCAGACCCATGCCCCGGGCCACGAAGAAGCTGGCGCTGGCGACGAAACCGCCCACCGCGCCCAGCAGATCGAGCCCGAGATATCCTGCCGCAGGCAACAGGCCCACGAGCACGAGCAGCGCGGAGGTGCCGAGCCGCGCTTCGGCCAGGTGCGCCCAGCGCCCCGACAGGGCAGCCAGCGCCGTGAGCGCCGCCCACATGTAACCGAAGGCCCCCAGCGGTATCCCCTGCTGCTGCCACAGCTCCTGGATGAGCCACACCGCGTAGAAGGTGGTGAGGCTCCAGATGCACAGCGCCAGGAAGGTCAGGCGCAGCACCCGGCTGTCCGCCAGCAGGTGCCGGCAGATGCGCCCCATGTTGCGCAAGTGCCCCGACTGATCGAGGCGTGCCACCGGCGGCTCCACCAGGCGCAGCGACAGCAGCAGCGGCACCCAGCCAACCAGCGCCTGAATCCAGACCACCAGTTCCATGGAGATCAGCAGCAACAGACTGCAGAGCACCGCCGCCGCGGCCTCGGAGATGGTGCGCATGGCATACAGCCGCCCCACCACCTGGCGCTGCTGGTCCTGGCCGCGGCCGAGGGCCGCTTCGCTGTCATAGAGCAGCGCGATGTCGGCGCCGGAAATGAGGCTGCTCGAGATGCCCAGGGCGATCTCGAACAACGCCAGCCCGGCGAACCCGTCGGCGAACACCAACAGGCTGTGGCCGATTCCGGCCACCACCGAGCCGACCACCAGCGTGGGCTTGCGGCCGAGCAGGTCGGCAGCGTAGCCGGAGGGCACCTCGGTGACCAGAACCGCCAGCGCGAACAGCGCCTGGAGGCTGAAGACCTCCTGCATCTCCAGCCCTTTCGACTGAAAGAAGGGCACAGCGATGGGCATGATCACCAGGAACACCTGGAAGAATCCCAGCGCCAGGGTCGTGCCCAGATTTCTCTGCAGGCTCTGTTGTGTCGACCGCGCGTTCATTGATCGTGCTCTCGCCCGTTGTTGCTGTTGTTCCGGTCCAATAACGAAAAACCCCGGAGGCTTTGGGGCTCTCCGGGGTTCTTCATGCACGTCGCTCACGTTCGATGAAGGTTATCCGCTCGAGCCGCCTCCTCCCGGGCCCATGGCCACCACGCAGGCGCGCAGCCACTGCGCCACCGGGGCGGTGTCCAGGAATTCGATGTGGGTAACGGAGCTCATCGTGCGTACGTTCGGGTGTCTGTCGGCGAAAATGAGGCGCGGGATCATCCTCCTGTCGCCAGCGACTGTCAACCGAAATTCGCAGCCCGACCCTCTCGGGCCCCGGGCTGGCCCGCGGCAGGCGGCTTCGACATACTGGCGCGAACCCATCGGCGAGCCATCCCATGACCCTGAAGGTCGGCCTCATCGGCTGCGGCCACATCGGCACCTTCCACGCCCGCAACCTCAAGACCATCCAGAGCCGCGAGCTGGCGGACATCAGCTACCACGCCGTCTGCGACCTGGAAATCGCCCGGGCAGAGCGCTTCGCCGCCGTGGCGGGCTGCCAGGTAGTGACGGACAATGCGGCCGACGTCATCGAGCTGTGTGACGCGGTGTACGTGTGCACGGAGACCTCGGAGCACCCTCATCTGGTGGCTGCAGCCGCTGCGGCGGGCACGCATCTCTTCTGCGAGAAGCCGCTGGCAAAGTCACTGGCAGAAGCCGGGCGAATGGCGTCCGCAGTGGCCGCCACCGGCATCACCCATCAGGTGGGCCTGGTGCTCAACTACAGCCCGATCTACCGGGTCCTCGCCGACCTGCTCACCGAAGACCACGGGGCGCTGCTCACGGCGCACCTCCGGGACGACCAGTTCTTCCCGGTGGGCGGCCACTACGGTTCCACCTGGCGCGCGGACGTGGAACGGGCCGGCGGTGGTACCCTGCTCGAGCATTCCATCCACGACGTCGACCTGCTGTCCCGGCTGTTCGGCCCCATCGAGCGGGTGCGTTGCCGCATCCGCAACGTGGCCGGCTATCCGGGAATCGAGGACGTGGCGCTGGTGACCCTGCAGCACCACGGCGGCCATCACACCACCCTGTCGTCGGTGTGGCACCGGGTGGGTACCCGGCCGTCCAGCCGGCACCTCGAGGTGTTCTGCGAGCGCGCCCGCTTCGAGACCTTCGACGACTACTTCGGCAGCCTCACCATGGAGCTGGAAGACGAAAGTGCGGTGACCCTGTCCTCCGACGAGGTGCTCTCCCGTTACATGGCCCTGGAAAGGCTCCACCCCCGGGACGAGGACCTGCGCAGCCTGGCGGGACTGTCGGACCGGCGCTTCGTCCAGGCCGCCGCCTCGGGCGCGGCCGCCGTGCCGAACTTCCATCACGCCCTCGAGGCCCACCGGATCGTCGATGCCTGTTACCGCAGCGCCGCCGAGGACCGGGAGGTGGAGGTTTCCCGCTGAGCCGGCCGGCCGCACCGGCCGCCGCCTTGGTGCCGGCACCGCTTTCCCGGTAAGCTTGCCGGGTTCCCGCTATCCCCGGAAACCATGAGCGGTCTGGATCTCGGAATCATCGGCAACGGGATGGTCAGCGCGCTGGTGAATCGGCGTGCCGAGATGGTGTGGTACTGCTATCCGCGGTTCGACGGCGATCCCGTGTTCTGCAGCTTGCTCAACGGCGACCCGCAGAACCCCCACCCGGATGGTACCTTCGGGGTGGCGCTCGATGCCCTGGTGTCGAGCCGTCAGAGCTATGTCGAGAACACCGCCGTGCTGCGCACGGAGCTGGAAGATCGTTCCGGGGCCGCCCTGGAGGTGCTGGATTTCTGCCCGCGGTTTCGTCACTACGGCCGTTACTTCCACCCCAGCACTGTGATCCGGATCATCCGCCCGCTGCGCGGCGACCCGCACATCCGCATCCAGCTGCGGCCCATGAGCGACTACGGCGCCGAGCGCTGCGTCACCACCCACGGAACCAACCACCTCCGCTTCGTCGGCTCCCCCGGCGGGGTGATCCGAGCCACCAGCAACGCCTCCATCAGCGCGCTGGTGGAGGAAACCCCGTTCGTGCTCGACCGGCCCATCGCCGTGGTGCTCACCGCAGACGAGAGCCTCCAGGAAGCGCCCATAGACGTGGCGGAGCGGTTCCTGCGCAACACCGTGGATTACTGGCAGAGCTGGGTGCGGCACCTGTCCATACCCTTCGAATGGCAGAACGAGGTGATTCGCGCCGCCATCACGCTGAACCTGTCCGTGTTCCGGGACACCGGCGCCATCATCGCCGCCCCCACCACGTCCCTGCCGGAAGCGGCGAACGTGGCGCGCAACTGGGACTACCGACTGTGCTGGCTCCGCGACAGCTATTTCGTGGTGCGCGCGCTCAACCGCCTGGGCGCCACGAACGCCATGGAAGACTTCCTGCGCTACATCAGCAATCTGGTGGCCGGGCTCGACGCCAGCGGCCGGGACGAGCTGCAGCCGGTGTACGGCATCAACGGCGCGGCGCGGCTGGAGGAGATCGAGGTTCCGCACCTGTCCGGCTACCACCACATGGGTCCGGTGCGCGTGGGCAATCAGGCCTACGCACAGCGCCAGCACGACGTTTACGGCGCCGTGGTGATGGCGTTGACCCAGCTCATGTTCGACGAGCGCATCACCACCGTGCACCGCGAAGCCCTGCTGCCCCGGCTGGAGCGGGTGGGCCAGCTCGCGCTGGCCTACTTCGAGCAGCCGGACGCGGGCATCTGGGAATTCCGCGGCAAGGCGCTGGTGCACACCTACTCGTGCCTGATGTGCTGGGCTGCCTGCGACCGCCTGGAACGCATCGCCCGGCGGCTCGGCGACGCCGAGCGGGCGGCCCGGTGGCATGGGGAAGCCCAGCGCATGCACGAGACCATCCTCGCCGAGGCCTGGTGCGACCGGCGCAACAGCTTCGCCGCCACATTCGGCGGTGAAACGCTGGATGCCGCGCTGCTGCAGATGTTCGAGCTCGGCTTCCTGCCGCCGGACGATCCACGGATGCTGGGCACGCTGGCCGCGGTGGAACGGGAGCTCCTCTGCGACGGCTTCGTCTACCGCTACCTGGAGGAGGACGACTTCGGCGCGCCCGAGAACGCCTTCGTGGTCTGCACGTTCTGGCTGGTGGATGCGCTGGCGATGGTGGGCCGGCGCGAGGAGGCTCGGCACATCTACGAGCACCTGCTGGCCTGCCGCAATCATCTGGGGCTCATGGCGGAGCACATCGATCCCAGGACCAACGAGATGTGGGGCAACTTCCCGCAGACCTACTCCATGGTGGGCATCATCAACTGCGCACAACGACTGTCGATGCGCTGGGAGGACTCAATTTGAGACTGGTGGTGATCTCCAACCGGGTGCCGCTGCCCACGGCGAAAACGGGCGCTGGAGGGCTGGCCGTGGCGCTGCGGGACGCCCTGTCCGAGACCGGTGGAATCTGGTTCGGCTGGAGCGGCAGCCAGACGGCGGAGCGCAAGTCGGTGCCGTCGGTGGTCCACGAGGACAACATTGCGTTCACCACCTTGCCGCTGACCCAGCGCGACTTCGACCGCTACTACCTCGGCTACTCCAACAGCGTGCTCTGGCCGTTGTTCCACGAGCGCCTCCACGCCATGGAATACCAGGAGACGTTCCGCGCCGCCTACGACGACGTCAACGCCTACTTCGGCCAGGTGGCGGCGTCGCTGCTCGCGCCCGGCGACGTGGTCTGGGTGCAGGACTATCACCTGATTCCCCTCGGCCGCGAGCTGCGCGACCGCGGAATCACCAATCGCATCGGCTTCTTCCTGCACACGCCGTTCCCGCCTTACGACGTTTTCCGCGCGCTGCCGGAGCGCAACGCCCTGCTGCGATCGTTTTTCGCCTACGATCTGGTGGGCTTCCAGACCCCCTGGGACGTGCGCCACTTCGCCGAGTCGGTGGCGCGGGAGCTGGGCGCCGAGGTGGATTCCGCCACCGGTGTCGCCACCCTGGACGGCCGCAGCCTCCGCTTCGGTGCGTTTCCCATCGGCATTGACGTGGCCGGCACCGCCCAGGTGGCTCTGACGAACCGCGCCACCCAGGCCGGTCAGCGGCTGACCCGGGCGCTGCGCGGACGCAAGCTGGTCATCGGCGCCGACCGCCTGGACTATACCAAGGGCCTGGTGGAGCGATTCCACGCCTTCGAGGTGTTCCTGAACGAGCACAAGCAGGAGGTGGACGATGCCATGATCTACATCCAGGTCACGGCGCCGTCCCGGGTGAGCGTTCAGGAGTACCAGGAGATCGCCGGCCAGCTCGAGGCGGAGGCCGGGCGCATCAACGGGCGCAACAACAGCGTCTACTGGACCCCGCTGCGGCTCATCGAGCAGCAGATTCCCCGCGACGAGCTGCTGGGGTACTTCTCGCTGGCCCACGTGGGGCTGGTGACGCCGCTGCGCGACGGCATGAACCTGGTGGCCAAGGAGTTCGTGGCCGCCCAGACCGCCGAGGACCCGGGCGTCCTGGTGCTCTCCAGCCTGGCCGGCGCGGCCGAGGAGCTCGCGGACTCGGCGGTGGTGGTCAACCCCTACAACCCGAACCACGTGGCGGACGGCATCTACCGCGCGCTGAACATGCCGGTGGCGGAACGTCGCGCCCGCTGGGAACGGGGCATGCAGATCCTCGAAAGCAACACCGCGGACACCTGGCGGAAACACTTCCTGAAAGCGCTGAACGCAGCATGAGCCTACTGCTGCCGGACGCTCTGGACCACGTGGCGGAGATCGTCGGTGACGGCCGCCTGGCGCTGTTCCTCGACTTCGACGGCACCCTCACCCCCATCGTCGACCACCCAGAGGACGCACGGCTGCCGGACCGCGTGCGCGCCACCCTGCTGGCGCTCGGCCGGCGGGTGCCGGTGGGTGTGCTGAGCGGCCGCGACCTGGCCGACGTTCGCCAACGCGTGGGCATCGCCGGACTCTGGTACGCCGGCAGTCACGGCTTCGACATCGCCGGCCCCCACGGCGAGCACAGCGTCGTGCCCGAAGGCTCCGCGGCGCTGCCGGCGCTGGCCCAGGCCCGGGAACGGCTCGAACGGCTGGCGGAGGCGGTGCCGGGCGTGGCTCTGGAGCGCAAGCGTCTCGCCGTGGCCGTGCACTACCGGCAGGTCGCGGAGGCGGCGGCCGACGAGGTGCGGGCCGCGGTCCAGCAGGTGGTGGACGACCATCGTGAGCTGCAGCTTTTCCACGGCAAGATGGTGGTGGAGGTCCAGCCCGCGGCGGCCTGGCACAAGGGCAAGGCGCTCACCTGGCTCATGGAGGTGGCGGAGCTGCCGCCGGACGTGCGGCCCCTTTACATCGGCGACGACACCACGGACGAGAATGCCTTCCGGGAGATCCGCGACCGGGGCATCGGCATCCTGGTTGCTCATCGCCCCATCCCCAGCGCCGCCCGCTACCGGCTTCGCGACCCGGACGAGGTGGCCAGGTTTCTGGACGCCGTGCTGGCAGCTCTGCGCCCCGAGGCCGATTAGCCGCGCGGCCGGCCGACGGCCAGTCCTTCCGCCCACGCCGCGCGCAGGCGGCGGCACCGATCCAGAACCTTCGGCGCCTGATGGGCGGCGAACGCCGCCTCCGCCACGGCGAGCTCGGCTTCCGCTTCGGCCCGGCTGGTGCCGCCGAGAAGCTCGGCGAGCCGCAGCCGCAGGTGCGCCGCGTGCAGCGGCGAGCCCACCAGATGCCATAGCGCCGCCGCGCGACGCAGGTCCTGCACCGCCTCCGCTGCGCGGCCTTCCGCCCATGCCAGCTCAGCCCGCCCGCGCAGCAGCATGGCCTCGGCGGCCGGCGCGGCGCACAGCTCCGGGTTCGCCTGCAGCTCGACCAGCACTTCCCGGGCCCGCTCGAGTCGTCCGGCCCGGGCGCTGGCCAGCAGCAGGTGCGCCAGCAGCACCCCCCGCCGCTCCCGGTTCACCCAGCCCGGGTCCGCGAGCGAAGCCTCCAGCGTGCTCACCGCCGCCTCCGCCTCCCCCTGGTTCAGCAGCAGGATGGCGTAACCGGGCTGGGGATCCCACCCCAGCTCCCGGGCCCGGCGATAGGCCTTCTCCGCCTCGGCGAGCTCCCCCTGGCCGAGCCGAAGATCGCCCAGCACCCGGTACCCGTCACCCTCGGCCCAGGGCGCCCAGGTGGAGAGCACGGCCGTGGATTCGCTGATCTCGCGCAGCGCCTCCTCGATCTCGCCGCAGACCCCGAGCACCTCGGCGCGGTGCAGCCGGCAGGTCCCGGGAAACGCCTGCATCCCCCGCTTCTCACACCAGCGAGTGAGCTGTTCCGTCCATTGCGCGGCTCGATCCCAGTCGGCCCGGTTGCGGCACGCCCACACCACCCCGCAGTAGATCAGAGCGCCAGCCCAGGAGCTCACCTGCCCCGTGAGCACCGATGCGGCCGCCTCGTTCTGAGCCTCGACGCCCTCACCCACCTCGCCCAGCCCCAGCAGCGCGTGGCCGGAGTACAGCAGACCCAGCCCCTCGAGATCCGGGTCCTCCAACGCCACGCCCAGCCGGTGCGCCGCCTGGGCCTCGTCCAAGGCTTTGCGGAAGTCGCCTTCGAACAGTGCCATGCGGGCCGCGAGATAGTGCAGCAGCCCCCGTTCGCGGGAGTCCTCCACGTCCCGCAGGTACGTGGCGGCACGCCGATACCAGCCGGTGGAGATGGCCAGCTCCATGCGCTCGAAAGCGATCTGGGCCAGCAGCAGGGCGGCCCGTGCGGCGCCGGTGCGATCGCCCTGACTGAGATGGGCCGCCACCGCGCGCTCCAGAGGCTCGCACGCCGCCCGGGCGTCGCCGCCCCAATGAAGCGCTTGGGCCCAGCGCTCGAGATCCGGCGCAACCAGGGCCTGCGCCGCATCGGCAGCGGCGAACGCCGCCGCGGCCGCTCGCCAGTCCATCCGGTGATAGGCCTCCCGCGCCTGCTCGAGTCGCTCGTGATTTCGTCCCGCCATGGCGCCAGGCTCGACGGCGGCGACACCTTCCAGACAGAATCGATAGCCGTGACGGGCGTAGGTGCGTATGGCGTCGCGGGCGCCGCCCTGGGACAGGACCGACCGAGCCAGGCTCACCACCCGTTGCAGCGCGCCGTCCACCACCACGGTGCCCGGCCACAGGCTGTCCAGCAGCTCGTCCTTGCTGACCACGCGGTCGCGATTGCGCAGCAGATACACGAGCAGATCGAGCACCCGGGGCTGCACCGGGATCTCCCGGCCCTGCAGCCGTATCTCGCGACGGCTTTCGTCGAGCTCGAACTCTGCGAATCGAAACACCGTGGCTCCTGAACGTCTCAGCGCTCGCGGAAAAGATAAGCCTTTGATAAGGTCCAGAAAAGGACCAGATACACTGCATTCTCTAGGCTCACTCTCCAACGGCTGCCCGCGCCCCCGTGTCGAGCAGCCCACTCGACCCACCCGGAGAAGGAGACGACGACATGAAAACGTACGTGATTCGACGCCGCAGCAATTGGGCGGACGCCTCGGAGCTCGAAACCACCGCCAGCCGCTCGGCCCAGATCGGCAACGAGGAAATGCCCGATCAGGTGCGCTGGATCCGTTCCTACGTGGTCAAGGAGGACGACGGCCGCCTCGGAACCATCTGCATCTACCAGGCCACCGGACCCGAAGCCATTCAGGAGCACGCCCGGCGCGTGGGCATGAAGGCGGAGGACATCGTCGAGGTGGCCAACACGGTGGTCGTGCGGGACGACCCGGTGGAGGAGAGCGCCACGGCGTGACCCTGGCCGACGCGGTCCACGGACGGCGCCGTCTGCGGACGGTGCCGTCTGCGGACGGTGCTGCCCTCCCCGCGACGGGCGCTCAGCTCAGCCCTGGGGGCGCCTGCCCCGCACCAGGCCGCGCAGCCGGTCCATGAGGGTGTCGTACTTGAGATCCGTGAACTCGCCTGCGTCCAGAAAGATGTTGCCGCATTGCGGGCACGTCTCGTACCAGATGTGGGTCTGCCGCGGATCGCTGGTCTTCTCCATGACCACGCCGCATTCCGGACATTCGATGTTGTCCAGCTTGTCGAGCGCCTTGCCCACCCTGGGGTCGCCCGGATCGAGCACGGCTTCCGACATCCACTCGCGCTTCATCTCCACGAGCACCTCGGGATTGCACCACAGCCCGCCACAGTCGCTGCAGCGGTGCACGGTGATCTTGCGCCCATAGGTCTTCCGTTCCAGGGTGCCGGGGCACTTGGGGCAGCGCATTTTCGACTCTCCTCAGACCGGATCCTCGCCGCATGATAGCGGGACGCCCCGACCGGCTGTAGCCTTCAGTTGCCGAAATCCCAGGTCTCGCCGGCGTGGTACCGCCGCAGGATCAGCTTCGCGATGAGGATCTTGTGCACCTCGTCCGGCCCGTCCGCCAGCCGCAGGGTGCGGGCGCCCTGGTACATGCCCGCCAGCGGCAGGTCGCCGCTGACCCCCGCGGCGCCCCACACCTGGATGGCGCGGTCCACCACCCGGTGGTAGGCCGCCGGGACGAATATCTTGATGGCCGAGATGTCGGTGCGGGGATCGGCGCCGCTCTCCATCTTCTCGGCGCAGTGAATGGTCATGAGCCGCGCGCTCTGGATATCCATGTAGCTTTCGGCGATGAAGCCCTGCATGAACTGCTTCTCCTCGAGCTTCTCGCCGCCGTGCACCTCGCGGGTGGTCAGCCGCTCCACCATCAGGTCGAAGGCCCGCCACATGGAGCCGATGGAGTTCATGCAGTGGTACACGCGGCCGGCGCCGAGTCGGTCCTGAGCGGCCTGATGACCGCTGCCCGTGCGGCCGAGCTGGTTCTCCTTGGGCACCCGAACATTGTCGTAGACGATCTCGCAGTGGCTCGAGGACCGGCCCCACACCGGTACGCCACGGACGATCTTCACGCCCGGCGTGTCCTTGGGCACGATGATCTGGGTCATCTTGTCGTTCTCGTCGCCGGGGGCGTCCGGATCGGATGTGCGGCACATGACGATGAAGAAGTCCGCGGCGTGACCGTTGGAGGTGAACCACTTGTGGCCGTTGATCACCCACTCGTCGCCGTCGAGCTCGGCCCGGGTGGTGATGGAGCGCGGATCGGAGCCGGGATTGTGGGGCTCGGTCATGGAGAAGCCCGACTGCATGGTGCCCTCCGTCAGGGGCTTCAACCATTTCTCGTGCTGCTCCGGGGTCCCGTACTTGACCAGGATCTTCTGATTGCCGGAGTTGGGCGCCACCACGCCGAACAGGGAGGCGGCCCCGGGACTGTAGGCCAGCACCTCGTTCATGTAGGCGTGCTGGAGAAAGGTGAGCCCCATGCCGCCGAACTCCTTGGGCAGGTGCGGTGCCCATAGCCCCGCCTCCTTCACCTTCTCCTGGATCTGCCGGCGCAGCTCCTTCGCCTCCGCCGCCGCCTCGTTGGGGGCGTTGGCGCTGTCGGAAAGCCAGCCCCAGAGCCGGCCCTCGTTGGGCAGGACATCCCGGTTGATGATCTCCGCCGTGGCCAAGCGGATCTCGTTGATCTGATCGTCGAGCGCCGGCACCGGTTTGACGTTCATGGCCATGGTCGAGCCTCCCCTCCGCGTGCGAATGCCAGAACCGGTAAATCTAAAGCATCCACAGCCTCCCTGCACACCGGGTTCCGTTATACTGCCGACCATGACTTCGCTCGAGTACCCGCATCCCCACCACCCCGCCCCGGGCACCACCATGGAAGTGGCCCCCGGCGTGCGCTGGTTGACCATGCCCATGGGCGGGTCGCTGAACCACATCAACCTGTACCTGCTGGAAGATCACGACGGCTGGTGGGTGGTGGACACCGGGTTGCCGCTGGCGGAAACCACGGAGCTGTGGCACGAGATCTTCGCCCGGGAGCTCGACGGCAAACCCGTCACCGGGGTCATCTGCACCCACATGCATCCGGATCACGTCGGTCAGGCCGGCATGATCACCGAACACTTCCGCTGCCCGCTGTACATGTCCCGGGCCGAGTACTTCCAGGCCCGAGCCTTTTCCCAGGGCGGGCCCGGGCACCATTCCTGGCTGAGCCGCCAGTTCTACCAGCGTGCGGGCATGCCGTCGGACTACCTGGACGATCTTCGCCGCCAGTGGGAACAGCGCTCCAATGCCGGGATGACTACCTCGGAGCTGCCCATGGGCTACCGGCGCCTGGAGCACGGCGACACCCTCGACATCGGAGCTCAGACCTGGCAGGTGCTGGTGGGGTCGGGGCACTCCCCCGAGCACGTCTGCCTGTACTGCCCGTCGTTGAAGGTGCTGGTCTCGGGCGATCAGATCCTGCCGGTGATCACCAGCAACGTGAGCGTCCATCCGGTGGAGCCCGAAGCCAACCCGCTGAAGGACTGGATGGAATCCCACGACCGCTTCCTCAAGCTGCCCCCCGACCTCCTGGTCCTGCCCGCGCACAATCTGCCGTTCCACGGGGTGCGGGAGCGGCTGCGCGAGCTCATCGGCCATCACGAGGACCGCATGCTCGCCATCGAGGAGCACTGCGTGGAGCCGCGGCTGGCCCGGGAGCTGCTGCCGGTGCTGTTCAGGCGCGAGCTGGATCCGCGGCAGATGATGATGGCACTGGGCGAAGCCATCGCCCATCTGCACCTGCTCATGTACCGCAACCGGATCCAGCGCACCCTCCACGAAGACGGCTGCTATCGGTTTCTCTCTATCGATCCGAACCTGAAGCGCCGGGCTCACCCCCACGATCACGACGCGCCCAGCGACGGCCCGCTGCTGGTCTGAGGGCCGCGCAAACGACGCCAACATGAACCGCGCCGCCGTGAAACGCCGTATCGCCGCCACCACCTACCGGGCATTGTGGTGGGCTCGCCATCACGTCTCCCCGGGGGTGCGCTCGCTCCTGGGGCTGCTGCTCATCGTCGGCGGCGTGCTGGGATTCCTGCCGGTCCTGGGGTTCTGGATGCTGCCCCTCGGGGTCGCCTTCGTCGGCCTGGATCTGCCGTTCTCACGCCACCACATCGACGCCTGGATGCAGCGGCTCGCCTTGCGGTGTCAGGAGCCGGATCCGCCCACGTCCAGCCAGTAGCCGCCGTCCGCGTGCCGCTTCACCCATCCGGCGGTGGGGGTGGCGAAATGGGTGCCGATCACCAGCACGTCCCGCTCGGCGTACCGCGCCAGCAGGGCCTCCCGCGTCTCGCGCCCCATGGACTTGTCGTAATCCGCCGAGCTGCACCAGTCCGTTCGCGTCATCTGACACGGGTGGTGGATACAGTCGCCGGTGATGAGCGCCTCTTCGCCCCGCGAGCGGATGTGAATGCTGACGTGGCCCGGGGTATGGCCCGGGGTGGGCTCGAGGGTCACCTCGTCGCACACCCGGTGCTCCCAGTCGATGAGATCCACCTGACCCGCCTCGAAGACCGGGCGCACCGAATCGTCCAGCACGCCGGCGTTCATCGGGTCGTCGTCGGTTTCGCTCCAGTAGCGCCACTCGTTCTCCGCCAGCAGATAGCGGGCGTTGGGAAAGGTCGGCACCCAGCGGCCGTCCACCAGCATGGTGTTCCAGCCCACGTGGTCCACGTGCAGATGGGTGCACAGCACCGTGTCGATGGTCTGCCGCGGGTACCCGGCGGCTTCCAGGACTTCGAGGAACGAGGTCTGCAGACGGCTCCAGTTCGGAATCGACCGCTCCTTGTCGTTGCCGATGCAGGTGTCGACGACGATGCGGCGCGCGCCGGTATCCACCACCAGGGCGTGGATGCTCATGATCAGCTTGCCTTCGGCATCCATGAAATGGGGCCGCAGCCAGCTGAGCGGCCTGCAGGCTTCCGGGGTGGCGTCCGGCAGGATGAACCGGCTGCCACCGGTGACCTCCATCTCCACGACCCGCGTGATGGTCACGTCTCCCACCTGCCATCGATTCATGCGCCCCCCAAGGTGCTTGCCACGGCTGTGCAGGAAGGATGACACATCCGCCTTGATGGCGGGAGGCGCCACGGCTAAGGTGGGCCGCTATCCGGAGGGAGGCTGGATCACGACATGGGCATCGCCGACGTCGCCCGCACGCTGGCTGAGGTTCCGACCCTGCTGGCGCTGAAGAAGGGCATGGAACCTCGCCCGCTCGACGAGCGGGACTGCGTGGCCGCGCTGGTGGAACGCACGGCCGCCCGGTTCCCGGACCGCAGCGCCCTGCTGTTCGAGGGGCAGACCCTCACCTGGGGCGAGTTCAACGCCCTGGCCAACCGCTACGCCCGGGTGTTCCGCGATCAGGGGCTGGCGCGGGGCGACACCGCCAGCGTCCTCATGGAGAATCGCATCGAGTTCCTGGCGACGGTGGTGGCGCTGAACAAACTCGGAGTCACCGCCTCGCTCATCAACACCAACCTGCACGGCCGCTCGCTCACCCATTGCATCGGCAGCACCGACTCGAAAGTCTGCATCTTCGGCAGCGAGCTCGGCGAGCGGCTCGCCGAGGTGAAGGATCAGCTGGGGCTGGCCGATGGCCGGGACTTCCTGTGGGTCAGCGACACCCGGCACCCGGAGCCTCCGGGCAACTGGGCCCGGAGCCTGGACGAGCTGGCCGGTGGCGCCAGCGCCGAGAACCTGCCGGAAACCGCCGAGGTCACTCTGGGCGACAGCGCGTTCTACATCTTCACCTCCGGCACCACCGGCCTGCCGAAGGCCGCGGTGCTCTCCAACCGGCGCTACCTGTCCACCGCCCTGCTGGCTCACCGCGCCGGCCTCAAGTGCACTCACAAGGACCGGCTCTACATCTGTCTGCCGCTGTACCACGGCACCGGACTGATGGTGGGCGTGGGCGCCGCCTTCTCTTCCGGCGCCAGCATGTTCATTCGCCGCAAGTTCTCCGCCAGCCATTTTCTCGAGGAGGTGCGAGCCAACCAGACCACCTGCTTCATCTACATCGGCGAGCTGTGCCGGTATCTGGTGAACACCCCGAGCAACGCAGACGACCATGACAACCCGCTGACCCGGATGATGGGCAACGGCCTGCGCCCGGACGTGTGGATGCAGTTCAAGCGGCGCTTCGGCATCAAGCGCATCGCCGAGTTCTACGGCGCCAGCGAAGGCAACGTGGCGTTCGCCAACCTGCTCAACAAGGACTGCACCGTAGGGATGACTTCGGCGAGCCATGCCCTCGTGCGCTACGACGTGGACGCCGACGAGATCGTTCGGGACGAGCATGGCCGCTGCATTCGCGTGGAGCCGGGCGAGCCCGGGCTGTTGCTGGGGCAGATCACCGAGGAGTCCGTCTTCGAGGGCTACACCAATCCGGAAGCCACGGAGAAGAAGATCGTCCGCAACGCGTTCGAGGAAGGTGACGCCTGGTTCAACTCCGGGGACCTGATGAAGACCGTCGACGTTGGCTTCGCGCTCGGGTTTCCCCACTACCAGTTCGTCGACCGGGTGGGGGATACCTTCCGCTGGAAGTCGGAGAACGTCTCCACCAACGAGGTGGGGGAGATCATCAACGGCTTTCCCCAGGTCCGCTTCAGCAACGTCTACGGCGTGACGGTGCCGGGCGCCGACGGCCGTGCCGGGATGGCGGCGCTGACCCTGGAGGACGGCGAGAGCGCGCTCGACCTGGACCGGTTCTCCGACTACGTCAAACGGGAGCTGCCGAGCTACGCCCGTCCGGTGTTCCTGCGCGTGGCGCGGGAACCCACGGTGACCGGCACCTTCAAGCTGGTGAAGAGCAGGCTGCGCGAGGAAGGCTTCGATCCGCAGCGGGTCGAGGACCCGCTCTACGTGATGAAGCCCGGCAGCGAACACTACGAGCCGCTGGAGCCCGACTTCGCCGCACGGATCGCCCGCGGCGAAGCCGGCTTCTGAGAAGCCCGGTTTCCGGGCCTCACACCGACCCGCCCTGCAGCAGCCGCAGGTAACCTCGCGCCCGACCGGCTTCCAGGAAGCTGCCGCCGACCAGCAGCCCGCCGTCCACGTGGGCACCGCTGGTCGCCCGAGTGCCGCTGCCGAGACGGATCCGGCCGGTGCGCCCGATGGCGCCTGCGGGGGTGAGCTCGTGCGCCTCCACCCACCAGCTCCCGTCCTCGCCCAGCACCTCGGCCAGCACGGTCCGCCGCGACCCCGATACCAAGAGCCGCGTGGCCCAATCGAGCCGTTCCGTGCCGAACTGGCGGATCCGCGTGACCGTTCCCAGCTCGGGGTCCACCTCGGCGATGAACAGATCGGCATCGCCCACCGGGGTGTCGCCGAGCCGACCGTAGGTGGTGCCGAGCGCCAGAAGGCTGGCGCCGCCGGGCTGCAGGTGAAGGCTGCCGATCTGGTCGTAGGGGCCGCTGCTGATGGGCAGGGACCAGAGGAGGCCGCCGGTGGCGTCCCGCCGCTCCAGCACGGCACCGCGGGCGGGGCCGGCGTCGCCGTGGATGGCCGTGAGCACCGTCTCACCGAGCGCCACCGCGGCGGTATGCCAATCGGCGGCTGCGGTCTCGTGATTGCGGATCCAGTTGAGGGCGAAGAAGTCCGCGTGTTCCGTCACCGACGCGAGCCACGGGTCCTCCCAGGACTCCACGAAGTTCGTCGGCACGAACACCTCGTCGCGGCCCACCAGTAAGAGTTCCCCCGACTCGGTGGTCAGGAGCTCCACCGGCACGTTGGGCTTCTCGTTGCCGAGCTGGGACAGCTTCAGCAGGCGCCCGTCCACATCGAGCACGCCCAGCACCACGTCTTTTTCGCCGGCGCTGGCGTAACCCTCGATGGCGCCGTCGGTGGTGCCCCAGAAGCGGATCTGGCCGCCGGTGACCCGCATGCCGGTGACGGCATCCGCCCCCGAGGTATCGAGCACGTAGCTCCACCGCGCCACCAGATTGCCGGCTGGGTCGATCGCGACCCTGCGGACGAAGCCTCGGGCATTCCCCAGGGGCTCACCCGCGTGGCTGGACCGCTCGTACCCCGCGATCAGGTAGCTGCACGCATCCACCACCGCTACTTCGGTGACCAGGCTGTGATGATCCGCCTGCGCCAGATCCAATGTGCCGGACCACTCGGGGCAGCCTGGGGTGGGGGGCGGCGGCGTGCCTGCGTTGCCGTCGCCACCCGCACCGCCCCCGCAACCCCCAGCGGCGACCAGCACCATCGCCATCAGCGCCCGCGAGGTCACCCGACCCGCCGCCCGTCCCATCGACCCGACCATACCGTTGATTCCATATTGATGTCATGTATGATGACACCAATATAGGACACCGGGCAAGACCGTGACGCAGCAGAAGGCAACCAGGCGACGTTACGACAACAGCGGGCGCGCGCAGAAGGCGGAGCAGACGAAGCTCGACATCCTGCGCGCCCTGGCCGATCAGCTCACGAGGAGCAACTCGGTGGAGTTCTCCGTGGAGGACGCCGCGCGCGAAGCCGGGGTCACGCCCCGCACCGTCTTTCGCCACTTCCCCAGCAAGGACCACATGCTCGAGGCGCTGTCCAGGTGGGTGCTGGGTTTCACCGGCAAGATTCCCCTCCCCGCCGACCCGGACGAGGTGGTGGATTCGGTCTCCGCCAGCTACGAGCTGTTCGAGAACCACGCCGAGCTGATGCAGGCGCTGCTGGTCTCCGAGCTCGGACGCGGTGTCCGCTCCAGGCTCACCGCGCGCAGACGTTCCGGCATCGCCGAGGCGCTGGCCGAGCCGGTGAGCGCCCTGCCGCCCGATGAGGCCAAGGCGGTGCTGGCGGTGCTCATTCACCTGGTGGCTGCGGAGACGTGGTGGCAGGTGCGCAAGGAGTTCGCCGTCAAAGGCGACGCCTCGGCCGAAGTCGTGGCCTGGATCGTCCGGCTGGTGCTGGAGGCGCTGGAACGCGGCGATTCGCCGTCGCATCGACATCACGCTGAGTGACATCAATTCTGGAGACGCGAGCATGATTCATCACATATCGATCCCCGCGCGGCAGCCCGCGGAAACGGCGGAGGTGTTGGCACGGCTGCTGGGGAGTCGCGTGCAGCCGTTTCCCATGTATCCGGGCAGCTATGCGATCTTCGCTCACGACGACTCCGGCTGCATCGAGATCTATCCCGCCGACCGGCACCTTGAGCCCTCCACGCCGGAGCTGCCGGCGCTGGTGGAAAGTGCGCGGCCGAGCCTGCACAGCGCCTTTCACGCCGCCCTGTCGGTGCCCGTGAGCGAAGAGGAGATCGCGAAGGCCTGCGCCGACGCCGGCTGGCTGTGTCAGAAGGGACCGCGGGGCGGCTTCTTCGAAGTGGTAGAGGTGTGGGTGGAGAATCAGGTGCTGCTGGAGCTGCTGACCCCGGACATGGCAGAGCGCTACGTGGCCTTCGCGACCCGGGAGAACTGGGCCCGGACCTTCGAAGCCTGACCTTACAGCACCTCGCTGAGCCGGCTGCGTGCCCGGTCGATCTTGGTGACGTAGCGGTGGGCGGCCTGGACGCGCTCGCTGTACATGCCGATGTTGTAGGCGGCCAGGGCGCAGCGGTCGTCCCCGCAGCGCTCGCGCAGGTGGGAGAGCACCTGGGCGCCGCAGTAGATGTTCTCAGCCGGGTCGTGAAGGTTGGAGCTGCCGCAGAATCCGCTCCAGAAGTGGGGCCGCACCTGGGCCGGCCCGATGGCCCCTACCGATGACAAAGCGTCCTTGCGGAAGGTGCTCTCCGTGTGCACCAGGCTGGCCAGCAGCTCGGGTTCCAGCCCCTGACGTTGGGAGGCTTCGAGGATCCAGCTCGCGAACTCGTTGGCGGTGCTGCGGTGCAGGCCGAATGCCTGGCTCACTTTCTCGCCGAAGGCGTCCACCTCGGATTGCCAGGGCACGTTCACCACCTCTGGGGCCGGGACGGCGAAGGCCACCCGCTCGTAGCCCTGCGGGGCGGCCACGTTCACCACCAGCGTGACGGCCAGGGCGATGACCCCCAACGCCACGGCCTGCAACTTGAATATGAAAGGTAGCTGCTCCCAATGTCGGCGCGTGTGCATTACCTTGTCCAACCCCTACTTCTTCTTTTGGGCGCCGCGCCTTCAGGGCCACGACGCCAATTAGGTGGACAATTTTACCGGCAGCGCGTCACACAATGAAGAAAAAATGGAGCACACTTTGGGCGCGACATG